>JABGUL010000040.1 GCA_018646605.1 Flavobacteriaceae bacterium
TAGATAAATTAAATTTTTCATGATTGATTTATTTTAAAGTATATATAATAAGATTAGAAATAGTGCAAGGCTTATGATTGTTTTGATGAGTGACCGTATCGCATCATTCACATGTTTAAATTTTGTAAAAGCGATGTTTGCTGTTGCATAGACCATATGAGCAAGGTGTTTTTTGTATTGTTCATCATCAGATAAAAGTGAATCTAGATCTTTGTTGTAGGTCTCAAAGTCAGAATATCCCATTGCAACATCACCAAAAAATAATGGAGAATTGATGGCAGATTTTTTTAATCGCGGCAAAAAGCATTTCACACAAGAGACGAAAGAAATAAATGTAAAATAGATGATCGGAAAGACGGGGATTAGAACTAGATAATCAGATGCTTCATTAAATTCTAAAACATATACATTTTCTTCATCTAAGACATCGATGGTGTATGCAAACGTAAAGACTAGACTAAAAACTGAAATTATTACACTTGATTTAATCTCAGCAAAACGGATTTGCTCATAATTATAATTGATTACTTCCCAGTAATCTCTAAGTGATGTTTTCAAATTATATTGGTAAATGATTATTTTATAAATATAGAAAATAATTTTAAAAAGAATATGTATTTGAATGCTACTCTTGAAAAGAAACAAAAAAAAGTTGCTGTGAGTGCAGTATTTGAAATAAATTTAAATAAAAAACACCCATACTTTTACTGGGATTTTTATAAAAAGACTACTGCAGAACAAGAGACTCCAGAGGAATGGGTCATTTAAAGGAGTCAAGATTTAAATTACACTTGTTTAAATAATTTTCAACTCTTTTCCAATTTTAGTAAAGGCTTTAATGGCTTTATCCAGCTGTTCAGTTTCGTGACTTGCTGAAAGCTGAACTCTAATTCTTGCTTTTCCAATAGGAACAACTGGGTAGAAAAAACCAATGACATAAATTCCTTCCTCTAGAAGCATGTTTGCCATTGTCTGAGACAATTTAGCATCATAAAGCATTACAGGAACAATAGCAGAGTCAGCGCCTGCCAAATCAAATCCTGCGGCTTCCATTCCGTTTCTGAAATAATTGGTATTTGATTCTAATTTATCACGTAGCGATGTATCGCGAGATAACATCTCGAATACCTTTAAAGAACCACCAACAATTGCAGGAGCTAGTGAATTTGAAAACAAATATGGACGTGAACGTTGACGTAAAAGTTCAATGATCTCTTTTTTACCTGAAGTATAGCCTCCCATAGCACCCCCTAGAGCTTTTCCAAATGTTCCGGTGATAATATCGACTCTCCCTAGAACATTCTTTAACTCAATGGTTCCTTTGCCATTTTTACCAATAAAACCCGCCGCATGACATTCATCAACTAAAACTAAGGCATCGTATTTATCAGCTAAATCACAAATTTTATCCAATTGAGCTACTATTCCATCCATAGAGAATACACCATCTGTAACAATGATCTTGAAACGATGTTGCTGTTTAGTCGCTTCTATAAGCTGATTTTCTAGATCATCCATGTCATTATTCTTATATCGATATCGGGCAGCTTTACACAAACGGACCCCGTCAATAATGGAAGCATGATTTAGAGAGTCAGAAATTATTGCATCTTCTTGTGTTAATAGTGGCTCAAAGACTCCTCCATTAGCATCAAAGGCCGCAGGATATAAAATGGTGTCCTCACAATGAAAAAATTCAGCTACCTTTTCTTCAAGTTGTTTGTGTATATCTTGCGTTCCACAAATAAAGCGAACAGATGACATTCCAAAACCATGGGTGTCCAAGGTGTCTTTTGCAGCTTGGATAACTTCCGGATTATTAGATAACCCCAGGTAGTTATTGGCACAAAAATTAATTACCGTTTCACCAGTATTAAGAGTTATCTCTACATCTTGTGAAGATGAAATCACCCGTTCCTTTTTGTATAAACCAGCATTTTTTGTGGTTTGTAATTCGTTTACTAAATGTTCTTTAATGGATCCGTACATTGTGTTACACTTTTATGTTTTTTGAATTTGTTGATTTTAGTTCTGTAATCATAATTTCAGTCATCTGATCAATGTCAAAATGAGGTTTCCAGCTCCAGTCTTTTTTAGCGCTTGAGTCATCTGTACTTGATGGCCAACTGGAGGCAATCTCGTCTCTAAAATCTATTTTATATTTTATTTTAAACTTAGGATAAATTTTTTGAATAGAAGTAGCTATTTCTTCTGGCGAAAAACTCATACCTGAAAGATTATAAGCAGTTCTAACGTTTATATTTTCTTTTGGAGCCATCATTAGCTCTACCGTAGCGCGAATTGCATCTTCCATGTAGATCATCGGTAAAGTTCGATCGTTTTTTAAATAGCATTCAAAATCGACTTTCGCTAGTGCCTTGTGGTATATGTCAACCGCATAGTCAGTTGTTCCTCCTCCGGGAAGCGATTGATGCCCTATAACCCCTGGATATCGTAAAGAACGAACGTCTAACTTGTGTTTTTTGAAGTAATATTGAGCCCAATTTTCACCAGCAACCTTGCTCATACCGTACACGGTTGATGGGGTTAATACAAAGTCTTGAGGCGTTTTTATTTTTGGAGCGTTTTTTCCAAAAACGGCAATTGAACTAGGAAAAAAGACCTTATCAATAGCGTTGACTGTTGAAACCTCTAAAATATTAAGGAAGGTTTTCATATTCACGTCCCACGTTTGTATGGGGTTCAGTTCACCGCTAGCAGATAAAATTGCTGCTAAATGATAGATTTGGGTAATCTGATGTTTTTTAACTAAATCATTTAATTTGTTACCGTCTGTTACGTCCAGAATCTCAAAGATTCCATTAAAGTTTTCATTGGTCCTTATGTCAGATGTAATAACATGATCTTCTCCGTAAATTTTCTGTAATTCTTTTACAAGCACTGATCCCATTTGGCCATTAGCTCCTGTGATTAGTAGGTTTTCTTTTTTCATAACACTTGAGTTTAAACACAATCAAAAATATATATTACCTCGTATATAAAATCATATTACCTTTATTTATAGCTTAAATAGATATATTTATCTTTATTTTAGATATATTTAAGAACATTTTACTTTATTGACTTGGTTTTGTCTTATTTTAAAGTAAATTTATTTTTCACATGGATACAATAGACGAAACAGATTTAAAAATTCTTAGAATTCTTCAGGACAATTCTAAAACAACTACCCGGGAAATTGCTGAAATTCTAAACTTAAGTCCCTCACCGGTTTATGAACGAACTCGTAAGCTTGAGAGTAAAGGGTACATTAAAAAATATGTGGCAATTTTGGATAAAAAATTAATTCAAAGACCAATAACTGTTATTTGTATGGTTTCATTGCGGTATCATGATGAAGGGTTTATTGATAAATTCGAAAAACAAATCAAGAATTTAAATGAAGTTCAGGAGTGTTTCCATATGGCTGGAAAAGTTGATTTTTTCTTAAAAATTAATCTTCAAAGCCTTGATGATTATCATGAATTTGTTAGAATTAAACTCTCTAAGATTGAAAACATAGGGATTTTAGAAAGTTATTTTGTTTTGAAAGAAATGCTTCATACTACAAAATATTATATTTAATCGTACTCTCTTTTTTTATAACAAATAGGGAGTTTTCTTTTAAATTCTTTCATTTCATTACGAAAGCTACCTCTAAAATAAAAACCGATTTATTTTGAGGGTATTGGGGGGATCAAATTAGAATCTGTAGCTGATTTTTTAGGCTTTTTAATATCTGACCGTACAATAATCTTACAAATATGAAAATAAAAATCCCTAAACTATTAATATATAATAGAAAAGGGATTGTAGATGCGGAGAAAGAGGGATTCGAACCCCCGGAGGTGTGACCCTCAACAGTTTTCAAGACTGCCGCATTCGACCACTCTGCCATTTCTCCAATGCGGTTGCAAATATACATTCCTTTTTTAAAATAGGAAATATTTAATTGATGACTTTCTATTAAAATTACTTTTGAGTTTTTGTAGTTTTGAATTATCATATGGAAGAGTATATTCAGGCTGTTATTCTTATTGTTGTTGGCTTTTTTGCGGGTGTCATTAATACACTTGCAGGTGGAGGTTCTCTTTTCACGCTCCCGGTTTTAATTTTTTTAGGGTTACCTCCAAATATTGCAAATGGAACCAATAGAATTGCTATAGTCATTCAATCCCTTTCAGGTGCCTTAGGGTATAAAAGTAAAGGTATATCAAACTTTCCTTTTAATATTTATTTAGGGATCAGTGCTAGTATAGGTGCTGTTATTGGTGCACAAATAGCAATAGACTTAGACGGGCGTTTATTCAATCGAATTCTTGCAATTATTTTAATTGTTGTTGGAGGGCTTATTTTAATGAATGCTAAAAACCTCACACATAAACTACCGGAACGACTCACGGGAAAGTATCTGCTCTTTGGAATCATAGGCTTTTTTTTTATCGGTATTTATGGCGGTTTTATCAATGCGGGAATAGGCATTGTGATTATGCTTTTTTTAAATCGTATTAATCGTTTGAGCTTGGTCAAAACAAATGCTTCCAAAACAGCGATTGTTTTTATTTATTCCTCTTTGGCTTTAGCGGTTTTTGCATTCAATGACGCGATCAATTGGAAATTGGGTTTATTGATGGCCTTAGGCACAAGTGTGGGTGCTTGGTGGGCGAGTAGGTGGTCTGTTAAAAAAGGCGATCAGGTTATCCGATGGGCGATGTTAATCACTATAGGAATTATGGCAGTTAAATTATGGTTTTTCGAATAGCTTAATAGTTTTTATAGCCCTCTATTGTAATTCCATAGCCTGTAATTCCTATCCTACGTTGTTGTTCAGAATTACTAATAACACAAAGTTTTTTAATATTCAAATCATGTAAAATCTGTGCTCCTATACCATAATCTTTAGCATCCATTTTCATGGGTGGTGCTTTGTCTAAAGTCCCTTTGGCTTGCATTTCAGAAAGAGCCGTAATCCTACTTAAAAGATTTTCGGAAGTTTGTTCTTGGTTGATAAAAAGAACTGCCCCTTTACCTTCTGAATTTATTAACTTAAATATATCGTCTAGACCTTTATCTACAGAGCCGGTAAGTGTGCCGAGTATATCATTTGTGATTTTCGAAGAATGAATTCTTGTAAGAACTACTTCTTCAATAGACCAACGTCCTTTGGTTAATGCTAAATGTATTGATCCTGTAGTAGTTTGCTCATAAGCTCTTAGTCTAAAGTCCCCGTAGCGAGTGTTGATAAGGGTGTCTGCCTTTTTTTCAATTAGACTGTCATGTTGCATACGGTAGGAAACCAGATCTTCAATCGAAACTATTTTTAGATTAAATTTTTTAGCCACTTCAATGAGTTGGGGGAGGCGTGCCATGGTTCCATCTTCATTCATGATTTCAACAATCACACCAGCGGGTTGCATCCCCGCAAGACGTGCAAAGTCAATTGCAGCTTCAGTATGTCCAGTTCTTCTTAAAACACCTCCTGCCTTTGCGATCAATGGAAATATATGTCCAGGTCTTGACAAATCAAAAGGGGAAGTGCTGGGATCAATTAGTGCTTCAACTGTTTTGGATCGATCTGCAGCCGATATTCCGGTGGTTACACCTTTTCCTTTTAAATCTACAGAGACGGTAAAGGCTGTTTCTAAGGGGTCTGTATTATTTGAAACCATTTTGCCTAATTGTAATTCTTGGCAACGACTTTCTGTGAGAGGAGTACATATTAAACCTCTTCCATGCGTGGCCATAAAGTTGATAAGCTCAGGGGTGATCTTTTCTGCAGCAGCGATAAAATCACCTTCATTTTCTCGGTTGGCATCATCAACTACAATAATTACTTCTCCTTTTTTTATAGCTTCAATTGCTTCAGGAATAGCGTCTAATGGGAGCGTCTTATTAGTCATTTTTTGTCTTTCGGGTTTTAAAAAAGAAGAGTATTTTTATTTTTTCTTGGATTGGGTATACTAGATTGGAAAGGCTTATGAATCCTTTGTCAGCAGAGGCTCTACGTGTCAGAATAATTGCAAACGGAGCAAGAATAAAGGTAGATAACCATGTGGCAAAGAAAGGGGAGATGCTGTTGTCTTCAGCAGCATTTTTTCCAAACAAACCAATGTAGTGATAGGTTAGAAAAATAAGTACTGATAGCACTAAGGGGAGTCCTAATCCTCCTTTTCTGATGATTGCTCCCAATGCAGCTCCAATTAAAAACAGAAATAGTGAGGCGAAAATAAGAGTATATTTTTCCTGGAGTGTAATTTTATGGAGATTTATCGTTTTTTGGTATGCAAAAAAGGTGTTTTTTTTGGTGTTTAGATTTCGTATCGAACTTCTAACTTTTACAATACTTTCATCCATGACCCTACTTTTTTTCCATATTTCATTAGAAATGATAAACTCAAAAAGATTGGGAGGTAATGAATCTTGTTCAGCCTTAGGGGTGGATTTTTTAGCACTCTGTGTTAAGACACTTTGCTTCCCGAAATTTTCGCTAAAAGCATCTTGTTCCTCAGAAAATGATATTTGAAGGGTATCAATGCTAACCCTTAGCTGATCAATTTTTTGCATTCTAAAGGTGGATTTGTAATTTTCTTCTTCTAAGTCTACATTATTGAATTTTGACAAATCAATATTCATTTCATATTCCTCAAAGTATACTTTAGCATGCGGTATTCTTTCTTTATCCGTTGCCTTTTTGGGGATTACTTCTTCATAGCGATTTCCATTATAGAGGACTAATTTCAAGTTAGGATCCGTAGTTTCACTTTTCATTTCTCCTCGTTCCGCTTTTATAACGATATTGTTTTCACTGTTTGGGGTATATTCATGAATAATCACATCCTCAAGGAAGCGATCATTATCCCCATATTTTCGAGCCACTTTTATGTTAATCTCTCCAATTTCATTAAAGATTCCCTCTCTAATGGCAAGTGTAGGCTCCAATTTCGCTAAATTCCTTCGAAGGTTGTAGGATTTGAGCTCCCCATAAGGAATTACATGATTGGAGAAATAAAAGGTACCTATACCTAATAAAACATGAAAAATTGTCAACGCTAAAAGGGCTCTCTGAAGTGAAATTCCTGTTGACTTCATCGCAGCAAATTCATAATTTTCAGAAAGTGTCCCATAGGTCATGAGTGAGGCTAAAAGAACTGATAATGGAAGTACTAAAGGGATTAGCTTTGGAGAGTAATACAATAAGAATTTAGAAATTATAATTATATCCAACCCTTTTCCAGCGAGTTCATCAATAAAAAGCCAAAAGGTCTGAATGATAAAAATAAACATACAGATAGTAAAGACACTTAGTAAGCGTGTTAGATAACTTTTTAATATGTATCGATCTATAATTTTCAATCGACTAATTGTTTATGTAGTAATTAGGATAGCTGGAAGCATCAAATTTAAAAAAGTCAGTTGCTAATGAAATGTTAGTGAGTTGATTTGAGAGTGTCAATGTGGTACGTGTACCATTAGCTCCAATTTCAATTAGGCGATAGATACTTTTTTTAAGGACATCAATTCCAAGTAATAAATAACTAACCTCTTTATTTTCATCACTAGGTATAAGCTTAACAAATTGAATGGTTCGGCCTAAAACATTCTGCTTAATATCCCATTGATAATCATACCCTTCTTTATAAAAATTTAAAAGTTTTGAAGGATTGATCCCAAAATCTTCCCCTTCTTCAGGACTAGAAATGGTAATTTCTTCGTTTTCTGGAACTACAGTATATGTTTTCTCACCATCAAAAAGTTGTTCTGCTCCCAAATACATAAGCTTATACCTACTTCCCTCAACGGTTACCGTTCCGCTAGTTTCTTGTTTGATCTTCTCTTGCCTATTTTCTAATACGTATGAAAAGTCAAAACTAAGATTTTCAAAAGCAGCAATATTTTCAGATACTTCATCAAGCAATTTCACGGCAGCTTCAGAGGTTTGTGCTGAAGTAAAGTGAAACCAAAAAAAAGCAATACATAAGTAAACTATGTTTTTCATAAATTTTCATCATTTAATAAGCGATCTAAAGCGGCCAAATCAGTAATCAACACCTGTCTCGCTTTACTTCCTTCAAAAGGACCCACGACACCAGCAGCTTCCATTTGATCAATAATTCTTCCTGCTCTGTTATAGCCTAACTTTAGTTTACGTTGCAATAAAGATGCCGAACCTTGTTGGGCAGTTACAATAACTTCAGCGGCATTTCTAAAAAGTTCATCTCTATCACTCGCATCGATATCTAGAAGGCTATTGCTTTCTTCTCCAACGTATTCAGGCAATAAATGTGCATCAGCATAACCACGCTGTCCTCCAATAAAGGCGGCAATTCGTTCTACTTCTGGAGTGTCCACAAAGGCACATTGGATACGTGTAAGTTCATTTCCTTGGGTATAAAGCATGTCTCCACGTCCTATAAGTTGATCGGCACCACCGCTATCTAAGATGGTTCGCGAATCAATTTTAGAAGTCACCCGAAAGGCTATTCGGGCTGGAAAATTTGCCTTGATAATACCTGTAATGACATTTACAGAAGGTCGTTGTGTGGCGATAATTAGGTGTATACCAATCGCTCGGGCCAATTGCGCTAGACGCGCAATAGGAGTTTCTACTTCTTTTCCGGCAGTCATGATCAAGTCAGCAAATTCATCCACCACCAAAACGATGTAAGGCAAAAAGCTGTGCCCGTCGTTTGGATTAAGCTTACGTTCTCTGAATTTTTTATTGTATTCCTTTAAATTTCTACACATTGCATTTTTAAGCAATTCATAGCGATTGTCCATTTCGATACAAAGGGAATTAAGGGTATTTATCACCTTGGTATTGTCGGTAATAATAGCCTCTTCAGTATCTGGAAGTTTAGCGAGGTAATGACGTTCTATTTTATTGTAAATATTAAGCTCTACTTTCTTTGGATCGACCAAAACAAACTTTACTTCTGCAGGATGTTTTTTGTATAATAGGGAGGTTAATACAGCATTTAAACCTACTGACTTTCCTTGACCTGTAGCTCCTGCCATCAATAAGTGTGGCATTTTGGCTAAATCAACAACAAAGGTTTCATTGCTGATTGTTTTACCCAATGCGATGGGTAACTCCATCTCGGCATTTTGAAACTTAGCAGCGCTAATTACAGAACGCATAGAAACAATTGAAGGGTTTTGATTGGGTACTTCAATTCCAATGGTCCCTTTGCCAGGGATGGGAGCTATAATACGTATGCCCAGCGCAGATAAGGAAAGGGCAATGTCATCTTCTAAATTTTTAATTTTTGAAATACGTACTCCTGCCTCTGGAACTATTTCATAGAGCGTAACTGTGGGACCAATGGTTGCCTTTATGTTGGCGATACCGATCTTATAGTTATTTAAAGTTTCAACGATTTTATTTTTATTTACCTCAAGCTCTTCTTGATTGATCGTGATACCACTTTCGCCATAGTCTTTTAAAAGATTAAAACCGGGCATCATGAACTTGCTAAGCTCTAATGTAGGATCAAAAAAGCCTTGATTTTCTACTAATTTTTGCGCTAATTTTTCGTCAACGGTTTCTTCTTCAATACGTTCAATTTCCATTTCAATGGAATCACCATCAACAGCATTCTCGTTTTTTAAAGTAGGTTCATCAATACTGGGCTCAGTTGTTGGTGTTTCGGATACATTTTCCGTTCTTTCCTCCAGCGATTCTTGTTGAGAGGAAAAATCCAATTCCACTGCATCTTCATTTTGAGGATCTAAAGTTTCTTCGGCACTATCATTCTCTTTTTTAAAGCTTTTAATCCAGGAAAGAATATGCTCTGGTGTCCATCCTAATTCAATTACAATAAAACATAAGAAGATAAAAAGTAACCCCCCTAAAAGACCCAGGCGTCCAATATAAGTCGTCAAAAAGCCATGAATTTCAAATCCTATAATACCAGAAAATAGGGGAGCTTCGACCCATACAAAAGCGAGGACAATACTACACCATAAGATGTGTGCAATACCCCAAGCCCAATTTAGAGCAAGGCGTGCGGTAGATCCTTGGAAAAAGAGCTTAAAGCCAGTTAGTCCTATAAGGTAAACAAATAGAAAGGCGGCTAGGCCGACCCCTCTAAATATGAAGAAATGACTTAAATAAGCGCCTAGTTTATTTAAAAGATTTTTAGCTTCAACAGTTTTATCGCCCATCGCTCCGAGGGTACTGAAGTCAGCTTGCCAAAAGAAAAGATAGGAAACAAATGAAATTCCAAGTAAGACTGCGATTAGCAATAACCCTCCACCCAATAACACCTGTTGTTGCCGTTTTCTTTTTATATCAGTTTCAGTGGTTGTTTGCTTTTTAGCCATGAATATTTACTCTAAAGCAAAAATACAAATTCAAAATCAAAAACGAGAACTAATGTGCAATTGTAAAGCGATATATTTTTTACATGTAAATCAACTAAAATGACCTTGAAAACAAATCGAATTTGCGTGCTGTTTTATTTTTTTTTCTAATGATAATCAATACCAATATAACTATTTGGAAATATAATGGATAACCTTGTTAATTAAACTAAATGATTAATACTTTTATAAAAAATACACTAATGGAAAACTTTAAAAATTCAAATGGGTCAAATGGCGATTCTCAAGCCAAGTGCCCATTTTCAAGTGAAATTGTAAAAAAAGCTGCAGGGGGTGGTTCTAGGAATCACGACTGGTGGCCTAATCAGTTAAATTTGAACGTGTTACGACAACATTCTTCATTATCCAATCCAATGGATAAGGATTTTGACTATAAAAAAGAATTTGAAAGTATTGATTTCGATGCATTAAAAGCCGATATTTTTGAATTGATGACCGAATCACAAGATTGGTGGCCTGCAGATTATGGTCATTATGGACCTTTGTTTATTCGTATGGCCTGGCATAGTGCGGGGACCTATCGTATTGCAGATGGTCGAGGAGGTGCAGGTGCAGGAACACAGCGTTTTGCTCCATTAAACAGCTGGCCTGATAACGCCAATTTAGATAAAGCACGTCTTTTGCTTTGGCCAATCAAACAGAAGTACGGTAAAAAAGTTTCTTGGGCGGATCTTATGATCTTAGCCGGAAACTGCGCATTAGAATCTATGGGTTTCAAAACGTTTGGTTTTGGAGGAGGTAGAACCGATGTATGGGAAGCTGAAGAAGATATTTATTGGGGTGTAGAAGGTGAATGGCTAGGTGATCAACGTTATACTGAAGATAGAGAGCTTGAGAATCCTCTAGCTGCTGTTCAAATGGGTCTTATCTACGTGAATCCAGAAGGACCAAATGGAAAGCCAGATCCTTTAGCATCTGCTGTTGATATTCGAGAAACTTTTGGGAGAATGGCGATGAATGATGAAGAGACCGTTGCTCTAATAGCCGGAGGACATACCTTTGGAAAAACACATGGTGCAGACAATCCAGATGTATATGTAGGTGCTGAACCTGCAGGAGCAAGTATTGAAGAACAAGGGCTAGGGTGGAAAAATACACTGGGATCAGGTAATGGTGTAAACACTATAACAAGTGGACTAGAGGGAGCCTGGACAACAACCCCAACGCAATGGAGTAATAATTATTTCGAAAATTTATTTGGTTTTGAATGGGAACTTACCAAGAGTCCTGCAGGTGCTCATCAATGGAAGCCAAAATCAGGTGGCGGAGCTGGAACAGTTCCAGATGCGCATGATGCTTCAATATCGCATGCACCCACTATGCTTACAACAGATATTGCCTTAAGAGAAGACCCTGCCTATGAGGCAATTTCACGTCGCTTTTATGAAAATCCAGATGAATTTGCAGATGCGTTTGCAAGAGCATGGTATAAACTAACGCATCGTGATATGGGGCCACATTCCCTTTATTTAGGGCCTGAAGTGCCTAAAGAAGAGTTGATTTGGCAAGATCCTATTCCTGTACGATCAACCCAGTTGATTGATAATAAGGATATCGCTGATTTGAAAGCTAAAATTTTAGCATCGGGTCTTAGCGCATCTGAATTGGTTTCTACCGCATGGGCTTCTGCTTCCACTTTCAGAGGTTCTGATAAGCGTGGAGGTGCAAATGGAGCACGTATTTGTTTAGCCCCACAAAAAGATTGGGAAGTAAACAATCCGGTTCAATTGAATAAAGTAATTTCTGCTTTAGAGGCCATTAAAAATGATTTTAATTCAGCTAGCTCTGGAGGAAAAGAAGTTTCTATGGCAGATTTAATTGTATTAGCAGGTTCGGTAGCAGTTGAAAAAGCGGCTAAGAATGCTGGACATGATGTAAGTGTTCCTTTCTCACCAGGTAGAACAGATGCAACACAAGCACAGACAGATGCAGAATCGTTTGCTGCTCTTGAGCCTAACGCAGATGGTTTTAGAAATTATCTTAGAAATAAGTACAAAGCTTCTGAAGAAGAATTATTGGTTGACCGAGCTCAATTACTTACGCTTTCTGCTCCTGAAATGACAGTTTTGATGGGTGGTTTACGTGTATTAAACACAAATTATGACCAATCAAAAAGAGGAGTTTTCACTTCTCAGCCTGAAGCACTAACAAATGATTTCTTTGTCAATTTACTTGACTTTGGGACGACGTGGAGTGCTGTTTCTGATTCAGAAAATTTATTTGAAGGAAAAGATCGCAAAACAGGCGCTGTTAAATGGTCGGCTTCTCGTTCAGATTTAATATTTGGTTCAAATTCTGAGTTAAGAGGTATTGCTGAAGTTTATGCTTGCTCTGATAGCGAAGGGAAGTTTATTTCTGACTTTGTGTCCGCATGGACTAAGGTCATGAATTTAGATCGTTTTGATCTAGCTTAAATCAAGTATTCAAAAAAAAAAGCATCTCAAACGTGAGATGCTTTTTTTTTATGCTTTTTTTTTAAAAAACTTAGGTTGTTTTTAAGGCCTTAATTTTTATGTTAAATGCAGCAAAAAGTAAGGTCATAAACGGACTTAGCCAGTTGAAAATTGCATAAACAAAATAGTCCCCGACATCCACGCCTAAAACCCCTGATTGATAGGCGCCACATGTATTCCAGGGAATAAGAACCGAAGTAACCGTTCCTGAATCTTCAAGAGTTCGGCTTAAGTTTTCGGGAGCAAGTTTACGGTCTTTATAGGCTTTTGCAAACATTTTCCCAGGAATTACGATCGCCAAGTATTGATCCGAGGCAGTAAGATTAATAGCTAGACATGAAGCCACGGTGCTTGCAAATAATTGAAAAGTAGTTTGTGCCCAATTTAATAATGCATTACTAACTCTTTCTAACGCTCCTATAGCATCCATAATTCCGCCAAAAACCATGGCACATATAATAAGCCAGATTGTTCCTAACATTCCTTCCATACCTCCAGAAGTGAATAAATCATTAAGCAAGGTATTTGAGGTGTTGATTTCTGTTGAAATAGTTATAGAATTCATAATCGCACGATAGGCAACCTCAAAGCTTAATATACTAGATTCAGTAATCTCAAGAAGAATTTTACTTTGAAACACTACTGCAAAAAGACCCCCTAGGAGTGTTCCAATAAGCAGGGCAATTAAAGGCGGACTTTTTTTAATTATCAGAAGTATGACCGTTCCAGGAACGATAAAAAGCCAAGGAGTAATAGTAAATTTTTCTTCGATAGCCAACATTAGTGTTTCTGTATCCGCAGCACCCGATGTGGATTGGGTAAGACTTAAAATAAAAAACACAACAAGGGTAATAATGATACTGGGTATGGTGGTAAGAGTCATGTATTTGATATGCGAAAACAATTCTCCTCCAGCCATTGCTGGGGCTAAGTTTGTGGTGTCACTTAGCGGGGAAAGCTTGTCGCCAAAATAAGCTCCTGAAATTACTGCTCCAGCCACCATTCCTACAGGAATGCCTAATACTTTTCCTATTCCTATTAACGCAATACCAACCGTAGCTGAAGTAGTCCAACTACTCCCTGTTGCCAATGAAATAATAGCACAAATGATAATACATGCTGGTAGAAAAATACTTGGGTGTAAAATTTGTAAACCATAGTAAATCATGGCGGGAATGATCCCACTTATAAGCCAAGTACCGGCTAATGCACCTACAAATAATAGAATCAATAATGCTCCTGTTACAGATTGTAGATTCTCAGCAACCTTATCAATCATTTTCTGGTATCCTATTTTGTAATAGAAACCAACAATTCCAGCCACTGCAGCCCCTAAAAGTAAAATGAATTGATTGGAACCTCCTAAAGCATCGTCTCCATAAACCAATACATTATATGAGAGTAACAATACCAAAATAACAATAGGTAAAAGGGCAATTCCTAAGGAGAGTTCTTTCTTTTTCAAATGATTTTATTCTGTGAATACAAGTTTAATGAATTTAAATCAATTGGGGGATATGATTTCATTCTTCCATTGATTTAGTAATCTAAAGAGGTTTTCGACATAGAATCATAATCCCAGAGCCTAAGTCGATTTGAAGGACAAAGAACTGATTTTTATTTTTCAACGTTTCCACTAGTGACAAAACTTTATCTTGATGTCCTTCTGGCCAATTTTCTTGCTGGTTTAAGTCATCTACAATATAAAATCCCCCCGGTTTTACCATCTCAAGTGTTTTGTTTAAGCATGAAAATTTTCCAGCCCAAGTATCCGCAAAAATAAGATCAAATTGTAGCGTGCTGTTTTTTTTAATCCAGGTTTTGGCATCTTCTTGAACAAAGCTCACACGATGGTCTTTCGCAAAAAAGGAACGTGCAACATCTAAACAGTCTGGATCATTTTCAATTGAAGTCACCTTTCCATTGGGATCTAACCCATCAAGAATCCATGATAAAGACATGCCGGTACCTGTGCCTAATTCTAGAATGTTACCTTCTTTTTTTGATAAGGTAAGCAAGCGTATAAATGATCCCAACTCCTCATCAGAATGCATAGAAAAGTTTAATGACCGTGATTTTTTTAAGATAGATTAGTATTCCTTTGGAATTGATTTGATTGAGTAGGGCATTACTTCTTTTTTACAAATTCTTGAATCTTTTGACCCAATTCAATACCCCATTGTTGTCCTACCCACATACTTTCTGCGGCAATTATAGGTGTTTTTGCAGCAAATTTCTTTCCCGTTTCACTAGTGTAAAAGGAGATGATTACTTTTAGATCCTCTTCTGATAAATGTTTTTCATAAATGGGCGTAAGTTGATTGATAAGTTTTGGAAAGGACTCCTTATTTATAAATGTTTCAATAGTATTCCAATCATCAGCACTCAAATCATTTAGCTGGGCTTTAAAAATATTTTTTATTTGTTCCACACTTGCAACAAATGAATCCTCAGTTCCTGAAACACGTATCATTTCCATGAGTGTATTTTGGTAACTTTCTGAAACTTGAGCAGCGAGGAGGTGGTTGCATAAAAAAAATACAATAAGAGGTAGTTTCTTGATCATACGTAAGATTTTAAATTATGATGCGATTTTCACATCGCTTAGGGACAATAATATTTTTTAAAAGTATAAAAAATAATTCAAAATCCGCACTTATAGATTATGGTGTACAAATAAACATTTGTACTTTTGAAGCTCATTAAATAATTAGTTTATGAGTGTTTATGATGTTGCCATTATCGGTTCGGGACCAGGAGGTTATGTTGCAGCGATTCGTTGCGCCCAATTGGGATTAAAAACAGCTTTAATTGAAAAATATAATACCCTTGGGGGCACTTGTTTGAATGTGGGTTGTATTCCTTCAAAGTCTCTTCTGGACTCATCACATCATTATGAAGATGCGCAAAAACATTTTACTGAACACGGTATTGAAATTGAGGGAGAGATCAAAATTAATTTCAAGCAAATGATTGATAGAAAGGCTGCTGTTGTTGATCAAACAACAAAAGGAATCGATTATTTAATGAAAAAAAATAAGATAACTACTTTTGAAGGCCTCGGAAGTTATGTAGATGCAACTCATATCAAAATTGAGGGTAAAGATGCACAAGTGATTGAAGCAAAAAACAGCATTATTGCTACGGGATCAAAACCGGGGAGTTTGCCTTTTATTACATTAGATAAGGAACGTGTTATTACTTCAACAGAAGCCTTAAAACTAAAAGAAATTCCAAAACACTTGGTGGTTATTGGGGGAGGAGTAATTGGTTTGGAGTTGGGTCAGGTATACCGTCGTTTAGGAGCTGATGTTTCTGTGATCGAATATGCAGATCGAATTACGCCAATAATGGACGCAGGACTGTCCAGAGAATTAATGAAAGTGATGAAAAAACAAGGCGTCAAATTTTTTCTCTCGCATGGTGTGAATAAAGTAGAACGAAAAGGAGACCTTGTTTCTGTAACTGCTACTGATAAAAAGGGAGCTGACGTTCATTTTGAAGGCGATTATTGCTTGGTCTCTGTGGGTAGAAAACCCTATACTGAAGGTCTTAATGCTGCTGCTGCAGGAGTTCAGTTAAATGAACGAGGACAAGTAGAAGTAAATGATCATTTGCAGACTACAGCCACAAATATTTATGCAATCGGTGATGTTGTTCGCGGTGCAATGCTTGCTCACAAAGCAGAAGAAGAAGGTGTGCTTGTTGCTGAGTTTTTGGCAGGTCAAAAGCCACACATTGACTACAACCTAGTGCCTAATGTCATTTATACATGGCCTGAAGTAGCTGCGGTTGGAAAAACAGAAGAAGAACTGAAAGCCGCTGGCGTGAATTACAAGAGTGGTCAATTTCCAATGCGAGCCCTTGGACGAGCTAGAGCCAGTATGGATACTGATGGTTTTGTAAAAATTCTTGCAGATGCTCAAACAGATGAAGTTTTAGGGGTTCACATGATTGGTGCTCGAGCAGCTGATTTAATTGCAGAGGCCGTAACCGCAATGGAATTTAGAGCGTCAGCAGAGGACATTGCAAGGATGAGTCATTCACATCCTACTTATGCAGAAGCGATAAAAGAAGCCGCTTTGGCAGCCACCGAAGATAGAGCCTTACATATTTAAAAAAATACAATCAATCCTTGCAGGCGCCATCACTCCATTTTAAAACCCCTGCTGATTCTGCCACACATGCGTTAGAATAGGTGATTTCATCACAACCACAAACGGGTTTATATTTTCTTGTGCAAGGAATTATTTTTTGTTCTCCCATGCATTCTTCTGATTTTGCACATCCTTTCAAGGTGAAAAGCGAGATTAACATAAATAGGAAAGCTAGTTTCATAGGGGTGTAGATTAAGGTTTATTAGCGCTTTATTTTATTTTTTAATACAAATACAATACCAATAGTTGTTGCCAAAAAAAATATTAAGCCTAATACTGTTTGAAAAACGTTCAATTGGTGCGCATAAAATTTATAGAGACCGAAGCCGGATAGACTTCCATATAAAATAAAGTAGTGGACAATGTAAAGTGATAAAGTGTTCGTTCCTAAAAATTTCCATATTCTATTTTGGAGTCTATTTTGAAAAAATATAAAAAAAGATAGCAGCAAAAAGAAATCACCCAAGCGAATAAAAAGAAAATTATTTTTTGCTACCTGTTTAAAAAAATAAAGGTTAAATACATCTCCCGCCCAACTGAAAAAAGAGGAGGAGATAAAAATTAATAGTAAGCCAAGTAAAGCAAAAGGCAAAATCCAGCTCTTACAGGTTGAGTATTTTTTATTAAAAAAGAAAGCAAGTGTAGCTCCCATGAATACATATCCCAGCCAGGGGAAAAGATAAAAAACACCTCCGTAACCTTTTATTAAATAGGAAGCTAAGTATATTGGGAGCACTTCTAGATTAAGTTGATTATATAGCGGTTCAAATAGAAAAAGCGATACTGCTGCAAGCAGGAAAATCCAGATGCGATGTTGCTTTAAGTATTGAAGCCCCACATAAAGTAAAATAACAAAACATATGGATAAGCCTATGATGTGAAGAACATCGGTTTGAATAAAGGATCCGTTTATTGATCCCGATAAAAGGGAAGGTAGGTTTAGTCGAAGTAGATATCCCCAAATCAAGAGTTCCCCTCCTCTTTTTATCCCTTTTTTAATTCTTAGATTTGATTGTTCGTGTTCTTCGTTTAATAATAAAAAAGTAAAAATCCACCCTGTAATGGTAAAGAAAACGGGGGCGGTAAAACCTCTGCAATATAACCAAAAGCGATAGCCCCAGTGGGTTGTGTCAAGTGTGGATGTATCAATCACACTACTTATAAAATGGCCTTGCAACATCATTATAATGGCAAAAGCTCGTAGGGCATCCAAAAAATAAACTCTCGATTTAGACGGCATAATGAAAAATACAAAATCCTTATTTACAAGTCTATTTTTTTAGTACATTTAAATTATATCTAAAAATAAACGAATGAAAAGAAGAGACTTTATTCATAAAACAGCAGCTACAGCCTCGGTTTTTAGCATTGTTCCAAGCCATGTTTTAGGTTTTGGTACCACCGCACCCAACGATAAAATTCAATTAGGATTTATTGGTGTGGGTAAACAAGGAAGAGGTCTGATGACTAATTTTGTGAATTATGATAGTGCTTCAGTTGTTGCTGTAAGTGATGTTGATGTCAACAAAATGTCCTTTTTTTCTGAGACGTTTCAAAAAGCTTTGGCAAAAAAGAATAAACCGTCACAAAATTTAGATGAAATTGCAGCTTACAGAGAGTTGCTAGAGCGTAAAGATATTGACGCCGTAGTCATTGCTTCTCCAGACCATTGGCATGCACAAATGGCAGTAGACGCTGCTAAAGCAGGAAAGGATATTTATTGTGAAAAGCCACTTTCTAGTTCTGTTGCAGAAGGCCGCGCCATGGTTGATTCAGCGCGAAAGTATAATCGAGTATTTCAAACGGGAAGCATGCAACGCTCTTGGGACCGTTTTCGTCAGGGCGTAAATTTAATTAGGAATGGATATATTGGCGAAATCAAAGAGGTTAAAGTCGCCATCGGTGCTCCATACAAAGCTTGTGATTTGCCGAGTCAACCCATTCCTGAAACGATTGATTGGAATGCTTGGATAGGGCCTGCTCCCTATCGTGGGTATCACTTTGATTTGGCCTGTCCTATAGAAGATAAGCGTTGGGGCATGTGGCGTGATTACACACCCTTTGGTGGGGGAATGATAACTGATTGGGGTGCGCATATGTTTGATATTGTGCAATGGGCATTGGATATGGATGATACAGGGCCTTTACATTTTATCCCCCCTGGAGGAGTTGCTGTGGAAGGACTCACCTATACTTATGCAAACGGAATTACCGTAACCCATACCAAGTGGGGCAGAGGTAACAATGAAATTCAGTTTATTGGTACTGAAGGACGTTTGGAAATTAGTAGAGGCTATTTAAAAACTTTTCCTAATACTGACCTTGCCAAAACACCTTTGAAAGAAACAGATACTAACTTGGTATACAATAGTCCAAACCACCATGAGGATTGGCTTGACGCGATCAAAAACAGAACCCGACCCATATGTGATGTGGAAGTTGGCCACCGAACTGCAACAGTATGTAATGTTGCTAATATTGCCTATGCACTTCAGAGACCCTTGGAATGGAATCCGCAGTCTGAAAAGTTTATCAATGATCCAGGGGCCAATTTAATGTTGGATAGAGCTTACAGAGGACCTTGGGATTATCGTGATTTTTAGGAAGTAAGTAGGTTTCATTGTAAAGCGTGACGAGAATTTTTAATAGAGCATTGAAAGTTTACAAATCAATACTTTTTTAGACTGCCGTTTTTTGAATTATCAGTTGATAGTACTTTGAATATTTTTATAATATATTTCGTTTTATATCTGTTTCAAGTTTTTTTCAAGCCACTATCACCTTTTTAAACTAGGAAAGACTGTAAGAAAGACTTTTTTATTTTAGTGTTACTCGCGTAAGGGTTTCATTTTGGCTCGAATAACTTCTAAACCTAAATTCCCAATACTACCCAAATGGGTATGGTTTAACGCTCTGTTTGGGATATAGCTTCCATTTTCAATAGCTTCTCCTATTTCGCGATAGGCATCACGAAAGGGTTTTCCAGCAATAACTTCGGCATTAAGAGTGTCTACACTAAAGAGGTAATCATATTTTTTTTGGTCGGTACTGTTTTGTGTAACTCGCAACTGAGGGAGGCTAAACAATAGAATGTCCAAACATGCCTTTAGCTCCTGAACTGCATCAATCATAGGACCCTTGGCTAATTGTAATTCCCTATGGTATCCACTGGGTAGATTTGTGGTCAGAAGAGCCAATTGGTTAGGGAGGGCTTGAAGGGTGTTACATTTTCCACGCACCAATTCAAATAAGTCAGGATTCTTTTTATGGGGCATGATACTAGACCCTGTAGTTAAATCAGAAGGGAAAGAGATAAAATCAAAATCTTGACCCATATAGAGACAAATATCCATACTCATTTTGGCCAAACTACTGCCGATACTGGACAATGCCATAGCGGTACTTTTTTCTAATTTTCCTCTACTCATTTGCGCTGCAACGGCATTCACTTTTAGTTGTTTAAAAGCCATCAGATTGGTGGTTAGTTCACGGTCTATAGGGAAAGCACTCCCAAAGCCTGCAGCACTACCTAACGGATTTTGATCTGCAATTTTAAATGCCGCTTCCCAGAAATATAAATCATCTACAAGACTTTCTGCATAAGCCGATAACCACATTCCAATGGAAGAAGGCATAGCTACTTGTAAGTGTGTATACCCTGGAATCAAATCGTTTTGATGTTTTTCAGCAAGTTCTAGTAACAAATCAAAAAGCGCAATAACGAGTGTTTTTATCTCAGTTAATTCTTGTTTTAGATAGAGATGCATAGCAACAAGCACTTGGTCATTTCGAGAACGTGCTGTATGAATTTTTTTTCCTAAATCACCCAGTTCTTCTGTCAGTATGTATTCTATTTTAGAGTGCATGTCTTCAAACTCGTCTTCAATGGTAAAGCTTCCATTTTTAGCGTCTGTTTTTAGGGTTTCAAGAACGTTACAGAGCTGTTTTACTTCGTTAGGGGTAATGAGCCCTATTGCACCTAGCATTTTGGCATGAGCCTTGGAGGCTTCACAATCATATTGTGCTAATACTAAATCGTATTCACGGTCTTTACCTACGGTAAAAGTGTCTACTTTTTCATGGGCTGCAGCCCCTTTTTGCCAAAGTTTCATATTATAAGATGTTTTTTAAAAGTGCTATATAAAAGGCAATACCTTCTTCAATTTCTTTAACATAGATATATTCATCTGCGGAATGAGAGCGAGTAGAATCTCCAGGGCCTAATTTTAAGGATGGACAATCCAAAGCGGCTTGATCCGAGAGGGTAGGTGAACCATAGGTTTTCTTACCTAAGGCAATTCCTGCTTTAATAAGAGGATGAGCGCTATCAATAGAAGAACTTTTTAAACGTAATGATCTAGCATTTACTTCGCAAGGAAGCGTTTCTTTTAACTGTTGTTCTATTTCACTATTTGTATAACATTCATTCACGCGCACATCAATTACTAGTTTTACCTCTGAAGGAACAACATTGTGCTGGCTTCCTGCCTCAATTTGGGTAAGAGTTACTTTTACAGGTCCTAATACGGGAGATACTTTGTCAAAATGAATGGATTCTATTGCTTTTATAACCGCTGGAATTTTTATCAAGGGATTGTCTGCGTTGGGATGTGCCGCGTGACTTGGAGTCCCTTTGATGATGGCTTCAAAAACGATCAAGCCCTTTTCGGCTATTGCTAAATCCATCAATGTGGGTTCACCCACAATTGCAAAATCAATCTTAGGAAGCTTTTCTAACAGTCCACGCAAACTCTTTTTTCCAGCAATCTCTTCCTCTGCAGTTGCAGCGATTAGGAGATTATACCTTGGATTCGGATGGGCATAATAATGGGTAAAAAGGGCAATGAGAGAAACCAATGCCCCTCCAGCATCATTGCTACCCAAACCGAAAAGTTTTCCATCGATAATGTCGGGAGAAAAAGGATCACGGGTATACGCCTGATTAGGCTTTACAGTATCGTGGTGAGAATTTAGTAAAAGGGTCGGTAATTCTGGATCAAACTCTTTGTTGGTGGCCCAAACGTTGTTGTCATTTCTTTGAAACGGTATGTTGTGTTCATAAAACCAGGTCTCAATTCGATCCGCAGTTTTGTTTTCCTTTTCTGAAAAGGATTCGATTCGAATTAAATCTTGTAAAAGTTGTATTGCTTTTTCAGTTATCATTACAATTGAATTTGGGTATGGATTACTTTTTCAGTAATCATTTTTGGATTTCCAATACGCACATGAGCAACTCCTTTCTTTAAGGCTTCAAAGCAATTGTGGATTTTAGGAAGCATGCCTGAATGTATTGTTTTTTCTTTTTTTAATGTTTTATACGCGACAGAAGTAAGGATAGGGATTACAGAATTTTCCTCTTCCTCATCTTTTAAAACACCTTTCTTTTCAAAACAATAACTTAACGTAACTTCAAAATGAGAAGACATTGCAATTGCAATTTCAGAAGCAATAGTATCTGCATTTGTATTTAGTAATTGTCCATTTTTATCATGGGTGATTGCGCAACAAACTGGGACAATATTTTGAGCTAATAGCGAAGTGAATAGGACTTCGTTTACAGCAGTGACATCTCCCACAAAACCAAAATCAATGGGTTCTGGGGGTCGCTTTTTAGCGGTAATACTATTGCCGTCTGCGCCACTTAGTCCTAGGGCATTAGATCCGAAAGCCTGTAATTGAGCAACAATGGTTTTGTTTAATTTACCTGCATATAACATAGTGATTAGCTCCAAGTTTGGTAAATCTGTAATGCGTCTACCTTCAATGATTTGTAAAGGAATACCTAGTTTTTTTGCCATCTGTGTGGCTTCTTTTCCCCCTCCATGGATTACTATTTTAGCTCCTTTTATTTCACTAAAATCAGCTAAAAATTCTTTGAGTGCCTTTCGGTTCTCAATGACATTTCCTCCAATTTTGACAATTTGTAGCTTATCCATTTTCTATTATTTTTTTCAGTACCACTTGTGCTGAAAAGGTTCTGTTATTTGCTTGTTCGATGACTAAGGAATTAGGGCTGTCTAGTACATCATCTGAAACTACAATATTTCTTCTTACTGGCAAACAATGCATGAATTTAGCATGATTTGTATTTTTTAGCTTTTCGGCTGTGAGCATCCAGGAGTTGTCTGTGCGTAAGACTTTGCCATAGTCTGTGTACGAGCACCAGTTTTTAGCATAGACAAAATCAGCTCCCTCAAAGGCTTCTTCTTGATTGCGATAGAGCGGTGTGCTTTTGGTTATTTTAGGATCTAACGTATAACCATCGGGATGGGCAATCACAAATTCAGCATCTAATTTTTGAACCATACGTGTAAAAGAATTAGCCACAGCATGTGGGAGAGCTTTGGGGTGAGGTGCCCAGGTTAAAACAATTTTAGGTCGTTTTATTGTACTGTGCTCTTTGATAGTAATAGCATCTGCTAAAGCTTGCAATGGATGTGCTGTTGCACTTTCCATATTTACTACCGGTATACTTGCGTATTTTGCAAAGTTATGCATTACCTTTTCTGTTTCATCACTTTCTTTGTCGGTTAGCGATGCAAACGCTCTAATAGCAACTATGTCGCAGTATTGTGATACAACCGCAGCTGCTTCTTTTATGTGCTCTGATCGTAAACCACTCATTTCGGTGCCATCCTCAAATTCTAAAGCCCATGCCTCATTAGAAAAGTTCATGATCATGGTATGAATTCCTAATTGTTGCGCCGCTTTTTGAGTACTCAATCGTGTACGTAAACTAGGATTAAAGAATAGCATCCCTAAAGTTTTGTTTTTCCCTATGTTGTTATATTTATAAGGATCTTTTTTTAATGTAAGTGCCTCTGCAACAGCGTTGTCAAGATTGGGGAGGTCATCTATAGTAAGGTAGTTTTTCATCGTATTATGCTTGGTGTTCTCTTTGTTTATTTAGCGCACTCTGGAGTGCTTTAAAAAAGTAATCAAAATGTTTCTCTTTTACGGTCAATGGAGGTAAAATGCGAATGAGATTTTTATTGCTGCTTCCTCCAGTAAAAATGTGATGGGTGTAGATTAACTCTTTTCTTAATTTAGCGACTTCAAAGTCAAATTCCAAACCAAGCATTAATCCTCTTCCTTTTATCTTTTTTATCCCTGTAATACCTTTTGCTTTTTCTTTAAAGTAATGCTCCAAAGTGATTGTTTTTTCTTGAAGTTTTTCTTCTTTTAACACATCTAATACTGCTATAGAAGCACTACAAGCCAGATGATTTCCGCCAAAGGTTGTTCCTAGCATTCCATAGTTGGATTTGATTTCAGGATGAACTAATATGCCTCCTATTGGAAAACCATTTCCCATGCCTTTGGCCATGGTAATAATATGGGGACTGATTTTGTTTTTTTGATAAGCGAAGAAAGTTCCCGATCGTCCAAACCCTGATTGTACTTCGTCAGCGATTAAACAACTACCGTATTTCTTGCAAAGTGATTCCATCGCAAAAATAAAATCGTCTGAGGGCTGATCCAGCCCACCTACGCCTTGTATGGCTTCAAATATAACCGCACAATAGTCTTTTGTTTTGAGGGCATTTGTTAAAGCCTCAATATCATTAAAAGGTAAAAAAGTAACTTCTTGCTGTTGGTTTAAAGGAGCGTTAATTGAGGGGTTGTCCGTTACTGCTACGGCAGCAGAAGTTCTACCATGGAATGATTTATGAAAGGCAATCACCTTTTTTCTTTGGGTATGGAATGAAGCTAGCTTTAGCGCATTTTCAATAGCCTCAGCTCCGGTGCTACATAAAAATAATTCATAATTATGCAAGCATGATTGTTCTCCTATTGCATCGGCTAATTGTTGCTGTAAAGGGTTTTGTATCGCATTTGAATAAAAGCCTAGTAGTTCTAGTTGACCCTTAATTTTTTTGACATAATGGGGGTGTGAATGTCCAATAGAAATTACTGCATGACCGCCATAGAGATCAAGATATTCTGTTTCGTTTTCATCATATACGTAAACATCTTTAGCGCGAACTGGGGTAACATCATACAAAGGATAAACATCAAATAGTTTCATGGCTTTATTTTACTGTTTTGCAATATCGTTAATCTTATTAAAGGAGGCGTTCAAACCTTTGATTAGTGAGGAACTCAATCCTTGGTGTTCCATTTCATTTAACCCGGTAATCGTGCACCCCCTAGGGGTTGTAACGCGGTCAATTTCTTCTTCAGGGTGGCTGCCTGTTTCAATCAGTAAGCTTGCAGCTCCCATGGCTGTTTGCATTGACATTTTGAGTGCTACATCAGCATCAAATCCCAACTGCACTCCCCCTTGGGTAGTGGCACGAATTAAGCGCATCCAAAAGGCAATCCCACTCGCACACAATACCGTAGCTGCTTGCATGTGTTGTTCTTCTATAACAAGGCTAGTTCCCAAGCCATTGTATATCGCTTCAGCTATAGGAAGCTTTTTCTTTCCTGTATCATTACTGCACAAACAGGTCATGGATTTACCAACAGAAATAGCTGTATTAGGCATGGAACGAATAATTGGGTGTTGATTTCCAATAATAGATTCCATTCGGTCTATTGTATACCCCGTTATGGTTGAAATAAGAACATGCTTATCTGTCAATAAGGATTTGACTTCTTTTAAAATCAAATCAAATTGATTGGGCTGCACTGCAAAGATTATGATGTCGGAGTTTTGTACCGCCTCCTTGTTGTCTTGAGTTATAAATACGTTTTTGTATTCTTTCCAGCTTGAAAGTACATCTATGTTTCTTTTGGAAAGGTAGAGGGTAGTATAGGTGTTATTTATTACCAGTCCTTTGGCAATACTCAACCCTAAATTTCCCGTTCCTATGATGGCTATTTTCATGTTTGATTTTTTAAAAAATGGAGGCTTTTAATTGAAGACCAAGGTTTTCTTCCCAGCCCATAATTATGTTGGTGTTTTGTATCGCTTGCCCAGAGGCTCCTTTTATTAGGTTGTCTATAACACTAGTGATGAGGAGCGTGTTTTTGTGCTTGTGTAGATGAAGAAAACAAAAGTTAGTATTCACCACAGATTTCAAACTAATTTCCTCTTCTGCTATTTGCGTAAATGGATGTGTAGCGTAATATTTTTTATAAAGTGTTTTAATTTCTTCAAGCGACCCCTCAAAAGAAGTATAGGCCGTTGCAAAAATCCCTCGAGTAAAAGCACCTCTTTGGGGCATGAAAAACAACTCATTGTTCATGTTAAGTTGCTTTAAGCTTTGGGTAATTTCATCTAAATGTTGATGGGTAAAAGGTTTGTACCAAGACAGATTGTTGTTTCTCCAGCTAAAATGACTCGTGCCACTAAGCCCAACACCTGCACCAGTGCTACCCGTGGTTGCATTTATGTGGACAGCTTCTTTGATTAAATTATTTTTTGCTAATGGTAGTAGTGCTAGCTGAATCGCAGTAGCAAAACAACCTGGGTTTGCAATAGCTGTTGCCTTTTCTATCGCTTCTTTTTGTAATTCTGGTAAACCATAGACAAATTGTCTTCCTCCAAACTCACGATCATTGTTAAGTCTAAAATCATTCCCTAAATCAATAATTATTGTTTTCTTAGAAAATGAATGTTGCTCTAAAAAAGCACGAGAATTACCATGACCTAAACACAGGTATAGAAGATCAACATCTGCATTTACAGTTTCAGTAAAGGTTATATCTAATCTCCCCAACAGATCAGGATGTGCAGCGGTAACAGGTTTCCCAGCACGGGTCGTACTGAAGATAAAGTCAAGTTCCAGAGCGGGATGGTGCATCACTAATCTAATGAGCTCACCACCGGTGTATCCCGATCCTCCAATAATTCCTACACGTTTCATTGTTCTTTGTTTAGATGTTGGTATATTTTAGTTGCATTGGCTGTCAATTTGATGAAGCCTTTAGCTTCCTCTGCCGTCCACCCTTTATTCATTTCGCCATAGCTTCCAAATTCTGCTTGCATAAGATCGTTTGGAGATCGAATTCCTAAAAGTTCAAATCGGTAGGGGTAAAGCTTTATATATACTGTACCATTTACCTTTTTTTGACTACTTTCCATAAAGGCTTCCATGTCGCGCATTACAGGATCTAAGTAATGCCCCTCATGGAGTTGCATTCCATAAAAATTGGACAGTTGCTCCTTTTGAAATTGTTGCCATTTGCTGAGGGTATGCTTTTCCAAAAGATGGTGTGCTTTGATTATTATTGCAGGTGCTGCCGCTTCAAAACCAACGCGGCCTTTGATTCCAATTATGGTATCTCCCACATGGATGTCACGCCCAATTGCAAATTGTTTTGCTTGGTTTTGTAGGGTTTGAATTAATGCGACTTGTGTGCCTTTTTCACCGTTCACTTCAGTCAGTTCACCTCTCGTAAAGGTCAAGGAAATAGCTTCTTCTTTTTCTTTTTCTAGGGCACTAGGATATGCAGAATCAGGGAGAGGTTGATCAGATGTTAAGGTTTCAGAACCTCCAACACTGGTTCCCCAAAGTCCTTGATTAATGGAGTACTTTGCTTTTTCCCAAGGGACATCAATACCTTGCGTTTTTAAGTATTCAATTTCGTCTTCCCTTGAAAGTTGATTGTCTCTAATTAAAGTGATGATTTTGATTTCTGGGGCCATTACTTGAAAGATCATGTCAAATCGTACTTGATCGTTTCCAGCACCTGTACTCCCATGGGCAATATATTTTGCACCTATAGCTTTTGCATAGGTAACTATTTCAATTGCTTGAATAATACGCTCCGCGCTTACGGATAAAGGATAGGTGTTGTTTCGTAAAACATTTCCAAAAATTAAATACTTTACAATCTTATGGTAAAAGGTATCCAAAGCATTTATGTTTTTATAAACATGGGCGCCCATTTGATAAGATTTCTCTTCAATGTCTTTAATTTCATTTTCTGAAAATCCCCCTGTATTAATACTTACAGCATGAACTTCATAGCCTTCTTTTGAAAGCTTTCTTAGGGAGTATGAAGTATCTAAACCTCCACTGTAAGCCAAAACTAGTTTTGAGTGCTTCATGAATTGTTCTTTTTAAGTAATAATGTTTCTTTGATTTGTTTTAAACGTAGTGCAACCTTAGTGTTGAAGGTTTTTGGTTTAGTTTTTTTGTTTGGATCATAAAGCATTCCTGTGCAAAGACACATCTGACGCTCTGTACGTGTTAGGATATCATAATTCTTACAGGTTTGACATCCTTTCCAAAATTCTGGGTCGTCCGTTAGTTCGGAAAAATGAACTGGCTTATATCCGAGTTCATAATTTATTTTCATTACAGGCATTCCTGTGGTAATTCCAAAAACTTTTGCTTCAGGATATTTTTCTAAAGAAAGCTCAAAAACTTCTTTTTTAATTCTTTTGGCAAGTCCCTTACCTCTTTGTTCCGGAGTTACAATAAGCCCTGAGTGTGCTACATATTTTCCATGACCCCATATCTCAATGTAACAGAATCCTGCAAATAAATTATTTTCAATTGCAATGACAGCATTTCCATTTTGAATTTTTCCAGCGATGTACTCAGGAGTTCTTCTAGCAATCCCGGTACCTCTGGTTTTAGCCGATTCATCAATACACTGACTGATATCTTTGGCATATATAATATGTTCCGCTTTAGCGCGTAATATTTTCATGATAAAATTATAATTAGAAAAAAAATGTTTTGTTCGAGAAGGGAGAAGGGCGCACCATACTCCATAAAAAATTACACCCCTACGGGGCGGCGTGTAGACCTGCGCAACGGAAGTGAAGTTGCGTTTTTTATGATAAATTTTTCTACTGTTTTAAACATAACACTACAAAAGTGGGGTATTTTTTTAACACAACAAAAAAATATTTAAAAAAAGCGCCTTTTACGGAAATGTATTCTTTTGATTCACTAATGTTTACCTTTGCAAGGTGAAAGTGGAAGGTTTAAAAAATATTAACATCAATTTGGCCAAGCTGGTTGGAAAACAAATTTTATTAGCCCATAGTGGAGGGCTTGACAGTAGTGTAATGGCTGATCTGTTGGTGAAAGCAAAGGTACCCTTTTCTGTTGCTCACTGTAACTTTCAACTCAGAGGTGAAGAAAGTAATTCAGATGCGGGTCTCGTTAAAGCATGGTGTTTTGATAATTCAATTCCTTTTTTCTCTGTTGAGTTTGCTACGCTTGAATACAAAAAATACCATAAAAAAAGCACTCAACTAGCTGCTAGAGACCTTCGCTATAGTTGGTTTGATGAGATTATGGATGGGTATGCATTTGATTTTTTAGTCACAGCACACCACCTCAATGATCAGCTGGAAACATTTTTAATTAATACTACTCGAGGGACAGGCGTTTCAGGCTTATTGGGTATTCAAGAAAGGGAGCACCTTCTGCGCCCATTACGATCTATTCCCAAAAAAGAACTGATTCAATATGCTAAAGAGCATGGTGTAATTTGGAATGAAGATAGCTCAAACGCAAGTGATGATTATCTTCGAAATGAAGTTAGACATCACGTGATACCCATCATAGAAGATATTGTTCCCAATGCATTACATAACTTTCAATCCACTTTAGATCACCTATTGCTGACCAATGATTTTATCCAAACTTCTTTGGAAACGCTAAAGCAAAAACTTTTTATAATTGAAAAGGAACACATCAAAATTGAAATTAAAGGTTTATTGAAACTTCCCTCTCTTTTGTTTTGTGTGCATCATTTGTTTTCTCCATATGGTTTTAACTCAAAGGAAGTTGTAAAACTTTTGAATTCTGAAAGCGGGAAAATTCTCTATTCTGAAACCCATCGCCTGATTCGAGATCGATCCTTTTTGATTTTAATTGAAAAACGTTTGGAAGAAGAACAAATAATTTTATTTGACCCAAATAATCCCTCCTCAAATTTGCCTATTAATTTAAAATGTGAGCATCTTGTTAATATAGATTCACGCTCTTGGCGCCCCAATCAAGCAGCACTAGATCAAAAGCTAATAAAAAAACATCTTTTCCTTAGAAAGTTTAAAAAAGGCGATTACTTTTATCCCGCCGGGATGAAAGGTAAAAAGTTATTAAGTAAATTTTTTAAAGATGAAAAGTATTCTCTTTTGGAAAAAGAACAACAATGGCTTTTGTGTTCTGATGATCAAATTGTTTGGGTTGTTGGGAAGCGTTGTGACAGAAGATATATAATGAATGATAACACGGAGACGATCCTACTAATTTACGTGATATGAATTTGAAATTACTTTTATTTTTGTTTTGTAATGTCCTTGTTTATGGACAGTTTGATAATGAACCTGTTGTTTGGGAAACGGAATTGGAACAGACAAATGAACGACAATACACCCTTATTTTTAAGGCCTCAATAGCAACTAACTGGCATTTGTATTCCCAATTTTCAAACAAAGAGGGTGCTATACCCACCGAATTTGTGTTTAATCCAACAGGATACAAACGTATAGGAAAAGTTGAGGAGAGTACTTCCATCACAGCCTATGATAAGGTTTTCGAAATGGATTTAACCTATTTCAATAAAGTTGCAATTTTTCGACAAGAAATCGAATTGGAAGATACAGATTTAAGTAATCTTTCTGTTGAGGTTAATTATCAAGCTTGTGATGATAAGCTCTGTATTTTTAGAACCGAAACCTTTGTGTTTTCTTTTGATGGAAAAGAAGTTGCTAGTTCCTTAACCACCGATTCAAGAAGTAAAGAATTATCTAAAGCTTTAAACCTTGATTTAAAAAGTACTGAATTTTTAGGCACTGAGATAACAAATGAGACTTCAAAGTCTAACTGGAACATTTTCTTTTTGGGCTTTATTGGAGGATTATTGGCTTTGCTGACTCCTTGTGTTTTCCCTATGATTCCTCTAACGGTTTCTTTTTTCTTAAAACAAGCTACCACAAAAAGTAAAGGGGTATACAATGCACTGTTGTATACTTTTTTTATAATTCTGATCTATGGCTTGTTGAGTCTGCCTTTTCATTTCTTAGATTCCCTAAACCCTGAAATATTAAATACCATAGCGACAAATGTTACTTTAAATTTAATCTTTTTTGGAGTCTTTGTCTTTTTTGCTTTTTCCTTTTTTGGATTTTATGAGCTCACTCTTCCCTCACAATGGGGAAATAAGTCTGATCAAGCTTCTGGTTTTAAAGGGGGCGTAGGAATCTTTTTTATGGCACTTACCCTAGCCATCGTTTCTTTTTCATGTACCGGTCCTATTTTAGGTTCCCTGTTAGCAGGATCATTAACTGCTGATGGAGGTGCTATGCAACTTAGTGCAGGAATGTTAGGTTTTGGAATTGCCTTAGGACTTCCTTTTGGATTATTTGCACTTTTCCCTAATACGCTTAAGGCTCTACCAAAGTCTGGAGGATGGATGACAACCGTAAAAGTGGTTCTTGGATTTCTAGAATTAGCTTTGGCATTGAAATTCCTTTCTAATGCTGATTTAGTTGCTCATTGGGATCTTTTAAAACGTGAGGTTTTTATTGGAATATGGGCGTTGATTTCATTGCTCCTAACACTTTACCTCTTTGGAATTATTCGCTTCAAACATGATATCAAGCAAAAAATAGGGCTGATAAGAGGGGTTTTTGCAACCCTTAGTTTATTATTTACTTCTTTCCTTGTTTTCGGGTTAGTTTCGGATGGAAATCAATTAAAGATATTGAGTGGTTTTCCCCCACCTGAGTTTTATAGTATCAATTCAACTGAGTCTGATTGTCCTTTGGGTCTCGAGTGCTATAAAGATTACGAAACAGGACTGGAAGTGGCAAGAACTGATAATAAAACAATATTACTTGATTTTACAGGATGGGCATGTGTCAACTGCCGGAAGATGGAAGAAAACGTGTGGTCAGATCCCGAGGTTTATTCCTTGTTGAATGAAAATTATATTGTTATTTCTCTTTATGTTGATGATAGAAAAGAACTCAATGATGAGGCTCAGTTTAACTATCAATATCCTGATGGAAGAATAAAAGAAATTAATACTGTAGGAAAAAAATGGGCTACTTTTCAAGCCATCAATTTTCAGACTGCTTCTCAACCTTTTTATGTTCAAATGACTGCCGATGGGAGATTATTAAATTCCCCAATTCAATATACGGATACAGCAACTTTTAAAGCTTGGTTGGAACAAGGGTTGAAGAACAAATTACCAGCGCCTAAAGCAGAGTTTCTTAATTTTTAGAGGGATCATACACTGCAACCGCAATTTTTGAATCTGCGGTACCATAGTATAAAAACCATTTTTCTTTAAAAAAGACCAATCCTTCCACGAAACAAACTTCATTGACTTCCCCCACTTTTTCATAGTCTTTATCTGGATATATAAAATAGGATGGGGTCCTGTCTATCATCTTATAAGGAGCTGTTTTGTCAAAGAGTGCTTGACCTGCAGCATAAGTGAATTTTGGTAAGTTAGGATCGTTGTAATTGGCAGCATTACTCCCATTATAAATCAAAATAATCCCTTCTTTAGTGTATAGGGCATATGGACCGGGTTCTACTAGTCGGCTATCAAAAAATCCTTTTCTGGGATGTAGTACCGAAATCAATGCTCCGTTTTCTTCATTAATTGCAGGTTCCCAATGGATAAGGTCTGTTGAACTTGCCATAAAAAGTTGGGTGTCTCCAAAATACATCCAGTATTTCCCATCAATTTTTTTGGCTACTTGTTGGTTGCCTATAATTTCAGTTATAATTGCTCCAGATTTTGACCAGTAGTCCTCGTATTTTTCACCTTTTAGGACAGCTCCATATTTAGTCCATTGGATCAAATCTGGAGACGAGGCACTGCTTAAACGTGCTGTTTTCCCATTGTAGGCGGTATACGTCATTATGTATGTTCCCTCTTCACTTTGAATAATTCTAGGATCTTCAACCCCATCAAAATAGCACGAGACACAATCTAAATCATAGGGTTCCCCTTCGATTTTTCTAATGTTCCATTCTAGAGGAGATTGGCTGTCTTTTTCAGGAAAGAAAATCGGTTGTTCCCTTTTGGTAAAATTCATTCCATCCGTACTTATGGCCAAACCAATTCTTGAAGTTCCCCATTCATCTTGAGCTCGATAAAGTAGAAAAACGGTGTCATTTCTTACAATTGCTGCAGGATTTAGCACATTACGTTTTTCCCAAGCTACTTCTTCATGGGTCATCGGATCAAGGAATTTTAAGCGGGTAGAGGGTTCTAAAATCGGGTTTAAAGAATCAATTTTTTCAAAATAAGGGAAGGCCCAGTTATTTTGTGATGGTATACTTTCAGTTGGTGATTGACAGCCGATAATTAAAACAGTTGCACAGACGAGATAGAATGATTTCATGGGTGAGGAATTGTAAGAGCTAAATATAACCAAAGATTTCATTCAAATCTGTCTTTATCATTTATGAAATATAATAATAGATAAAATTTGTATTTTTAAAAAACCAAATCTTATCTATGCTAGTTTCCGTCTTTGGAAGTACCGTCTTTGGTGTCGAAGCCAATCTTATAACAATCGAAGTGAATATTGGTCAAGGGATAGGTTATCACCTTGTGGGTTTACCAGATAATGCGGTAAAGGAAAGTAACTTTCGTATTGCTGCTGCCCTAACTAACATTGGTTATAAACTCCCAGGAAAAAAAATCACGATTAACATGGCACCCGCAGACATCCGTAAGGAAGGGTCGGCGTATGATCTACCTCTAGCTGTAGGGATTTTAGCTGCCTCAAGTCAAATTCAAGCGGTCGGTTTGGAACGGTATTTAATTATGGGTGAGTTGTCACTTGACGGAAGTATAAGACCGATTTGAGGGGCTTTACCTATAGCGATTCAAGCACTAAATGATGGCTTTGAAGGTTTTATTTTACCCAAAGAAAATGCAAATGAAGCTGCTATTGTAAAAGATTTAAAGGTTTACGGTGTTGAGCGATTGGAGGACGTAATTCACTTTTTTAAAGACAAGTCAAGTTTGGAGGTTGTGGAGGTAGATACCCGAAAAACATTTCAAGATCAGTTAAAATATCCTGAGCACGATTTTTCAGATGTTAAAGGGCAGGAGGGGATTAAGCGTTGTATGGAAATTGCTGCTGCTGGGGGACATAACATTATATTGATAGGCCCCCCTGGAGCAGGAAAAACAATGTTAGCAAAACGACTTCCTAGTATATTGCCTCCAATGAGTTTGATGGAGTCATTGGAGACCACTAAAATTCATTCCGTGATGGGCAAGGTCAAGAATAAAGGTCTTGTGAGTGTTCGGCCTTTCCGTTCTCCTCACCATACTATAAGCGACGTTGCATTGGTTGGAGGGGGTGCTTATCCGCAACCAGGGGAAATCTCTATGGCACACAATGGGGTTTTGTTTTTAGATGAGTTACCCGAGTTTAAGCGGGGTGCTTTAGAAGTCATGCGCCAACCTTTGGAGGATCGCGAAGTAACTATTTCTAGAGCTAAATTTACAGTGACTTATCCTGCTTCTTTTATGCTCGTGGCAAGTATGAATCCTAGTCCCTCAGGTTTTTTTAATGACCCACAATCCAAATTAGGACCTTCTCCTATGGAAATGCAGCGGTATTTAGGCAAAATTTCGGGACCTTTATTAGACCGAATAGATATTCATATTGAGGTAGAGGCAGTTCCTTTTGAAAAGTTAGCAGACCGAACACCAGCAGAATCCTCTGAAGCCATCCGGGAGCGCGTTACTGTTGCAAGAGTGATTCAGCAAAAACGTTTTGAAGAATTGGAAAACACCCATTATAATGCACAAATGAGTTCCCGACAAATTAGAAAATATTGTGTTTTAGATGCTGCATCTACCCAGTTATTAAAAAGTGCTATGGAACGACTTTCACTTTCTGCTCGAGCATATGATCGTATTTTAAAAGTTGCCCGCACCATAGCCGATTTGGAAGGGGAGGATGAAGTCAGTCAAAACCATATCGCTGAAGCCATTCAATATAGAAGTTTGGATCGTGATGGTTGGTTGGGCTAAGCAGACTTAAAAAAAACACTTACAATTCTTCAAAAAGTGCCTTTAGCTGTTGATTGTTAGGATATAAAGCTAAAGCTTGAGTAAGGTATTTTTGAGCCAAACTGTCTTTTTCTTCTTTTTTATACTGTTTTATCAATAACTCATAAACACTGTCTTTTCCCCATGTAGGTTGATCTTCTACATTTTCATTTTGTGAAAGACCAAGGGCTTTCTTAAGATAAAATTCTACTTCCCTTCCTCCACCAAAAACTTTTGGTGTGTAAAAATCATTTATGGCTAACGAGTAATAGGCACGTAAATTAGTTGGATCAAGCGCTAATGCAGTTTCTGCAAAAGCTCGAGAATCTTGTCCTAATCCTACCATGGCGAAATAGCTTTTAAAACGAATACTATATCCTATTTGAATGGAGAGTAAGGCTAAACTTTCTGAATCATTTTTCAAGGGTTTTAACAATGAAATAGCACGATCAATAAATTGTTCAGCTTGTTTTTTGTCTTTGTTTATTTCTCCTGCCAACAGTGCTTGATGGTAGCGAGCATAGGAAAGCCAATAGCGGGTTGAAATCGTGTCCTTTTCTTCAAAAGCAAAAGCTAAAGTAGTAACTGCCTTTTCCAAAGGTTCATTGCTGTTACTTTCAATACTTTCCACGAATGCCTTTTCTATTTTTTGCTGAAGGCCATCTTTTTGTAACACAATGGAACTCATGCTCATAAAAATGGAACTAAATATTATTAAAATTATGTTCATTGTCTTTTGAGTTTTAAAAAATATATTTCTTCAGGGCTTCTACATAATTTTCAAAGGCTTTAATTCCCTTTTTTGTTAATGCCACCTGAGTTAGCGGATAATTATCCAAAAAACTTTTTTCGATACGAAGGTAACCTGCTTCTTCTAACTTTTTAAGTTGTACGCTAATATTTCCTGACGTAGCTTTTGTGTTTTCTTTTAATTCTTTAAAACTACCTTTAGAATGTGCCATCAGATAGGAAACAATGGCCAAGCGTAAGGGGGTGTGCAGTATAGGATCTAGGTTTTTATACATTATTCTTTTTATGTTTTATTCGTAGTAGTATACCCGGAATCAAAAAAGTTAGTATGGCAATAATACCCATAAAAAGAGCTTGATTCTTCCATGGAATAAAAAAAGCGATATAAGCACTTAGATTGAGCATAATTCCACAATACAATAAAAGGCTACTTCGAATAAAACTTCCAGCCACCACAGTTGCTATTCCCATGAGTAATAAAATAATGGAGGTAAGATTGCTCTCTAAATAGGAATTAAACCCAAAGGCAATAATCATAATGTTCACCCCCGTAAATAACCACAGACGTGATGAAACCAGTTTAAGAGGGTTCTGCTTAAAGTTTTTTTTCTTGACATAATAAATAATAGAAATCATACTTACTAAAGGCATAATTAAATATGGATACCAACTGATAGCCCCTTTTCCTATTGCTATTAAATAAGCTTGACTAAAGCAGCAAATGGGTACAATGATCCCCCAAAGAATAAAGGCGAATCCATTTTCTTCAAAACGAGTTTTGGCTTGTTTGATTACTGATTCAATTATCTCAAAACTTTCATCAGGACTAAAATTTGTTGTTTTCATAAGTACGTTGTTAAGATTATATTTCAAATGTAAATTAATTTATAATATAAACCAAATTGAATTTATTTTGAACTATTTATTAAAAATAATTAATATTTAGAGCTCAAAATATACTTCCTCAAAAGGAATGCGGAAGCGTTCCCCATAAATCCCATCGGGTTTACGGATTCCACAGCTAATAACCATGTTGATTTCTGCAGCAGCAGGAAGGTTTAAGATTTGTTTCAGCTTTTTAGAATCGAAGCCTTCCATGGGACAGGTATCGTACCCCTGAGCTGCCATGCTCATCATAAAGTTTTGAGAGGCTAGTGCGGTGCTTTTGTGTCCTACTACCCTCAGGTCTGAAGCACTCACCTCACGATAGGTTGTTTTACTTAGTCCCCTTAATGTCATAAAAAGTTTCATGACAAAACCACGCACAGGATTTCCTCCCTTGTACAAATGTGGAATTATTTTTTGGTAATAATTCAACGCTCGTTTCTGTGTTTTTGGATCCACCACATTTTTTTTAGCAAACCCTGCTTTGATAAACTCAATGTTTGCAGCGACACGTTGGGGCCATAAGTCTCTTCGTACAACGGTAACGACCATTTGAAGTGCTGTTTTTGCTGCAGGCTGATTGAAACAGGCTTCGGCTACTGCCTTTTTTTGATCTTCGGAGGTGATGTGATAAAACTCCCATAGCTGTAAATTACTGCTTGTGGGAGCCAGACTTGCGTGTTTTATGCATTCTTGAACCACTTTACTGTCAATGGGTTGTTCGGGGTCATAGACGCGAGTTGACCTACGGTGTGCAACGGCTTCAGAGACTGTTTTTTCTTTCATGCTTATAATTTTTTCAATAAAAATTTTAGTGATTTAAGTGATTTAGGATAGGGGGCATAGCGTTGGGGAAGGTCAAACCAAAAGGAGCGTTTCACAACCGGTTTAGCATGGGTAAACACATCATAACTATACTTACCATGGTAGGCACCCATTCCACTATTTCCAACGCCTCCAAAAGGAAGCTTGTCATTGGTAAAATGGATAATGGAATCATTGATTACACCACCACCAAAAGCATAGCGTTGGACTAGAGCATTGATGAATTTCTTTTGAGAGCTAAAGATGTAAAAAGCTAAAGGGTTTTTAAGTTTTGTTAGTACTAGATCAAGATCCGCTTCAGTATTGTAACTCAAAATCGGTAAAATAGGACCAAATATTTCATCCATCAGCAAGCTGCTGTCTAGCTCGGGCTCATCCACAAGGGTGGGGCCAAAAAAGAGGTCTTCCTTATTTTTGTCTCCTCCATAGAGTAAGGTCTGTTTGTTCAGGTCTTGGACTAGTTTTTCAAAATGTTTTTGGTGGATAATTCTTCCATAATCTTTGGAGAGTTGTGCTTCTTTTCCAAAAGCTTTTTCAATTTCTTGAATCATGGCGGCAACCAACTCATTTTTGTGTTCTTTTTTAACGAGCACGTAATCAGGGGCAATACAAGTTTGTCCACAATTTAAAAATTTACCCCAAATAATTCGGCGCGCCGTCTTTTGAATAGGAGCTGTACCGTCAACAATACAAGGACTTTTTCCGCCCAATTCTAAAGTAGTGGGGGTTAAAAATTCTGCAGCAGCTTTTGCAACAATTTTTCCAACGGCTGTACTTCCTGTATAGAAAATATAATCCCATTGGGTCTTTAAAAGGGCCGCTCCTACGTTCACATCTCCCTGAATAACTTGTGCCCATTTTGAGGGGAAAACTTCACTTATGATAGCTTCTATAATTTGAGCGGTATGTGGAGCGGACTCTGAAGGTTTAATGACAGCCGTATTTCCCGCAGCAATTGCACCTATAAAAGGAATCATTGCTAATTGGAATGGATAGTTCCAAGGTGAAATCAACAAAACAGCTCCGTAGGGCTCAGAGAGAATGTAATCTCGTGAAGGAAAGTTAATTAAACTTCCTGATACTCTTTTTGGCGCTGCCCATTCTTTTAGATTCTTTATGATGAGGTCCAGTTCTTTTTGAACCATTAATAATTCACTAGTAAAAGATTCAAAAACAGGCTTTTTGAGATCCTGATAGAGGGCGTCAAAAATCGCCTCCTCTTTTTGCTCCAAGACCTTCTTTAATTTTTTAAGATGTTGAATTCTTATTTCCACACCATTAGCCTTGTGTTCTTTGAAAAAAGCAAGTTGATTTTGTTTGATTTCTTCGATAAAGGTGGAGGTGATTTTTTTCACTTTTCTTTTTGTACAAAGTTAACTAAAAAAGCGTGTTACTTTTTAGGGGGATTGAGTGTGTTATATTATTAATCAAAAACAATTGATAACCAATTACTTATGATCTTTTATTGGGGATTGAATATTGGAGCAGGTCATGACATTTTTTTGTGAAAAAATAAACATAATCTAAATTTGATTATCAATATATTTTATGGAGCTCAATAAATTCAGCAAAGCAGTTACACAAGATCCAACGCAGCCAGCGGCACAAGCCATGTTGCATGCGATTGGAATGACCGATGAAGACTTTAAGAAACCATTAATTGGTATTGCTTCTACAGGTTACGAGGGGAATCCCTGTAACATGCATCTAAACGATCTTGCACAAGATATAAAAGTGGGTGTCAACGCACAATCATTAGTGGGTTTAGTTTTTAATACCATTGGTGTTAGCGACGGTATTTCTATGGGTACTCCTGGAATGCGTTTCTCTCTTCCTTCACGAGATGTTATTGCTGATTCAGTAGAAACAGTGGTTCAAGCAATGTCTTATGATGGCGTTGTCACTGTTGTGGGCTGTGATAAAAATATGCCAGGCGCACTGATGGCAATGTTACGTTTGAACCGTCCCTCGATTTTAGTCTATGGAGGTACTATTGCTGCTGGATGTCACAATGATAAAGAGTTGGATGTTGTTTCTGCATTTGAAGCATGGGGCGAAAAAGTAGCAGGGAAGATTGATGAAAAAGAGTTTAAGAGTGTTATCCGAAATGCCTGCCCTGGTGCTGGAGCTTGCGGAGGTATGTATACTGCCAACACCATGGCTTCAGCCATAGAAGCTTGTGGAATGGCATTGCCCTATAACGCATCCAATCCAGCAGTTAGTAAAGATAAGAAAGAAGAGTGTCTTGCTTTGGGGGTTCATCTCAGAAACCTTTTGGAGCTTGATTTAAAACCCAGAGATATTGTTACTCGCAAAGCATTAGAAAATGCGTTAAGATTGATTGCTGTTTTGGGAGGTTCTACAAATGCAGTACTTCACTTTTTAGCTATTGCCAAAGCGGCTCAAATAGACTTGACAATTGATGATTTCCAAAAAATTAGTGATACGACTCCCTTTTTAGCTGATTTGAAACCAAGTGGAAAATATTTAATGAAAGACCTTCACCAGGTTGGGGGAGTCCCTGCCGTGTTGAAGTATATGTTGGAACAGGGTATGCTCCACGGTGATTGTATGACCGTTACTGGAAAAACGTTAGCTGAAAATTTAGCCGATGTTCCAAGTCTGAAAGAAAACCAAAAAGTCATTCGACCGATTGACCAACCCATTAAAGCGACAGGACATATTCGTATTTTAAAAGGGAACTTAGCTACGGGAGGGTCTGTAGCAAAAATCACAGGAAAAGAAGGCTTGTTATTCAAAGGGCCTGCGCGAGTTTTTAATGGTGAATATGCCGCCAATGATGGTATCCGTGAGGGTAAGGTTAAAGCTGGGGAAGTGGTCGTTATTCGTTATGAAGGACCTAAAGGAGGTCCTGGAATGCCTGAAATGTTAAAGCCTACAGCTGCCATTATGGGAGCTGGCTTAGGAAATAGCGTCGCTTTGATTACCGACGGACGTTTTTCAGGAGGTACACATGGATTTGTAGTAGGACATATTGTCCCAGAGGCCCAAGAGGGAGGTGCCATTGGACTTGTTCAAGATGGAGATGAGATCACCATAGATGCAGAAAAAAATACAATTAGTGTGGCATTGTCCGATGCCGAACTCGCTGATAGAAAAGCTGCATGGGTAAAGCCACCTTACAAGTTTAAGCAAGGGGTATTATATAAATATATTAAAAGTGTAGCAACAGCTTCTGAAGGTTGTGTTACGGATTCCGAGTAAGTATGGAAACAAAAACAAAACAAGAAAAATTGAAAGCCACGGGTTCAACACTTCGCATATCAGGGGCAGAAGCGGTAATCCGATGTTTGCTAGCTGAGGATGCAAATTTGATCTATGGCTATCCCGGGGGAGCAATCATGCCTATTTATGATGAGATTTATAAATTTCAAGATCAATTACATCATGTCTTAACCCGACATGAACAAGGGGCAACACATGCAGCTCAAGGGTTTGCACGTACTTCTGGTAAAGTAGGGGTCGCATTGGCAACCTCTGGTCCTGGAGCTACGAATCTTGTTACAGGGATTGCAGATGCACAAATTGACTCTACACCCATGGTATGTATTACAGGGCAAGTAGCTTCTCATTTATTAGGATCTGATGCTTTTCAAGAAACAGACATTATTGGAATTTCTACACCCGTGACAAAATGGAACTATCAAATCACCAAAGCCAGTGAGATTCCAGAAATTATGGCAAAAGCATTTTATATAGCACGCTCCGGAAGACCCGGACCAGTGTTGATTGATATTACCAAGGATGCGCAATTCGAAATGTTTGATTTTACTTACAATAAATGTACAGGTATACGGAGTTATCAACCCTATCCTGAATTAATCAATGAAAGTTTAGAGGAGGCTGTTCGTTTAATTGGTGAAGCGAAAAAGCCATTTGTGGTTTGGGGACAAGGAGTTATTTTAGGGCAAGCAGAGGAAGAATTTAAAACCTTTTTGGAAACGTCTGGAATTCCTGCTGCCTGGACTATTTTGGGACTTTCAGCCCTTCCTACAGGTCATCCTTCCAATCGTGGGATGGTAGGAATGCATGGGAATTATGCGCCCAATTTATTGACCAATGAATGTGATTTGTTAATTGCTATAGGAATGCGTTTTGACGATCGTGTTACAGGCGATTTAAACACCTACGCAAAACAAGCGAAGGTCATTCATTTAGAACTTGATCCTGCTGAGGTCAATAAAAACGTAAAAGCTGATGTAACTCTACTCTGCGATTGTAAAATCAGTTTACAAGCGTTAAATGATAAAATTTCAACAAAAACTTACCCTGAATGGATCAAACGTTTTGATGATTTGGATGTCATCGAAAAGGAGAAGGTTATTTATGGCGACTTAAATCCTACAAAACCTGGTTTGACCATGGGAGAAAGTGTAGAGATGATTAATAAGCATTCCAATGGAGATGCCGTAATTGTGACTGATGTAGGTCAGCATCAAATGGTCGCATGTCGCTATGCGAAGTTTACTCAATCCAAAAGTAATGTTACTTCAGGAGGATTAGGAACTATGGGTTTTGCGCTTCCTGCTGCCATTGGAGCAAAAATGGGAGCACCTTCACGCGAAGTGGTAGCAATAATTGGAGACGGTGGATATCAAATGACGATTCAAGAGTTGGGTACTATTTTTCAACAGCAAGTTGCCGTTAAAATAGTTATTTTAAACAACGACTTTTTAGGGATGGTACGCCAGTGGCAGCAACTTTTTTTCGACAAACGCTATGCTTCAACTGAGATGACTAATCCTGACTTTGTAACAATTGCAAAAGGGTATCATATTGATGCTGCGCGAGTGGACAAAAGAGAAGACTTGGATCAAGCAGTTGCCAACATGATGGCCTCTGACAAGCCTTATTTCTTGGAAATATGTGTAGAAAAAGAAGATAATGTATTCCCGATGATTCCAACAGGAGCAAGTGTATCGGATATTAGACTAGAATAAGATGGAACTAAAAACATACACCATTTCGGTTTATTCCGAAAACAATATTGGATTGCTAAATCGTATTTCTGCAATCTTTTTGAAGCGGCACATTAATTTAGAAAGCTTTTCTACCTCTGAGTCTGAAATACCTGATGTGTTTCGGTTTGTTATAGTTGTTAATATAGCGCCAGACAAAGTGCATAAAATTGTACAGCAGATTGAAAAACAAATTGATGTTATTAAGGCTTACTATCATACGGATGAAGAAACCATCTTTCAAGAAAATGCATTGTATAAAATACGATCAAGTTATTTGTTTGAAGAACGACAAATACAAAACATCATTAAATCAAGTCATGCGACTATAGTTACTGTTTCCCCCGAATTTTTTGTTATTGAAAAGACGGGTTTTAGAGAAGAAACAGAAAAACTACGCCAAGAGTTAGCACCCTATGGATTGTTACAGTTTGTGCGTTCTGGACGTATATCTGTAACCAAAGCCAAAATGGGCATCTCAGAAATATTAAATACCTTTAAAAAATAATAATTAATAAAAATTATGTCAAATTATTTCAACCAATTATCATTACGTGACCAACTTCATCAACTTGGACAATGTCGTTTTATGGATGCTTCAGAATTTGAAGATGGGATTCAGGTTTTAGCAGGAAAGAAAATTGTTATTGTAGGCTGTGGAGCGCAAGGTCTTAATCAAGGACTGAACATGCGTGACTCAGGCCTAGATATTTCTTATGCTTTACGTGATGGTGCAATAGAACAAAAGAGAGCTTCTTATCAAAATGCTGTATCCAACGATTTTAATGTAGGGACTTATGATGCTTTAATTCCCTCAGCAGATATGGTAATCAATCTTACGCCAGACAAGAATCATACTCCTGTTGTAAAAGCTGTAATGCCATTAATGAAAAAAGGAGCTACTTTATCTTATTCACACGGTTTTAATATTGTGGAAGAAGGAACTAAAGTAAGAGAAGATTTGACTGTGATTATGGTAGCGCCAAAATGCCCTGGTTCTGAAGTAAGAGAAGAGTATAAGCGAGGATTTGGTGTTCCTACATTAATTGCTGTTCATCCAGAAAATGACCCTCAGGGACATGGATTAGCACAAGCCAAAGCGTATGCTTTTGCTACAGGTGGACATCGCGCCGGTGTTTTAGAATCTTCCTTTGTTGCAGAGGTAAAATCAGATTTAATGGGAGAGCAAACCATTCTTTGTGGGGTACTTCAAACAGGGTCGATTTTAAGTTTTGATAAAATGGTTGAAGAAGGAATTGACGCTGCCTATGCGGCTAAATTAATTCAGTATGGTTGGGAAACAATCACGGAAGCATTAAAGCATGGAGGAATCACTAACATGATGGACCGTTTGTCTAACCCTGCAAAAATTAAGGCTTTTGAATTGTCAGAACAATTGAAGGAGATTTTAGAACCTTTATTTGAAAAGCACATGGATGATATTATGTCAGGACACTTTTCAAAAACTATGATGGAAGATTGGGCCAATGATGATAAAAATTTATTGTCATGGAGAGCTGAAACAGGTGAGACTGCTTTTGAAAAGACACCCATAACAGATAAGGAAATAACCGATCAAGAATTTTTTGATCATGGAATTTTGATGGTTGCTTTCGTTCGTGCTGGGGTTGAATTAGCCTTTGATACAATGGTGGCTGCAGGAATTAAAGAAGAGTCTGCATATTATGAATCCTTGCATGAAACTCCATTAATCGCCAATACAATAGCGCGTAAAAAATTATTTGAGATGAATCGTATTATTTCTGATACCGCAGAATACGGATGTTACCTTTTTGATCATGCTGCAAAGCCTATGTTAACAGACTTTATGAAAGGGATAAAAAAAGATGTTATAGGGGCCGGATTGATCACAAAAGATATGGGAGTTGATAATAAACAATTGATTGATATCAACGAGATTATTCGCTATCATCCAGTAGAGATGATTGGTTATGATCTTCGTGCATCTATGGTAGCAATGAAAAAAATTGTGTAATGAAGTCTCAATTTTCTTCACTCGAAGAAGCCATAAAACAGAATTCCAATTATTATATGTTTTTAAAAAAAAAACATATTCACATTTCTAGTACTAAACAAGCACTTGTCAGAAATGACAGGTGTTTTTTTTAGGAGTGGGTTTACAGATGCCCCTTGATTAAAGAAATATTGCTTCGTTGAGTGAAGCCTTATTTAAAAAAAAGAATTGAATTAAAATTAATGGATGATTTGCTGTTTTTGGTAGATCGAATGAAAAACCATAACTTCAATTTTGACTACAAAACGTGTTACTATTTTTGATTTAAAAAAGCTAAGAAAAAGATAAATTATGAATGTAAATTTAAGTGCTGTTCCAAAGGAATTTCAAATTCAACCCTATAAATGTGATCAATATTTAGTCAATGGTCAACTGAAAACATGGAAAGGAAACACAACAAATGTTTATTCAACAATCCAATCTTCAAATGAAGCAGGTGAGATGGTTCCTACTTTGTTAGGTTCAATCCCTGATATGGAGACAGAGTCAGCTATAGAGGCTCTTAATGCTGCAGAGATGGCTTTTCAAAGAGGCCAAGGTCTTTGGCCTACAATGAAGGTTGGCGATCGGTTAAAATGCATGGAGACTTTTGTTGAAAAAATGAAGGAACACAGAGAAGAGGTTGTAAAACTTTTGATGTGGGAAATTTGTAAAAATAAATCAGATTCATACAAGGAGTTTGATAGAACGGTCGATTATATTATTGACACAATTGATGCATATAAAAATCTAGATCGTAAAGGGGCTAAATTTGATAAACAAGCAGGTGTTCACGCGCACATTCGAAGAGGTCCTTTGGGTGTTGTTCTTTGTTTGGGACCTTATAATTATCCTTTAAATGAAACCTTTTGTTTGCTGATTCCTGCGATAATCATGGGAAATACAGCAATTTTTAAACCAGCGAAACACGGAGTACTATTAATTGCTCCTTTGCTAAAAGCCTTTCAGGAAAGTTTTCCTCCAGGAGTTGTAAATATTCTATTCGGGAGAGGGCGAAAAATTGCAAGTCCCATCATGAAAACTGGAAAAGTAGATGTTTTGGCATTAATAGGTCATAGCTCTTCTGCTGTAGCACTACAAGATGAGCATCCTAATAAGAACAGACTTCGTTTAGTATTAGGTCTTGAAGCAAAAAACCCTGGAATTATTCTTCCGGATGCTGATTTAGATTTAACGATTACGGAATGTATATCGGGAACGTTATCCTTTAACGGACAAAGATGTACCGCTTTAAAAGTATTGTATGTTCATGAGTCTTTGGTCAATGAATTTAATAAGCGCTTTTCTGTAGCAGTAGATGAGCTTAAGTATGGGATGCCTTGGGAGGATACTTTTTTGACACCGCTACCCGAACCAGCCAAACCACAGTATATTAAGGAATTGATAGATGACGCTGTAAGTAAAGGTGCAAAAGTATTGAACAAACGTGGAGGTGAAGTATCAGAAAACTATTGTTTTCCAGCTGTACTTTATCCTGTAGATAAGACAATGAATGTATATCATGAGGAACAATTTGGACCTGTGATTCCAGTTATTTCTTATAAAGAAATTGATGAGCCTTTAGATGCAATGGCAGCTTCGGATTATGGTCAGCAAGTAAGTTTGTTTGGGCGTGATGTAAGAAAAATTGGGCCACTGATTGATACCCTAGCTAATTTAGTGTGTCGTGTAAACTTAAATTCTGCTTGTCAACGTGGACCTGATGTTTATCCTTTTGCAGGACGAAAAAATTCTGCTGTAGGAACGCTAAGTGTTTATGATGCACTTCGTTCATTTTCAATCCGAACTTTTGTTGCGGCAAAGGATTCTCCTTATAACAATGAAATTTTAGAGACTTTATTGAATTCTAATGAATCCAATTTTGTGAGCACAGATTATCTTTTATAAGTTTGTTTTTATGAGAAATAAAGCTTTGTTACTATGTATAGTGTGGCTATTGTTGATTTCTTGCTCTCCTTTAAAGGACTATAATGTAAAAGATCGGAAATGGGCTTTTCCCGAGATAGAAGCCTTTGAGCGTTTGGATAAAACACAATCCTATGCTGAAGATGCTATTTTATTTATAGGAAGTTCTAGTATTCGTTTATGGAAAACACTAATTGAAGATATGAAGCCTTATTCTGTAATTCAACGAGGCTATGGAGGTGCTCATTTTAGGGATATGGTTTTTTTTACTGATCGAATTATGTCGGATCATCAATTAAGTATGGTGGTTTGTTTTGTAGCAAATGATATTAGTGGGTCTGAGCAGGATGGCACACCGCAAGAAGTACTTAAACTTTTTAAACATTTCATCAAGCAGGTGAGAGTTAAATATCCGACTATTCCCATCATGCAAATAGCTATAACTCCAACAAAAAGTAGGTGGTCATTATGGCCTGAAATCGATAAGGTTAATGCTTTAATGAAAGGGTATTGTGAAAAAACAGACAATCTTTATTTTATTGATACAGTCCCTGAATTTTTAGATGAAAAGGGGCAGCCCAAAACACAATGGTTTATTAAAGACCAACTTCATCTAAATGAAAAAGGGTATGAAGTGTGGAATCGAATCATCAAAAGGGAAATTGAAAAAGTGAAAAGTTGATTTTATTGTTTTTTCACAAAACGACTAAAAGTGAAATTCTGTTTCGTTTCAAACGGAGTAATGTGGTCTTCCACTCTGCATTCTTCAGAGATAAACTTTTCTCTAAAATTTTCTTCCATACTTGCACAGCTATATTGAGTGATTGGTAATCCACTACATCTTTCAGGACCTTCTTTAGAAAAAGTTCCTATAACAAGCGCAGTTGACACATAAGCATTCACAATTTCCGTATAATTTATAATATCTTTCTTTTGGGTTAAAAAATGAAATGACGCACGATCATGCCAAAGATCATAGTTTTTATGTGGCTTAAAAACGTTAATATCACTTACAATCCAATTGATTTTTTTAGCTCTTTCTCCCAATCGTGCTTGTGCTCTAAGTAAGGCTTTTTCGGAAATATCTAAGACTGTAATATTTGTATAACCTTTCTCTAACAAAGCATCTACAAGTAAGCTGTCTCCTCCACCTACATCGATTATGCTGCTCGATTTAGAAAGTTTAAATGACTGAATTAATTCCATTGAAATGGTAGGGTATTTTTGTGTCCAGCTAACTTCTTTAGGGCTTTTAGTTTCAAAAACTTGTTCCCAATGTTGTTTTGATATATTCATGCGATTATAGATTAAGCCAATAATTAACTTTTAGGGTAAGGTTCCATCCTGTTGCTACATTAGGAACACTTATCTCATTACTATTAAAAACTAAGAAAATGTCTGATGCAGGTTTATACCTCCATTGAAATCGTGAATTGAAGTTCCATAGCCCAAGTTGTTCGTTGTATTGAAATAGGTTAGAAAAAAAGATTTTATTTGTTAACGTTAAATTAGACTTGATACCCAACAACCAAAAAGAATTCGTATTCCAAGGTGCAGGCAATTCAATTTTATTATAATTCACTAACGAGCTCAATTCTAAATAGGGTTGAAAACGATATCCGAATTCTCCTAAAAAGGCATTACGCTTCCCATTATCATAGTATCCCCCAGTAATTAATTCTGCTGAGTAAGTAAATCGATTCTGGGGTTTAGCGTCATAGGAAAAGGTAAAGCTATTCCATTCGTGTTTTGTTCCGGCTGTAAGTTTTGCTATTTGCGTGCGTAAGGGGTCAAAGTCAGTGAGTAATTCGATATACTGCCTTCTTATTCCTAAAGTAAATCGGCTTCTATTTTTAAAATTGAATAAATAATCGAGTTGTTGTGTCTGATCTTTTTTATTAAAATCGGTATCAAAATAATAAGTTCTCCCAACTCTTGGTCCATGTGAAAGTAGTGGAGTCTCTTTATTGGTGTAATATAAATACCCTCCTGTTGCCTGTAGCTTGATGTAATTATTTCTAGGAATAAAACCCACTTCTGCACTGTAATTACCGCTAATGTATTCTTGCTGAAGTCTCCAATTCCATCGTGTAGATTGGTATCCAATATGGGAAGCAAAAACTTCACCCTGCTGCTTTGCTAGGGGGCTGAGTGATTTTAAAAACAACAGTTTTCCATTCCATAGATTATCAGCTGAAAAATAATTGTACTCTAATCCTACATTTCGATTATAGGCTGAAGTGTTATTTTGATCGTTGTTTAAATTAATAGCTTGTTTATTCACAAAAATCACACTCAGATTGGAGCGGTCAAAAACCTTACGTTGAAGTGTAACGACACCAAAATTTTCGGCTGCTAAATTTAACCCCTCATCTTGGCGGGTTTGAATATCCATTATTCCAATACGCCAGTTTTCATCTAGATTACCACTTAGACGAATTCCTCCTTGAATAGGGACATTTAAACCGATTCGTCTTGAAAAGAAAGGGCGTATTGTAGTGTAACCAAAATTGGAAAATAAATCCCCATTTTCTAAAAAGAATTGTCTTCTTTCAGGAAAGAATAATTCAAAACGATCTAGGTTGGTTACTTGTTGATCAACTTCTGCTTGGGAAAAATCTGGATTAACGGTAACATCTAAATTTAATGCAGACGTAAGGCTATATTTTAAATCTCCACCCACTTTAAAAGTATTGTTTGGAGTTGCGTTATCTTGGCTATTCAAGTTGTTGGAAAGATAGGGTATAAGTGAAACATTACTACTCTGCTTGGGAGGAGGGGAATCCCATACTAAAGCACCAGCATATGCAAGAGTAACGGATGGGAATTGTCTTGGGACAGGTGCCCAACTTGATTTTTCACTTGCCTTTAAATCCAACCGACTGAAATTTATTCCCCATTCGGTTATTTCTTCATTATACCGAATTGATTTAAAGGGTATTGCGATTTCGCAAACCCATTTTTCTTCATCAAATTGTACTTCAGAATACCACTTTGTGTCCCAGTTTAAATCCACACTCCTTCCGTCATACATTGTGCCATCCCATTGTGCCCCATAAGCATTAAGACCAAAAGCAAAACCAGTATTTTGATTGTTAAATGGGTCAATGGCAACCAGGAAATTATCGTTTTTTCCAAAAGAGAAATCACGTTTTAACGATTCGACAACATATTTACCCTGAGTTGAATTATTAAAAAAGATAATAGCGATGTATAAGTTTTCATCATCAAAGCTCACTCGCGCCTCCGAAAATTGAGTAGCCTTTCCTGTATCCACGGGAGTAATCATAAAAAAATCCTTGGCTACTGCTGCATTTTTCCAGGCTGCTTCTTCTAAAACTCCATCAATTTTAATTTTTTCATTTGTTTTTTGAATGGACAAACGATAGTCGTCTGTATTTACTTGTCCAATAAGAATAATTGGGATGTAAATGAGTATGTTGAGTAATAAAAATTTACTGCGCATTGCTTAATCAATTAGAAGTAAGAAAGATACTCTAATTGAGTTAAAATATTTTTGTGATTTTAAATATTTTCAATAAAATGATGCCATTTTTTCACAAAATAACTCCATTGATATTTGTCTTTAGCTCCTATAATATTTTCTTTATATTTTTTAAAGTTTCCTTCTTCCAATAATTCTATTAAGTGGGTTGCAATAGCTTTCGATTTTTTTGGTGTGCAAAGACCAGTAGTGTCTTTTTTTATCAATTCATTGAGGCCTGATATATCACTCACTAAAAGAGGGTTGTTGTAGAAGTAAGCATAGGGAGTAATACCACTTTGAGTAGCTGAATGATAGGTTTGTGCTACGGCATCTGCTGCAGAAAAAAGCAACGCTGCTTCATTAGGGTTTTTGTAGGTAAAATCAAGAGTCACTCGGCTTTCAATTTTTAAATCTTTTACCAAGGTGGTGTATTTATTTGGATCTTCATAACACTCTCCAGCTACATAAAGACAAATGCTATCTTGTTCTTTTAAAGGCGATTCTGCAAAAGATTGTAAGAGAAGTTCTAGACCTTTGTATTTTCGAATTAAACCAAAGAAAAGTACCATCTTAGTTTCTGAAGCCCAACCCAAGATATTTCTTGCTTTTTCTTTTTCAATTTTAGGGGAGAGGCTCGTAGCAATGGGATGAAAACCGGCCCAAACCGGAATATTAAATTCTTTTTTAATTTGTTCTGCTACCTGTGATGATAGGGTAGTAAAACTCTGCATTTGTTTTCCAAAGTACTTATTTAAACGTTTGTCAAATAAATTTGATTCATGAGGAAACCAGTTGTCTACTAAAGCACTTCTTTTAATGTTTTTTTCCAATCTTTTTGCAATGGCAACATAAACAGGAGCTAAAAAGGGAGTGTAATAACGAAAAATAACATTTTTTGGTTTTAGGCTATTGATGTATCGTGATGTTTTTTTCCAACGCCATGGATAATATGCATGAATATCTTGGTCAATCACTAATTTTTTTGGAGATTTAAGAGTGGTGTAGGGACTTGTTCCTGGAAATAAGAATTTTGGATAGAGTTTTGTGAAGGTAATTAACCTGACGGTATAGCCTTGCTCTAGAAGTGCTTTTGCAAGTTCGTGTTGAGTTTCGGCAATTCCGCCTCTAAATGGATGGGCAGGACCTATGATGAGATAATCTAATTCCTTTGGAGCCATTTTACAAGGCTAAGGATCGGTTGAATTCTTTTCTATTAGACCAGATTCCTAGAGCGGAGGTGATGATAAAGTAGGTGATGTAAAAGCCAAAGAAAAGAGGGTATTCAAAACGTAAAAATTCGCATTGGGGAAGAAAAACAAAAAGGATCCCTAGCAGCCCTCTAAAAATCTCATAGGTGGGCGCCCATTTATGGAAGTCCATTAGTCCAGTAAATCCAAAAATCGAGAATAGTAAAACAAATCCTAAACTGACGCGAAATTCTACAGTCAACTCACTATAGTTTGCAAGCAAGAAAAGTAAAAGAAAATTGAGGGAAACAAAATGAATAAGGGCTATGGCTTTCCATTGATTGTTATAAAAGGGGTTATACTTGTCCTCAGAATCTATCGGTCTTGGGGTAATTGGAAACCTGTCCTCAACATCTTTAGGCCTCCACCCGGTTGGCATAAACCAAATTTTAAGTTTATCTATCCAATTCTTAGCATACCAGGCATCTTGTGTGATTTGCCAAAGGTGTTGAAAATTAATCCAAATGGGATTCCAACTTTTAGAAGGCTTTAGGGTTCCATAAACAGGGGGTTCAGAATCTAATTCTTCTTGAAAGGTACCGAACAATCTATCCCAAACACTAAAAATCGCTGCCATATTTTTATCGATATATATAGGGTTTATGGCATGGTGAACCCGATGCTGTGAAGGTGTGACTAAGATGTATTCTAAAAAGCCTAGTTTTCCAATATGCTGAGTGTGATACCAAAATTGAGCAAATAGATGCAGTGGTGCTAGGGACATAATTACTTTAGCAGGAACGCCTAGTAGGGCAGCAGGTATCAAGAAAACAGCTCCAAACCCAATTAAATTTGAAATACTTTGGCGTAATGCGCAGGCAAGATTGAATTCCTCACTACTATGATGAATGACATGTTGATTCCAAAAGATATTGACTTTATGATTTAAACGGTGCACCCAATAGGAAGCGAAATCTATACAAATAAATGCAGTAATATAAACGAAAACAGAACTTTCCAATTGGAAAATCGCTAGATACTTTAACACAAATGGGTAGGAAATTAAAATAACCGCTAAACCTAAAGCATCTTTTATTACATTGGTCATCCCCGAGCTAAGGCTAGAAAGGGTATCCATAAAAGTATAGGTTTGTTTTTTGGTGAAATGACCGTAGGAGATTTCAATTAAAACAAGAACAAAGAAAGCAGGTATTGCCCATAATAAAACTGCTGCATACGTGTCCATTGAGTTTTCTTTTTTATAAAATTAAGAAATTATGAACTAATTACCCAGCTACCTTGTTTTAATAACGGTTCAGCTTGTTTGAATTTGACAGATTTTGTTTCGCCAGTAGCTACATTTTTGATTGTAACTTTTTCATTTCTACCAATTTTTGGTTGCTCCCGAGTGATGGTTTCGATAACTCTTTGATTTCCCTGGCTGGCCCCAGCTCCCACAGCTCTGTTTCGCGCAGCGATCTCCTCTGTGTTTAAAACTTCATCTTTGGAGACATTCAAATTTTGTTTGCTTCTAGTCTTTTTTGCTTCTTGAATACTTGAGGGACTTTGACTCGGTAAACTACCTTTTATCAAAAAGGAAAGCACCTCTTTATTCAATTGGCTGAGCATGTTTTTAAACAATTCAAAAGCTTCAAACTTATAGATCAACAAGGGATCTTTTTGTTCGTGAACGGCTAACTGTACAGACTGCTTTAGCTCGTCCATTTTGCGTAAATGATCTTTCCACGCTTCATCAATAATGGCAAGGGTAATGTTTCGTTCAAAATCTTCAATTAGATGTTTCCCTTTACTTTCATAAGCCTCTTTAAGGTTGGTAACTACGTTGAGAGATTTAACCCCATCTGTAAAAGGAACTACAATACGTTCAAATTTGTTTCCAGGGCGTTCGTAAACGTCTTTTATTACAGGAAAAGCCATTTGTGCATTGAGTTCTGTTTTCTCTTGATAATGTTTTAATAAGGCATCGTAGAGATTGTATGTCAATTCACTTTCAGGTGTTTCTAAAAACTGTTCTTCTGAAATGGGAGCAGTCATTGAAAAGCTCGTGATAATTTCAAACTCAAAGTTTTTATAGTCACTATTGCCTTTGTTACTTATTACGATATCTTCACAGGTGTCAAAAAGCATATTTAAAACATCAAGTTTTAAACGGGATCCTTGAAGGGCGTGTTTTCTTCTCTTATAAATAACTTCTCTTTGCGCACTCATCACATCGTCATACTCTAACAGACGCTTACGAATTCCAAAGTTATTTTCTTCTACTTTCTTTTGAGCCCTTTCAATAGATTTTGTCATCATGGAATGTTGGATAACTTCTCCTTCTTCCAATCCCATTCGGTCCATTACTTTGGCAACTCGATCGGAACCAAAAAGACGCATTAAGTTGTCTTCTAAAGAAACGTAAAACTGTGAACTTCCAGGATCTCCTTGACGCCCAGAACGACCGCGAAGTTGTCTGTCTACCCGACGTGAGTCGTGACGTTCCGTTCCGATTATTGCTAAACCACCAGCATCCTTAACGATTTGAGAAAGTTTAATATCTGTTCCTCTACCGGCCATGTTAGTTGCTATTGTTACGATTCCTGGATTTCCAGCTTCTGCTACAATATCAGCTTCTTTTTTATGCATTTTAGCATTTAAGACATTATGCTTTATTTTTCTAATATTTAGCATCTTACTTAAAAGTTCTGAAATTTCAACCGAGGTAGTACCAATTAAAACAGGTCTTCCGGCCAATGAAAGTTCAGTGACTTTTTCAATTACGGCATTATACTTCTCGCGTTTGGTTTTGTAGATTAAATCATTATCGTCATTTCTAGCGATTGGACGATTGGTTGGAATTTCGATCACGTCCAATTCATAGATTTCCCAAAATTCACCTGCTTCTGTAACGGCTGTACCTGTCATTCCAGAAAGCTTTTGGTACATTCTAAAATAATTTTGAAGGGTTACGGTCGCATAGGTTTGGGTGGCTGCCTCAATTTTTACATTTTCTTTGGCTTCAATAGCTTGGTGTAATCCGTCTGAATAGCGACGTCCCTCCATGATTCGTCCTGTTTGCTCATCCACAATTTTGACTTTGTTCTCCATGACCACATATTCCACATCTTTTTCAAAAAGGGTATAGGCCTTTAGCAACTGATTCATACTATGTATTCGCTCACTTTTAACATCAAAATCTTTAAAAAGTATTTCTTTTTCAGAGGCTTCTTTTTTAGATTCTAGCTCTTGCGCTTCAATTTTTGCAATTTCACCACCGATGTCCGGAAGGACAAAGAAGTTTTTGTCCTGATTGTCTTCGGAAAGGAGTTCAATTCCTTTTTCTGTAAGATCAATTTGATTGTTCTTTTCGTCAATCACAAAATACAAGGCTTCATCTACCTTTGGCATTTCACGATTGTTGTCCTGCATGTAATGATTTTCTGTTTTTTGAAGCAATTGTTTTACACCTTCTTCACTTAGAAACTTTATTAACGCTTTATTTTTTGGTAACCCTCTGAATACGCGGTAAAGTAATAACCCTCCTTCTGAGGTATCCCCTTCTTTGATTTTAGCTTTTGCTTCCGCCAAGACACTAGTAAGAAGGCTTCTTTGTTTGGTAACTAAACTTCCAACCTTAGATTTTAAAACATCAAATTCATGTCGATCGCCTTCAGGCGTGGGTCCAGAAATAATAAGCGGAGTACGGGCATCATCCACCAACACAGAATCTACCTCATCCACAATTGCGTAGTTATGCTTTCGCTGAACCAAATCCTCGGCGGTATGAGCCATGTTATCTCTTAGGTAATCAAAGCCAAACTCGTTATTTGTACCATAAGTAATGTCTGCCAAATAAGCATTTCTTCTTTCTTGACTGTTGGGTGTATGGTAGTCAATACAGTCAATACTCATTCCATGGAATTGAAAGATGGGTGCCATCCAGGCGCTATCTCGTTTCGCAAGATAATCGTTTACGGTTACGAGATGAACCCCTTTCCCGGTTAGTGCATTTAAATAGACGGGAAGTGTAGCCACAAGGGTTTTTCCTTCTCCTGTTTGCATTTCTGCGATTTTACCTTGGTGTAATGCGATCCCTCCAATGAGCTGAACATCGTAATGGATCATATCCCAAGTAATAGGCTTTCCTGCAGCATCCCAAGAGTTTGCCCAATGGGCTTTGTCTCCTTTTAATTGGATGTAATCCTTTTTTTGTGAAAGTTCACGGTCATAAGCAGTAGCAGTTACTTCTAGTGTTGTATTTTCAACAAAACGTCTTGCCGTTTCTTTGACTACAGCGAAAGCTTCTGGAAGGATGGTATTTAAAATATTTTCTACTGCTTTTTGTGCTTCCTCATCCTGAGAATCTATTTGTTGATATAAACTTTCTTTAGCGTCAATATCATTGGTTTCCTTTACGTCCTTTTTAAGTTGCTCTATTGAGGTATCATAATTACTTCTAGCCGAAGCAATTTGAAGCTTAAAGGCTTCTGTTTTTTGGCGTAATGCATCATTAGAAAGATTTTCAAAGCTAGTTTGATGTTCATTGATTTCAGCAATTAAAGGAGTAATCTTGCTTAAATCTTTTTTTGTTTTATCTCCTACAAATGTCTTTAATATGCTATTTAAAAAACTCATATACTCTTTGAGGTATTTTTCTTTTATTATTCAAAAGTAACTAAAAAAAAAGCCTCAATAAGAGACTTTTTAAATTCGTTTTTGAATGAATTAATATTCATCTTCATTCCAAAGGTAATCTTCCTCGGTAGGAAAATCTGGCCAAATTTCTTCAATTGACTCATAAATATCTTCCTCATCTTCCATAGATTGTAGATTTTCCACTACTTCTAGGGGAGCTCCAGTACGAATTGAAAAGTCAATAAGTTCATCTTTAGTGGCAGGCCAAGGGGCATCACTTAAGTAAGAAGCTAGTTCTAAAGTCCAATACATAATATTTATTTTTTTGCAAAAATAGATTTTTATCTAAATTATGCAACTAATTTATGGTTTTAGTTTCCACTCCATTTAACTTCCTCTACGTTTAACTCAGCAGCAAAGGTTCTTGAAAGGGTGAAGAAATAATCAGAAAGACGGTTCATGTATGCAATCAATGTAGACGATATTGAAGCTTCTTCATCCAATTCGGTGACATAACGTTCTGCTCTTCTGCAAACACATCGTGCAAGATGAGAATAGGAAATCAAAACATGTCCTCCAGGGATGACAAAGTTACGTAACGGTTCTAGTTTAGTTGTAAGGGAATCAATTTCGTATTCTAGGAATTTTACAGCACTAGGCTGAATAGGAGTTAAGTTTTTGGGTATTTTTTTGTCCGAATCTATGGATAATTGTGCCGCAACGGTCATCAGTTGTTTTTGAATTTCAAGTAATGTAGTTTGGACTTCTTCTAATTTTGTAGTGTCTCGAATCAAACCTAACCAAGCGATTAGTTCATCAATTGTACCATAGGTTTTTATCCTTAGGTCGTGTTTTGGAACTCTTTTCCCGGAAATTAAACTTGTAAATCCGCCATCACCTGTCTTCGTGTAAACTTTATTCTCTTCCATATGCTCTCTTCATCATTACGCTTTGTAGGTTTTAATGATTTGGTTACACAAAGATATTAAATTTGAAATACAGAGGTGCTTTTGGGGGTAATTGTTTTGGATACTTGGGCTAATATAGCTTGATTAGTTTTTATAGTTTTTGTTTTCGGCCAATTGTAATGTATAATATTACTCCAATTAGGTTGAAGAAAAATACTACTAATATCCAAACAATCTTATCATTCCAATTGAACTCACTTTTTAAAATATCAATCAAAGCGATTACAGTTGGTATAAACGATAAAAAAAGTGATATTAAAATTACTGGAATTAAAAAGGGATTTATCATTTCAATATACATTCTGTTGTCTGTTTCATTTATTTGTGATGATCCTCTGGTGGCAGAAAAACCAAAAACTAAAGGTACACACTTGCATATACCCAAACGCTTTGCATGGCGTAGATCTATTTTTTTATTAACATGTTATAGTTATGTTGGGGTATGTTGATTTCTCTTTACTGGATATAATTCAACCTAAACAAAAATTGTATTGTAGGAATTTTCCTCGATGTATTTTTTCGCATCTTTATTTTAATCAGTAAAGCTCAGTAGGACAATGATTAGAAGACTATCTATATAGCGCTAGCTATATGTCAAAATTAGTTTTAACCTTTAATTCTATGAAACAATTTCTAAAACATTGATCGATTGAGTCGTGTTGATTAAAAGTTAATTTTAAAGGGTGTCCTTTTCTTTAAGTCTTCCACTAAGGGCTAATAAGAAAAATAAAACGGTTATAAAACCTGCCCAACGTGCAATGATGTCCCCAAAACGTACATAAAAAGTTATGGTGTCTCTAGAGCTTATTTTTCCAATAAGGACCGTTTTGCTGTTGTACGTCGTTTGCTTTAGTATTTCACCCCTAGCGTCAATGATACACGAAATACCTGTATTGGCACTTCGGGCAATGTCTCTACGGATTTCTATAGCTCTTAGCCGTGTGTAACTAAGGAGTTGCTTATGTCCCGGAGTATTTCCCCACCAAGCATCATTGGATATTACTGCCAAAAAGGTGGCGCCTTCCTTAACATAGCCCGTGACAAATTCTCCGAAAATTGATTCCCAACAAATAATAGGGGCTGCTTTTTCTTTTAGATTGGGATGGGTAAAGACAGATCTTTTATTTTGTGTGACACGACTAGCAACTGTCCCACCAAGATCTAACATCAGGTCGCCTAACAATGGGTTCAAAACTGATTTTAAGGGCATATTTTCCACACCCACTACTAATTTAGATTTATGATATACTTGAGGGGAAGAATTGAATTGTTCTGCTACAGCAGAATTGTAATACTCTACCCAAAGTCCTTTTCTAGCCAAATTCGCAGTCAAGGATGGAGCCTCTTCTTGCGTGTAAACATCATAATATTGAACGCCGCTAATGAATTGAGTTTCCGGAATTTTAGCCAACTCTTTTTGTATGTCCTGGTGTAAGATGCTTTTTGGATAGCCTTTTAATTCTTCACCAAAGCCTTCAGCAAAATAGGTTTCAGGAGAGAGGATATAGTCAAGGGAATCGTTTATAAAGGGTTTTGTTTGCTCTTCCCATAGCGATAAAAACGTTGAGTTTGTTAATTGGTATTTGGTGCTGTAAGGATCAATATTGGGTTGGATGAGAGCAACAGAAATGTTTTTTTCTACATCAGCAACTTGCTGATAGAGGTAAAGTGAGCCTGCTATTGGAAGGGCAATAAGCAGTAGGGGACCTATTAGTTTTTTAATTACTGTTTTAAAAAGAGTAGACAATTCATGCTTTCTTAAAATGCTGAAGATCCAGACGTTTATAATCAATACCCAGAGCGAGCCTCCATATACTCCGGTGTATTCATACCATTGAATCCAGTAAAATTTTTCTGAGAAAACATTTCCCAAGGTTAGCCAAGTCCAGGAAAAATCCCATTCGAGATGGAGTTTTTCAAAGGCGATCCACAAGGCGATAAAAAATAGGTACCCACTCCGATCAGCCATTCTTCCTTTGGTCCAAGAAAAACAAAGGAAAACTAGAGCATAAAAAAGACTATTGCACAAGTTGGCAAACAGCATTCCAAAAAATGTTGAGTTAACCAACCACCATGTTGTGAGTGCATTCCAAATTATAAAAGTGAGGTAGGAGTATAAAAAGACCCGAATTCCTTTTTTCTTTAAATCATCTTTACGAATGCTATCCTCGAGAAAGAGAAGGGGAACTAAACCTACAAATACTAAAAGGGTAATTCCATTGACCGGCCACGAAGCTGAAAGTAATATTCCAGATCCTATAGCTAATAAAAAATATTTTGTTGTCTTAGACATTTGCACGAATTTAAATTTTTTTGGAGCTTTAGCAATTACTATCTTGTCAAAAATTATAAATATTTATCCGTGAGGCTAATCATAAGAAATATTCCCAATCTTTTTACCTCATTAAACTTCATTTGTGGATGTTTTGCTGTGACTTTAGCATATAAGAATTTGTTTGAGGCAGCTTTCCTGATGGTTTTATTAGGCACTTTTTTTGATTTATTTGATGGTCTTTTTGCGCGATTACTGAAAGCGGAGAGTCAATTTGGTCTTCAGTTTGACTCCATGGCTGATTTAATTACTAGTGGAATTGTTCCAGGGGTTGTTATGTATAAACTTTTTTTGGAAATTGGAATTCGTGAAATTGATTTTACGATTGCCGTTTTTCAAAACGATTTCACTTTTTCTTTTGCTCCCTTAGCGCTTGTTGGCTTTTTAATTTCTTTAGGCGCAGCAATACGCCTTTCTAATTTTAATATTGATGCGGAGCAACGATATGAGTTTAAAGGTCTTCCAGCACCTGCAAATGCACTTTTTATAGTAGCACTCCCGTTGTTGATGGAGCATCCTTTATTTGCATTTTTAAAGCCTTTGCTTTCAACCTATACGGCACTGCTATTTATCGTTATTCTTTCTGCAGTTTTAATGAATGTTCGCCTCTCTTTATTCTCTTTTAAGATTCAAACTTTTAGTATACGAGATTATGGTTTTCAGATGTTTTTAGTGATTCTAGCACTTCCCTCTTTTTACTTTTTACAATGGGCAGCTGTACCTGTAATGATTGTTCTTTATCTCTTTTTAAACGTCATTAGAAATAGTTTTAAATAAAACGTTTACATCTGACTCCTAATTTTTAGAGTTTTAAAACGAAAGTTTCTTTTTGCGAAGTTCAAAATTTTGACCAAGATATACCTTACGGACCATTTCATCAGAAGCCAGTTCATCTGGAGTTCCTGCTTTTAAGATGCTACCTTCAAACATAAGGTAGGTTTTGTCAGTAATGGCAAGTGTCTCTTGAACATTATGATCTGTAATTAGAATACCAATATTTTTCTTCTTTAAATGTGCAACAATACGTTGTATGTCTTCCACTGCAACGGGATCAACTCCCGCAAAAGGTTCGTCAAGTAAAACGAATTTTGGATCGGTCGCTAGGGCCCGCGCAATTTCTGTTCTTCGGCGTTCTCCACCAGAGAGTAAATCACCTCTATTTTTACGTATGTGATTCAATCCAAATTCTTCAAGCAAGGATTCCATTTTTTCTTTTTGTGCTGTTTTGGAAAGATCGGTCATTTGTAAAACACTCAAAATGTTCTCTTCAACACTTAGTTTTCTGAATACAGAGGCTTCCTGAGCAAGATAGCCAATCCCTTGTTGAGCCCTTTTATACATTGGAAATTTGGTAATTTCTTGATCGTTCAAGAAGATTGCACCATTGTTGGGTTTGATAAGGCCCACAATCATATAAAAAGAAGTTGTTTTTCCAGCACCATTCGGACCCAACAGTCCAACGATTTCTCCCTGTGAAACTTCTAATGAAATCCCTTTTACAACTTTACGTCCTTTGTAGGCTTTTTCTATGTTGCTTGCACTTAACTTCATATTATATTTTTGAATTTGATTCAAGAGCTTCCCAATATTCATAGGCTCTTCTTAAATGGGGAATAACAATTGTTCCTCCTACTAAAGTAGCAATTTCTAGGGTTTCCATGACTGTGGTTTTAGAAAGGTTTTCTTTGTAGCAGTTTTCTAAATGGTACTTGATGCAGTCGTCACAACGAAGTACGGTAGAGGCAACAAGACCCAAAAGTTCTTTTGTAGCTACATCCAATTCGCCTTTTTGAAAGGCTTGTTTGTCCAGGCTAAAAATTCGCTTTAACATCTTAGAGCTATCATCTAAAAGGCGTTCATTCATGCGACTTCTGTAGTCGTTAAATTCTTTTACGGGATTAGACATTCTTGAGTGCTTTATCTTGATTTTTAGTGACTATTTTTGCAATGAGAATACTTACTTCATATAGAATTAAGATGGGAATACTCACAATAATTTGACTTACAACATCTGGAGGGGTGATAATTGCGGAGAGACTTAAAACCAATACCAGTGATATTTTTCTATTTTTTCTTAAAAATTCTGGGGTAACGACCCCTATTCGTGTTAAAAAGTAAATAATAATAGGTAATTCAAAGATAATACCAGAGGCCAAAACAGACGCTCGCAATAATCCGATATAACTACTCAAATCAAAATCATTAAAGATCTCACTACTTACAGAATAGTTACCCAAGAAATTAATAGACAAGGGAGTAACGATATAGTATCCAAATAAAACACCTATAAAAAATAAAATAGAAGCAATAAAGATAAAGCCTCGTGCATTTTTACGTTCTTTTTCATAAAGCCCGGGGCTTATGAATTTCCAAAATTCGTATATAATGTAAGGAAAGGAGAGAATAAACCCAGCGAGTACAGAAGTCCATAGGTGAGCAGAAAATTGTCCTGCAACCGTTCTACTTTGAATTCGGAAAGGGAGTTCATCAATACAAAAACTGCTCCCTTGACCAAGGGTTTGCGAAATTGTACAAAACCATCGATAGGTTATAAAGTCCTTGTTTTTGGGACCAAACAGGAGCACATCAAAAATGAAATCCTTAAAAAGGAAAGCAATAGTAGCTATAATAACTATTGCCAGTACCGAACGGATCAAGTGCCAGCGTAATTCCTCGAGGTGATCCAAAAAAGACATTTCGTCTTTTGGGAGAGTTTCGCTCATAAACTAGTATTGCGGTTTTGGTGTAAAATTACTTCTGCAAAAATATCAAAAACAATCGGTATCAAATACGATAAAATTCTTTTTGCTATTTTTTTTATTAATGTACGATATAAGTTTGCTTTGAATTTGTGTTGGTATCGAAAAAGACTTATATTAGGGAGTGAAAATGTTATGAAAAATTAAACCCTCATTCTAATCTTAATGAATTCAGATGATCTGAAAAAAGCATTAAAAAAACACTTTGGTTTCTCCACCTTTAAAGGGCTGCAAGAAAGTGTCATTACCCATATGCTTAATAAAGAAAATAGTTTTGTAATCATGCCTACTGGTGGAGGAAAGTCACTTTGTTATCAGCTTCCAGCCTTGATGCAAGAAGGAACTGCAATTGTAGTCTCCCCTCTTATTGCCTTGATGAAGAATCAAGTTGATGCGATCCGTGGTATTTCTTCCGAAAATGGAATTGCACATGTATTAAATTCCTCTTTAAATAAAACAGCTGTTGAGCAAGTAAAGTCTGACATCCGAAGTGGGATTACTAAATTACTTTATGTGGCTCCCGAGTCCTTGTCTAAAAGAGAAAATATTGATTTTTTTAAATCAGTAAAAATTTCTTTTTTAGCCGTTGATGAAGCACACTGTATTTCAGAGTGGGGTCATGACTTCAGACCTGAATATAGAAACCTCAGAGCGATTTTAGAACAGCTTGAACAACCCATCCCTATTATTGCTTTGACAGCAACCGCGACTCCAAAGGTGCAGGAAGATGTTATGAAGAACTTGCGCATCTCTGGAGCAAGATTGTTTAAAGCCTCTTTTAATCGGCCTAATTTATACTATGAAGTACGTCCCAAAACAGGACAAGTAGACTCTGATATTATTCGCTTTATAAAGCAGAATTCAGGAAAGTCGGGTATTATATATTGTCTCTCACGTAAACGAGTGGAGGAGCTAGCGCAAACGCTACAAGTAAATGGGATAAACGCATTGCCTTATCATGCAGGCTTGGATTCAAAATCTAGGGTGAATAATCAAGATCAATTTCTGAAAGATGATTGTGACGTAATAGTGGCTACTATTGCTTTTGGTATGGGTATTGATAAACCCGATGTTCGTTTTGTAATTCACCATGATATTCCTAAAAGTATTGAAAGTTATTATCAAGAAACAGGACGTGCTGGACGTGATGGTGGTGAAGGGCATTGTTTGGCATTCTATGCTTATAAGGATATTGAGAAATTAGAAAAATTTATGTCAGGGAAACCCTTGGCGGAACAAGAGATTGGGATGGCTTTACTAGCCGATATGGTGGCTTATGCCGAAACTTCTCTTTCAAGAAGGAAATTTATTCTTCATTATTTTGGAGAAGAATTCGATAATGAGACTGGTGATGGAGGGGAAATGGATGATAATATGCGTTTCCCTAAAAAACAGTTTGAAGCACAAGACGATCTCAGTTTGCTAATTGAAACGATTCTTTTTACAAAGGAAAAATACAAAGCCAAGGAGGTGGTAAAAACTTTAATCGGAGAAAAAAACGCTTTAATACAATCTCATAAAACCCATGAATCTGAACTATTTGGAAAGGGTGCCTCAAAAGACACGTTCTTTTGGATGGCACTTATTAGACAAGCTTTAGTTGGCGGATATTTGCTTAAAGAGATTGAAACCTATGGCTTATTAAGGGTCACTTCACGAGGCAAATCGTTTCATTCAAACCCAGAGTCATTCCTGATGACTGAAGATCATAAATATGACACTTTACCGAGCGTAAATATCATTCAAAATAAATCTCAAGGCGTTCTTGATTCAACATTAATGAAACTCTTGGTAAGTCTGCGTAAAGATATTGCAAAAGCCAATCAAGTTCCACCTTATGCCGTTTTTCAAGAGTATTCTCTCGAGGATATGTGTCTTAAGTACCCTATTGATCATGAGGAAATGGTTAATATTAACGGGGTAGGGGAAGGTAAAGCCAAACGCTATGGCAGCAAGTTTTTGGAATTGATTAACTCGTATGTGGAAGAAAATCAAATCGCTCGTCCTCATGATTTGATAGTTAAAAGCACTGGGGTTAATTCCTCTCTCAAGTTGTATTTAATTCAAAATATAGATAGAAAATTGCCCCTCGAAGATATCGCCTCTGCAAAAGGGATGGATATGGAAAAGTTAATTACCGAGATGGAAACCATTGTTTTTGCTGGGACACGCTTGAATATTGATTATTGTATTGAGGACCTTTTTGATGAAGACCAGATAGAGGAATTATATGAATATTTTATTGCGGCTGAGTCTGATTCTATAAAGGCTGCTTTTGATGAATTTGATGGTGATTATGATGATGAAGAATTGCGCCTTTATCGATTGAAGTTCATGAGCGAAATTGCCAATTAAGCTTTTTGTAATTTAACTTTTAGGATTAAAGGGGTTTCTTATCTTTGCCACCAAATAAATTTATTATGGAAGGCATTTACGCGAAATTTGAAACCTCTAAAGGAGATATATTACTTCAGCTTACCTATGACAAGACTCCAGGAACTGTTGGAAACTTTGTTAGCTTAGCGGAGGGTAAACAAAAAAATGATCATAAAGCAGAGGGTGTGCCCTATTATGATGGATTAAAATTTCATCGTGTAATTGCCGACTTTATGGTTCAAGGAGGCTGTCCTCAAGGTACAGGTACAGGAAGTCCTGGTTTTCAGTTTGATGATGAATTTCATCCTGACTTGAAACACAACAGAGCAGGAACACTTTCTATGGCAAACGCTGGTCCTGGGACTAACGGAAGTCAATTTTTTATCACTCACGGCGCAACCGATTGGTTGGACGGAAAGCATACTGTTTTTGGTTATGTTGTTGAAGGGCAAGAAGTTGTTGATTTAATATCTCAAGGTGACACTGTTAATGCGTTACGTATTGAACGTCATGGTGAAGCTGCAAATAATTGGGATGCTTTAAAAGCATTTCAGGATTTTAACTCAAGCGGTGAAGAACGAAAAAATGCTGCAATAGCAGCAGCTGAAAAAGCATTGGAATCGCTTACTGATGGTATGCAAAAAACCGACAGTGGCTTGTATTATACCATAACAAAAGAAGGGACAGGAGCGCATCCTCCTAAGGGCGCAAAAGTCTCCGTTCATTACCGTGGGACTCTTGTAGATGGAACTGTTTTCGATTCTTCTTATCAAAGAAATCAACCTATCGAGTTTGCTGTTGGAGTAGGACAGGTCATTCCAGGATGGGATGAAGGAATTTTATTGCTAAAAAAAGGCGCTGGAGCTCGTTTTGTAATTCCTAGTCATCTAGGTTATGGAGCGCAAGGAGCGGGAGGCGTTATTCCTCCAGACGCAACTTTGATTTTTGAAGTAGAGTTAGTTAGTTTTTAGACTTTTCCTCTGGACTATTTCCTTGGTGCCACTTAATGTTACACCCCATGCTGGGATATTGTAATTCTTCAATGGGATTATTATTTAGCATATTATCACATGCTTTATGTAAGTCATTTCCTGTCACTGGGATGTCATTTCCTGGACGAGAAGCGTCATACCTTCCTCGATAAACTAAACTCAAGTTTTCATCAAAGAGATAGAAGTCTGGGGTGCATGCAGCCAGATACTCATGAGCGACTTTTTGAGTACTATCAAACAAATAGGGAAAAGAAAATTTTTTTTCTAATGCCAACTTATTCATTTCCTCGGGACCATCTTGTGGATGTGAGATTATGCTGTTGCTTGAAATAGTAATGGTATTAATTCCTTTATGGGAAAATATTTTAGCAGTTTCAACAATGGCATCCATTAAATGAACAACATAAGGACAGTGATTGCACATAAAAATAACCAGCGAACCCTTTTCTCCTTTTAGTTCTTGTAGTGATCTATCTTTATTAGTAACCACATCGGGTAGTTTGAAATCAGGTGCTTGGCTCCCCAAGGGAAGCATATAGGATTCAGTAAGTGCCATAAAATATTATTTAACTGAAATTAAAAGTAGTATTTTTATGGCAATCAAATAATTTACATGATTGATTATACCACTTTTGAAAAATTAGATCTTCGTGTCGGGACGATCCTGTCTGCAAAAGAATTTCCGGAGGCTAAACACCCTGCCTATCAATTGCAAATTGACTTTGGACCCATAGGAACTTTACAATCGTCCGCTCAAATAACAAATCGTTATACTCCTGCTGATTTAATCAACAAACAGGTTATTGCAGTAGTTAATATTGGAACTCGAAAAATTGCTAATTTTGAAAGTCAATGCCTTGTCCTGGGGGCTACAGAAGACAAAGACGTTATACTCTTATCTCCTGAATCTCAGCTTCCCAACGGGCAACAAATTCTTTAATTACATTTTATCAGACAGGTATAATGCATTTGTTAAAATACGATTTGTCCCAAACCAAAAGGCTCTAAAATTCGTGTTGTCAGTCAATGCAATAACTCTTCCTCTACCTAATCGGCTTACTTTAAATGGGACTGTATTTTTGAGGATAGCCAAATTTTCTTCTGAAATATAACCACTTAATAAAGGGTCTGAGGTATATTGAATGGGGTTGTTATAACTCTGTTCATCTGCTTTAATGTAGAGGTTTGAATTTCTAAACAAGGGTAATGTTTCGTTTTGATATCCAAAATTAATAGGATGGCTTCTGTCAATTGTAGCATTAAAAATAGCGCCACCCGTTTGTTGTGCTCCCCTAAAACTTTCTTTTTCCTCAAAACTTATTCCTTTGGCCACAGGGCTTTGGTCTATGAAGTCAAGCTTAATAAATTCATTTTTGTTCAACCATTTTGTTGCATAACGGTATCCAATTACGGTTCCCCCTTCACGAACAAATTCTTTTATTTTTCCAGTATATGCATCCAGTCTAGTCCCAGAAAAGTTAGGTATGATAAAATGGGTATATCGACTTAAATCATTTTGCCCCAAATTACGAATGTCAATTTTAGTAATTGAAATTTCATGTCTGGTGTCTAGCAAATGCCATATCTCACCGGCATCATAACTTCGAACACCATCACCTACTAAAAGTGCAATTTCAGGCTTTTTTACTGTTGAAAAGTCCCGCGACCCTAGATCTATTCCTTGGGTATGTCCTGTATCAACACCTGCTATGACAGTATGTGTTTCTTTTGCTAATTTTTTGAGTATATCATATAACGCCGCTTCATCCATTGACTGGTTTTTGACGGGAATCATATAAGTGCCATAATCATAAGATTTTCCTTCTAGGGTAAATGGCGAGAGTCCAATTTTTACTCTAATGTCATGCTGTTGAAGTTTGTTAATGAGCTTTGGAACATAGTAATTATGTGCTTCAAAGACATATGCATATGTTCCTTTTTTGGTAATCTTTCCCTCAGGTGCTTTTAGTTCCATTACAGGAGCCCCCATGTTGGATGTATTACTTAAGTAGGAATGATCTAGGTTAAAAGCATAGGGAAAGGTCCATGCTGAAATATCGTAAAACAAACTATCTCTAAAAGTGCTTTGGGTGGTAAACATAGCGCGGATTAATTGATGCTTCGTTTGCTCTAAAGGGATGATGTAGCTCGTTTCAGGACTGTACTTTTTTCCGTTACTTACAACTTCATTTTTTAATTTATGAAATTTTATTTGATGTCTTTCTAGTGTACTAGCTAGATGATGAGTTGATGCTGGGTCTTTTGGGTTTCCAAACAAAATAGCCTTTTGTTTACTTTTAGACGCTTCACTCAACGTATTTTTATAAAAATCACGGAAATAGTTCAGGAGTTCAACACGCATTGCTCCGGCTGCTTTTAGCGTTGAGAATGCAGCGGTCAGTTGGTTACGAATTGTAAAAGGAAAAGTAAGCAAACCATTGTCACTTTCTTGGATATGACCTCGAGAGCTAGCTTGCTCAAACAATATCCCAATTCCACCATTAACATCAGGATAGGTTGACCCTTTGCCATAATAAAAGTCGTCATAATCTTCTTCTGAATAGTAAAGAGATCCTAGTTCATTGAATGCCTCTACATGAAATTCGCCAATTTTTTTGGTAAGTTCTTGATTCATTTTAGGTGTAAGCGGATTTACACGTGAAGGGATTCCAGGTTGAAAAAAGAAACTGGAGTTTGTTCCCATTTCATGGTGGTCTGTCAAGATATTAGGAAGCCATTTAGTGAAAGATTTCAAACGTGCTTGTGATTCTGGTAGTTGTCCAGGAAGCCAGTCTCGGTTGAGGTCAAACCAATAATGATTAGTTCTACCTCCGGGCCAAACTTCTCTGTATTCTCGGTCATTTGGATCGGCGGTAAGGTTTTGGTTTCTATTGGTATTTGCCCAATAGGCAAAGCGCTGAAGACCATCAGGATTAAAACTAGGGTCAAATAAGATGACAACATCTTTCAGTAGTTGTAAGGTCTCAGGAGCTTGGCTAGCGGCAAGATGGTAGGCTGCTAAAAGACCTGCATTTGCTCCACTTGGTTCATTTCCATGGATAGAAAATCCTTGGTAAACAATCAGGGGTTGTGAAGCAATCTCGATTGCTTCTCCCTCTGGCTGTGTCAATTGAAGATGTGTCTTTTGGATAGCGTCCAAATTAGTATGATTTTCAGGACTTGTTATCGTTAATAATAAAAGCGGTCGTCCTTCATAGGTTGTTCCTCTGTTTTCAATACTAATCCGATCCGTTGCTTCTGCAAGGCGGTACATATAATTCACCAATTTATCATGTGAAACATGCCATGTTCCTACTTCATAACCCAAAAGTTCCTTTGGTGTTGGAATATCAGCATTGTAGGGATGACTCGCGTCTAGATAGTAATCAAGAGTTACTTGACTAAAAACAAGAGTACTTATTAGGAGGCTTAAAAGTGTGAATGATTTCTTCATGGGTAAAGTTATGATCTTTAAAGATTATAATAATTACTTAAATGAAGAAATAAAAGGAGTGTGATTTTTTTAAAACAAGTAAATATTATACTTTATCTAAATTGATTTGATTAGGGGAATAGTCTTTCTGGTGGCGTTCACTTATTACCTCTTGCCCACGTTGCTCGAAGATATAACCAATGGTTTCATCTAGCATGGTAGTGAAGTTATTAAAATCCTCTTTATAGATATAAATTTTATGTTTTTTGAAATAGTAGGTGCCATCATCGTTGGTGAATTTTTTACTTTCTGTAATCGTTAGATAGTAGTCACTCGCTTTGGTTTCTCTAACGTCAAAAAAGTAAGTTCTTCTTCCAGCTCTCAGGACTTTAGAGTATATTTCTTCCGAATTTTCACTTTCTGTGTAATGCATTTTATTTCAAATCAATAATGGTTTCAAAGCAATTTTATTAAAAAAAAATAACATAACACTATTATTTAGAATTATCTGACTGTTGTTTTTCATATAATTCTTGATAATATCCCTCAACCCCAACTAAATCAATGTGTTTGCCTTGTTGAACAATTTGACCATTTTCAAAAACAATAATTTTATCTGCATGTTTTATTGAAGAAATACGATGACTAACGATAATGGTTGTTTTGTCCTTTGAAACTGATTTTAGATGTTTTAGGATTTCTTCTTCGGTATCTGTATCGACAGCAGAAAGGCAGTCATCCAAGAGTAATATTTTTGGATCTTTAATAAAAACTCGCGCTATTGAGACCCGTTGAATCTGTCCTCCAGATAAGGTTACGCCGCGCTCTCCAAGTAATGTTTTATAGCCCTCCTTGAATTCTGTAATGTTTTGATGTACAGCTGCTTTTTTTGTTGCTTTTATAATGTCCTCTTCTTTTGCTTCGATTGCTCCAAAGCGGATGTTATCTTCGATACTTTCTGAAAATAAAAATGCATTTTGAGGAACATATCCAATTGCAGACCGGAGCTCTTCTAGGCGGTATTTTTTTAAATCGTTACCATCGAGTTCAATTGTCCCCTTGCTAGGATCATATAAGCGTGAGATCAAGTCCAAAAAGGTGGTTTTTCCGGAGCCTATATTTCCTATTACTCCAACGGTAGTACCTTTGGGAATGTCAATGCTTATATTGTTTAGTGCTTGTATGTTTGTTTCAGGATAACGTAACGTAACGTTTTTAAATTTTAAGTTTCCTTCAATTTTTCCTTGAAGCCCAATTCCATCTTCAATTTCAGGCTGCTCTTTTAGAAAAGCATTAATTCTTTTTTGGGAGGCCTCGGCTTGCTGGACAATTGATGTAATCCAGCCAACAACTGCAACAGGCCAGGTAAGCATGTTGACATAAATGATGAATTCTGCCAAAACACCAATTTCGATCTCTCCATTGATGTATTGGTTCCCTCCAACATAAATTACAATGAGGTTACTACAGCCAATTAGTAAAATCATAAGGGGAAAAAACCACGCTTGCACTCGCACTAAGGACATGTTCTTTTCATAGCTCTCTGTGGCAAGATCATTAAAGTTGGCATTTATTTTAGACTCCAGATTATAGGATTTAATAACCGCAATTCCACTAAACCCTTCTTGAGAAAAAGAGGACATTTTTGAAAGCATTTCTTGAACTAAAGTGCTTTTAATATTAATGATTCTACTTAATTTATAAATAGTAAAAGATAGAATAGGTAATGGTAGTATGGTATACAAAGTCAACTCTGGCGCAATGCTTATCATGTAGGAGATTACAATAACGAACAAAGAAATTGTATTTACACTGTACATGAATGCGGGGCCAACATACATACGAACTTTTCCAACGTCCTCACTGATTCGATTCATTAAATCACCTGTTCGGTTATTTTTATAAAACCGTTGTGTTAGCTTTTGATAATGCCAGAAGATTTCATTTTTTAAGTCAAATTCAATGTATCGTGATACATTTATAATGGTTTGACGCATCCAGAAAGTAAGAAAACCGGAGGCCAGTGTTGTTCCAATAATGATCAATATGTTAATTAATAAAACATTTTGAATTTGTTCTAGGTTACCATCCGGGTTTTGAAGGAATTTTTCCACAGCCGTAAGGGAATTTCCAATTAGCCGTGGGGCAAAGAGGGAAAAAACACGAGCAATGATGGTGATTAGTAGTCCTAATAAAAGTTTTGTACGGTACTTAAAAAAATACTTATTTATAAATTGAAGTTCTTTCATATCATTGTTAACAAAGATATATAAATGCATGCGCTTAAAGTAAAATTTGATATTGAAACTTTTAGTTGAATATTGTTGTCAATTTTCCGGATTAATAAATTATTTTTACAACCAACAAAGTTCTAAAACATGCTAACACGCCGACACATTCGCATTAAAGTAATGCAGTCCGTATACTCCTTCAATATCGGGAAACAAAACAAGTTAGAACAAGAGGTTCTTTTTTTTAAAGAAAGTGTGGAGCAAACATTTAATTTATATCTCTTATTATTAGGTCTCTTGAAATCACTGCATGCATATGCTGATGAGCAATTAGTGATTACAAGAAAAAATAAAATTCAAAGCGAAGACCAGATTAATGCCCTTCAAAAATTCACTCAAAATAGAGTGCTTCTTTTTTTGAAGGATCATGAAATTTTAGCTAAACAGTTGGATAACAAGAAGCTTGTAAAGTGGGATTTAGAATTTAAATTTCTAAAGGATTTATTTAAAAGTGTTTCCGCTTCACAAGTATTTCTTAATTATGTAGAACTCTCAAATCCATCAGTAGAGGAGGATTTGAAGTTTGTGGCTAAGATGTTTAAAAATCAAATTGCTACATCAAATTATCTCTATGACTATGTTGAAGACAACTGCTTGACTTGGGCAGATGATCTTCCGATGGTTAATACTTTTCTTCTTAAAATGTTAAAGCATATTGATGTTAATTCGTCACAGACGTTGACCTTTCCAAGACCCTCTGAAAATAAAGAAGATACTGACTTTGGAATACAATTGTTAGAAAAAGTTATTGCAAACGATTCAAAGCTTCAAGAAGAATTACTCGGAAAAACTCCAAATTGGGATGCTGAGCGTATTGCACAGCTAGACAATGTGATTTTAAAAGTAGCCATTGCGGAATTGCTTTATTTCCCTATGATACCCTCAAAGGTTACTTTAAATGAGTATCTAGAAATAGCCAAAGATTATTCTACCCCAAAAAGTAATAATTTTGTAAATGGCGTTTTAGATAAATTGGTTAAAGAATTTGATCATGAAAACCGTTTGAACAAAACAGGTAGGGGATTGCTGTAATCAGTTTTTTTCTTACTTTTGTACTCAATTAAATCCATAACGAAATGAAAAAAATAGTTATCATTTGTTTAGCCATAGTCGCCACGACCTTTACTTCATGTCAGGACAGTGCCGCAAAAAAAGTGACTAATTCAACAACTACAGCTGCTCCAACTACAACATCGAGCGCAAAGACATCTACAGGAGGACCTGTAATGACTTTTGACAAAGTAGTACATGACTTTGGAACCATCAACGAGGGGGATAAAGTAACTACTGTTTTTAACTTTACCAATACAGGAAACGAAGACTTAATTATAGTGGATGCACGTGGAAGTTGTGGGTGTACTGTTCCTCAATATCCAAAGAATACCGCTATTGCTCCTGGTGCGACCGGCGAGATTACAGTAAGTTTTGATTCAAGTAACAAGCCAGGTAATCAACAAAAGTCGGTTACACTTTCAGCGAATACAGCATCAGGTAGAGAAATGTTACGTATCAAATCTCAAGTAACTCCTGATCCAGTAAAGCAACAACAACGTGAGGCGCAAGCTAAAGCACGTCAATAATATTTAATTTAAAAACGTTATTATGCCAGAAGGCTTATCAGGACAGCTTCCTTTTTTACTCTTAATGTTGGTGGTTTTTTTCTTTTTCATCATCTTACCCCAACAGCGAAGACAAAAAAAGGAAAAGAACTTTATGAATTCGATGAGTAAAGGAGATCGTATCATTACCAAAAGTGGGATACATGCCAAAATTATGGAACTCAATGATAAGGATAACACTTGTGTCATAGAAACATTAGCAGGAAAGCTGAAAATCGAACGCTCGGCCATTTCATTGGAAATGAGTGCTAAATTAAATGCACCCCCTGCAAAAAAATAACAACTTTTCATCCCGCTTTTTAGCGGGATGTTTTTTTTAAATACAGATGTACAAAAGCTTTATCAAACCAGTACTCTTTCTTTTTGATCCTGAATGGGTTCACCACACCGTATTCGCTACACTTAAAGCAGTGAATCGAATCCCTGGAATGGGAAGTTTGATTAGAACATTTTATCAGGTCAAAGACAAACGCCTAGAACGAAAACTGTTTGGGCTTACCTTTCCCAATCCTGTTGGCTTGGCAGCGGGTTTTGATAAGGATGCAAAACTCTTCCAAGAGCTCTTTAATTTTGGATTTGGATTTATTGAAATAGGTACCCTTACCCCAAAACCCCAGCTAGGAAATCCCAAGAAGCGTTTATTTCGTTTACCCGAGGATCAGGGTTTAATCAACCGTATGGGATTTAATAATGAAGGGGTTGAGGTTGCTGTAGACCGGTTGAAAAAAAACAAGAATGTTCTCATAGGAGGGAATATAGGTAAAAACAAAGTCACCCCTAATGAAGAAGCTGTTTCTGATTATGTTTACTGTTTTGAAGCTTTGTTTCCCTATGTAGATTATTTTGTGGTCAATGTGAGTTCTCCCAATACTCCAAATTTAAGGGCATTGCAAGACAAAGAGCCCTTAACTCATTTGCTTCAAACCTTGAAAACACTCAATCTTAAAAAGCCGGATCCAAAGCCCATCCTGTTGAAAATTGCTCCCGATTTGACCGACGAGCAGTTGATGGACATCATAGACATTATTACTTCAGTTAATATAGAGGGAGTGATTGCAACCAATACCACCTTGTCCAGAGAAGGACTTCTTTCCCAGCAGAAAACTGAGATGGGAGGTCTTAGTGGAAAGCCTGTCGCTGATCGGAGTACAGAAGTCATTCGTTTCCTTTCTGAAAAAAGTAACAAGGCATTCCCTATTATAGGCGTAGGAGGGATTCATTCCCCTCAAGATGCTATCGACAAGCTGGAAGCAGGAGCTTCTTTAGTTCAACTTTATACCGGTTTTATCTATGAAGGACCTGCAGTAATTAAAAAAATTAATAAAGCCATACTTCGGTCTGTTTATTAGGTATTGTCTTAGAAAATTTAATTGGTAATAGTGAAAAATAAAACAGTTTTAATTACGGGTGCTAGCAAAGGAATTGGCTTTGCACTATCCTTGAAAATGCTCTCAGAAGGCTATTTTGTGATTGGTACGAGTAGGACTGGCGTCATACAATCTGTTGCACACGAAAATTTCCTCCCTATTGCCTTAGATATCACCCGAACAGAAAGTATAAATAAGGCCCATCAGCTACTTTTAGATCGCTTTGATACGATCGATAGTATTATTAACAACGCAGGAATAGGGACGGATCTAAATCAATTAACCCCAGATCAAGATTCTTTTGATTCAACATTTGCTGTAAACGTCAGGGGGGTTGTGTTTTTTACAGAACCTTTGTTAGACCTACTTTCTAAAAAGGGAAGTATAATTATGATTTCATCTAAAATGGGTTCTGTAGGGACTTGTGTTGCTCCAGACTCAGTGGCATATAGGATGTCTAAAAGTGCAATAAATATGTACACTAAGATCCTAGCCAATCGTTTTTCTGATCATTATAGGGTTGCTGCTGTTCATCCAGGCTATGTTAAAACAGCAATTTCAGAAACGGCAAAGGTCCATGGAAGATTAACTCCAGAACAGTCTGCAGAAAATATCTTTACTTTTTTGGAAAGTGATTTTAGAACAGGTGTTTTTTGGGATTCCGAGGCAGGCACTGAGCTTACTTGGTAACAGTAATTCTTCAGTAACAACTAAATCACAAGATATTTATCTCCTTATAATGTTACTTTAGAAAGCAATTACAGGCGACTGCTGGTTAGGTTAATCAAAATAACTAAAAGTCTCTCCCTCCTTAATCGCTTGAACTGTTTCGTAAATTAATTTAATCACATTTTCAACATCATCGCGATGAACCATTTCAACGGTAGTGTGCATATAGCGTAAGGGCAGTGAAATTAATGCCGAAGCAACACCTCCATTGCTGTAAGCAAAGGCATCGGTATCTGTTCCTGTAACCCTTGATGATGCATGGCGCTGGAAAGGAATTTTATTTGCTTCAGCTGTATCTATAATGCGCTCTCTTAATAGATTTTGTATTGCAGGGGCATAGGAAATCACAGGTCCTTTTCCAATTTCAGTCTGTCCCTCTATTTTTTGATTGATCATAGGAGTTGAAGTGTCATGACATACATCAGTCACAATTGCCACATTAGGCTTGATAGTCTGAGTGATCATTTCTGCTCCTCGAAGACCTACTTCTTCCTGTACAGAATTGGTAATGTATAGCCCAAAGGGAAGTTTTACTTTATTTTCTTTTAGTAGACGCGCTACTTGAGCAATCATAAAACCACCGGCTCTATTATCAATTGCGCGACAAAGAAATTTATCTTTATTAAGTACTTTAAACGTATCTGGGTAGGTAATAACACACCCTACATGTACCCCCATTTTTTCAACTTCTTTCTTGTCTTTTGCTCCTATATCAATAAAGATATTCTCAATTTTAGGCGTTTCTTCTTTGCCATTTTTACGTGTGTGAATGGCAGGCCATCCAAAAACGCCCTCCACGATTCCTTTCTTAGTATGTATGTTAACCCATTTAGAAGGGGCAATTTGGTGATCACTACCTCCATTTCTGATAACATAAATGAGTCCGTTGTCGGTGATGTAATTCACATACCATGAAATTTCATCAGAATGTCCCTCAATGACCACTTTGTATTTTGCTTCTGGGTTGATTACAGCTACAGCGGTACCATATACGTCTGTAATAAACTCATCCACATAGGGCTTGAGGTATTCCATCCATATCTTCTGTCCTCCACTTTCATAGCCAGTAGGTGCAGCATTATTTAAATAGTTTTCTAAAAATGTAAGTGCTTTTTTGTCCAGAATACTCATAGTTAAATATTAAAATTTTAAGTAGATCAAAAGTAAGAATATTCCCAAATAAAAAGACCTCCCTACAAAATATTTGTACTTTTGTTTCCCATAAAAAATCAATCAAACAGAACTTTTTTAAAAAAGGGAACATCTTTTGATTATTATAAAATGTTAACTGTAAATAACGAATTCATAAATGAAATCTTTCTTATTTCTTTTTGTTTCTTTTTTCTTTTTTTATGTGAATGCCCAAATAGAGGCACCACCTGATTTTGAGGGAGAATTACTCTATAAATTTGATACAGATTCTATTCCCGATTCAGGGATTCGTTTAAAGGAGGTCGTTTTATTTCAGCCGCTACGATTCAAAAACATGAATCAACTTCGAGACTATGTTATTCTTCGTAACAGGACCCTTCGTGTTTATCCCTACGCTAAGTTAGCCTCTGACCGATTAGACACGTTAAGTGTTCGGTTAAATTCTATCAATGGAAAGAAGCAAAAGAAAACCTATCTCAAGCGTATTGAAAAATTCATTTATGATGAGTTTGAAGAAGAATTGAAAAAATTATCACGTTCCCAAGGGCGAATTCTCATCAAGCTTGTACATCGTCAGACAGGTGAAACCACTCATGAGTTAGTTAGAGAGTTGCGTAACGGTTGGCGTGCTATGATTTATCAAACTACAGCTTCCCTATTTAAGCTTTCGCTCAAAGACACCTATGATCCAGAAGCCAACTATGAAGACTTTTTGATTGAAGATATTTTACAGCGTGCTTATGGAGATGGATTAATTGAGCTTGATCCAACGGCTTTAACCTATAGTTTAGACACACTTTATGGCCTCTGGAAAGCTCCTAAGACCCCATTAACAATGGAGAATGAAAAATAAATAAATAAATAGTGTAAAACCCCTTGTAAGATAACAAAAGGGTTTTATATTTGCATCCGCTAAAACGCTCAAGAGCATTGTTTTTTTTGAGTTTGTTTTTAGTTTAAGTTCATTGAAAGAAAAATAATATAAGAATGACAGCGCGTATCGAAAGATA
>JABGUL010000041.1 GCA_018646605.1 Flavobacteriaceae bacterium
AAAATAACATGTATAATATAAATCCAGAAACGCCAATGTTGGTATCTTCAAGAGATGTAGATGGTAATGGAAGCGTTGATCCTCTTATTTTTACTTCCCAAAAAAACAATAAAGGAGAATGGGAGCAATATCCAGCACAATTCTGGGATAACTTAACACAACAAAGTCCCTATTTTAGACAGGAATTCACTTCATATCACAATTTTTCAAAAGCAAATATTGAATATTACAGAACCAAGGGATTTATTACAAAGGAACAAACATTAAAAGCTAAACTAGATGCTTCCCAGTGGGTTGAAAATTTAGGAAGTGGTCAATTTAAAATGACGGCACTACCAGAGGCACTTCAGCTGGGCCCAATTAACGATTTTTTATCTCTAAATGAAGATGGAGAGAATACTGTTTTTGTGGTTGGAAATGACTTTGGAGGACCCCCATTTGAAGGTAACTTTGATGGATTTCAAGGAATGCTTCTCAATTGGGACAAATCAAATAATGAATGGTACTTTACAGACGCTCAAAGCTCAGGGTTTCATGTTTTTAAAGACGCTAAAGAGCTGGGAATTATTACATTATCAAATAATAAGAAACTGATATTAGTTACACAAAATCAAGATCAGTTACTTGTTTTTGAAAAAAATAAAGGGATTAAATAATAGCGGTGAATTAAAATTAAGCGATAGAGCAGCCTCTATCTGTATTCGTTGAAAAATAGTACTTTAGCTATTTAGAATGCAAATAAATTTAAAAGGTTTTTTAATAATTAACGAAGCATCTACAAACTGTCCTATTAATGGGCCTATATAAATAAAAAGAAAATGAAAATAAAAGTTTTTTTATTTTTTATCCTATCCTTACTTTTATTGAATTGTTCTTCTCTTGAGAACGATTTAGCTTATAAAGAGAAGCTTCAAGATCCTGAGCTTTTTCAATTTGCTATGCAAAATCTTACCGATTTAGTGGTTTATGATATATTTTCCCCACCAGTTGCCTCACGGGTTTATTTATATCCGACAATAGCTGCTTATGAAGTCGTTAGACAGGGATTTCCATCTGAATATAATACATTGGTTGGACAAGTGAATGGGTTACCTTCTTTACCTGACCCAAAAGACAAAAATCTTGACTATAATTTAGCCGCTCTATATGCTTTTAATGAAGTTGGAAAAAAGCTAATTTTTTCTGAAGATAAGATGGGTAAGTTTGAAAATAATTTTGCTCAAAAAATTAAAAATATTAAAGTGCCTAGAGAGGTTCACAAAAATTCAAAGGACTATGGATCAAAAGCAGCAAATACAATTTTAGAATGGGCGTCAAAGGATATGTATAGTAAAACGCGTACATTTCCAAAATATACTATAAAAGAGGAAGATAAATTCTGGAAACCTACACCTCCAGATTATATGGACGGAATTGAACCCCATTGGAAAGAAATCAGAACAATGGTCATAGATTCTTCAAATCAATTTGCACCAAAACCACCTCTTGACTTTGATCTAACAAAAGGAAGTGCTTTCCAGAAACAGCTTCTTGAAGTTTTTGATATAACTAATGCGTTGAATGAAGATCAAATTGAAATAGCAAAGTTCTGGGACTGTAATCCTTATGTTACTCACCATAGAGGACATGCAATGTTTGCCACCAAAAAAATAACCCCTGGAGGACATTGGATTGGAATTACAGCAGTTGCTACCAGAAAGATGCAGAGTTCGTTTATAGATACTGTAAATGCCTACACGAATGTTTCCATTGCCTTATTTGATGCTTTTATTAGTTGCTGGGATGAAAAATGGAATACTCTAATTGTAAGACCAGAAACCCTTATCAATCAATATTATGATGAAGAGTGGTTGCCTTTACTTCAAACTCCTCCTTTCCCAGAATATACAAGTGGTCACTCAGTTATATCTCGTGCAGCAGCAGTAATACTTACAGATCTTTATGGAGATGATTTTAGTTTTACAGACACAACGGAGGTGGCTTACGGTTTAGGTGAAAGAACATATACCTCTTTTTTTCATGCAGCAGAGGAAGCTGCAATTTCCAGATTGTATGGTGGCATCCATTACAGGATGGCAATAGATGAAGGAGTTGTACAAGGCCAAGCTGTGGGAGAGCATATTATAAAGAATCTTCAAACTCGAGTAAATAATGCTTTAGAGGAAGTAGAAACAGAATAAAATGGAAAAAAAGAGATTAAATTTTTGGCAAATCTTAACCATGAACTTTGGTTTTTTTGGAGTTCAATTTAGTTTTGGTTTGCAACAAAGTAACATGAGTGCAATCTATAAATATCTTGGAGCCGAGGAGTCTGAGTTGCCTTTATTGTGGCTTGCAGGACCGGTTACAGGTTTAATTGTTCAACCAATTATTGGAGCTATAAGTGACGGAACTTGGTCACCTAAATTTGGCAGACGTAAGCCCTTTTTTCTTATCGGTGCTGTTATTGCAAGTTTGGCTTTGATTGCGATGCCTTACTCAAGCTCAATCTGGATGGCCGCAGGATTGCTGTGGATTCTAGATGCTGCAAACAATATCGCATTAGAACCATATCGCGCATTCATATCTGATATGCTTCCAAAAAAGCAGTTTTCTTTTGGTTTTTTAGTTCAAAGTTTTTTTACAGGTTTGGGAACTACCCTGGCAAATTTTACTCCCGCAATTTTAGTTTCCTTTGGAATTTTGGCCTTAGCCGATAAAATGGATAATGGAATTCCTGTCTATACCTATTGGGCTTTTGGAATAGGTGCATTGGCTTCAATAATAACTATTTTAGTTTCAGTAGTATTTACAAAAGAGTACCCACCTTCACCGGAAGAACTTGATCGTATTAATGCAGCAAAGAAAGAAGGGAATATTATTTTAAAAACATTGAAAGAAATTGTAATTGCCATAAAGGAAATGCCTTTGCCTATGAAGCAGCTTATTCCGGTAATGTTTTTTCCATGGTATGCCATGTTTTGTTATTGGCAATATCTAACTTCTGCTTTGTCATTGTCATTATACGGTACACTTGACCAGTCTACAACCTATTTTAATCAAGCACAAATTTTGACTGGAAACCTTAATGGAACCTATAATATTATCTGTTTCACCATAGCATTCGCATTGATTCCAATCGCTCGAAAGTTAGGTGCCAAAAGACTTCATTTTATCAGTTTAGCTATTGGCGGATCAGCATTGCTATGCATGCCTTTACTTAATGACACAGATTTGTTATTTACACTCCCCTTTGGAAGTGGAATTGATGTTTCTCAAATTTATTTATTTTCTTTTGGACTCGGAATTACTTGGGCTTCAATGATGGCTATGCCCTATGAAATGCTTGCGGCATCAATTCCACATGGAAAAACAGGAATTTATATGGGTATATTTAACATGTTTATTGTAGTCCCTATGATCATTCAAATCTTTTCAGTTCAATATTTTATTTATGATCTATTAGATCAAAACCCAATTAATATCATCCGACTTGCGGGGATATTTTTGATTATCGGAGGAATATTTTCCTTATTCGTCTCACAACCCAAACCCAATGAAACTTTAGTTTAAAAAACATATTCATTATGCAAAATGAACAACAACGAAGAGCTGCCTTAGTATATCATGCCAAGCCTAAGCCTGGCAAGATAGAGGTGGTACCTACTAAAAATTATGATACCCAACGGGATTTAGCCTTGGCTTATTCTCCAGGAGTAGCCATTCCCTGTTTAGAAATTGAAAAGTCTAAGGAAGATGTTTACAAATACACTAATAAAGGAAACCTGGTAGCAGTTATTTCAAATGGAACAGCGGTATTAGGACTTGGAAATATAGGTCCAGAAGCTTCGAAACCTGTAATGGAAGGGAAAGCTTTATTATTTAAAATCTTTGCAGATATTGATGTTTTTGACATTGAAGTAGATGCTACAGACACTGAAAAATTCATTGAGGCTGTCAAAGCAATAGCACCTACTTTTGGAGGAATCAATTTAGAAGATATTAAGTCCCCTGAAGCTTTTGAAATTGAAAGAAGATTAAAAGAAGAGTTAGATATTCCTGTAATGCATGATGATCAGCATGGTACTGCTATCATCTCTGCTGCTGCACTATTAAATGCTTTAGAGCTTTCAGAGAAAAAAATTGGAGACGTTAAAATTGTAGTTTCCGGGGCAGGAGCTGCTGCGATTTCGTGTACAAAACTATACCGTGCTTTTGGAGCCAATGTTGATAATATTGTCATGTTGGACAGTAAAGGTGTCATACGTAAAGATCGAAAGAACTTGAGTGATGAGAAAAAAGAATTTGCTACCTCAAGAAATATTTCTACACTCGAAGAAGCTGTCATAGATTCTGATGTTTTTATTGGATTGTCAAAGCCAGACATTCTTACGACAGAGATGCTACTTGCAATGGCCAAAAACCCAATCGTTTTTGCTATGGCAAATCCGGATCCAGAAATTAAATATGATTTAGCCTGTAAAACACGGGATGATATTATCATGGCTACAGGAAGGTCAGATAATCCAAATCAAGTAAACAATGTGTTGGGCTTTCCTTTTATTTTTAGAGGCGCACTAGATGTTAGGGCTTCAACGATTAATGAGGAAATGAAAATGGCTGCTGTTAAAGCGCTGTCTGATTTAGCAAAAGAATCCGTTCCAGAACAAGTTAATTTGGTGTATGATGAAACCCGACTGAGTTTTGGTAAAGATTATATTATACCGAAACCTTTTGATCCACGATTGATAACCACTGTTCCCCTTGCTGTTGCCAGGGCTGCAATGGATTCTGACGTGGCTCAGGCACCCATAGAAGACTGGGATCGATATAGAGAGACCCTTGAAAACCGACTGGGTAATAGTCAAAAAATGGTGCGTATTCTTCATGATCGTGCTAAATCAGATCCCAAGCGATTGGTCTTTGCTGAGGCAGATCAGATGGATGTATTAAAAGCTGCTCAAATTGTTGAGGAAGAAGGTATTGCTAAGCCAATTTTATTGGGTAATAAAGCTGTGATTAATGATTTACGTAAGGCAATTGATTTTGATGCTGAATTGGAAATTATTGACCCTAAAGATGAAAGTCATGACGCACAACGCAAAATGTATGCAGCGTTATTTTGGAAGGATCAAAAGCGAAAAGGGTATACTTTGTATGATGCTGAACGCCTAATGTGGGAAAGAAATTATTTTGCATCGATGATGGTTAAAAATGGAGACGCTGATGCAATGCTATCTGGATACTCTAGAAATTACCGTTCAGTAGTGAAACCTATTTTAGAGACTATCTCAAAAGCAAAAGGGGTTAGTAAGGTGGCTGCAACAAACTTGATGTTAACAAAATCGGGACCACTATTTTTGTCAGATACCACAATAAATGTTGAGCCCTCAGCAAGTGAATTAGCTAAAATAGCTCAAATGACGGGTCATATGGCTGGTCTTTTTGGTATTGAGCCGATCATTGCAATGGTATCATTTTCAAATTTTGGGTCTTCACGATTTATTCAAGCAAAAAAGGTAACAGAGGCGGTTTCTATTTTACATAGAAGTAATCCAAAACTGGTTGTCGATGGTCCTATTCAATCTGATTTTGCTTTAAATAAAGAGTTGCTTCATAAGGTATTTCCTTTTTCCGCCTTAAAAAATAAAAAGGTTAATATTTTGATTTTTCCCAATCTTGATGCAGCAAATATTACTTACAAGCTCATGAAAGAATTGAATGAAGCTCTTTCAATAGGTCCAATATTGATGGGCCTAAGTGAACCGATACATGTGCTGCAATTAGGGGCTTCAGTTGATGAAATAGTCAATATGGCTGCTGTTGCGGTTATTGATGCACAATCTAAAAACAAATAGGATTATGATTACGCAGATAATAGGAAGGTTAGTAGAAAAATCACCTACCCAAGTTGTTATAGATTGTCATGGAATAGGATATGAAGTAAATATTTCATTAAATACTTATTCACAACTAGGGGATGATGAGAATATCAAACTGTTTACACATCTTCAGATTCGTGAAGATTCCCATACTTTATTTGGTTTTTTTACGCCTATGGAGCGTTCTGTTTTTCGGCTTTTATTGTCCGTTTCAGGAATTGGTGCAAGCATTGCAAGAACGATGCTCTCTTCACTTGAACCCCAACAAATTCAAAGAGCGATAATATCCGAAGATTTAAATACAATAAAATCAATAAAAGGGATCGGTTTAAAAACAGCTCAGCGTGTTTTAATAGAACTAAAAGATAAGATGTTGAATCTTTACGAAGGTGAAGAAATTCAATCTTTTGCAAACAATACAATCAAAGAAGAAGCGTTATCAGCATTAGAGGTTCTTGGTTATTCAAGAAAGCAATCTGAAAAAGTAATTGATAACGCAATTCAGAGTGCCCCAGAGAGTTCCGTAGAAGGACTCATAAAGGCTGCTCTGAATAAATTATAAACCCCTTTGATTGAAAAGAAACGATATGTAGTTTGTAGGCTCCCCCAAACTTTAATCCTTATCTTATTTTGGATACTATCGTCTTGTGGGGTTGTTTTAGCTCAAGAGGAAGCTGATATTGGAGGGATTTCACTACCAAATTCTAGTAATATTTCTAGTCAATATATCTATGATTCAGAATCAGAGCGTTATATATTTTCACAAGAAATAGGAGGTTATCCCATTGGGATACCACGAGTGCTTACAATTAAAGAATTTGAAGCGATGGTTCTGAAAGAACAAATGCAGAATTATTTTCAAGAAAAAGTACAAGCTCTTAGTGGACGTGGCTCTAATTTAGAGGATACTCAAAAAAACCTACTTCCCGAATTGTATGTAAATAATAAATTTTTTCAATCTATTTTCGGAAGTAATGCTATAGACATATCTCCCCAAGGCTCTATAGGGATTGATCTAGGCTATCGTTATCAGAGAAATGATAATCCAATAGCATCTCCCGTTAATCGTAGGTCACCTGGCTTTGATTTTGATCAACGGATCAGTTTGAGTTTGTTGGGGAAAATTGGAGAGCGCCTTCAAATTACTGCCAATTATGATACCGAATCTACTTTTGATTTTCAAAACTTAATTAAAATTCAATTTAACCCTCCTCAATTATCCGAAATACAAGATATTATTCCTGGAAAAATTGGCTCTACAGTAAATGATATCCAAGGAAGAGTTGATAATATTAACAATAAGATTCAAGATGTTAAGTCAAAAGCCCAAGAGGTTCAAAACAAAATTGGCGAGGCTAAAAACACACTCAATCAAGCGCGCCAAAAAATAGATCAATTAAAAAATAACGTCAATCAACTCCCCAACAGCACAGAACAAGTAAGCAATCGCGTAGCAGATTATTTAAAAGGAAAAGTTACTGAAGATGCAATTTTACAAAATATTGACATTGGTAATATAAGCATGCCTTTGAATAGTAATTTGATTCAGGGGGCTCAAAGTCTTTTTGGTGTTCGTGCGGATTTAAAATTTGGAAATACAACAATATCTGGAATTTTTTCAGAGCAGCGGTCACAGTCTCAAAACATTACCTCGCAAGGGGGTGGAAAATTGGAGGAGTTTAAACTTTTTGCTTTGGATTATGAAGAGGACCGACATTATTTCTTGAGTCAATATTTTAGAGATAATTATGATGCTTTTTTAGACACATATCCCTACATTAATTCCCCGATCCAAATTACTCGAATCGAAGTTTGGGTCACAAATAGAGGTTATCAAACCAATAATGTTAGAAACATTATTGCAATTCAAGATTTAGGGGAGGCAAATCCAGAAAACACTCGATTGGACGAAAGAGTTCCTAATTTTTTCACCACATCAAACCCTAATTTTCCTCCCAGTAATGAAATAAATAGATTAGATCCTGACGAAATAGGCTTTGGAGGTATTTTAAACGAAGCCATTCGCGATATTTCTAGAGTAAAAAATGGATTTGGAACTGTCAAAACGACTGAGGGTTATGACTACGCTGTTTTGGAGAGTGCTCGAAAGTTGAGAGACCAGGAATACACCTTTCATCCTCAATTGGGATATATTTCGTTGAACCAACGTTTGAGTAATGATGAAATTTTAGGAGTAGCTTTTCAATACACCTACTTAGGAAAAGTATATCAGGTTGGTGAGTTTGCTAATGGTGATGTGCCCGGGACTTCATTAATTCAGTCCAATGTCTCGCAACAAAATCAACAGGCACCAGTAATTCAAACGAACAACCTGGTGGTAAAAATGCTAAAAAGTAGTCTGACCGATGTGCGACAGCCGGTTTGGGACTTGATGATGAAAAATATTTACAATACAGGTGCTTTTCAATTATCTGAGGAAGACTTTAAGTTGAGTATTCTCTATACAGATCCCTCCCCAATCAATTATATGACTCCTGTTGATTCTTCAATTTGGCCGGAAAGTCTGGACCAAGAAGTTTTGCTTAACACCATGGGTTTAGATCGTCTAAATGCTTATCAAGATATAGTTCCAAAAGGAGATGGTTTTTTTGATTTTATTCCAGGAATTACTATTGATCCTCGTTACGGGCGAATCATATTTCCAAAAGCAGAGCCTTTTGGGGAGTTTTTATTTAAGCTTTTAGATAATCCAAAATCATCAAAAGAAGATTATGATATTGAAAGTACGTTTAATAAAAACCAAAAAAAATATGTTTTTAAAGAATTATACTCTTCAACGAAAGCAGCTGCGTTGGAGTTCACGGAAAAAAATAAATTTCAATTAAAAGGGAGGTATAAATCAGAGGGTGGAGATGGAATTAAAATTGGCGCTTTTAATGTTCCTAGAGGTTCGGTAAAAGTTACAGCCGGAGGTCGCGTTCTGCAGGAAGGTCTGGACTATACGGTTAATTATGAATTAGGAAGAGTCAAAATTTTAGATGAGGGATTGAAGGCATCAAACATTCCAATTGATATTTCAGTAGAAAACAACTCTTTCTTTAATCAACAAAATAAACGCTTTTCCGGGGTCAATGTTAATCACCGAATCACGGATAAAATCAACGTAGGGGGAACCCTTATCAACCTGAGTGAAAATCCCTTAACTCAGAAAGCAAACTATGGGACAGAACCCGTAAATAATACCATGATGGGTTTCAATACTAACTTTTCAACTGAAATTCCTTTGTTAACCCGTTTGGTGAATAAGTTTCCTACAATTAAAACAAATGTTCCTTCTCAAATTTCATTTCGTGGAGAAGTAGCGAATTTAGCCGCTAAAGATCCACGAAATACCCAGCTAAATGGAGAAACAAATGTATATATAGACGATTTTGAAGGTGCTCAGACTAATATTGATATCAAAGGGTATACAGCTTGGAACCTTTCGAGTGTTCCTGTAAACGATGTTTTAGGTGCTACCTCCGAAGGGTTGGAGAGCGGTTACGGACGTTCTAAGTTAGCCTGGTATTCTATAGATCAAATCTTTTATTTTAGACCTCCCAATGGAATAAATAATAATGATATTTCTTCAAATGAAACAAGACGAATTTTTATCAATGAATTATTTCCAGAACAAGATATTGTACAAGGAACTCCCAGTACATTACCAACATTTGATCTAGCCTATTACCCCAATGAAAAAGGGCCTTATAATAATGCACCGAATGAACAATTTGGGTCAGATTCAAAAAACAATTGGGCTGGAGTAATGCGTTCCCTAAACGCTACAAATTTTGAACAATCAAATGTTGAGTTTATAGAGTTCTGGTTGTTGGATACTTTTTCAGAAAATGAAGCTCCTTCAGACGATTTAGGGGAATTAGTTTTTCATCTGGGAAATATTTCTGAGGATATTTTACGGGATGGTAGAAAACAATTTGAAAACGGCTTGCCAGGAACAACCGAGCCATCTCCTACCTATGAGACTGAATGGGGTAAAGTTCCTGCGAACCAATCCTTGGTCTATGCATTTAATTCTGTAGCTGATGATCGAGCTATTCAAGATGTAGGGTTGGATGGATTAACCGATGCTGAAGAGCAATCTGTTTTTACAAACGGACCAAGCAATGATCCTGCAGGTGATAATTATCAATATTTTCTTCAAGCTGAAGGAGATATTCTAAACCGATATAAAAATTACAACGGTTTAGAAAACAATACCCCTATTGCTTTTAGCGATTCTGATCGAGGTAATACAACAGAGCCTGATACTGAGGATATCAATAGAGATCAAAGTATGAATACGATTGATAGTTATTTTGAATATCGTGTTCCTATTGCTAAAAATATGCAGGTAGGGAATCACCCATTTGTTACAGATGTTCGAGAAAATATTAAGGTAAATGCTCCTAATGGTGATGAATTTGTTGCACGTTGGATCCAATTTAAAGTTCCTATTCAAAAAGATTATTATGAAAACACTTCTTTCAATTCATATTTTAAATCTGTAAATGCAATTAGTGATTTACGATCAATTCGATTTATGCGAATGGTTTTAAGTGGTTTTGAAGACCAAGTTATTTTTAGATTTGGCACATTAGATTTAGTTCGCGGTGATTGGCGACGTTATAATAAAGCCCTAAATGAAGAGGTTTTAGTAAATGAAAATACAACGGTTGATATTAGCACTGTTAATATTTTAGAAAATGAAAATCGCATTCCAATAAATTATGTTTTGCCTCCAGAAATTCGAAGGGAACAGATTAATAATAACAATACTATAATTAGGCAAAACGAACAGTCACTGGCTTTTAGAGTTTGTGATCTACAAGCAGCAGATTCAAGAGGAATCTACAAAAATTTAAACCTTGACATGCGTCAATACAGTAAATTACGTATGTTTTTACACGCAGAATCGCTTCCTGGTAATGAGCCTCTTCCTGGTGAGGGTTCAGAAGACGAATTTGATAAAAGACTGGTTGCTTTTATTCGTTTGGGCACCGACTATCAAGATAATTATTATCAAATAGAGATTCCCTTGAAACCCTCGGAATATTCATCTGAATCAATAAACCGTCTTTCCGCAGAGGAGGTTTGGAACCCTGATTCTAACTCTCTGGAGGTTCCTATAGACCTTTTGGCTAAGCTTAAAGCGCGTGCACTTCAGCAGCTTGGATTGGGAGAAGTCTTGTATTTTGATGAAGAGCTGAATCCTATTCAAGAGTTCACTCCGATTAGTAGTTTGCCTGGCGATAAAAAATATAAATTTTCTATACGAGGAAACCCTTCTTTGGGGGACATACGAACTTTAATGATTGGTGTTAAAAATCCTTCAACAACATTGGGAGAGTCTTTGTGTGGAGAAGTATGGTTTAATGAATTACGTGTTTCGGGTATTGATAGTCAAGGGGGGTGGGCTGCGATTGGTGCCTTGGATGCTAATTTAGCTGATTTTGCCTCTTTTTCTGCTTCCGGGCGTTATTCAACGATCGGTTTTGGAAGTATTGGTCAGACTCCTAATCAGAGGGCAAGAGAGGACATGCTTCAATACGAAATGGTCTCTAATGTCAATCTTGGTCAACTTACTCCTTCGAATTGGGGACTTCAAATTCCCTTGAGTTTTGCCAATGGTGAAACCCTCATTACTCCCGAGTATGACCCTTTTTATCAAGACATAAAGTTAGATGATCGTCTAGCTACTGCGGAAAGAAAATCCCAACGAGATTCAATACGTAATCAAGCTATTGATTATACAAGAAGGAAAAGTGTAAGTTTGATTGGGGTAAGAAAAAACAATACAGGAGAGGGGAAAACCCGCTTTTACAGTCCAGAGAATTTTGATTTTTCCTATGCCTATAATGAATTGGTTCACAGGGATTATGAATTAGAAACTCAAGAAGAAGTAAACTTACTTCTAGTCGCTAATTATGGATATTCGTTCTCTTCAAAACCCATTGAGCCCTTTAAGAAAGTAACTTATTTTAATCGTAAAAAATATTGGCAATGGCTTCAAAAACTAAATTTTAATCCTTTGCCAAGCTCCCTCGAAGCAGCAGCCAATATTAATAGAATATTAAACAATCAAAAGTTTAGACAGGTGTATTTAGAAGGAGTAGATGCTGCGCAACAGCGTAGTTTGCCCAATTTACAGCAGCGTAACTTCTTGTTTGATTATAATTATGCTTTTACCCATAATTTGAGCCGCTCACTACGGATCAATTTTAACGCAAATACTAGTAGTATTATTAGACAACTGGATGCGATTGATACAGGTTTATCAAATCCATCCTCAAAACAAATGTTATGGCATGGATTGCTTAATTCTGGTGAGCCAAACAACCACCTTCAATCAATTGCAATAAATTATAAATTGCCTTTTCAGTACATTCCTTTTTTGAGTTTTATTGATGCTACTTATAATTATACAGGAAACTTCAATTGGATTCGTGGTTCAGAAGCTTTGTCTCAAGTAAAAAGTGAAGATGGAACACCTCTAGGGATTGTTAATACTATTCAAAACAACAACACCAAAACCCTTACAGGGGCTTTATCTTTTGCTAAATTGTATTCAGTTTTAGGATTAAAATCTAAGAAAAGCTCGTTTACACCCAACAGAAAAACAAATGTTCCCAAAGATTCTACTGCTAAGAAAAAAAATTCTGTGTTAACCAAAGGTTTGACGCAGCTGGTTGATGTTTTGACAGCCGTAAAAAGGGTGCAGGCGAGTTATAATGAAAATAATGGTTCTGTACTTCCCGGCTATTTACCTTCCGTTGGTTTTGCTGGAGGTTTACGTCCTACTCTGGGGTACACTTTTGGAAGTCAGGCAGACGTTCGGTATGAAGCAGCTCGACAAGGATGGCTAACAAGGTATCCAAACTTTAACCAGCCTTATACTCAATTACATAGCAGTAAATTTAAAGCTTCAGCGCAAGTTGTTCCATTTAAGAATTTAATTATTGATTTTAATGCGGAACGCGATTATTCAGAAAATAGACTCGAAAATTTTAAAATAGAAGATCAAAATTACCTTCCTCAAAATTCAAGTCTGTTTGGTAATTTTGGAATGTCCACGATATTGATTCAAACGGCTTTCAATCCCTCGCAAGGATCGGTTAGTTCAAATTTTGAAAAATTTCGAGAGAATCGTTTGGTTATTGCAAATCGCTTGGCACAAAATAGTAGTTTTGAAAATTTAGGAAATGACTCCGAAGGATATCCTTTAGGCTTTGGTAAGGATCAGCAAGGTGTTTTAATGCATTCATTTCTAGCTGCTTATTCTGGTGTAAGTCCAGAGACTGTCTCGCTAAATCCAATTAGAAGTAATCCACTACCTAACTGGAATTTGAAATTTACAGGCTTATCAGAAATCAAATCGTTGTCCAAAATTTTCAAACGCCTTTCGATTAATCACGCTTACCGTGCGAGTTACACCTTAACAAATTTTCAAAATAATTTTGATTTCAACCCCAATCTTCCAGATCAGACTGACAAGTTGGGCAATTTGATTCCAGATAAATTGTATTCAAATGTGAATTTAGTCGAACAATTCAATCCCTTAGTTAGATTGGATATGGAAATGAATAATTCCTTTAAGTTCTTGGCCGAACTAAGAAAGGAGCGAGCGATATCACTCAGCTTAGACAATAATTTAATTACAGAAACAAGTGGGGATGAGTATGTTTTAGGCATGGGGTATAGGGTGAAAGATTTACGTTTTAGGACAAGTTTTGGAGGACGTCGTGTTATCTTAAAAGGAGATTTAAATATTAAAGCAGATGTTTCTTATCGCGATAATGTAACCGTTTTGCGAAATTTGGAATACGACAACAACCAAGTGTCTGCTGGGCAACGCTTAGTTTCTATCAAAGTTACCGCCGATTATGCTTTAACTCAAAACTTGATTGCCCAATTTTTTTACGATCATAATTTTTCAGAATTTGCAATTTCTACAGCCTTCCCACAAACGAGTATTCAGTCAGGTTTTACAATTCGTTATAACTTTGGAAATTAAAAGTATTTTTTCATAAAAGAAATCTTTTACATTTGTCACTATTAAATTTTTAGAAAATGAATGTACCTGCTGAATTAAAATATACCAAAGATCACGAGTGGATTAAAGTCGAAGGAGATATTGCAACTATAGGAATTACTGACTTTGCTCAGGGAGAGTTAGGAGATATTGTATATGTAGAGGTTGAATCCCTTGACGACACATTAGAGGCTGATGCTGTTTTTGGAACAGTAGAGGCTGTAAAAACTGTTTCAGATTTATTTATGCCAATTGCAGGAGAGGTAATTGCTTTTAATGATACTTTGGAGGATACCCCAGAGATCGTAAATGAAGATCCTTATGGAGCAGGTTGGATGATTAAAGTAAAATTAAGTGATCCAAAGGAAATTGAAAACTTATTAGATGCGACAGCATATACTACGCTGGTTACAGGCTGATTTTTTTTTTAAGACAGTTGCACTTTTAGCGACTACAGTTTTATCTTATTTCATGTTAATACCCCCTGGGAAAGAAGTTAATTCTTGGATAGATATTTTGCCTGGAAAAGACCTTTTTGCCCATTTAATGTGCTATTTTCTTCTAACAGGAATCTATTTTGCCGCCTTTTTTACCCATACATCTGTTCTAAAAAAATCTCTTTTATTATCCCTTTTAGTGGGTTTTGTTTTGGAATGTCTTCAGCTGATTCACCTATTTGAAAGATCCTTTGATTACAAGGATTTGATCGCAAATATAGCCGGTTCATTTATCGGGATTTTGACAATTCGATTTTTCTTTTCTGATTCTGTAAAAGAATAGCTTGTTTTTATTCTATTTTTTTTTAGTTTAGCTATCTAAATAATGGTTTATTATGCAACCCAAAAAAAATGACAAGGTAGATTTAAGTAAAAACAGTGGTCTTTACTTTGCTATAGGACTCGCTTTGATTTTATTTATTTCATGGCAGGCAATTGAATGGAAAACATATGACAAAGATCTTTATGGCTATGAAGCTTTAAATGTTGATGAAGAAGATGATGAGGATATTCCAATTACGGAGCAGCTCAAAACGCCACCACCCCCACCACCCCCACCACCCCCAGCTCCAGAAGTTATTGAGGTAGTTGAAGATGAAGAGGAAGTGGAAGAAACAGTTATAGAATCTACTGAAACTAATGAAGAAGAAATTGTTGAAATTGTTGAGGTAGAAGAAGAATTTGAAGAGGTTGATGTTCCTTTTGCTGTAATTGAAGATGTTCCTATTTTTCCAGGCTGTGAAAAAGTTGATAAGTCTCAACGTAGAGATTGTTTTCAG
>JABGUL010000042.1 GCA_018646605.1 Flavobacteriaceae bacterium
AGGTAGTTTCAGGATTTTTAAAAAAAGAAGTAGCCTCTTCCACCATAATGATAAAAAAGACACTTTTGTCACTTTTTATAAATTTAAAATGGATCAAATGTTCCTCAAACGAAGAGTTGTTTTGTTCAATTGTTTTTTGAATTTCGTTTTTCAAATATTCCATGGTAAATTCCATTGGAATCCTAAAGCGATGTCTTCTAAGGGCAGCAATAATTCTGAAATAATGGGTTTCCCAGAGCAGAACATTTCCTTTAGAACTACGCAGTTTTTCTTCTATTGAAAATCCATTAAATAAACCATTAATAACTGCCTCATCACCCTTTGAAAGACTTGAAACTAAGTTCCCATTACAGTTGATCATAGGAGACGATTAACTGGCACCAAGGACCTGTTTTAAATCGGAAACTAAATTATCCCAGAGCATTTTGGACTCTTCTATTTCATCTTCCTCTGCAAAATCTGTAATGATCAGAGAAACATCTTTGGTGATTTCATCTACTTGAATTTTAAATTCAAAATAATATTGATCAAAATCTTCTTCATCATTTTGCCATTGAAAACGAACTCTGTCATTGTTCTTTTTTTGAATCAATTTGGCTTGCTCTTCCGAGTCATCCCAAATAAAAATAAAAAGTTCTCCTCTAGAATTCACATTATCTGCGAACCACTCTGAGAGTCCAGAAGGGGTAGACAGATACTGAAACAGTAACTGTGGTGAAGAGTGGAAATCATATTCTATAGAGTAGCTTTTTTTATCGCTCATGTTGTTTTTTTCAAGTTCCCAATATATTGAAAAAAGTGCAAGGAGCATATTTATTTTATGATATTTTAAAAAGGATTATTCAACATGTGATTTGTAATTATTTTTATAATGACCCTATTGCCTTGCGGTTCAACATTGAGATTTGATAGCCTAAATACAATAGCTTTGATTCATTGTTTAAAATATTTTTTATTATTTCAAAAATTCAATAAATCAATTCAATTTTGAAAAATTTAATTTTTATGGGTGTTTTCTTAGTTACACTTTTTTCTTTTTGGTCAACAAGGGAAAAGTATCAATTTAGAAGGGGTTATAAATACTGCAAAAATAATTCCAGAAATTTACGTAGAAAATTCAGCCTGTTCCTTTAAAGATAGAAACCTGTTTTTAAGAAAGATGTTGAGATCAGAATTCTGGTGGTCCATTAAGAGTATTTATAAATGATAATGAATTAAATTCAAGGGACCTATTCAAATCTTCAAGAAGTATAAGAGAACTAATCAGTACGATTGGCAAAGTTGCAATCAAAAAAGCAGGGGCGGATATGATTGTATACATAACTGCTCAACTGGATTCAGAGATTTTATATAATCACCTTTCCAAAAGAGCTAAAAGGTCTTTATTTGGTAAAAAATTTATTGCCTTATTAGGGGAGAAAAGGTGAAAAATAATGTTTTCATTATTTTTTCAATGGGTTGTATTCTAAAAACTACATAAAACAATTGAAGGTGCTATCTACACGATAAATTCCTTCTAATGTTTCTTACCGTCAGTTTTTTCTATCAGTTTTATATCCTATATTTGCACCCAAAATGGCGAGGTAGCTCAGCTGGTTAGAGCGTCGGATTCATAACCCGGAGGTCGGGGGATCGTGCCCCCCTCTCGCTACAAAAACAAGTCATTGGTTTTCAACACTTTAAGTATGAAAATCAATGATTTTTTTTTACGAACCAAGGCTACCGAATACGATTCACTAAAAATGAAGCAATATTCAAAACCCAAAATCTACCATGGAGGATCAAACAGAATTATCCAAAAAAAGCACAATAGAAGAAATAAGAACACGTTTTTTACTAGCAATTGATGACACGAGGCTTAACGGTTCACAAATTGGACGTCGTATAAGGGAACTAGGTTCTCAAAAAATTTACAACCTAAAAAACGGCAGAAACGGAGTAACGTTGGAAAACCTCATATCGTTTTCAAAGGAGTTTCCCCAATACAATATTAAATGGATTATGTACGGTGAGGAGGAAATGCTTGTAAAGGAAAAAAAAGAGGAGCCTAAAGGGCAATTTGAAAAAAGGGTAGACGTCTTGGAAAACATAATAAAAGGATTAAGTGCTAGGATAGAATTACTTGAGATAAATTCAAAAAAATAAGCGAATACAAAACCGAATAGGTTTATCATTTACATACGTTTAATATCAAAGGGTTTTAAAGTTTTAGAAACTCTTAACTCATATAATCTTGCCATATGACCAATACATATTTATCTTTTCCATTTTCGTCTTTTTTTAAAAACCCATATTCATAAACAAATAGATAAACCTCCCCCTTTCTGTTTTTCCAATAATGCGTAAAGAATTTGGGGTCAAAACCCAATTCCTTTAAAACCTTTGTCCGTATTTATCTTGCTTAGTCGTTTTTTTTTACATTTCAAACATATCATTTTATAAATGTATAAATTTGATTTATTAATCATAAATCATTTTAAAATGAAGAATATTTTTATTGCACTTACACTTACTTTGTCCTTTTACGTTACAAGCGCACAAACGGATAGAGTTTATCATTCAGCAACTTACATAAACGATGTTGCTGCTTCTGAAGTACCACGCTTTATTGAATTACACAAAAAATTCACAGATATGTCTCTAGGAGAAAACAGAAAACATACGGGTGATTGGCTTTTTAGGCATTGGTATGGTTCAGGACACACATTTGTTATTTATGAGCAGTTTAATTCAATGGAAGATTTCCATGCTGATTCTGATCTTTTTTTAGAAAACATTAATAATAGTATTAATGCTATAAAAGATGAGGCAACAAAAGAAGCGACAAAAAAGGAATGGATAGAATACAGAGCTTTTTCTGATGGACACACAGATGAAGTGAGGGTTTCAAGTCCAACATCTGTTTTGTCTGCAGAGAATGTAAATTTTGACATTCCCTTTGTTATGGTAGTTGGAAAATATAATTCTTCTGGAAACTGGGTCAAAATGGGAAATGCCTTTTTTGATTGGAGAATCAAACCTGAAGTAGATTCAAATACTTCAATTTCAGGTGGCGTTTCATATCATTTTATGGGTTCTGGACATGAAGTTGAAGTATGGCAATGTTATAATTCATTGGTTGACTTTTCAACATCAGTTACCAACTCTGCTCCTCAGGATGACAGCTTAGCTGAATCTAGAAAAACATTCTGGAGTCTAGTTAGTGGATCACATGAAGACCAAATTTATTTGCATATTGGTCATGTTGATACAGAAAAAGGAACTTTTGATTTAGCAGGAAAAGACAATTAATATGAATAATTTCATAATAAATAAAACCCTCCCTATGGAGGGTTTTTTATTTAATATCTTACCCAAGTTGACCAGCAATAAAACCAGTTGACCAGGCTGCTTGAAAATTATATCCTCCTGTTATGGCGTCTATATTGAGTACTTCACCAGCAAAATAAAGTCCCTTATGAGTTTTGCTTCCCATTGTTTTTAAATGAATAGAGTCTAGTGTAACCCCACCACAGGTTACAAACTCTTCTTTGAAAGTAGTTTTACCTGAAACGGTATATACATCATTAGCGAGAAGTTCAGCCAAGTGTCTTCCTTTCTTTTTACCCAAATCAATCCATTTTTTATCAGCTGATATTTCTGTTTTATCAATGATATAGTGCCATAACCGCTGAGGTAATGGAAATGCTTTTTGCTTACTGACTGATTTTTGGGGATGTTCCAGCGCACAGGCTAGTAATCGATTAAAAAGTAATTCTGTATTTCGTTCTCCTATCCAATTCACTTGAATTTCAAAATTATATTGGCATCCTGCAAGTGCAGGAGCACCAAAAGCAGAGGCTTTTAGTATGGCTGGACCACTCATGCCCCAATGTGTTATTAATAGGGCTCCTTCAGTTTCAATGTTATGACCTTTGATTTTTATTTTGGCGTTCTCTACTGCGACCCCCATTAGTTCCGTTATGGTATTTTTTGGTATGTTGAACGTAAAAAGCGAGGGGAGTGGGGGAGCGATGGTATGCCCTAGATCTTTGAGCCATTGAAATCCTTGTAGTTTAGGACTTCCCCCAGTAGCGATAATAACAGCATCAAAAAGCTGTTCCTGAGGCTCTTTTGAGAAGTGTATTTTCCATGTTTCCCCTTCTTTTGTAAGGCTGCTTACTGCAGCTTGATAGATAATGTCTACGCCTAGTTTTTTTGCTTCACTTTCTAGGCAGTCGATAATGCTTTGCGATTGATTGGATACCGGAAACACCCTCCCGTCTGGTTCCGTTTTTAGAGGTACTCCTCGATTTTCAAACCACGCTTGGGTATCGGTTGTGTTGAAGTGGTAAAAGATGTTTTTTAGCTGCTTTCCACCTCTGGGATAGGCATTGCATAGCGTGTTTATGTCATAAGTTGCGTTGGTCACATTACAGCGGCCACCACCAGAAATTTTTACTTTGCTGAGTACTTTAGATGTTTTTTCAAACAGACTAACGGATGCTCCTGGATGATGGTGTTTTGCAGAAAGAGCAGCAAAAAAACCGGCAGCCCCTCCACCAATAATAGCAACTTTTTTATTCTTCTCCATGAAGTGCTAAAGTAAGAAGATTCCTTTTACAAAGAGGTTTCTAACTTCTTAACGTCTTTACATTTTGTTTAATTAAAAGAACAACTTATTTCTTCCCAATCACCACTTGTAGTATTAAAGCAAAAAGCACTGTCAGCACTGCTCCAATTACATTCAGCCAAAGAAAGCTTACCACATCATAAGTAAAGAGTGATAGTATAATGACTTCAGAAAGTAGAGCAGCCCAAAAAACCGCTTTACCCTCTACGTATTTAATAAAGATAGCAACTAAGAAAATCCCCAGAATAGTACCGTAAAAGACCGAGCCAATAATATTTACCAATTGAATCAGGTTTTCAAATAAATTTCCTACACTAGCAAAAAGAATCGCTATGATTCCCCATATAAGGGTAAATGTTTTGGACGCCGTAACATAGTGAGCGGGTGTTTTTTCTTGAACATTCCGTTGGTATAAATCTACGGTAGTTGTTGCGGCCAAGGCATTCAACTCAGAGGCGGTAGAACTCATGGCAGCAGAAAATATTACTGCCAATAATAAACCAATCAATCCTGTAGGTAGATACCCTAAAATAAAAGAGATAAAGACATAATCTTTATCATTTGTTTCTTGTGTGGGATCAACTGAAGTAATTAACTCTTTTGCTTTTTGGCGCTGTATTTTTTCGGTTTGTGTAAGTTGCTCCAGTTGCTGTTGAAAATCAGCTTCATCTATGGCGTTGAGGAGTAAGGTTTTAATGTCATTTTGTGTGCTGCGATTTTCTGTTTCCAATTGACTAAACGCTGCTGCAGACTCAGAATTGTGCACGGCTGCAATGGCTTTGGGATTAAAGTTTAGTGGAGCAGGTTCAAATTGATAAAACACAAAAACCATGACACCCACTAAGAGAATGAAAAATTGCATGGGAATTTTTAAAATCCCATTCATGATCAACCCCATTTGACTTTCTTTAAGAGATTTTCCAGAGAGGTACCGTTGTACTTGTGATTGATCCGTTCCAAAATAGGATAATGCCAAAAATAAACCACCCGTAAGGCCACTCCAAAAAGTATAACGACTGTTGAGGTCAATGCTAAAATCCAAAACGTTCAATTTCCCTGCTTTTCCTGCAAGGTGGAGGGCTTCGTTAAATCCAATTCCCTCAGGAAATCGGTATATGATAAATCCAAAAGCGATAAACATGCCCAAGAAGATGATAAACATCTGTTGCTTTTGGGTAACGTTTACGGCTTTTGTTCCTCCAATCATAGTGTAGGTAATTACCAAAGTCCCTACCATCAACACGACTATTTTTAAATCCCAACCCAATACTACACTCAAAATTATAGCAGGGGCATAGATGGTAATTCCCGCTGCCAGTCCGCGTTGAACTAAAAATAATAAGGCCGTTAGGGTACGCACTTGAAGGTTGAAACGTTTTTCTAAAAACTCATAGGCAGTATAGACATTCAGACGGTGGTAAACGGGAATGAAAAAGAGGCAAATAATGAGCATAGCAAAAGGCAGTCCAAAATAAAACTGCACAAATCCCATTCCGTCATGAAACGCCTGCCCTGGTGTGGATAGGAAAGTGATAGCACTTGCTTGTGTGGCCATTACGGATAAACCTACGGTCCACCAGCGTGCTTCATTTCCGCCTTTTAGGTATTCGTTTATATTTTTATGGCTGTTGTTTTTCCATACGCCATATAAAACGATAAAAGCCAGGGTGGCACCCAATATGATCCAGTCCAGTAGTTGCATTAGCTATAGGTAATCATAAATTGATAAAAACCGATCCAGTAGAGGAGGTTCAAAAAGATTAAAATGAAATAGGTAGATCGTTTCATTGACCGTACGAAATTAAGTTGATAAATAAACGATAGGCCCCCGGAACGCCTGCTGGTAATTCTCTAAAAAAGCTAAGTCCTGTAAAAATGAATTTTCCTTTGCCATAATCTGCAACTAGTAAACTTCCTTGTTTTGGAGATTCTCCTTTGTCTTGCATGGATAAAAGCGGTTGATAGGCTGCATCCCAAGAACTTGAAAAATATAATCCCCGTTCTTGTACCCACCCTTCAAAATCGGTAGCTGTAATTTTGTTTGGGGTGTTGAGTAGTGGATGCTTAGGTTGTAAAAAAGTGACTTCTGCGTTTTCATCTGTCACACGATCTCTTGAAAATTCAATAGGATAAGGACCTGCAATGTTTCCATCAAAGCCACGGCTGGTGTTGTATTGCACAATTACTGTTCCTCCCTGTTTTACATACTCCCAAAGGATTTTATTTTTAAAAGCTAAGTCTTTATGCACGTTAAAAGCTCGTATCCCAACTACTAGAGTAGAAAAACCAATTAGATTTTCTAAACGTAATTCTTCTGTGTCAAACTCGGTCACTTTAATTCCTATGTTTCGTATACTCTCAGCAACTTTATCCCCTGCTCCTTTTAAGTATGCAATATGATTAACATTTGTTTTTATATCAATTTTTACTGCCTTGGTTTCGTTGGGAGAAACTAAATATTGCTTCGAGATATGAGGATATTCAATCTCCTGTAATTGCATACCATAGTTTTGATTTTCTACAGTTGCAAGAGCGCTAAATATTCCTGTTGTAGTTCCTTTAGGAGGAGTGACTTCAAAGTTGAATTCTTGCGAAGCACCTGCCATCGAAATATCAAATGATTGAGATTCAGGACTTACTTTCCATTCCAAAGGTGTGTTCAGTTTTACAGTTCCCTTAGAATTAGCAGAATGAGTAGTAACTGATAAGCGTACTTTTTTACTGTTTTCATCATTAAAGAAAACTAGACTTTCATCCAGTTGAGTAGTTATTTTGGGAAGTAATTGAAAATTTTCAGCAACTTCACCTGCTACACGATCGGTGGTTCTATAGTATAGCGGAATCGCTATTTTTAGTGAAGTATCTTCTACTGTCAAATGAAAAATAGCTTGAATGGGATTAGGTGTTTCTGGGAGACCTTTTAATACTTTGTCATTAACTTTATAATTTCCAATATCTCCTTTTTCTAATAACCAATAAGGAGTTGTCTGAGTATCTGGCAAGTTAATTTTTTCTCTTTTCAACCACGTTTTATTGGGGGCTAAATTTTCATTAAGATTTAAGTTTACTGCCCCTTCAATTTTTGAAATGGAAACTTTCAATGGACTTGGATTAATAGCTTTTAGGTTAATGGATAATTCTGTGTTGGCCACCCCAGTAGGTTGGGTGGTGTTAAATTGTAATCGTAATCCCAAACAATCTTGGATTAAACTACTTACTTCTTCAAGTTTTATCTGACGCCAATGGGAATTTTCAAGACTTTTGATTTTATTGTATATCTGAAGGAGTTGTGGTACAATTGTGTAGGGCTTTTCTAAATCAAAATCTGCTTGTACTTTTTCTACCATCCCACCAATATTTCCTCCCTTTGTAACGCGGCTCCATTGGGTATCGATTCCAGCAAATGGATCATTTTTGTTTAGGGCAGCTCCATTGATGAGTTCTAAATATTCTTCTTGACTTCCAAATTCAGGACTACTGCCAAAACCTTGAGATTTATGCTGGCTTCGACTTTTTGCAGCTACCTCTGCATTTGTTCGACCCAACACCAGGTCCATTGGATTACTTTCTATCGTAATCATATTGGTTTTGTCAGCTTGTTCAAATTTCTCTCTACTCCCATAGGCCCACCATGAAGTGTTGTAAAATTGTCTTTTGGGTTGCCAAACGGAAACTGTTTTTAATTGTTCAGGGTATGCATTTGGGTTCCCTGCTAAATCAAAAGCAAGCTTACTCAAAATAGCTGAGCTACTGTGGTGTCCGTGCGTGCTTCCCGGAGTTCTGTGGTCAAAGCGATGAATAATTATGTCAGGTTGAAAGGAGCGAATGCGATACACAATTTGTGCTAAAATCTCGTCTTTGTTCCAAATAGCAAGTGTTTCATCGGGGTGTTTGGAATACCCGAAATCATTGGCTGTGGTGAAAAATTGTTGACCCCCATCTAATTTGCGAGCCTCCAAAAGTTCTTGGGTACGAATTAATCCTAAACTTTCTCTTAATTCGGTGCCGATTAAATTTTGCCCGCCATCCCCACGAGTCATCGACAGGTATGCCGTTCTATAATTGTACTGATTTGAAAATAAAGAAATTAGGCGAGTATTTTCATCATCTGGGTGTGCTGCAACATAAAGAACAGACCCAAGGGTATTTAACTTTTTTAATTTTTTATAAATTTCAGCACTGCTTTGTGCAGTAAGATTTTGAGCAAAAATCAGAAGAAATAAGAAGTATGTCTTTTTCATTTCATTTATTTTAAACCTAAGGAATCTCTAAAACGTTCATCACCTAAATTGTTTAAAGTCCAATAGGGTAATTTAAGTGTTTTAATTCTTTTGGCGGTAGTGATTTGATCAGGATTTTTTAGATTTTTTTCTTCCCAGCCCATAATCTCATGGGGAATTTCTTTAGAAAAAGAAATCGAAAGCTGTCGATTCAACTCGGGGTAGGTGAGGTGAAATGTATTGTGCTCATTTGTTTTTTCCAGACTTCCTTCTGCTTTATAGGGCTTAATAGGCTTATGTTTTAATCTAATGTACTCAAATGAGGGGAGAATCTCGAGAGTTCCCAAAGGCAATTGGTCGGGTTGCGTCCGAATCCAATTCCAGATTTCATCCTCGGTAAGTATTTCTTGCAGCGATAATTTCTCATCTGCTTCTCCTTCAAAATAAGAGTGACTGGCGATTTCCAAATTTTCTTTTCGATTTAATTGGCTGTACGCTTGTCCACACCATTCTTGAACGGAAGTAGTAATTTTTGCCAATGGTTTAGTTTGTCCCAACCGCGTAAAAAGGCTTGTCATAATGGAGTAGGGGTAGATTCCTGTGTTAAATTTTTTTGTTTTGTTTAATTTTAAAACCAATTGAGAGGCTTCGGACTTCTTGTTGGCTTTTACCTGTTCTTTGGTGAGAAAATCTTCTGTGACATAAATCAAAACGGCTTGTCCAACGCGTGGAGAGCCATAACGAGATTGAGTCAGTTGATAGCTGCTTAGTTCTGCAGTTCCATCAAACCAATAGTTTTTAAAATCACTAGAAAGGGGGAAGTGTTCAACGGGTCCCTTTTTCTCCTTGGGTTGACATCCCAAAGCAATAAATAAGATGATAAAAAGTGAATATTTCATGGTTTGAAGGTATTTGGAATTTTTAAATGGCTTATTCTTCCTTGATAATTTCTTTTAATTTTTCTAATACTTGCGCCACTGGCAACCCAATGATATTAGTATAGCTTCCTGAAATAGATAAAATATTTTGAACGCCAAAGGAATCTTGAATTCCATAGGCACCAGCTTTGTCCATTGGAGAGCCTGATTTAATATAGCTTTGAATTGCCTCATCTGAAAGGAAACCAAAAGTAACTTCGGAAATTTCATGTATGCATTCCCACTTGTTTTTTTGTAAAAATCCTACTGCAGTAATTACTTGGTGGGTATCGTTGGATAGGGATTGAAGTATTTGAGTTGCTTCTGCTCTATCTTTTGGTTTTCCTAGACACTTATTTTTATTCCAAACGATGGTGTCTGCTGTAATAACAATTTCATCCTTTTCGACCATGGCCTTGAAAGGTTCCGCCTTTTCTTTTACAATGTATTCCGCGATTTCAGCCCCTTTTAGATTATCAGGAAAATTTTCATCTATTGGAATTACTTTCTTGGAAAAAGGAATTTCCATTTCCTCGAAAAATTTTAGTCTTCTGGGAGAGCCTGAAGCAAGTATTATTTTATATCCTCCGGTATCCATATTAATCTTTTCCAGCACCAATGTCCAAACGCCATTTTCCCTGGACACGTAATACTTGTTCTATAAGTTCTCTGACACAGCCTTCTCCACCATTTTTATGAGAAACATAGTCAACCATGGCTTTAACGTCAGATACAGCATCGGCTGGGCAGCAGCCCAATCCTACTTTCTCCATTACAGGAATATCAGGAACATCGTCACCTATATACAGTATGGTTTCCGGATCAAGATCGTAATTGTCCAACAAGTCTTGGAAGGCATCTAATTTATGATGGGCTCCCATATAAATATCATATACACCTAATTCTTTGAAGCGTTCTTCAACACCTTGATTTCTTCCTCCTGTAATAATGGCAATTTTGTATCCTTGAACCAAAGCACATTTCATGGCATACCCATCTTTTGTGTCAAAAGAACGAAGGAGTTCACCTTCATTGGTAATTAATATTTTACCATCAGTAAGGACACCGTCAACATCAAAAATGAAAGTCTTGATATTGGGAAGTAACGTTTTATAATTTTTCATTTTCATAATGATTTTGAATAGCGCTCGTGAGGGTTATGTAAATCTTTTTTAATTCAGGATTTTCAATGAGTTTCAAATGGCGACTTAATGTTTTTTGGTCGTTTCTAAGCGCTGGACCTGTTTGTGATTCGTGTGGTGTACTTTGTTCCGTTTTACGCACAGTTTCTATAAGTAGCGGACGTAATAGTTCAAACGGAAGGTTATGAGCTTCACAGAGTTTGGCTGCTTGTGTGAGTAAATGATTTGTGAAATTATTTACCAATACTGCAGCTAAATGAACGATCTCTCTTTGTTCAGAAGAAAGGATTTTCGGTTTACTACCGATGGTTTGAGCAAGCTCCATTAGCAAGGTTACATCCTTTTCCTCAGTAGCTTCAATCCCAATGGGAATAGTTGAAAAGTCGACTAGTTGATTATTACTAAAACTTTGGAGGGGATAAAAAACACCTTTTCTTTTTTGTGGGATTACATTCATTTGAACACTACCAGCAGTATGAACCACGAGGGCGGTAGAAGGTAATTTTTGGGCTACCTCCGCTACAGAATCATCAGAAATAGCAAGGAGGTATATGTCAGCTTGATAAATTTTGGACAGGGAAGAGGTAATAGGAATTCCATCGGAGCTCCTTTCTGTAAGAGTACCTCTCTGGTACCATTGGATAAGGTTGATTTTGGGATGGTTAACAAAAGCAGCATACAACTGTTTACCTAATTTACCAGCGCCAAGTAATATAATTTTCATAGTCAAGTTGTAAAAATACTAAACCTTAATGAGGTTGGAGAACGGAAGGTTGATTTTCTACTTTTTTTAAGTCTAATTTCAATTCGAGTATCCTAAAAAATTGTAGGAACACAATTATATTTTAATCAAAAAAAGGCACTGTTTTTTTAGATCACAAACAGTATCTTTGTACTAATAATGAAGATGATTTTGATGAAAGACAAACTGTTTAAAATTCTTTTTTCCACCCGCCTTACTGCTCTGCTTTTTATTTTATATCCAACGGCTATGGCCTTTGGTACCTTTATTGAAAGCTGGTACAGCACTGATACTGCTAAAATTTGGATTTATAACGCCTGGTGGTTTGAACTGTTGATGGTTTTTATGGCAATCAATTTTGCAGGAAACATATTTAAATACAGACTTTTAAGAAAAGAAAAATGGGCAGTATTAATGCTTCATCTTTCTTTTTTATTGATTCTCTTTGGAGCTTTTGTGACTCGATATATTGGTTATGAAGGAATGATGCCAATAAGAGAAGGGGCTTCAGAAAATCAGTTTTTATCTGAAAAAACATATCTCACTATTTTTGTGGATGGTGAAATGGAAGGGGAGCCCAGGAGGAAAAAATTGGAAAGTGACTTGCTTCTATCTGAACATGTTGACAATACATTCCGTTGGGAAAATGATTTCAATGGTCAAGCCTTTAGTATTTCCTACATTGACTTTTTAGAAAATGCAACAGAAGGTTTGGTTTTGGACGAAACTGGGGAACGCTATTTGAAAATTGTTGAAGCAGGAGATGGAAATCGTCATGATCACTACTTGAAAGAAGGGGATATTGCCAATATTCATAATATATTATTTACGCTAAACAGACCTCAAGAAGGCGCAATAAACATTATTTTAGACAAGGGGGTTTACACGATCAACTCTCCTTTTTCGGGTCAATTCATGCGAATGGCAGATCAATTTCAAGGGACGCTTGATGCAGAGGTAGATACCCCGCTTCAATTACGTTCTTTATATACCCTGCCCAATTTTCAATTTGTTATTCCAGAGCCTGCTCTTCGCGGGAAGTTTGACATTATAAAGTCTGAGGAGCCGAGTGAGTCTATTCAAAATGCGCTTCGCCTTGAAGTTGCCTCTGAAGGTGAAACAGAAATAATTACTTTATTGGGAGGAAAAGGTTCAATCAATGATCCTAAAAAAATAAGTGTGGGAGGATTGGATTTTTATTTACAATTTGGCTCTTTGTCATTTGAACTCCCATTTGCTATAAAGTTAAATGACTTTATTGCTGAAAAATATCCTGGAACAGAAAAAAGTTACGCATCATTTATGAGTAAAGTTACGGTTGAGGACCAAAGCTCATTTGATTATGACATCTACATGAATCATGTTTTAGACCATCAAGGATATCGTTTTTTTCAAGCTTCATTTAATCCGGATGAAAAAGGGACTATTCTATCCGTAAATCATGACCGATGGGGAACATGGATTACCTATGCAGGATATATGCTGTTGTATTTGAGTATGATAGGGATTTTCTTTATTGGAAAAACACGTTTTAAAGATTTGTCAAATTCTTTGGAGAAAATAAATCTTAAAAAGAAAGTCCTTACAATAGGTCTCATTTTAATCGGTTTGTCAGGACTTTCTGTACATGCGCAAGAGCATGCTCACGACCAAAAAAGTGCCATTGATTTTGATTCTATTATCCAGGCAGATGCATTTTCTATTGATCACGCAGAGAAATTTGGACAACTCATTATTCAAGATGCTGGAGGACGAATGAAACCCGCCAACACCTTTTCATCGGAATTACTCAGAAAGGTTAGTAAAAGTGACACTTACAATGGATTAAATTCTGATCAAGTGTTGTTGTCTATTATGAATAACCCAGCGGTATGGTATAATGTGCCAATGATATTTTTAAAACGTGGAAATGATAGTTTGCGAAAACTTACAGGCCAGGGGATAAAGGAAAAATATGCACCTTTGCTTTCTTTTTTTGATAGTCAGGGGAATTACAAGCTTGCACTACAATTGGAAGCAGCTTATCGTGCTTCTGTTCCCAATCAGTTTCAAAAAGATTTTATAGAATTAGACCGAAGAGTAAATTTACTGTATTCTGCTTTGGAAGGAAAAATCATGCGAATATTTCCCTTACCTAATGATGAGAATAACAAATGGGTATCCTTTCCAGAACTTAATGAAGCCAATTTTACAGGGAAAGACTCTCTGTATGTTCGAAATATTTTACCTCTTTATTTTCAATCCTTACGATTGGCACAACAAGATAAGGACTACGATCAAGCAAACGACTTATTGGAAAGTATTTACGGATTTCAAAAGAAATTTGGAAGTGAGGTCTTGCCTTCTGAAGATCGAGTAAAAGCTGAAATTACTTATAACAAGTACGATATATTCAAAAAACTGTACAGCTGGTATATCTATGCAGGAACTTTATTTTTTATCGTTTTACTAATACAGATTTTTAAATCCAACAAAGTTATCTCTGTTTTGGTAGGCGGTTTTAAAGCAATAATGGTTTTGCTTTTTGTATTGCATACAGGAGGTTTAATAGCCCGTTGGTATATTTCAGGCCATGCTCCTTGGAGTGATGCCTATGAATCTATGATTTATGTGGCCTGGGCAACCCAATTTTTTGGATTAGCCTTTGGACGAAAATCGGCTTTAACCATGGCTTCTACGGCTTTTGTTGCAGGAATGATTTTAATGATTGCACATTGGAATTGGATGGATCCTGCTATCGCTAATTTAGTGCCTGTTTTGGACAGTTATTGGTTAATGATTCACGTAGCGGTTATTGTTGGAAGTTACGGTCCTTTTGCTTTAGGGATGATTATAGGTGGGGTTTCATTACTGCTAATGCTAGTTGCGAATAAGAATAACAAGCAAAAAATAAAACTTCAAATTAAAGAATTGACCATAATTAATGAACTTGCTCTAACAGTAGGTTTAATTATGCTTACCATAGGAAACTTTTTGGGCGGTATGTGGGCTAATGAAAGCTGGGGACGCTATTGGGGCTGGGATCCTAAAGAAACATGGGCATTAATTAGTATTATGGTGTATGCCTTTGTCATTCATATGCGTCTTGTTCCCGGTTTGCGTGGTGCTTGGATTTTTAATCTAATGAGTGTGGTTGCTTTTGCCAGTATTTTAATGACTTATTTTGGTGTGAATTTTTATCTTGTAGGCTTGCATTCTTATGCCAGTGGTGATAAAATTATTACCCCTAGTTTCATCTATTACGCAGCAGTAATAGTAGTTGTTTTAGGAATAGCATCTTATTTTAAATCGAAAGTGATTTATGATAAAAAGTAAGGCATAGTTCTTGTATTTCTTTTTTAAAATAAATTATATGAGACCCCTATTATTAGTTATTTCAATCGTTTCCTCAATCTTACTTTCATGTACAAAAAACACTGAGGTCGTTCTTGAAGATAAAGTTTCAATACAAGAGCAAAAATGGAAAAAGCAAGGTATTACGGATTATGCTTTTACATTGCAAATTTCGTGTTATTGCATGTCAGAATATACCTTTCCTAAAGCTATAGTAGTAAAAAATAATCAAATTCAATCTGTGGATGGGGTTGCTTATGCGGATTCAGAATTTGGAACTTTTATGACCATTGATGAATTTTTTGAATACATCAAAAATCAACGTCTTGAAAATCCAATAGTAGAGAGTTTGGAATTTGATTCTATGTATGGTTTCCCTACTTATATTTACTTTGACATCAGTGAAATGATTGCTGATGAAGAAATTGGTTATACACTTACCGATTTCATTCCAAATAGATAGAGACAATTTTTTTATAAATATTAATTTTGATGAATTTTGTTTAGGTGATTTATTTGATTCATCTAAATATTTAACTCAAAAGTTTACACAAATGAAAAAACAGTGGTGGTTATATTCAGTTGGAGGGCTCTTGCTCCTTGGTTTTGGACTTTCCTTATTAGGAGAAGCGATACTCTACAAGTTTAAAAATGATTTTAATTGGTTTTATTGGGGTACAGCTGCACTAATTGTATTTAATAGTGGTATCGCCCTAGTGGGGGAAGCAATTGTTATTAAAGGAAGAATGGTTAAGTAAAGAATTAAAGGAACGAAGCTATAAAGTCCTCTTCATCACTTCCTTTGTTGATTTCTGAAATTGATTTTTCAATAATTTCATTTGCTTTATCAGAAGGAAATCCCAGACCAATAATAAGTCGGTGCATGAGTTTTTTTTCAGCATCATCAGCAATATGATCTGCAACAACCATCCTCGTTAAATCATATAGGCGTTCAAGTCTACGTTGTTCTGAAGCGGGAGGGTTGATTGGGTAATCGTTAATGTTTGCCTTAATTTCTGCCACTTCGTTTTCATCAATTTCAAGATTAATAGCAGTTCTGTTGATGAAGGCTTCCTCTTCTGAAGAAATAATTCCGTCTGCAAGGGCGACACGAACGATTGCAGCAAAATGATCTCGATTACGAGTTTTAAATCCGGAGGTGTATAAATCAGAAAAAGGCATAAAAAATTATTTTTGCCAAATATAAAAAATGGAATCGGCAATAAGTTTAAATTTGAATGTATTTTTAAATCATATCCACTTTTTATGAACGCGATTAGAATCCTTAAAAACAGATCAGATATTGGTGCAGGTACTCGTGGATCGGATATGGGAATTGATGCTCTAGAGATTGCTGCAATAAACTCTGGACATGATTTTTTTAATCGTCATCCATTTATCGACATTCCTACTCACAATGAAACCGTTTATGACAAAGTAAAAAATACAACGGCAAAACGAATTAATTTTGTGGCAGCACAGTGTGAGCGCCTAAAACTGGCAACGAAGCAAGCACTAAAGGAAGGTTTTTTTCCGCTGATTTTGTCAGGAGACCATTCTTCGGCTTTAGGTTCATTAGCAGGAATTAAAAGTGCTTTTCCAGAAAAAACGTTAGGTGTAGTCTGGATTGATGCCCATGCTGATTTACATACACCTTTTAGTTCTCCCTCAGGAAATGTACATGGAATGCCTCTTGCTGCAGCTTTAGGTCATGATAATGCAGATCAAAAAATCAACAATGTTAGTCATGAAACAATAGCCGACTGGCAGCAAATGAAAAATATGGGTTCTGTTTCACCTATTTTAAAGCCAGAACATTTGATTTATTTTGGTGTTCGAGATACTGAGGCGCAAGAAGATGCCATTATAGAACGTTGTGGGATTAGAAACTATGGGGTACATGAAATGCGACACCGTAGTTTTGAGATTTGTATTGCTGAAGCTTTAGAACAGTTATCGGAGGTCGATATGATTTATATCACCTTTGATGTAGATGCTTTAGACTGCGACTTAATCTCTCATGGAACCGGGACTCCGGTTTCCAAGGGATTTGACGTGGATGAGGTTGTAAGAATAATCAAAGGAATTCAAACAACTGAAAAAGTTGTCGCCCTTGAGGTGTGTGAAATTAATCCTTTATTAGATCATAAAGGCAACCGGATGGCAGAGGCTGCCTTTGAAGTGCTTGAGACTTTATTTCTTTAAAGAAATAAAATAATGATTTTATTCAGATGTCAATTTGGTTAAGTAGGTGTAGTGTATTTTCTCCACCTTTGTGCCTGCTTTACTTCTCTTCTTAGCAATACTATAAATCTCTTTTTTAAAGGCTTCAAGACTTGTCTTGATTCTGGGGTTTAGTTCTTCTTCTTTTGAAAGTTCTTGAATTCTCTCCGCAAATCGTATTTGAAGTGTTTTAAAGGAATCATCCAAAGTATTCGTTTGAACTATCAAATGAATAAAAAAGTGATCTAAAATTTCATCAGGATGCAATCCTTGTCCAACTAGTGTGTTGTGTGATGATAAAATTCTGTTTAAATTATTGACACTTAGAATCCTAAATAAAGCACTCATTTGAAGGTTTTGAATCAGTTTTAAACTCCCTTCATCTTTAATCTTTGAAACGAGAGATTTTTGTATTAACCAATTTTGCGTATCCCATAAATTTACATGTAAGAAATCCAAAGCTTGTCTTTGTAATGCTTGGTCTAGGTTTTTATATGGAGTGTTATCTTGACCTTTACGCATAAGAGTTTCGTTTACACCTCCCACCATCTTGATGACATGGTAGATGTATCTTCGATAAACACCAATCATTTCATTGTAAAGTTCATTTAAATCATCATAGGACTGACCTTCGGTTGTGGTCCATTTGTCTAGATTTTTAGCGACGATTTTCAAATTCTTTAATCCATATTCACTTGCCTTAATAGGATCATCTCCAATGTTTTCAGTTTGAGTATCGGGGTCATTTCCTCCAGAGCCAAACATATACACGGGGTCCATGCTTTTTTTATCGACCATTTCATTCAATAATACTTTCTCACTTTCTGGAGTTTGATCCGAAAAATAGCGATATCCCCAATCGATAGCATAATCATCATAGGGTCCTAATTGCCTAACAAAACGTATATTTTCATCTCCTGGCTGTGCGATATAATTAAATCTTGCATAATCCATGATAGTGGTAGCGATTCCCATTTTTTGTGTAAAATTTCCCGAGCGAAGAGAATCTACTGGGTAGGCTGAACTGGCTTTCATGTTATGAGGTAAACCAAGTGCATGTCCAATTTCGTGTGATATCACTCGACGCATCATTTCACCGATTTCCTCTTCTGGTGTATCCAAACTTCTTGCTTTTGGGTTTGCAGCACCGGTTTCTAATAAATAGCGATTTCTGTAAGAACGCAAGTGGTTATGATACCATATAATGTCACTTTCAATAATTTCACCACTTCTAGGATCCGAAACACTTGGACCAGTTGCGTTACGTGTCGTAGTTGCTACATATCTAACGGTTGAATAGCGTATGTCTTCAGGGCTAAAGTTAGGATCTTCTTCCTTTGTTGGAGGATCTTTGGCAATAATTGCATTTTTAAAACCAGCTTTCTCAAATACTTTTGCCCAATCTTCAATTCCTTGTTTGAAATAAGGTCTCCATTTCATTGGTGTAGCATGATCAAGATAGTAAATTATAGGTTTGATAGGATCGACTAATTCCCCTCGATTGTAGGCTTCAAGGTTGGTGGGTTCTAATCGCCATCTACGTATAATTCTGATATTATCAGATTTTAAAGCATCTGAGCTATAATTGTATTTATTTAAACTAAACCAGCCTACTCTTTGATCAGAATAACGAATAGACATGGGAGTTTCTGGTAAAGCAATAATAGAATGATTTACCTGAAAACTCATTGTGTTCGCAGTATTACCTCTGGGTGGCTTACCTAAGTTATAGGTAAGTGTATGTCGGATTTCAATATTTTCAGGGAATGATTTTACGGAATCTATAAAACTTCTCTTGCTATCATTACTTCCAATACTATATTCTTTTTTCAAACTTTTTCTGATAATGTTAAATCCTGGAGAATCATTATTGAAATAGGAGCTCACATCGATTAAATACCTATTTTCTTCACTGTTTTTGATAGGAAAAGCGGCTAAAATGGGAGGAAAGTTGTTTAACTTCACACTCTGTGAAATTGGATCTTCCTCGTTAGCAAAATTCACAAAACTTTCTTGAGTCAATAAAATTTGTTTCCCTTTTTTCTTGAAATGGATAAGTTGTTGACTTGTTTTTGACCCGGCATTTATATAGGCTTGATAATTAGCTGGAAGTTGAACAAAGCGAGTTACCATAAGTAAATCCTTTTCCAAAAGTGAATCTGAGAGTTCTAAAAACACATTGTCATCTTCTTGATATGTAGTGATTAGCCCAGAATGTTTCGTCATTTTTTTAGTCAGAGAATCAATGGGTTTTAGCTTATTTTCATTTTTAGATTTTTGAGCAGAAATTAAGAATCCCGTATGAAGAAAAGACACAAAAAGTAAGATGTTGATGTATTTCATTTTTTTTGATAGTTAAAAGATAAAAGAACAAGATCTTAAAAAAAGTTAGAAAAGTTTAAAAGATCAAAATAAATAAAAGTGTAAATTGTTTTTTTTTAACTTAAATATTTAAAAAATGAAGTCATTACTGATGTCAATTTTATGTGTGTCTTTTTTATTTCCATTTCAAGGAATCGAAGCACAACGTAAGCAGAAAAATCAAAAAACAGAAGCCAAAAAGGTTTCTTTAGATGCATTTAAATTTAGAAATGTAGGACCGGCTTTTTTATCTGGCCGAATTGCTGATATTGTCACGCATCCAGAAAATTCAAATGTTTGGTATGTGGCGGTAGGTTCAGGAGGAGTATGGAAAACAGAAAATGCGGGTACGACTTGGTCCCCTATTTTTGACGACCAATCAACCTATTCTACGGGCTGTATAACTCTTGACCCGAGTAATCCCTCAACAGTGTGGGTAGGTTCCGGAGAGAATGTAGGAGGACGACATGTTGCTTATGGAGACGGTATTTATAAAAGTACTGACGACGGAAAAACATGGAAAAACATGGGCTTAAAAAATTCTGAACATATTTCAGAAATTATTGTACATCCAGATAATTCTGATGTTGTTTGGGTTGCTGTCCAAGGTCCGTTATGGAGTAAAGGTGGTGAAAGAGGTTTGTACAAGACCACTGATGGTGGAGCCAACTGGAAGCAAGTTTTAGGCAACAATGAGTGGACAGGGGTGACTGATATCATGGTTGATCCTAGAAATCCTCAAATAATATATGCAGCCACTTGGGATAGACATAGAACGGTTGCTGCTTTGATGGGTGGTGGTCCTGGCTCTGGTATTCATCGCTCAGATGATGGCGGAAACACATGGAGAAAATTAACCAATGGTTTGCCTTCATCTAATATGGGGAAGATAGGGATTACAATTTCTCCTCAACAACCCGATGTTGTTTATGCTGCAATTGAATTGGATCGGACAAAAGGGGGTGTATATCGCTCTGCTAACCGTGGAGAATCATGGACTAAAATGTCAAATACTGTTTCGGGCGGAACAGGTCCACATTATTATCAAGAGTTATATGCAAGTCCACATGAATTTGATCGTTTGTATTTAATGAATGTTCGTGTTTTAACTTCAGGAGATGGGGGAAAAACCTTTTCTCAACTACCAGAGCGTAACAAGCACTCTGACAATCATGCAATCGTCTTTAAAAAAGAGGATCCTAATTATATTATGTTAGGAACTGATGCAGGAATTTATGAGAGTTTTGATTCTGCAAAAACATGGAGGTATATTAAAAACCTTCCTTTGACACAGTTTTATAAAGTAGCTGTAAACAATGCAGAGCCTTTTTATCATATGTTTGGAGGTACTCAAGATAATGGATCTGCTGGGGGACCTTCTGCAACTGATGAGCGAGAAGGAATCGCTAATAAACATTGGTATAAAACCTTATTTGCAGATGGACATCAGTCGGCAACAGATCCAGTTTATAATGATATTATTTATGCTGAAACCCAGCAAGGTGGTTTACATCGCGTAGATTTAACGACAGGGGAACAAGTTTCTGTTCAGCCTCAAGCGAGAGCAGGGGAGCCTCATGAGCGTTTTAATTGGGATGCACCTATATTGGTAAGTCCTCACAATCCTGCTCGTTTGTATTTTGCATCCTACAGGGTTTGGAAATCAGAAAGTAGAGGTGATGATTGGGAACCTATTTCTGGTGATTTGACTAGAAACGAAGAGAGAATTACACTTCCTATTATGGGGCGTCAACAAAGTTGGGATAATGCTTGGGATGTGGGAGCCATGTCTAATTATAACACCATAACTTCATTATCAGAATCTCCTATTCAAGAAGGCTTATTATATGCTGGAACAGATGATGGATGTATCCAAGTTTCTGAAAATGGGGGTGATTCATGGCGTGCTATTCCTGTGACTAATTTAGGTCTCCCTGCACGTTCTTTTGTCAATGATATTAAAGCAGATTTATATGATGTGAACACAGTTTATGTTGCGCTTGACAATCACAAAGAAGGTGATTTTAATCCCTATCTGTATAAAAGTACGGACAAAGGATTGACTTGGAAGTCAATTTCAAACAACATACCTAAGCGAACTTTAGTTTGGAGAATGGTTCAGGATAACGTAAAAAAGAATCTTCTTTTTGCTGCAACGGAGTATGGAGTATATACATCCTTAAACGGAGGGGATTCTTGGCAAAAACTTCCCGGCACGCCTACAATTTCATTCCGAGATGTAACAATACAAAAACGTGAAAATGATTTAGTAGCGGCTTCTTTCGGAAGGGGATTTTTCGTGTTGGATGATTATTCTGCACTACGAGAATTTACGGAGAGTAATTTAAATCAAAAAGGAAAATTATTTTCTCCACGACCAGCCAAATGGTTTGTGCCTAGAAGTAATACAGGTAATACAGGAGCCGATTATTATTTTGCCAAAAACCCTGAATTTGGAGCAGTTTTCACCTATCACTTAGCGGATGACTATAAGACTCAAAAACAAATTAGAGTTAGTAAAGAGAAGAAAATAAAAAATTCTAATATCCCTTTTCCTGGATGGGATGCTCTTGATGCAGAAGGAAGAGAGTCAACAGCTAAAGTGATTTTGACAATTCATGATGGAGCAGGAAATATTATAAATAAAGTGTCTCAAAAGGCATCAAAAGGAAGCCATCGTATTGCTTGGGATTTAACTCATTTTAATCCTTTTGCAATTTCAAGTGATGGCTCTTCGCGGAGACGTTATGGTGGAGGAGGAGCAATGGTAATTCCGGGTAATTATTCAGCTTCTTTACACCTAGAAAAAGAGGGCTCAGTTACGCCTCTAGATGGACCTATTTCCTTTGAAGTTAAACCCATTAGAGAAGGAGTCTTGAAGGGAGCTAGTTACGAAGATTATGATTCCTTCCGTGTAGCCCTTACAGAATTAATGAAGGAAATGAATGCGGTTCAGGATGTTTTTTCAGAAAGTATCAAAAAGCATAAAGCTCTGAAAGTAGCTTTGTCTAGAAGTAATATTGCTCCCGGTCCAATTGAGGGACAACTCGCTTCTTTAGATAATGAAATCAATGCTATAAATAAGCTTTCTGGTAGTCCTTCTAGAAGCGAAATAGGGGAGCGAAATCCAGCAACAATGCAGAGTTATTTATACAATGCAATGAATGGTATGGAAAATAGTTATGGTCCAACTGGCATAAATAAGAAGAGTTTTGAAATTGCTAAAAAGATGCTAACAACAATTAAGGCGAAAGTAGAAGCCCTTGATTCTTCTATTACTCCAATTGAGAAAGCTCTTAAAGCTGCAGGAGCTCCCTATATTAATGGACAAGGAATAAACTAATGACAAGTATTTACTTTATAAAAAAGGCTGTTTTTAAAACAGCCTTTTTTTATGAAGCATTAGGATTTTAGATTATCATATAAAGACAATTCAAAACATTCTAAATTGAAATACTTCGTTGCGGCCAATAAATGATCAAAAATATCTGCTGCAATATATTCGTAATTTTTCCAATCCTTATCGACACAAAACACATATATCTCCAAAGGTATTCCCTGTGCTGTTGGTGATAGCTGGCGACACATAACTGTCATGTTTGAGTTTATCATTGGGTGCTCCTCTAAATATGCTTCTGCATAGTTTCGAAATAGTCCTAAATTGGTAAAATTTCTACCGTTGATTAACAGATTTTTATCATTTTTACCGTTTTCATTTGAGGCTTCTATTTCTGCTTTTCTTTTTTGAAGAAAAGGTTTAATGCGCTCTATTTTTTCAATTTCATCAAGCTCTTTGGTTTCTAAAAACCGAACACTACTAATCTTTATTAAAAGAGATCTTTTGATCCTTCTACCTTCAGAATCACTCATGCCTCGCCAATTGATGAAAGCGTCTGAAAGTAATTTATAGGTTGGAATTGAGGTAATGGTTTTATCAAAATTTTGAATTTGAATAGCTGACAAGCTGATAGAAATTACATCTCCATCAGCATTATTCCCCGGCATGGTGATCCAATCACCAATTCGTACGGTATCATTTACCGTAATTTGAACGCTGGCGACAAAACCTAGGATGGTATCTTTAAAAACAAAAAGTAAAACAGCGGATAATGCTCCAAGTGTAGTCAGAAAGGTACCAACATCTTTACCTGTCAAAACAGATAAAATCAGGATTCCTCCTACAAACCAAAGAAAAATCATAACCACTTGAATATAACTGTCTATGGGTTTATCTTTGAATGATGGAAAGGTTTTAATATAATCTTTGACTGTATTAAGTAAAGCTCTGATTAAATTGATAATAATTACAATAGCAAGGGCTTCAAGTATGTTTTTCAATAACGCATAAACGCTTTCTATGTTAAAAAATGTTTCTGGTAAAAGCTGATACAAAAAAAACGCTGGGAATAAATATGAGATCCTATCTATCGCTTTGTTTTTTATTAAAAGATCATCGAAATCTGATTTTGTTTTTTTTGCGATTTTCGTAAATATGTTAACGATTACTTTTTTTGAAATCCAATAAATCAGAAAGCTAAAAATAAATAAAAGTATGGAGATTGAAGCTCTACTGACAAGCTCTGCCCAAAAAGATGTAAATCCGTGCTCAATAAAAAACGAAACAAAAAACTCGATAATTCTAATCATAGTATAAATAAGTATTGTGTTTCAAAAGTAGTCATTTAAAAGCCCTTCCTCAACATTTTATGCCTTACCAATTTTATTTTTGCGTATCCTTTATGATTTTATCAGCAATCTCTTTGATTTTATCTACCAGGGCTTTGTACTCTTTTTTTTGTGATAAAGGATTCATTAAAACTGTTCTTAAATATCTTTTTCCTTGAACTTCACAAGAGGTAATGTAGAAATCTCCTGTTTCTATAAGTTTGTAGCGTAATTCTAATTGCTGCTTGTTAGAGAGTATATCTGGTCGGAATTGAAAACAAAGAATATTTGATTCTGGAACATAGGGACAGTAGAAGTCAGGATGTTCGTTTAGATATTTGTAAAGGTTTCTAGCTTGCTGAAAACTTTTTTCTACAAAAACAGAAATTGATTTTTCACCCTCGAGAGCAAAGCTCCAATAAAGCTTTGTGCCTAAAGCAGATTTGGTACATTCAACGGTAAACGGCATTGAATCCATGCCTATTACATCTCCTTCATGAAAAACATAACTCCCTTTTTGTTGGAAAGTATTAATTTGAGAATTGTATTTTTTATAAAGTACAGCGGTACATAAAGCAGGAACACGCATCATTTTGTGTGCATCCCAAATTAAAGAATCTGCCCGTTCAATTCCTTTAACCCTTTCCTTATCTTTTTCAGATAAAAGAGCAACAGCCCCATGAGCACCATCTACATGGTACCAAAGTTTATATTTTTCACAAAAGTCTGCTACAGCGTTTAAGTCGTCAAATAAGCCTGTTGAGGTTGCACATGCATTAGCCACTACGGCCATTACTCTTTTTCCTTGCTTGAGTTGTTCTTTATAGACTTCTTCTAATGCTGAGGGTATCAAAACCTCGTTTTTGTCAACAGGAACGGGGATAAAAGCATTTTTTCCCATACCCATAATTGAGATTGCACGTGCTATAGAATAATGAGCAGTGCTAGGCCCCATAACAACTAAATCTTTTGGGGAACCTTCAGTCCATGCTTCTGGTGAAATTGCTGCACGGGCGGCAGATAATGCTGTGAGATTTGCTATGGAACCCCCATGAGTTAAGATTCCACTTCCACTATTATTATACAGTTTGAAGTCATATAAATTATCCCCTTTAAACCACCCTAATTGGGTTAGCATCCAGTTAATCATAAATGCTTCAAGGGTTGCCCCTGCTGGTCCCATTTCGTATAGTGAACTCGGATTGTTAACCGTTCCATGGATCCAGTCTGGAATTCCGGATAGGTCTTGTGGAACTGCAACTTGATGTCCCATATATCTGGGGTTGTTCAGATGATTGGTGTTTTCAAGATAATTAACAATAAAATTTTTTATGTTTTTTATTGATTTAAAGCCATTTTTGAAATTTGATTCTATCTGTAGTTTTTCTGCTATAGACTCAGGACTTTGTTGTTTTAACACCTGAGTTTTCCCCTCTTTACTTTCAGTTAAGTATTGATTTAGAAGTTGACTGATTTCTTGACTTACCTCCTGAAATTGAAATGATCTTTGATCGAAGTTTTGCATTTTATTTTAAAATTCAAAATTAATAATTTTTACTTCTATTAGTTTTAAAATTGGGGTCATATCGAAAAAAGAAATTTGCCCAAATCACTTTAGAAAGGGCATTTATATAGGGTGTCAAGAAAGCTAAAATAGTGGTGATCAAAAAGAAAATTTGAATCATTCCGAGTGCTAACCCTAAAAAAAGTTGTAATAAGTAAATCACAATACTGATGCCAACTCCTAAACCATAAGAAACATACATGGATCCGTAGAAAAAACTTGGCTCAATTTTAAATTTTAATTGACAATGCGAACAGTACTCGTTTACCTTATTGAATTTTGAGATATTGTAAGGATGTGACACCAGCATTTTACCCAATCTACATCTTGGGCATTTTAAAAAAAGGATGCTGTATATTTTAGACGTTTTGATATTTTTTTTTCAAAGGTATTAAAACTGTATTCTTTAAGAAGTAATAATGGTTACGGAATCTAATGATCACATATTTTTATTTAAAAACGGTTTTAGAAAAAGGTGTTACAAAGAGACGCCTCTTTTCCATGGAATAAAATCATGTTGCTTCAATTCCGTAGCTTTTGTTAACTCAGTTCCACTGGCAATTTTAATTATTTGTTCTAGGAGCAAATCTCCCAATGTTTCTATGTCGTGGTTTTCAGTAATCATTGAGCCACAATTAAAATCTATAATATCAGGCATTTTTTCTGCTAAGCTTGTATTACTAGAAACTTTAATTACAGGAGTAATTGGATTTCCTGTAGGTGTTCCTAATCCTGTAGTAAATAAAATTATATTAGCACCAGAACCTGCCATCGCAGTTGTACTTTCTACATCATTTCCGGGGGTGCATAGCAATGAAACACCATCTTCTTTTACATATTCAGTATAATCTAAGATGTCATTAATTGTTGAGTTTCCTGATTTTTTTGCTGCTCCAGCAGACTTTATAGCATCTGTTATTAGCCCATCTTTAATATTGCCAGGTGAGGGATTCATGTCAAATCCAGAACCTACAGATTTAGCTGTTCCTTCATAGCGATTCATTAGAGATAAAAACTTGTTTGCCAGTGCGTCTGTTTTGCATCGATTCGCGATTTCTTGTTCTACTCCACATAGTTCTGGAAATTCGGATAATATAGTTTTCCCTCCCAGAGCAGCCATTAGGTCACTAACTCTTCCTAAAGTTGGATTTGCAGTAATTCCCGAAAAACCGTCAGATCCACCACACTCTAAACCGATGGTAAGTTTAGATAATGGGGCAGGTTGACGTATTATGGAGTTTGCATTTTTAATAGCTTTATACGAGTCAGAGATAATTTTTCCAATAAACTTTTCGGTAGTTCCAGAATTTTGTTGATCAAACATTAGTATGGGCTTTTCAAACCCTGAATTTATTTCCCCTAAGGCTTCATTAAACATCTTGACTTCTAGATGCTGACACCCTAGGCTCAAAACGGTTGCTCCTGCAACATTTGGATTGTTTACATACCCTGCTAAAAGCCGAGCTAATGCTTTAGCATCTTGGCGCGTTCCTCCACAGCCTCCCTGATGTGTAATGAATCTTACCTTGATATTGTCTAATGGTGTTTTTGTTTTTACATCATCATTATTTGATTGACTTGAATGTTGTTCTTTCCCATTTATTAAGTCACTCAAAAGTTGTTGGTTTGGGTCTTTCTTTGGTGGATCAAATTCTTTTTCAAAAATAGTTTTTAGTGTTTGAATATTTCTGTTTTCACAAAAAACTAAGGGAAAAAATAGCCAAATATTATCCGTTCCCACTTGTCCATCTTTACGATGATATCCCATAAAAGTTTTCTCTTTCCATTTTGTAATATCGGGAGCCTTCCAGGGTGAGTCACCTTTTTTTTCAATAACCTTTTCAGTCAAATGAATTACATTTTCGGTAGTTAGTAATCCCCCCTTTTGTATAGGCTGGGTGGCTTTTCCAACGAGCACTCCATACATGTAAATAGGCATGTCTTTTTTGAAGTCAATTAAGGCTATTTTATGTTTGATAGGAATGTCTTCCCTTGAAATAATTTTATCTGAATCAATAGTGATTTTAATATTTTTAGCAATACTACAAAGGGCAACAGCTACATTATCATTGGAATTGATTCTTAAAGCGTTTTTTGATACGTTCATTTCAGTGCTATGTTTATCTTTTGTTACAGACTTGTTTTTTATACGTACGATTTTAATTAAAGTGTTACATAATCAAACATTTGTGGAAGCCATAAGGTGATTTGGGGAATAAATGTTATTAAAATTAAGGCCAGAATCATAGCTAAAAATAAGGGTAGTAGAGGACGAATTACTTTTTCTATACTTGTTTTAGCGATACCAATTCCTACAAATAATACTGATCCTACCGGAGGTGTACATAGTCCAATACATAGATTTAGCACCATAATAATTCCAAATTGTATAGGATCAATTCCTAATGTTTTGACTACCGGTAAAAAGATGGGAGTAAAAATTAAAACCGCAGGAGTCATATCCATAAAAACACCAACAAAAAGGAGTAGCAGGTTTATGATGAGTAAAATGATGATTTTGTTATCGCTTATGTTTAATAAAAAATCACCCAACGTTTGTGGAATATTTTCATATGACATAATCCATGACATACTCATTGAAGCAGCAATAAGTAACATTACTACAGCGCTTGTTTTTGCAGACTCGAGTAAAATTTTTGGAATATTATTCACATTAATTTCCTTATAAATGAATCCTAATACGAGTGTATAAATAACAGCAATTGCAGAAGCTTCGGTAGCTGTAAAAAAACCACCCACAATTCCGCCAATAACAATAAACAGTAATAGCAAACTAGGGAAGGCAATGATAAAAGTTTTTAAAACTTCACGAAAAGAACTTCTTGGGAAGGTTTTATAATTGTGTTTCTTTGCCCATATTCCAGCTACAATCATAAGTAAAAGACCCGTTAATATACCTGGAATATAGCCTGCTAAGAACAATGCTGCTACAGAGACCCCACCACTGGCTAGGGAATATACAATCAATACGTTACTTGGGGGTATAATCAGACCTATGGTTGCTGAGGTAATGTTTACCGCTGCCCCATACTCTTTTGCATACCCTTCTTTTTCCATTTCTGGACCAAGAATACTTCCCATGGCAGATGCGGAGGCCATCGCCGATCCCGCAATGGAACCCATAAGCATTGCTGCGATTATATTAATTAATGCCAAACCTCCTGGAAAAGCTCCCACAATAGTTTTAGCAAATCCTATCAGTCGATGTGCAATACCTCCATGTGTCATTAATTGTCCTGAAAGAACAAAAAATGGAATGGCTAACAGTGCAAAACTATCTAGTCCAGTTGCCATTCTCTGTGCAATTGTAGTAACAGAAGGTAATAGGGGTATGGAGACTATTATGGTTAGTAAAGATGAAATAGCAATACTCCAAGCAACAGGTGTTCCAATGCTAATGAAAAAAATAAAACTTAAAACGAGTATAATAACAGGTATTATTTCCATAGTCTATTCTTTACTTTGGGTGATTTTATAAAAAACAATCAATACGCCACTTAATGGAACAATAGAATATACCAAAGCAAGTGGAATATGGAGTGAAGGCGAATATTGTTGTAATTTCATTGTGATATAAACCAAGCGTCCACCCCCAACAACAAAACCAAAAAAGGCAAAAGCCGAAATACTAAAAGTGATAAAACGTTTAAGCCATTTTTGAACTTTTGGGCTACTTTTTTTTGCAAAAAAGTCAATGGCAACGTGTTCATTTCTACCGCCTACATAGGCAGCTCCCAGAATACCTAACCATATCATTAAATATCGAGCCAATTCATCAGTAAATGAACTAGGGCTATCTGTGAAGTATCTACTAAATACTTGCCATAAAACATTAATAACCATAACGCCCAAAATAAGAACTAGTAATTTCCCTACAAAGGCGTCTACTTGGGTTCTAATTTTTTTCATTTTGAATCTGATTGATTAAAAGTGCTATTGAAGGATCTTTTTTAAAGTCATGATACATTTTCTTGGTAGCTTCTTTAAAGGGTCCTTTGTCTGGATAGGTAACTTCTACCCCTGCATCAATTACAGCTTGAAGTGATTCATTTTCTGAAATAGTCCATAATTTTCTTTGATCCAGTATTGATTTATCTATTGCTTGTTGAAGCCAATCTTGCTCTTGTTGACTTAAACGATTCCAGAGGTGTGTGCTCACAAGAAGGATGTCGGGAATCATGGTATGTTCATCTATTATGTAGTACTTACACACCTCATAATGTCTGGAGAGATAAAAACTAGGAGGATTATTTTCAGCAGCATCTACTACACCTTGTTGAATGGATGTATAAAGTTCACCCCAAGATATGGGGGTGGGAGAGCCTCCCAATTGTTTCACCATTTCAAAGGCAGAGGCGCTTTCTTGAACTCGTATTTTTAAACCTTCAAGGTCTTTAGGGTTAGAAATTGGGCGTTCTCTAGTGTAAAAACTTCGACTTCCAGAATCGTAATACCCAAGGCCCTTGAGCCAATAATCTTCACCTTCTTTTAATAGGGACTTCCCAATGGAACCATCCAAAACTCGAAATAAATGTTCTTTATTTTCAAAAAGAAAAGGCAAACCAAAAATCCGCATGTTAGGAGCAAAATTTTCCATTACAGCACCAGAGACCTTTGTCATATCTAAACTTCCAATTTGTAATAATTCTAAACATTCTCGTTCACTTCCTAATTGTTGATTAGGATAGATTTGAATTTTCATTTTACCATTTGAAATTTCGCTAAGGTATTGATCTGCTTTTAGCATTGCTTGATGTACAGAGTGTGTTACATCTAGGCCATGGCCCAAACGAATTATTCTTGTTTTAGAATCACTAGTACATGAATTAAATAGAAAAATTAGCCCTAGTAAATAAAGTTTTTTCATCAAAACTATTTTAGGGCCTGAATGGTATTGATTACCTCCGATACAGTAGCTTTTAATCCCTTAAAATCTTTTTGTTCGATAACCGTTTTTGAAATTAACTGTGATCCCATACCAACACAGGTTACGCCAGCATCAAACCAAGATTTTAAATTTTCTTTTGATGTATTTACTCCTCCTGTAGGCATTATACTTGTCCATGGCTGTGGTCCTTTAATGGCTTTAACAAATTCTGGTCCATAAACACTTCCTGGGAAGAGTTTCACAATTTCCGCACCTCGTTCTTCAGCCATGGCAATTTCGGTTAAGGTTCCACAACCTGGTGACCACAACACTTTTCTACGGTTACATATAATGGCAATATCCTCCCTGAAAACTGGGGATACCACAAAGTTAGCCCCGATTTTCATGTAGTCACTAGCAGCTGCAGCATCGGTTACAGAGCCAACACCCAATATCATTTCTGGAAGCGTTTCCTGAGCAAAAAGGACAAGTTCTCTGAATACCTCATGAGCAAAATCCCCCCGATGTGTAAATTCAAGTAGTCTAGCACCTCCTTCATAGCACGCTTGAAGAACTTGTTTTGCGACAGTTACATCAGCATGATAAAAAAGTGGAACTAGGCCTGTTTTTTGCATCTGACTAATCACTTGTAATCTTGTAAATCTTGCCATATTATTTATTTTTTATCGAGCAACTCTGCCTGAGGCATCTCCACCCATTAATTTTTCTACTTCTTCTATACTTACTAGATTAGCATCTCCTGTTATTGTATGTTTTAAACTTGAGGCAGCAACAGCAAAGTTTAATGCTTTTTGATCCGCATTTGGGTAGGTAAGTAATCCGTATATCAATCCCCCCATAAAGGAATCACCACCGCCAACACGGTCTACTATGTGTGTGATTTGATACTGTGGACTTTCAAGCAAAGTATTGCCATCATAAAGGATGCCTGCCCAGGTATTGTGGGAAGCGGAAATAGAACCTCTTAAAGTGGTAATTACTTTTTTTGCTTTTGGAAATTTTTTCATCATCTGTTGACAGACAGACAGAAAAGCATCCGCTTTTATCTGGTCTCCTTGTGTGGTAACATCCAAGCCCTCTGGTTTGATTCCAAAATGCATTTCTGCATCTTCTTCATTTCCTAAAATAATATCACAATAGGAGGTGAGTTCTGACATGATAGCTTCGCGATCTCCTCCATACTTCCATAGTTTAGAACGATAATTCAAATCTGTAGAAATCGTAATTCCTAACGAGCTTGCAATTTTAACTGCTTCAAGGCAAGTGTCTGCAGCACTTTGAGATATAGCAGGAGTGATACCGGTCCAATGAAACCAGCGTACTCCATTAAATACTTTTTTCCAGTCTACCATATTGGGCTTGATTTCTGATACAGAAGAATTTGCCCGATCATACACCACTTTACTTCCGCGGTTTACGGCTCCAGTTTCTAAAAAGTATATCCCCAATCGATCTCCTCCTCGGATTATATTGTGTGTATTTATTCCTTGTTTACGAAGTTCTCTGAGCGCACAATCCCCGAGGTCGTTTTGTGGTAATCGGGTGACAAAATCTACATCAATTCCATAGTTTGCTAGGGAAACAGCTACGTTTGATTCTCCTCCTCCATATACAACATCGAAAGAGTTTGCTTGTGAAAATCGTAAAAAGCCAGGGGGAGATAAACGCAACATAATCTCTCCAAAAGTCACAACTTTATTCATTTTAAAATTTCAATTGTTTTTGGTTAAAGTATAAATTAATATTCAAAATACTCTCTTGCATTGTGATAACAGATATCAGAAATAATTTTTCCAACCCATTTAGGGTCGTTTGGAAGTAATCCCTTTTTGATTTCTTGACCGAAAATAGAACAGAGTAAACGTCTGAAATATTCGTGGCGAGGGAATGAGAGAAAACTTCTTGAATCGGTTAGCATTCCAATAAAACAGCTAATTAGTCCCATATTGGACAAGGTATTTATTTGATTAGTCATGCCGTCTAATTGATCTAAAAACCACCATCCTGATCCCCATTGGATTTTTCCTTTAGAGCTCCCGTCGTTAAAATTCCCAATCATGGTTGCCATAATTTCATTATCAGCAGGATTGAGATTATACAAGATTGTTTTTGTAAGTTGATTGGTGCTGTCCAGCATGTCTAAATAACGTGAAAGACCGAATGCTATGGAATAATCGCCGATAGAGTCCCAGCCAGAATCTGGACCTATTTTATTGAGCATTCGTGTGTTGTTATTTCGCATAGCTCCTAGGTGGAATTGTTGAACCCAGCCCAGTTTTGAATATGCTTTTCCTAGAAATAGGAGAAGAGCTGTCTGAAACTGTTCAGTCTCTTGGGGACTGACTTCTCCACCAGACCTTCTTGTCCTAAATATTCTGTCAATTTCTTTTTCCTTGCACATCTTGAAAGGAATGTATTCAAGACCGTGATCCGATAGTCTACACCCTTTGCTGTGGAAAAAATCCATTCTATTTTGCAAAGCAATACATAAATCTTCATAAGTAGCAATCGAACAATTGGATACTTTTTCTAATTCATCTATATAGGAATTGTATGTTACTCCATTAATGAATAAAGACTTGTCGGGTCTGAAGGCGGTGCTAACTTTTGTGTTAAAATCTGATTTTGTTAGAGTAGTATGATGCTGCAGACTATCTATAGGATCTTCTGTTGTACAAAGCATTTCTACATTCATTTTTTGGAGTAGAGCTTGCGTTGAAAACTCTTTTGTTTGAACTAAAGAAGAAGTTTTTTCGTAAACAGCTTCAGCATTTTTAGAAGATAGTTGTGAGTCGATTCCAAAATAGCGACTGAGCTCAAGATGTGTCCAATGGTATAAGGGATTTCGAAGCATGTAAGGCATTGCCTCAGCAAATTTTAGGAACTTGTCTTTGTCTGTTGCCTCCCCGGTAATAAATTTTTCATCTATGCCTAATACACGCATAGCTCTCCATTTGTAGTGATCACCCGCAAGCCAAAGCTCGGAAATGTTGTTGTATGAGGTGTTATTTGCAATGGCCTCGGGCGAGAGGTGATTGTGGTAATCTATTATAGGAAGCGACGCGGCATAATTATGATAGAGCTCCTTTGCTTCTTTACTATCTAGTAGAAAGTCAGCATGGATAAAATGTTGTTGTGATTGAGATTTGTCCACTATAATAATTTAATTATAATTTAAACCTTGGGTTCCCAGCCCTGAGCATATTCACGATTCCAATTTTTCATTATCATAGTATTATTTAATACTTTTCCTGATTTACGGTCAATTTGAAGGGTTTCACCTGCATCCTGAGCCATATTTGCAAGATGACACATCATGGTTGAAATACTGGCATCTTTAATTTCGGCATTTAGAGATTTTTCTTCTCGTATGGCATTAAAAAGATTTTCAACATGATTTACATCCAGCTGACCTTGGCCTCGAGTATCTGTGGTTTGACTCACAGCATCTTCAAAAATAGAGTCGATTAGATTTCCTCCTAGGTCATAGCGTTTATAGAAATTTCTACTAAGTTGAATTGTTCCCTTACTACCATAAATTGTTACACCTCTCCCGGGACGTTTGGGTTGGATTAACCCTCTACTATGCCCTGTCCAGGTAATAAATTTATTTTTAGGATATTTAAAAGTAACCTGCTGATTATCTACAAATTCCCAGTCATCTTGAAAAGTGTATTTTCCGCCAACTGAGGAAACGCTTTCTGGTAAACCCTCATCTAAAGCCCATCGACATATGTCAATTTCATGAGTTCCATTATTATGAACTTCTCCTGTTCCCCAATTTCTGAACCAATGCCAATTATAGGGATGGATATTGTCTTTATACGCCTTTCTTGGAGCAGGACCTTGCCATAACTCCCAATCTAAAGTCTTGGGGACAGAAATTTCTTTACCAATTCCTATAGACCCTCTATTGTTGGAATAATAGGCTTCTCCTTTATACACCTCGCCGATGATTCCATTTCTAATGTCTGTTATCGCTTGCATTGATGTCACTGCCGAGCGTTGTTGATTTCCCATTTGAACTTTAAGGCCATATTTTTTTTGGGCAGCTACTAATAATTCGTTTTCATGAGGATTGTGACTACATGGTTTTTCAAGGTAGACATGCTTGCCCGCTTGCATTGCCATGATGGCCATAGGAGCATGCCAATGTTCAGGTGAGGCGATAAATACAGCATCTATGTCTTTGTTTTCAACGAGCTTTCTAAAATCTTTTTCAACTTTAGGGACATAACCTATATTTTTTTTACTCCAGATATTATGCTCTTCTATGATTTTATCATCAACATCACAACTGAAGATTACATTAGCATTTTTTTGAAGATGGATGGCGGCAGCATGGGCTTTTCCTCTACTTCTTACTCCAGCAATAGCACAATTAATTCGATCATTTGCCCCAAGAATGTTTCTTCCAATCATGAAATTAGGACTTAAAGCACCCATAACTACAGAAGCTGTACCAATTGATGTTTTCTTAATAAAATTTCTTCTTGTATTCTTCATAATTTAGAATTCTCTGATTTTAATATTTTTAAAAGAAACTTTATCACCGTGATCCTGGAGAAGAACTACTCCCTCAGGCCAACGTCCAAATTGTTCCCATTTTTCGTATTTACTTTTTTCTATAAGTGCTTCAAAAACTTGACTGAAACGATCAAATTCAACGACTTTTACATGATTAAGCCAGTGTTCAACATGCCCTCCTTTTACAACAATTCGTGCATTGTTCCATGTATTGACTCCTTTAAAATTTTTTCCTCTACCTCCTGTGGTTCTATTTTCTGCACGAATTAGATCATAAAGGGAGCCTACTGTTCGGTTTCCGTTCTTACCCTGTTTGGCATCAGGATGCTTTTCATCATCCAAAAGTTGAAATTCTAATCCAATTGCAGAACCAGGTCCTTTATTAAGTGTGGGTTTTACAAAATATTTAATACCGCTGTTAGCACCCTCTGTTAAAAGGAAATCAACGCTTAATTCAAAATTTGAAAAAGTACTTGTTGAAACAATATCACCTCCATTTTCTGATTCTGAACCTGTGGCAGCTTCCACAATAAGATTGCCTTTTTCAATTGACCATCCTTTTTCTGGAAAAGCATTTTTAGTAGCACTTTTCCAACCCTGAGTTGTTTTTCCATCCCATAATAATCGATAGCCTTTTCTGATCTCATTTTGAGTTAGCGTATTATTTAAATTACTTATTTCAACAGCATAAGTTGTGGGAGGATTCATGAATTGTTCTAAAGATTGCGTCAATATTTTTATATTTCGCCAGCGTACTTTTTTACCATTATCTTCTTTTTTATTAATGCTATGTACTTGGAACGCGATAAAGCCCTCAGAAGTTAAGTCATCAATTAAATTGGCACATTGAATACCGTTAATGAAAGTTCGAATTTGGTTTCCAATTGCTTCGATACGGTAATGATTCCATTCTCCATTTCTAAAAGCTTCTTGTCCCGTTGGATTTCTTGTTAGTGGATACAGCCAGCCACGACGTGCCTCGTCAAAAACACCACCAGCCCATTTACGATCACTAGTTTCAATTTCACATTGGTATCCGTGAACACGGCCATTTTTATATTCAGAATAGCTGTTACTTCGGAATTGAACTCCTGAGTTTAAGCCGTTGTCAACCATTACTTCAAATTCGAGTATAAAGTCGGAGTACGTCTTTTTAGTTGCTAAAAAACTATTTGCGGTATTTAGTTTAGAAACACCAACCAAGGTCCCGTTTTCAATTATAAAGGATGCATCCCCATTAAGTTGTTTAAAGGAATTTAGATCGCTTCCATTGAATATCATTTCCCATTTAGGAACCTCCTGAGCATTCAAATTGGGCAATGGAAGTAAGCCAAAAGACAATAATAGTATTGCTAATTTACTTGAAAATATTTTCATTGATTTGGATGGATTAAGTTTGAAGTTAAATTATGAATTATTTTTCATTTTACTAATAAACTCATTTTTAACGAATATAAACCTTTTAAAGCTTCAAAGAATCCAAGATTTCTAATACTTTTATGGGAAACAAAATAGTTATTGAATATGAAGAAACATCGGAGAAAGTTTTTAGGTACAGCAGCTACTATCCTAACCGCATCTTTAGCTTATCCCAATAGTGGCTTTTCAATTCTTGATTTAAAAAACAGCCATACCGTAAGAATAGGAGTTATTGGAGTAGGAGACCGAGGTAATGGCTTACTACGAATTTTTTCAAAAATGGAGGGTGTTGTTATCGTTGGTTTATGTGATACTTTACCTTTCCGATTGAAAGAGGCCTCTAGAATTACTCCCAAAGCCAAAACCTATAACAGTCATTTAGACCTGATGGAAAATAAAGATTTAGATGCTGTGATCATTACCACACCTTTAAATACACATGCAGAAATTGCTTCCGATGCTGTTGATGCTAACCTTCATATTTACTGTGAAAAAACAATGGTTAAAGGAGCTAAAGAGACAATTGATTTAGTAAAAAAAGTTTTGAGTAAGCACAAAAAAGTATTTCAAACCGGTCATCAGTATCACAGTTCAAGATTGTATTCCCATGCAGTAGATTTAATTCAAGGAGGAAAAATAGGGAAGGTAACCAGTATAAGAGCGCAATGGAATAGAAATGGTAACTGGCGAAGACCGGTTCCAGATCCGAAGCTTGAACGCCAAATCAATTGGAGAATGTACAGAGAATATTCATTTGGGTTGCTGGCCGAGCTGAGCTCCCATCAAATTGACTTTGCGAATTGGTTATTAAACTCTCATCCTGAAAAAGTAACAGGTTTCGGCGGAATTGATTATTGGAAAGATGGAAGAGAAACTTATGACAACACCCACGTAATTTTTGCTTATCCAAATGGTGTAAAAGCAAGTTATACTTGTTTGACTGGAAATGCAAAAGATGATTATAAAATTCACGTTTTTGGGGATAAAGGAACCATGGTACTTGATTATGCTAAAGCATGGTTTTATCCTGAAGGTTCTTATGTCAAAGAATATGGAGATGTAGATGGTGTTTCAGGTGCCACAACAAACTGGGAGGCAGGAAAGGGAATTCCTTTAAACTATTCTCACACCGATCCTACACAGCAAGCCCTGGAAGACTTTAGAGATTCTATTCTAAATGATGTAGCCCCATTATCTAATGTTATTTCTGGATCAAAAGCAGCTTTTGCAATTGATATGGGAATTAGAGCGATGGATCAAAATAAAACAATATACTGGGACAAGTCCTATAATTTTTAGAACGATATATTCTATGTTTTCACTTCAAAATAAAGTTATTATCCTTACCGGAGCTACCGGAACTCTTGGGAGTAGTTTGGCTATAAGTTTAGCCAATGCAAAAGCTAAGATTGTTATTTTGGGAAGAACCCAATCTCTTTTAAATTCTCTTTTAGAAACGTTGTCTTCTAAGACTGAAACTGCAGCTCATGTGGTTGATGTTATGGATAGAGAGGCATTAGAACAGGTAAAAACGAAAGTTATCAATCAATTTGGTCATATAGATATTTTGATCAATGCGGTAGGGGGGAACCTTCCCGGGGCTGTAATTTCCGATGATCAAACTATCTTTGATATGTCTGTACCTGATTTTGATGAAGTTGTAAACTTGAATCTTAAGGGTACTGTTTTGCCTTCTATTGTATTTGGTAAATCGATGAGTGAGAGAGGAAAAGGTTCCATCGTTAATTATTCCTCTATGACTGTTAATCAAGCCCTCACCCGTGTGGTGGGATATTCTGCTGCTAAGGCAGCAATGGAAAATTTTACTCGATGGATGGCAGTCGAGATGGCACTTAAATTTGGAGATGGAATTCGTATAAATGCGATTTCTCCAGGTTTTTTTATCGGAAAACAAAATCAAAAATTACTTTTAAATGATGATGGAAGCCTAACAGAACGAGGTGAAAAAATCATCCGAAACACTCCTATGAAACGTTTTGGGAAAGCAGAAGAGTTGAATGGAGCGATTCATTTTTTATGTAGTGATAGTTCTAGCTTTGTGACGGGTATTGTTTTGCCTATTGATGGGGGTTTTAGCGCCTTCTCAGGTGTTTAATTTGTAGCTATGAAAGAATCTTTTAGATGGTATGGTCCGAATGATGTGGTAACATTAGCTACCATTCGTCAAGCAGGCGCAAAAACAGTTGTTTCAGCTCTTCATAACATACCTAACGGTGAGGTGTGGGGAGTTAAAGAAATTAAAGCACATCAAACGATCATTGAAAAAGCAGGTTTAGAATGGGGGGTTGTCGAGTCGGTTCCGATTCATGAGGACATTAAACAACGTATCGGAGATTTTGAGGTCTACATAGAAAATTACAAAAAGACTCTAGAAAATTTATCTCGCTGTGGAATCCATACTGTGTGTTATAATTTTATGCCTGTTTTAGATTGGACAAGAACGCATTTGTATAAAACTTTAGAAGACGGCTCAACAGCACTTTCCTATGAGATTAATGCGTTGCGAGCGTTTGATCTTTATATTGTTAAAAGAGTACATGCCCAGCAGGATTATTCTGCTCAAGAAATATATGTGGCAAAACGGTACTATGAAAGTCTTGATGACCTTCAGATCAAATCCTTGACCAAAAGCATTATTGCAGGTTTACCTGGAGCAGAGGAAGGCTACACAATGGAGCAATTCAATAAACAAATTGGAGGCTATTCAAACATCGATACAGAAACTTTACGTAGCCATTTAATTGAGTTTTTAAAGGCTTTGATGCCTACTGCTGAAGCTTGTAAAATAAATATGTGCATCCATCCCGATGACCCCCCTTATTCTCTTTTTGGAATTCCGAGGGTGGTTAGTAGCGCAGCAGATATTGATTTATTATTTGACGCTGTTCCTTCCTTGAATAATGGGTTGACATTTTGTACTGGTTCTTTTGGAGTTAGAGCAGATAATAATCTTTTAGAAATGTTCACTAAGCATGCGGAACGTATTCATTTTTTACATTTTAGGAGTACACAAAGAGATGAGGAAGGCAACTTCCATGAAGCGAATCATCTTGAAGGAGATGTTGATATGTATGCAATGGTCAAGGCTGCCTTAACAGAGGAGAGGAAACGCAAAAATTTAGGGCGAAAGGATTGTGAAATACCAATGCGACCTGATCACGGACATCAAATGTTAGATGATTTAAATAAAACTACGAATCCCGGATACTCTGCTATTGGAAGACTAAAGGGATTAGCTGAATTGAGGGGTTTAGCAATGGGGATTATGAGAAGTGGTTTTTAATTTGCTTCGTTTATTTCTACCCAATGTCCCTCTGGGTCTTGAATTTTAACTTGACGCACGCCGTCTTTCCGAATTCTAACTTCGTTTTTCTTGCCTTCATCAGTCCAGTAGTCAACCTTATTTTTGCGTAAATGTGCAACTACTTCATCAAGATTAAGAGTAGAAAAAGCCATATGATTTATTATTGTATTTGGAACTCCATCTTCGCTTGTAATTAAATGTAGTTGCTTTCCTTCATGATTGTGAAGCCATCTTTTTGGAATCGTCTGATCTGCAGTAACCTTCATTTCTTCAAAACCTAAAATTTGTACATAAAAATCACCTGTTTCTTGAAGTTTTTTAACCGGTAGTGCTTGATGATTAAATGTCAGTTTGAAGTTTTCTTGTTGCGAAAAAACAAAAAAAGGTAGTAATAAAAGAAGGTAAAATGCTCTCATGATAAATCTATTATATATCTTTAAATTTAACTTTAATTAACGATATAGACGATGTTTAAAAATTATTTTTTACTATCATTTTTGATGCTTTCAATTTTTGCGTTTGGGCAAAAGGATTATTATGAATTGAGAACGTATACGATCCCCTTTAACGGTTCCGAGTCGGAGTTACATGATTATTTATCTACAGCTCTACTTCCTGCTCTAAACAGAACTGGTGTTGAGAATATTGGGGTTTTTGAGGCATTAGGCGAGCCTACTCCCAAGCAACTAGTGGTTTTAATTCCTTTTAAGGGTATTGCTCATTATGGGGCGGTTTTAAGTGCTTTAGAAATTGATAAAACGTATCAAGAAGATAAGAAGGATTATGATGCAGTTCCAGTTACTAATCGTGTATACACAAGATACAGCAGTTCTTTTTATTTTGCATTCAAAGGGTTACCTCAAATTGTAAAACCTGCAAAAGGGTCACAATTATTTGAATTGAGAACCTATGAAGGGTATAGCGAAAATGCTGTAGACAGAAAGACGGATATGTTTAATGATGGTGAGCTGACTATTTTTGAAGAAACAGGCTTACACTCAGTATTTTTTGGCAGTCAAGTTTCAGGACCTTTGATGCCAGCGTTAACCTATATGCTATCATTCAAAAATATGGAAGAACGGAATTCAAACTGGGCAAAGTTTTCTGCTCATCCAGAATGGAAACGTATTTCTAAACTTCCCATGTATGCTAATTCAGTTTCAGATATCAAGAGAACTTTCTTAAAGCCATTAGCGTATTCGCAACTTTAAAACAAATCTATATTGATTAAAAACGAAGAGTTTTAGGCAAGTATTTAGAGACTAATTTTTCGTAATAAGGGCGCAATGCCTTGCTGTCTGGTGGAGTAGGAGCTTTAGAGTATAAATCATAAGCGTTAAATTTTCTTACCCATTTAAAAAGCTCGAGGTCTTCTTGTGACATCAAATGATTGTATGCTTCTTCTCTATGTTGAGCATAAAATGAGTGATATCGTATCATATAAAGTGCTGGCTTAGGAAGGTGATCTTTTAAAATTTGGTAAAGATATTCATCATGACCCCAACTCATTTTAACGTTATCCAGCCCACAATTTTCTGAGTATATCCCTAATGGGGTATTGTATTTTGGATTTTTAGAATCTGGATTTAATTCAAAAAATTCTGGGTGTACTATTTTTTTAGAAAATTCACAACCTACAGGGAAAGTATCTCCTACTACTGCCCATTGAGGCTCTCCAAAAAGACAGAGTACTTTTCCTAAATCATGTAAAAAGCCAGTTAAAACAAACCAATCTTCATGGCCATCAGCTCTTATTGCTTCTGAAGTTTGAAGAAGGTGTTGAAATTGATCAAGGTCAATGTCTGGGTCACTATCATCTACTAAAGTGTTCAAAAAGTCAACTGCATCCCAGAGTGACATTTCTTTTTTATTAAAGGATAAAAACTCTTTTTCTTTTTGACACACAAAATCATAGGTCTGGAACTCATGATTTAACTTGTAAAAAGCTCTTACGCCCTCAGCTCGATCAGAAGTATCATAATCTCGATATTCCTCTTTTGTTTTTAGATCTTTTTCAGGATAACGCTCTAATAAATCATCTTCCCAATGATCAAGCGACTGAAGTGGATTATTAAATTTACTCTCCATTACTTAATAATTAATAATATCAAATATATAAAAACTTTTAATCCATAATTTTAAATATATAGGGTTGTTTTTGTATTAATTTGACGATAGAAAATTTATTTTGATAGATGAGGTTAATTTCTGTATCCTTTTGAGCGATCAATTCTGCTTGGATAAGCTTTCCCTCGTTCCACTGCATTGAAACAAGTATATTGTTTCTAGCTTTTAAACCGTTTACATTTCCTTTTTTCCAAAGAGGTGGAAGTGCAGGCAGTAATCGTAGGGTGTTTTCTTCATAAGACTGTAATAAAAGTTCAGCAACTCCAGCAGTATATCCAAAATTTCCATCTATTTGAAAAGGTGGATGTGCATCAAAGAGGTTTGAAAAGATTGATTTTTCAAACATTAGTTGAATGTGTTCTTGAGCCATGTCACCATCCAAAAGTCTTGCAGCGCAGTTGATCAGCCATGCTCTACTCCAGCCAGTTCCAGCACCTCCATTGGCCAATCGAAAGTCAAGTGTTTTTCTTACCGCATCAAATAATTTAGGTGTGGTTAGAGAGCTGATTTGATTTCCTGGATGAAAACCATACAGATGGGACATATGACGGTGACCGGGTTCTAATTCTTTATACTCACGATCCCACTCTAAAATTCTTCCGTCACTGCCCAGGACGAACCCAGGACGCAATTGCTTTAGTTGCTTTTCTATTTTTTGAATCCATTCATTATCAATATTCAACAGTCTTACTGCCTTGAGATAATTCGTAAAAACCTCCTTTATAACCTGTTGATCCATGGCACTACCCAAGCAGCTTGAGACTGCCACTCCTTGATCGTTAATATATCGATTTTCTGGAGAAGTAGAAGGGGCAGAAATTAATGAGCCATCACGTGGATCTTCAATCAACCAATCGCTATAAAATTTTGCTACTTCTTCTATCGCAGGAAAAGCTCTGTTTCTCAAAAAATTATAATCTTGAGTATATTCAAAATGATTCCAATAATGTTGAACCATCCATCCGCCAGCACCAAATGATGCACCCCAATATGCCGTTGGAGCTCTCAGCCATGTAGGTGCCCAAATGTCAGTTGCATGAGGAAGGAATGAACCTCTAGCTCCAAAGTTTTCTTGGGCTGTTTTTTTTCCATTTATCAATAAACGATCAACATAATCAAATAGTGGATTATTTAATTCATCCAGTTGGGTTACGTTTGCCAACCAGTAGTTCATTTGAAGATTAATGTTGAGATGATAGTCAGCGTTCCATGGTGCACTAATATGTTGGTTCCATAACCCTTGAAGATTTGCAGGTAAAGTTCCCTCTCTAGAAGAGGCTATTAGAAGATATCTCCCAAAGTGAAAGAGTAGTTCCTGTAATTCTAAATCTACATTTCCTTTTTTAACAGCTTCAATTCTTTTGTCGGTTGGAATTAGTTGGGAAATGTTTTTCGTTTCAATATTAAAATCTATACGTTCATAATAGTTTTGATGATCTCTTATGTGTTGTTCTTCAATATCAGAAAGTGAAGTTTTTTCAATTACGGCAAAGTTTTTTTGATTTTGAGAGGTGTAATTTTCATGATAAAAGGAAGAGTTAGACACTATATAAAGAACAGCTTTACGAACACCTTTTAATTCTAATTTGTTTTCATTTGATGCTATACTTCCTCCTTCATGGGAGGTTTTCAGAATTGTTTCAAAGGAAACACCTTCCAAGATAGGTAACGTTTTAGAATCAAATTTACCACCCCGTTGGGTCACTTCCCCGGTCATAATTATTTCTGAGTTGTTTCTAGATAGTACAGATACGGTAGGAAATCCCTCATCCATAGGTCTACTTAGTTGTATTGATCCATTAATTCCTTTGGGATGTTCAGATTCTATTATAACAACTATTGCTTGATGGGGGTGGGAAACAAAAACACTTTCTTTAACTGGATAGCCTTCCGTTTTGTAATTAACATACGCTGTAGCTTTATTTAAATTAAGGCTTCTTTTATAGTCTGAAATTGAATCATGATCTAAGCGAATATGAAGATCACCAAGTGTTTGATGTGAGCGGACAACGGTTTTTCTAGAAAACTTTTCAATTAAAAGATGATCTGTTTTTTCAATGTCACCATCAATTAATAAATTTCTAATTTGTTTTAGGTCTTCAAAGGTACCTTCTGGGTTCCCCCATTCTAAGTCCTTTGGCCAAAGGGAATCATCATTGAGTTGAATATGTTCTTTAGTTGGATTTCCAAAGACCATCACACCTAATCTACCATTACCGAGTGGAAGTGCCTCCTCCCATTCTGAAGCTGCCTGTTCATACCATAAAAGGTGATCACTTTTAGGGGATTTTTCCATAGTTATTTCACAGGAAAATAAGAGAAATGCAATGACTAAAATGATGGGTTTCTGAAAATATTTTATGGAGGATCGAATCATAGTTAAAAATAAATGAATTTATTTCACATAAATGAATAGAGAAATTAAATATTTGTTTTTATTAGCTTAAATTATATACTATTGAAAAATAAATCTAGTGAAAAAAGAGTGGCTTTTCATAATAAAATAACTTTTATTCGATTGCTACTATTGGGGGTCTTGATGCACTCTTGTATAGACCCTGTCCCCCCTGAATTTGATTATGAAGATGGATTGGTTATTATTGATGCAATTGCCTCTACGGTTCCAGGAACTACTTATGCTACTGTGAAGAAAACAGTTTTGGAGTTTGGTATTTACAAAACTGAATTTATGGAAGGGTGTAAGGTGAGCTTAAAGAATTCAGTCACAAATGAAGAAATAAGTTTAATTGAAGGTAAAGAGAGTTACTTGGTTTCAGCAGACTTTAGGGTTGATGAGGGAACCGAATGGGAGTTGAAGGTAACGACACCCGCTGGAAAGACTTATAAATCAATTACAGAAGTTGTTCCTAAAGTAGTTTCTATTGATGCAATTTCTGATGCTTATAACAAAGAAATGTCCTTTGATGAATCTATAGGAAAATTTATTCCTGGTCATGAAATACGAATTGATTTTCAGGAACCAGTAGAAGAAACAAACTTTTATTATTTTCAGTATAGAGCCTATGAAAAAGAAATTTATTGTGCTGTATGTAATAATGGTGTTTTACGATTCGGTGAATGTGTTTCACAAATAGACAATCCCTTAGCAAAGGAATATTATACTTATTTGTGTGATCAAACGTGCTGGAAAATTTCCTTTAATCAGGAGATTACGCTCTTTGATGATGCTTTTACTAATGGTAAAAATATTTCTAACTTATTGGTTGGAAAAATACCTCTTTACACAAAACAAGATGTATTGGTTGAGATCCTACAACTGAATATTACAGAAGAAGCGCACAAATATTATAAAACTATAAAAGATATTGTAGATAATAACAGTGGATTTAACGCTCCTCTTCCCTCTGCTTTAATTGGTAATTTTTATAATCCTGAAGATTCGGAAGATCCTGTTTTAGGTCGCTTTACTGCTGCTGCTGGAAGTAGTAAATCAATTTTTGTAAAAAGAGGAGACATTCCTCAAATGACTGTTGGTGCCTTCCGAGTTCCACAACCAGAACTTTTGGGAGACCCTCTTCCAAATCCAATTACTTATGAAACTCCTTGTCTAGAAGGGCGAAATCAAACTAAAATAAAACCACTAACATGGGAGGAATAAAATTTAAATTATTTAGGTCGATTCAGTATAGTTTTTTTGCTGTATTGTTTTCTTTTAGTGTTGTAGGTCAGGAATATGTTCTAACACTTTCTATCTCTGATTTAGACACTAAGGATCCTTTGAGTAGTGTAACTGTTCTTTTGGATCCATGTAGTTGTGGTGGAATCACCAATCCTAGTGGAATTTTTTCTAAACGATTAAAAGCGGACACCTATACTTTGAGTATAGAATATTTAGGATACAGAAAAGAAATCCGCACTGTTGTTTTGGATAAGAACACCAATCTTTCCATAACAATGGAAACAGAAGAAGAGCAGCTTTCAGAAATAATAGTCCTTGCTCAAAAGCGAAATCAGAATGTCGAAAGTACCCAAATGGGAGTATTTGAACTTAATGCTAGAGACTTGATAAAAATTCCAACAGCATTAGGAGAGTTTGATGTTTTGAGAAGTATTACTCTTTTGGCGGGTGTAAACAATACTGGTGACATAAGTAATGGCGTCTCAATTAGAGGAGGTTCTTTGGACCAAAATTTAATGCTTTATGAGTCTGCCCCAGTTTTTAACCCTACACATCTTTTTGGCTTATTTTCAGTTTTTACTCCCGATGTGATTTCCGGGGTAAATATTTATCAAGCCAATATTCCTGCAAAATACGGTGGTCGTATTGCTTCGGTAGTCGATATTAAAGTTAAGAGTCCGTACACAGACAAATTTAAATTGGAGGGTGGAGTTGGTGTTATATCAAGCAGGTTGTCTTTGTCAACCCCAATAATTAAAGATAAATTAATGCTCTTGGCTGGCGGTAGAATTGGATTTACAGACTTTTTATTTCCCTTATTAATCCCAAGATTAAAAAATACAAAAGCTAATTTTAAGGATAGTACAGTAAAGTTGCTTTATCTACCAAACGAGAATAATCAGCTGACATACACTCATTTTTTCTCACAAGATTTTTATCAATTAGACCTAATTTCTTCTATTGAAAATATTGTTTCGTCATCCAATCAATATGATTTTGGAACATCTAACCATACCTTAAGATGGTTGCATAGTTTCGATAATGAAACTAATTTAGTTGGAACTTTTGTTCACAGTAATTACTTGCCTCAAAATTTATTTCCAGAGATTGAATCGACTAATGTAATACGTTTTGAATCCCAAATTCAGTATACAAGTGCACAATTTGAATATAAAGATGACCGTAATGAAGACTTAAATTATTATGCTGGTCTTCAGTTAAATCAGTACGGTATCAATCCTGGTAGTTTAAATCCAGGTTCAGGGAATTCAATAATACCAGTTGATTTAGAAGATGAAAAAAGTAGAGAATTATCATTTTATGCCAATTTAAATTGGAATCCCAGTGAACGACTTTCCATTTCTTCAGGATTACGATTTACTAACTTTTCATTGTTAGGACCTTTTCGTCAGGGACAGTATACAGAAAATGGAATTTTTGAAGGCGTAAAAGATTTTTTAAAAAACGAAACAGTAGTCAATTATTCAAGGCCAGAGCCCCGTATAGGAATTAATTATAAGTTAGGTGAGGATAGTGCTCTAAAGGCAAGTTATGCTCGAATTTATCAATACATTCAAAACATCTATAATACATCAACCCCTTTACCCACATCACGCTGGAAGATGTCTGATACTTTTATTCAACCTCAAAAAAATGATACCTACGGATTGGGATTATATAAAAACTTTCCAAATCTAGGTTTAGAAATTTCATCTGAGGGATACTACAGAATAACAGAGAATAATTTAACGTATAAGCCAGGGGCAGATTTTTTTCTTTCAGAGTTTTTGGAGCAAGAGGTAACTCAGGCTGAGGGGAATTCATATGGTGTTGAAATGAGTTTAAGGAAAAATAAAGGTAAAGTGAATGGATTCATTAACTATACTTGGTCTCGAAGTTTGCTTAAAACCAATGAGCTCGCATTAAAAAACAGAATCAATAATAACAACTGGTATCCATCAGATTTTGATCGACCTCATACTGTTAATGCTACTGTAAATTTTGAAGGGGATGCATACAATGCCTTTAGCTTTAATTTTACTGGACAGACGGGACGACCTTACACTGTTGCCAATGGAGTTTACAATCAAGAAAACGTAACGATTCCAATTTTTCTCTCACGGAACAACGGACGCCTTCCTGTATATCATCGTTTGGATTTTTCATGGAAAATTGCTTATAGAAAAGACCCTAATAAACGTTTTCAAGGGGATTGGACCTTAACTGTTTATAATTTGTATGGCAGACGTAATCCATTCAATGTTTATTATACCCAACGAAATGGAGCTCAAGATGGAGATGTTTTTGGGGGGAGTCCACTAGGTGCATATGAACTTTCTGTGCTTAGAGGTTCTTTGGTTTCAATTGCTTATAATTTTAAATTTCTTTAAGGTTAATTTTATGTCCAACAAATCAATTATATGTTTTGGTGAAATTCTTTGGGATTTATTTCCAAGTGGAAAAATGTTGGGTGGGGCCCCTTTCAATGTTGCTAGCTCAATAAATGGATTGGGTGGGGTAGTAGAATTTATAAGTCGTGTTGGTAAAGATGAATTAGGTGATGCAATTCTTTCGCAAGTGAAAAGTCAAGGACTTTCTACTCATTTTATTCAAACCGATTCTAAACACAAAACGGGGAAAGTTAATGTAACCTTAAATAAAGAAGGGTCAGCTCAATACGAAATTGCTCAAGATGCTGCCTGGGACTTTATTGAAATTTCAGAAGAAACGTTATATGCTGCTCGTCATGCTGAAGCATTTATATTTGGAAGTCTGGTCGCTAGAGGAAGTTCCAAAGCCACACTGATGTCTTTTTTAAATGTTTCGAAATTTAGTGTGTTTGATTTAAACCTAAGACCACCTTTTTATGACACCGCCACACTAATTGAATTAATGCAAGTTGCTCACATGTTAAAGTTTAATGATGATGAATTGTATGAAATAGCATCCGAAATGGGATCGCCCCATGATTCTTTAAATCAGCATGTAGTATTTTTAGCCGAAAAAACAAATACCCAAACTATTTGTGTAACAAAAGGCATGCATGGTGCAGTTTTATTTCATCAGGGTTCATGGTACCACAACAGTGGGTATAAAATAAAAGTAATTGATACTGTAGGAGCAGGAGATTCTTTTTTAGCAACCCTAGTTTTGGGTTTAGTAGAGGGGGATGAAATACAATCAGTCCTCAATAATGCTTGTGGAATGGGAGCACTAGTGGCTGGAAGTAAAGGTGCAAATCCTCCAATTTCAAAAGCAGATTTAAAGGCTTTTGTGTTCTCAGTTTAAAAAAGAATGAAATATATAACTTACTTTAATACTTTAGTTCTGAAAAAAGCCGTCTATTTAGTTGCCTTTATTTTGTCTTTTTCAACACTCCAAGGTCAAGATTTTACAGCTAACGAATTATTAAATCGTTCAATTACATATCATGATCCAGACGGGTTGTGGAAAAACTTTAATGGAAGTTTTAATGTAAGTATGGAAAGTCCAAACCGCCCTTTCCGTAAAAGTAAAATTGAATTGAATTTTAAGGATTCATTTTTTAGGCTAACGGTAGACTCAGATGTAAATACTTCAGTTTCTCAATTGGAAGATAAGGAGTGTTTACTGTCTTATAATGGAGCCAGTGATTTTTCAGATGAAATTGCAGACAAGAATCGCCTTTCCTGTGAAAGCGCAAAGATGTATAGGGATTATTACACCTATCTATATGGTCTTCCTATGAAACTTAAAGATTCAGGAACCATTCTAAATCCTTTAGTAGAAGAAAAGGTTGTTGATAATGTTTCTTACTGGAAATTAAAGGTTACTTATGAGCCTGAGACAGTTGGAGATACTTGGTATTTTTACTTTGATAAAAACAGCTTTCAACTAAAAAGATATCAATTTTTTCATGATGAATCTAAAAATGATGGCGAATATATTGTTTTGAAAAATGAACTAAATGTAAATGGAATATTCATGCCTAAAGATCGATCGTGGTATTACAACAAGGATGATAAATATTTAGGTACAGACTATTTAAGTTTGTAGTTTTAGTATTAATAATTAGTAACTTTTAAATAAATCAAAAAACATAAAAAAAACGCATGCATAAAATTATTAAACACATCGGTCACTCATTAATCTTGCTAATTTTTTGTACAGTTTCAATTAGTGCTCAGGAAAGAGAAAGCATTATCGGAAAATGGGATTTAAATGTCCAAATGAAAAATAAAATTGCCCCTTCTTGGTTGGAAGTTAAGTTGTCTGGAACAAACACATTAGTAGGGTATTTTGTAGAGTATAATGGAAGTGCAAGACCAATTTCTGAGGTGTATTTTCAAAATGGAATTATTGATTTTTCCATTCCTCCTCAATGGAATGGCAATACAGATCTTCACTTTACAGGTAAATTGACAAACGGAAAGTTAGTTGGAACAATTCTAGGAAGTAATGCAATTGCTTATCCTTTTGATGGTTCTAGGGCTCCTAAGCTAATCAGAAAAGAAGCCATTAAATTCGGTAAAGAAAAACCGCTTTTCAATGGTGAAAGCCTAAATGGATGGCATCAAGCAAATGAGAATAAAAAAAATCAATGGATAGCAGAAAAGGGAGTTCTGAAGAATCCTTATTCTGGGAATAATCTAGTTACCGATGAATCCTTTGAAGATTTTCAGTTGCATTTAGAAGTGCGATATCCACAAGAAAGTAATTCTGGAATTTATCTCCGTGGACGTTATGAAGTACAAGTAGAAGATAGTTTTGGAAAAGATCCTAATTCTATACTTTTTGGTGCTGTTTACGGGTTTTTAACGCCAAATCAAATGGCTGCAAAGCCAGCAGGAGAGTGGCAGGTTTTTGATATTACCCTAATTGGACGAAGAGTCACGATTATTGCTAACGATAAAATAATTATTAATGATCAAATTATACCTGGTATTACTGGTGGTGCATTAGATAGCAATGAGGGAGCTCCAGGGCCAATTATGCTTCAAGGGGACCATGGTAAAGTAGAGTATAGAAATATAACCATACGCTTACCAGAATAAATCCGTTCAAAAAAAGGTTTTCTAAACACTTATTTTGCAGCCATTTAATTTGGATATAAATTTATTCTCTATTCTGAGGTTAAATTAGGGTTAATCCCAATTAAATGGCTTCTAACTTTAACAGGCTGTAAATTTTCTTTTTCTAATTCAAGTTTCATTGTTTTACTATTTTCAAGTGGCATATGACATGAAATACAATCCGAAAGATTAGGCGTTTTTAGTGTTGTATTTTGATTGTGTTTGATTCCTTGATGACACGAAATACAGATATTATTAAATTTAACCTCCATTCCTCTTTCAGTTTTATGTGGATCATGGCATGTCATGCAGTCCATTTTTTTAGATTTCTGAAAGCACATGCTAGCCATTAAAAGACCAACTTGATTTGCATGTACATCTAATTTATTTGAGGAGGGTGTTTTATAATTGGTCGAAATAAATTCTGTGAGTTCATCACCAGCTTGAAAAGAAAAGCTTTTAATACTGCTCTCCTGTCCAGTACCAGAATGGCAAAGAGCGCACATACTAATTCTTTGATCTTGAGAAAAATTAGCATATCGAGTAATGTATTTTCCTACAGTATCCAATCTGTTTTTCCTTTGATAGTTTACATGTTTTACTACTTCGCCGTGACACCTTTGACAATCGATTCCATATATTATTTGATTTTTTACATAGCGATTGTTTTGTGTAGCACTTGAGGGATTCTCAGGCCTTGCATAGGTGGTATGACATTCAAGGCATCTAGGAAAAATGGGTCGCATAGGAGATAAAGCGGATGTATAACCAGGGCTATTAATCCATTGGTTTAGCGGAGAAAAGTGCGATCCTTGAAGTTGGAATAGTGACGTGTCTTCCCAGTTTAAAAAAGAGCGACCTATTTTATTTCCAGAACCAATAATTAGATCCATGCTTTTTTTAAAAACAGGATTTTCGGACTGATTCAAATATCCTTCCTGGAAAGCTGCTCTTTCTTTTTGAGTGAATTTTATGAGGTCTCCATTTCCAAAAGATAAAAGGTTATTGTTTGGAATGAATGCCTCTTCTATCAATTCAAAGCGAAATGGTTTTGAGGTATTGTAATGTGAGGTTTGAAGGTGGGATGCAACAATTTGTGGATGACACTCTATGCATGAGTTCATACCAACATATTCAAGACCATTAGTGTGTTTGGCTATAACTGATAGGGGAATAAATTCGCTGCTATGGTTGACACATGAAAAAGTAAGTGTTCCGATAAGAATCAGAAATAGAAAGCGCATGACTTTAATCATAGAAAATTTTCTATTTATAAAAGTAACATATTTATGTTAAAGGTTTTTTGGTTTACATTGACTTGTAAATAAAAATAGTCCCAAAAACAAATAATCTTCGGGACTATTAAGTGGAGTCGGCGGGAGTCGAACCCGCGTCCAAACAAGCGATCAAAAAGCTTTCTACAAGTTTAGGTTTCGATTAATTTTCGAATTAGCCCTGACCGAAACCTGCCCAAACCAACCTTATCATCTTTATTGAAAAACACAACCGATGCTTTTGTGTTTCGATGTTGACTTTTATGGTGCCTCAATATAAATCGCCGTCAACAAGGGCTATTCAGAGACATCCAGCTTCCTGACCTAGTCAGGACTTGGCATTAACGTACTATAATTCTGTTAATTATGCAGCTAGAGCGTAGTTATTCTCGCCATTTAAAAGTGTGAACAATGAGATTTACGAGCTGTAATTCAGCGCTCGACTTGCTTACCTTTTCATGCGTCCTGCTGTCAAAACCAGACGACCCCATGAATTTTCAAAGAACTAATTAAGGTGCAAATTTACAAAGATTGCGCCAAACCCAATGTGATTATTATTTTATTAATCTTTTATCCTAATTACTTGATTAATAATCGTTAGGTTTTCTCGCTCTAGTGAGAATTAATAATATATTTGCACACGCTTAAAAAACGCTATGACAGCTATCAAAAATATCGCGATTATCGCGCATGTTGACCACGGAAAAACAACTTTAGTAGATAAAATTCTTCATCACTGTAACCTCTTCCGTAGCAATGAAAACACGGGAGACCTTATTTTAGATAATAATGATTTGGAACGAGAAAGAGGAATTACTATTCTTTCTAAAAACGTTTCTGTAGTATATAAAGATGTCAAAATTAATATCATTGACACACCCGGCCACGCAGATTTTGGAGGTGAAGTTGAACGTGTTTTGAATATGGCTGATGGTGTTTTACTTTTAGTTGATGCGTTTGAGGGACCGATGCCGCAAACACGTTTTGTACTAAAAAAAGCAATTGATCTTAAGTTAAAGCCCATTGTTGTTATCAATAAAGTGGATAAAGAAAACTGTACTCCAGAATTAGTACATGAATCTGTATTTGATTTGATGTTTGAGTTAGAGGCTGAGGAGTGGCAACTTGATTTTCCTACAGTATATGGTTCTGCAAAAAACAATTGGATGAGCACGGATTGGAATAACCAAACAGACTCTGTTGAGCCTTTATTGGATATGGTTTTAGAGCATGTTCCTAGTCCCGAAATAAAAGACGGAAATACCCAGATGCTCATAACCTCTCTTGATTTTTCATCTTTTACTGGTAGAATTGCGATTGGACGTTTACAACGCGGAAATTTAGACAGTGGAATGCGTGTGAATTTAATCAAGCGAGATGGTCAAAAAATACCATCTAAAATTAAGGAACTTCATCTTTTTGATGGTTTGGGACGTAAAAAGGTAGACCGAGTTGAGCCAGGAGATTTATGCGCTGTAATTGGACTGGAAGGATTTGACATAGGGGATACTATTGCTGATATTGAGGCACCAGAGGCACTACCTACAATTGCTATTGATGAGCCTACCATGAGTATGCTTTTCACTATTAATGATTCTCCATTTTTTGGACAAGAGGGTAAGTTTGTTACCTCTAGACATATTCGCGATCGTCTTGAAAAAGAGCTAGAGAAAAACTTAGCTATGCGTTTAGAGACGACAGATAGCTCAGATAAATTTATTGTATTTGGTCGAGGTGTTCTACACTTGTCTGTACTAATCGAAACCATGCGTCGTGAGGGTTATGAGTTGCAGATAGGACAGCCGCAAGTAATTATAAAAGAAATTGATGGGCAAAAAATGGAACCCATGGAAGAATTGACAATTGATTTGCCTGAAGATGTTTCAGGAAAAGCAATTGAGATGGTTTCCCTTAGAAAAGGAGAAATGGTCAGTATGAATCCAAAAGGTTCTAGAATGATTTGTGAGTTTTTAATTCCTTCTCGAGGAATCATAGGGTTACGAAATCAATTACTTACAGCAACAGCTGGCGAGGCAATTATGAACCACCGCTTTGTTGAGTTTAGTCCTTACAAGGGTGCTATAGCTGGACGTATAAATGGGTCATTGATATCCATGGAAAAAGGCTCTGCGATTCCATATTCATTAGATAAATTACAAGAAAGAGGAAAGTTCTTTGTTGCACCTAATGAAGCTATCTATGCGGGTCAAGTAATAGGTGAAAACAGTCGACAAGATGATTTGGTGGTAAACGTAACAAAAACTAAAAAGCTATCTAACGTAAGAGCCTCAGGGTCTGATGATAAAGTTAAATTAGCTCCTCCTATTAAATTTTCTCTTGAAGAAGCTTTAGAATACATACAAAAAGATGAGTATGTGGAAGTAACTCCTAATTCAATCCGTTTACGGAAGGTATTTTTAGATGAAAATGAACGTAAGCGTCAAAAAGTATAATATTATTTTTTCGCAATCACCTCGTTAAGATTGCCTTTGTCGCACTGAAATATCTTTCCTGGAAATTTCATGATCATATTATAGTCATGTGTAGCCATGATAACACTCATTCCCTCTGCGTGAAGTTTTCTGAAAAGCTGCATAATCTCTTGGCTAGTTTCTGGATCAAGATTTCCTGTTGGTTCATCAGCAATTATGAGTTCAGGATGGTTGAGTAAAGCTCTGGCAATTGCAACACGTTGTTGTTCCCCTCCCGATAATTCAAAGGGAAATTTATTTGTATCAGCAGGTACGTTTACAAGATGTAAAACCTCACTTACACGAGTTTTTATTTGCTCCTTATTCTTCCAGCCGGTGGCTTTTAGTACAAAAACTAAATTATCAAAAATAGTGCGATCGGGGAGTAGTTTAAAATCTTGAAAGACAACCCCTATTTTTCTTCTAAGTAAGGGGATCTGATTTTCCTTGATTTCTGTTAGGTTATATCCAACAATAGCACCTTGTCCAGCTGAAAGCTGAAGGTCTCCATAAAGTACTTTTAAAAGACTGCTTTTCCCACTTCCTGTTTTACCAATTAAAAAAACAAACTCACCTGCCCCCACACTAAAGTTTATGTCAGAGAAAATGACATTCTTTTCATTTATAATAGTCGCTTTATCTAGCGTGACAATTGCATTTTGCATAGAGAAGGTACTTTTGTGTTAAAGGTATGTTTTTTGAGTTATTCTTAAATATTTTGTTGATAAAATATACTTTTTCAATTGTTATTGACGTTAGTAGGGTAACATAAATCAGCTACCTTTGTTTTGATGCTTTACCATTTGAAAATCTTAAGAATTAAATGGACTATTGTCTTTCTATTCCCCGCTTTTTTGATGGGGCAATTGTATGATTCACAAATGGTTCCAGAAAATGCCGTTCATTATTTTGGATTAGGTTATTTTCCATCTTCATGGCAGACCAATTTATTTTTAAATGATGCGTATGCTTCAAACGAACTAAAACAAAGAATTGAGTTTAGTACTTTGTCCAATGCGCTCCGACTCAATTATGTTGGGACAGAAAAGATGTTGAGTCAGTTTAAAGCAGATTATCCGAACTCCCCAGAAACCTCTACCATTGATTTTGATGTTGCAAATTATTATTTTAATAATGAAAAATACCGCTACGCCCTAAAGTGGTTTATGCGTGTTTCGGAAAATCAAGTTCCCAAAGTGAACCTTCCTGAGTATAATTTCAATAAAGGATATACTTTGTTTTCTGCAAAACGATACAAACAAGCGAAACCCTATCTTGAAAAAGTAAAAAATAATAAAGTTTTTGAGTCAGATGCGCATTATTATTTAGGTCATATAGCGTATCAGCTTGAAGATTTTGACGAAGCTGAAACACAGTTTAGTAATATTTCTGATCCTAATCAAAAAGCGAATCTGTCATACTTCCAAGCCGATATGAATTTTAGGCTGGGGCGTTTTAATAAAGCAATCGAACTTGGAAAACCTTTTCTAGAGAAAGCTACTGAAGATGAGCTTTCAGAAATTTCAAAAATTATTGGGGAAAGTTTTTTTAATCTAGAATCCTATATTGAAGCAGTTCCTTATCTAGAAGCTTACAGGGGAAAAAAAGGAACCTGGGAAAATATAGACTTCTATCAACTAGGGTATGCTTATTACATGCAGGGAAATTATGAAAAGGCCGTAGGACAGTTTAATAAAATTATTGGAAAGAAAAATTCCTTAGCTCAAAACGCTTATTATTATTTAGCTGATTGCTATTTGAAAACGAACCAGAAAGCGGCTGCTCAAAATGCTTTTAAAAGTGCTTCAAGGATGAATTTTGACCCTATAATTAAGGAAGATGCTTTTTTGAATTATGCAAAATTGAGTTATGAAGTGGGTAACCCCTACGAAGAGCCACCTAACGTTTTATTAGATTTTTTAGAAGCCTATTCTAAAAATGAGCAAGCTGAACTTATTGGTGAACTGCTTATTAACTCCTACACCAAATCAGGAAATTACGCTGCCGCTATTGATATTTTGGAGGGCAAAAACGGGTATAAAAACAATGAAACTCTTCAGCGTGTTTTAGTGTTAAAGGCTATTGAAGATTTTAAAATAGGGCTTTTTTCCCAAAGTAGTGAAATGTTTGAAAAGGCACTAAAAATAAATGAAGACAAGTCTCTTGAAGCTTACAGTTTATATTGGCTTGGGCGTTCGGAATATGAAAGAAATCAATTTGATAATGCTTTAGATATTTTTAAAAAGTTTCAAAAACATTCTGAACGAAATAGTGTTTTGTCTAATACAAGATTAAGCTATGATATTGCCTACATTTATTTCAAACTTGGCGAATATGCTTTCGCACTGAAATTTTTTAAAGAATTTAATGCTGTAAACAGTAGTTTTAATCAGTCGTATCAACGAGATACTTTTTTGAGAATGGGCGATTGTGAATTTGCTTTAAAACAGTATTGGTCTGCGATGGAGTTTTATAACACTGCGATCGCTTTAAATTCTGAACAGGGTGCTTATGCTATGTATCAGAAAGGGATAAGTTATGGTTTTGTAGATCGTAATCTTAAAAAGATCGAAACTTTACTTCAGCTTACCCAGACGTATTTGAAAGATCCTTTGCTAGATGACGCATTATTTGAATTGGCTTCTTCGTACAGTCGTGAATCTAATACAATTAAGGCAATAGAAACGTATGATCTATTACTGTCAAATTATAAAAACAGTCCATACACACCAAGAGCTGGCTTGAATAAAGGATTGATTTTGTATAATAAGGAGCGGTATATTGAGGCTAAAACTATATTGGAAGATATCGCCATAAAGTACAGACGCGATCCTGTAGCTCAACAAGCGGTTAGAACATTAAGAGAAATTGCTGTTGATCAAGCTGAGGTTTCTGCTTTTGCCCAATGGGTAAAAACCCAAAACTTAAACACATTCTCAGATATAGAGCTAGAAAAAACAGCTTTTACTTCTGCAGAAAAGCAATTTTTAGACGGGAATACTAATACAGCTGAAAAGTTATTAAAAGAATATATTGAGACTTATCCCCAAGGTGTTTTTGGAAACCCTGCAGGGTTTTATTTGGCAGAAATTTATTTTGAAAAAGAACTTTCTATTGAGGCTTTGCCATTTTATCAAGCCATAGTAAACCAACAGGTTTCAAGTTATACTGAAAAGTCCCTTGTTCGAATTATAACCTTGTTAAAAAAGGAGGGGCGCCAGGCTGAGTCAATCACTTATTTAGAAAAACTAGATCAAATTGCATCTTTTGACGAAAATAGACGCTTTGCAAAATTGAATTTAATGCAGGCCTATTATGCTTCAAATGAATTTGAAAAAACACTCGAGACAGCAAATTTTGTTTTAGAAATTCAAAGTTTAGATTCAACATTGCAATGGGATGCCTTGATACTGAAGGCTCGTTCTGCCCTGATGTTAAGCGATAGTTTGGTTGCGGCTACTGCTTATGAAAAACTCGAAAGGGTTTCAAGAAAAGATTATGCTTCGGAAGCTCTGTTTTTTAGAGCAGAGCGCTTGTTTTTAACAAAAGACTTTAAAACGTCTATTTCTGTGATCGAAAAAATAGCAGGAGGAAATGGGCAGTCAAACCTTTGGAATGCAAAAGCCTTGCTGCTTTTGGCTAAAAATTATTACGCTCTTGATGATTCGTTTCAGGCAATTTTTGTCTTAGAATCAATTATAGAAAATTTTATAATCTATCCTGAAATTACAGAAGAAGCCAAAAATTTACTTGTGACATATAGAAATTCTGCAGCAGAAGAAAATAGATCAATTACACAAAAAGATAATGAGAACTAAGGCCCTTTTTTACAGATTTGTTATGTTCTGCTTGGTATATGTTGCTGTTCAGGGTCAGGAAAGTGAGTCTATAGGAACACAAGAGGTGTTGGTTGTTAAATCTTATACACCTAGCTTGTCCGATGCTTTTAAAATAAATTCAAGTCCTGTTTCACCCGATAGTTTATTGACTAAAGATAAAGTGCTTGAATTTAAAATTAAATCTGTTCCTGTTGTTTCAACCTTTGTTCCTAACAAAGCAACTCCTTTGAAGTTACAAAGACGCTCTTCTAGAACACCATATAACACCCTTTTTAGTGGAGGTTTTGGAATTAAAAGCCAGCTCTTTTTAGATGTCTCAAGTGTTATTGAATTAGATCGTACGCAACGTTTTGGTTTAAAGATATACCGTGATGGTTTTGGTGGAGATCTGCCGAATACGATTTTAAAAAGTAACCAGCAGTTTAGTCGTTTTGGTGTTCATCACAATCTTAGGAGTAATGATTACAATGCAAATACCCTTTTACAATTTGCTACGACCAAAAACAATTATTTTGGTTTGTACGATCGTGATTGGGATAATTTATTAATCCTTGGTGTAGATCCAGCGATAAAACGAAGCGTATTCAAAATTAGAACCCATTGGAATTGGTATGACTTCGTAGTAAGGGCAATTGAGTTTCAGGCTAATTTAACGACTGATAATTTTGATACTTCTGAGCAACAATTGAGTTTAAAAGCTGATTTTGAGATTGAATTAGGGGATGGAAAGATCACGGCTACAACCGAAGTAAAGGGATTAAGCACACTTTTTAGGGAGTCTTTTTTTGGAAGAGAACTTCAAGAGGAACAAATTGGAGTTGGATCTTTAGGGGTACATTGGCAAAATACTTCTTCGGATTTCAAATTAAAGCTTGGTGCAGGAATGGCTTATTCTTCCAAAATGGATGGTTTTTCAAGTGAGTTACTTTATTATCCAGAAATTGATCTTTCATATCAGAAAAAAGGAAGGGTTATGGTTCCTTATCTAAAAGCAATGGGAGGAGTGAAAATGAATAGTTATCAATCCCTTTATTCTGTCAATCCATACCTAGCGCCTACGACTACATTAAACCCAACGTTTAGCAAGTATAATGCTTCTTTAGGAGTGCGATCCTCCTTGTCATCTATATTGAATTTCAATTTCGGTGTTGTTTATGATCAGATTGAAAACTTTATGCTCTTTGAGCGCCTACCCTTTGATGGGTCAAACAATAATGATTCTTATCGCCTTTCAAATTCTTATGAAAATAAGTATACCAATCTTGATCTGTATGGCTTTAAAGCAACTATTCGAATAGATCTAGCTAAAAATAATTTTGTTCGTTTTGGTACTAAGTATAGTTATTTTAATACTAATAGTACTCAGCAACTTTGGAATGTTCCATCTCTAGAAATGAATTGGGAAGGACAATTTAATTGGAAAGATAATTTAACATTTACTTTTCAAGGAAGTCTTTTGGGTGACCGTATTGCAGCTTATTGTCCCATTTTTTTAAATCAACAAGTTGATAACGTGCAGTTTCAGGAAGAAAATGTTCCATTGTTTGTGAGTACAACATCTCATGTAGCATACAAGCTTTCAGATCAGTTTGATGTTTTTGTTAAGCTTAAATTAAATTCCGTGGGTCCACATGGACGTTGGCTTTATTATAACGAACCCTCCTTTCTCTTATTGGCTGGGGTGACATACAAATTTGATTTTCAGTATTAACCGGTTTTTTTTTTTTGATTTAAAATTTAGTTAGTTTCAATACTTGATTTTCATTACATTTGCACGAATATTTTATCTTTTTAAAATATTATTTTTAACACATCTATGTTCCAAAAATGAATATAAAATCATCCTTACTGTTTTCAATCATTGCTTCAGTTTTACTGAGTTCTTGTCAAGATAAAGTCGATTTATTAGTACATAACGGATTGGTTTACACAATGAATAATAATGGCACAGTCGTTTCTTCTTTTGTTGTTGATGATGGAAAGTTCATTGCAATTGGGGGTGAAGAATTACTGAAAAAATACAAAGCTAAAAGAGTTTTAAATCTACAAAACTTACCTGTTTACCCGGGGTTAATTGATTCTCATTGTCATTTTTTAAAATTAGGTCTCAGTTTACAGCAAATTGACTTAAAGGGAACAAATAGCTTTGAAGAAGTTGTCACTCTTTTGAAAGATGCTTCTGAAGGAAAACAATCGAATTCAATCGTTGGGAGCGGTTGGGATCAGAATGATTGGGAGGATAAAAGCTTACCTAACAAAGATCGTTTAGATGAATTATTTCCAGATACACCGGTTGCATTGCGACGTATTGATGGACATGCATTGTTGGTAAATCAAAAAGCTTTAGACCTTGCTGGAATTACAGTTGACACCAAGGTTAAAGGAGGAACAATCATCAAAGAAGATGGAAAGCTTACCGGGGTTCTTGTTGATGCACCCATGCAATTAGTTCAAAATATACTTCCCAAGCCAACAGTAGAACAAAAGATTAAGGCACTTCAAGATGCCGCAGAAATAGGATTTGCTAATGGACTTACTTCGGTGTCTGTTGCAGGTTTGGATAAGGAGGATGTGTTTTTGATTGATAGCTTGCAAAAGAAGGGTTTGTTGGACATGCGTGTTTATGCTATGGTTTCAAACACAAAAGAGAACATGGATTATTTTTTAGAGGCAGGTCCAATAAAAACAAACAAGTTAACAGTGCGATCATTTAAGGTTTATGCAGATGGTGCACTCGGTTCTCGTGGTGCAGCTTTAAAATCTCCATACACAGATTTAGATTCGCATAGTGGCGAGTTCATTACTTCAAGAGATTCGATTGAGAAATTAGCGTATAAATTAGCTACAACCCCTTTTCAGATGAATACACATGCTATTGGTGATGATGCAAACAATGCTGTTCTTCAGGCTTATAAGAAAGCACTTGTTTTTTCTGATGATCCCAGATGGCGTATTGAACATGCTCAAATAATTGATACAGCTGACATTAAACTATTTAACAGAAAAGTTATTCCTTCTGTTCAGCCAACACACGCTACTAGTGATATGTACTGGGCTGAAGAGCGCTTGGGTTCAGACAGATTGCTGGGTGCTTATGCGAATAAAGCTTTGCTAGAGCAATCTGGTAGAATTGCTTTAGGAACAGATTTTCCTGTGGAAGAAGTAAGTCCTATAATGACTTTTTATGCTGCTATTACTAGGAAAGACGCTGAGCAATATCCTGAGGAGGGTTATCTCTCTCAGAACAAACTTTCCCGAGACGAAGCTTTAAGGGGTATGACAATTTGGGGTGCTTACGCTAATTTTGAAGAAAATGAGAAAGGATCTATTGAAGTTGGAAAAAATGCTGACTTCATTATGTTAGACAGAGATATTATGAAAGTCAGTGATAAACGAATTTTAAAAGCTAGAATTGTAGCAACTATCCTGGATGGAAATGTGGTCTACAGTAATCGTATACGTTAAGTTAATTAACGTTTTCCATAAAACACATAACAATACACCTAAGGGCTAAATATTTTATATCATTTAGCCTTTTTTGGTTAATAAAGTATACTGTATTCAGTTTATACATAAATTTTTTAATCCTTATCATTAAATTTGACAAAAATTTATAATCATGTGTGGTATTGTATGTGCTTTTGATTTAAAGCAATCAGTTGATGAGGTACGTCCTCAAATTTTAGAAATGTCTAAACGCCTTCGTCACCGAGGACCAGACTGGAGCGGAATTTTTAACTGTGATAAAGCTATTTTGGCGCATGAGCGTCTTGCTATTGTGGATCCAACTTCTGGAAAACAACCTATAATAAGTCCTTCTGGAAAATTAATTCTTGCAGCCAATGGTGAGATATATAATCACCGTGAGTTAAGAGCACCTTACGAGTCGAGTTATGCTTTTAAAACCCAATCGGATTGTGAAGTTATTTTAGCATTGTATGAAAAAGAAGGTAAGGATTTTGTAAACAAGTTAAATGGAATTTTTGCTTTTGCTATTTACGACGAATCAAAAGATGAATATTTTATTGCTCGAGATCATATGGGGATCATTCCATTGTATATGGGATGGGATGCAAATGGTACTTTTTACGTTGCCTCTGAATTAAAAGCATTGGAAGGTGTTTGTACTAAAATAGAATTGTTTCCACCCGGACATTATTTTCATAGTAATGATGAAGTTCCTACCAAATGGTATACTCCGGAGTGGACTTCCTATGATGATGTAAAGGATAATCCAACCTCTATTGAAGATTTACATGATGCACTTTCAGATGCGGTACACAGACAATTAATGAGTGATGTTCCTTATGGTGTTTTACTTTCAGGAGGATTGGATTCCTCAATCACTTCAGCATTGGCTAAAAAGTTTGCTGCAAAACGAGTTGAGTCTGATGACACACAGTCTGCATGGTGGCCACAATTGCATTCATTTTCGGTTGGTCTTGAGGGCTCTCCGGATTTAGCTGCTGCTCAAAAAGTAGCTGAGCATATTGGTACCGTTCATCATGAGATTAAATTTACAATCCAGGAAGGTTTGGATGCAATACGAGAAGTTATTTATCATTTAGAGACCTATGATATCACTACTGTAAGAGCATCAACCCCTATGTTCTTGATGGCCCGAGCTATTAAAGCATTAGGCATAAAAATGGTATTGTCTGGGGAAGGTGCTGATGAATTATTTGGTGGGTATTTATACTTTCATAAAGCACCAAATGCAAAAGAATTCCATGAAGAGACCGTTAGAAAGCTTGAAAAGTTACACCAATATGATTGCTTGAGAGCCAATAAGTCTCTTGCTGCATGGGGTATTGAGGGACGAGTTCCTTTTTTAGATAAAGAGTTTATTGAAGTCGCTATGCGCTTGAATCCTAAAGATAAGATGATCACTGAGGAACGCATGGAAAAATGGGTATTGCGTAAAGCTTTTGAGGACTATTTACCCCCTAGCGTTGCATGGAGACAAAAGGAGCAGTTTTCTGATGGTGTGGGTTATAGTTGGATTGATACTTTGAAAGAAGTAGTGGCCCAAGAAGTGACTGATGAACAGATGGCAAATGCACAATATCGTTTTCCTGTTCAAACACCACAAAACAAAGAGGAATTTCATTATCGCACAATATTTGAATCTCACTTCCCTAGTGATGCTGCCGCTTTAAGCGTGCCATCAGTACCTTCTGTAGCTTGTAGTACACCTGTTGCATTAGCTTGGGATGAAGCATTTCAAAATCAAAATGATCCAAGTGGGAGAGCGGTTGCAAAGGTGCATGAAAAAAGCTACAACCAATAGCTACTAAATTCTCTTTTTTAAGTCACTGAATACGACTTTTTTTTCACACTTTAATGTTGATAACTTCATCACTATTGACAAGGGTTTAGGTACGTTTTGAGCTGCTGAATGGCTATATTTGTTAGTCGGCTAAAATAGGCCTTAAAATGTACTGTTATGAGTGAAGAAAATCAAAATAAACAATATTCGGAGGATAGCATTCAAGCCCTAGAAGGAATGGAGCATGTTCGCATGCGACCTTCAATGTATATAGGGGATATTGGCATCAGAGGATTACACCATTTAGTTTATGAAGTTGTAGATAATTCAATTGATGAAGCCCTTGGAGGATATTGTGATGAAATCTCTGTAGTAATAAATGAGGACAATTCAATTACGACCAAAGATAATGGTCGTGGAATTCCAGTAGGTATTCATAAAAAAGAGGGCGTTTCAGCATTGGAGGTTGTAATGACTAAAATTGGTGCTGGAGGTAAGTTTGATAAAGATTCATACAAAGTTTCTGGGGGATTACACGGTGTAGGTGTTTCTTGTGTAAATGCTCTTTCAGAACGCCTTACTGCAACAGTGTATCGTGATGGAAAGGTTTGGGAACAAACCTATGAAAGAGGTAAGGCATTAGCTCCTGTTAAGAGTATAGGTGATTCGAAAGAAACTGGAACTCTTGTTACTTTTAGACCAGATGCTCAGATTTTCACTCAAACAAGAGAGTATAATTACGATACCTTATCGCTAAGAATGCGTGAGTTGGCCTATCTGAATAAGGGAATAAAAATTTCAATTACGGATCGACGTGAAACAGATGATAAAGGGGAGTTTAAATCTGAGACTTTCTTATCTGAAAAAGGTTTGATTGAGTTTATCCACTTTTTAGATGAGTCACGAGAAGCCATTATTGGAGATGTGATTTCTATGGAAGGAGAGAAAAACGGGGTTCCTGTTGAAGTAGCGATGATTTATAATACTTCTTATTCTGAAAATTTACATTCTTACGTAAACAATATAAATACTCATGAGGGAGGAACTCACCTTGCTGGATTCAGAAGAGGTTTGACTTCAACACTTAAAAAATATGCTGATAGCTCAGGCTTGCTTGATAAATTAAAATTTGAAATAGCAGGGGATGACTTTCGCGAGGGATTAACTGCTATTATTTCTGTTAAGGTTGGAGAGCCGCAATTTGAGGGTCAAACGAAAACAAAACTAGGAAACAGAGAAGTTACTTCAGCGGTATCACAAGCGGTTTCAGAAATGTTAGAGAATTATTTGGAAGAAAATCCGAATGATGCTAAAATCATTGTTCAGAAGGTTATTTTGGCTGCACAAGCAAGACACGCTGCTAAGAAGGCACGGGAAATGGTTCAGCGTAAAACAGTTATGAGTGGGGGCGGTCTTCCTGGAAAACTATCAGATTGTTCAGAACAAGATCCTGCACTTTGCGAAGTCTTCTTGGTTGAGGGAGACTCGGCTGGCGGAACTGCTAAGCAAGGACGTGATCGAAATTTTCAAGCGATCCTCCCACTTAGGGGAAAAATCTTGAATGTAGAAAAAGCAATGCAGCACAAGGTTTTTGAAAATGAAGAAATCAGAAACATTTACACAGCTTTAGGAGTTACTATTGGTACGGAAGAGGACAGTAAAGCTTTAAATTTAGAAAAATTACGTTATCACAAAGTTGTGATTATGTGTGATGCCGATGTGGATGGTAGTCATATCTCCACATTAATTCTTACTTTCTTTTTTAGATACATGCGTGAGCTTATTGAATCTGGATATATTTATATTGCAACACCACCTCTTTATTTGGTGAAAAAGGGTCAGAAAAAGGATTATGCCTGGAGTGATGATCAACGTGATCTTTTGATGCAGGAATTTGGTTCAGGTTCAAGCGTTCAGCGTTACAAAGGTTTAGGAGAGATGAATGCAGAGCAATTGTGGGATACAACAATGAATCCTCAAGAGCGAACTTTAAGAAAAGTGACCATTGATAACGGAGGAGAAGCGGATCGAGTATTTTCTATGTTGATGGGTGATGAGGTTCCACCTCGAAGAGAATTTATTGAGAAAAATGCGATTTACGCAAATATAGATGTATAATATTTAAAAAAGTAAGAATGAAAGTTACCATAGTTGGAGCAGGAAATGTGGGTGCCTCTTGTGCGGAATATATAGCTCAAAAAAGAATTGCCAGTAAAGTCGTTTTACTTGATATTAAAGAAGGGTTTGCAGAAGGCAAAGCTTTAGATTTATTTCAAACAGCAACCACTCTTGGTTTTAATACTTCTATTACGGGGGTTACAAATGACTATTCAGCAACTGCTGGAAGTGATGTAGTTGTCATTACTTCTGGAATTCCTCGTAAACCAGGAATGACAAGAGAGGAGCTTATTGGAATCAACGCTGGAATTGTTCAGAGTGTATCTGAAAATGTCTTAGCACACTCTCCTAACACTACCATTGTTGTAGTATCTAACCCGATGGATACAATGACTTATTTGGCTCTCAAATCAACAGGTCTTCCAAAGAATAGAATTATCGGGATGGGTGGTGCCCTTGATAGCTCTCGTTTTAAAACCTACCTCTCAATTGCTTTAGATAAGCCTGCTAATGATATACATGGTATGGTGATTGGTGGACATGGTGATACTACAATGATACCATTGACACGCTTGGCAAGTTATAATGGAGCACCTGTATCTCAATATTTAGATCAACAAACGCTTGAAAAAGTTGCTTCTGATACTATGGTAGGGGGCGCGACACTAACAAAACTTTTGGGAACTTCGGCTTGGTATGCGCCGGGTGCCTCTGTTGCATATTTGGTGGATAGTATCTTAAGTGATCAAAAACGTATGATTCCTTGTTCTGTTTATTTGGAGGGAGAATATGGTTTAAATGACATTTGTATTGGGGTGCCGTGTATCATTGGGTCAAATGGAATAGAGTCAATTGTAGATGTACAATTGAACGCCGAAGAGAAACAATTAATGAGTGAAAGTGCTAATAAAGTTGCAGCAATGAACGCTGCTTTGACCGATATTCTCTGATTTCATACTTTTCATATTCATTAATTCTCCATAGAGTTGTCAATTCTTTGGTTTAATCCTATATTTGCTCGCCTTAATTGAGCTTAAATTTAATTTGAAATGCAAAACAATTCTTTAATTCGAGTTTTCGGTATTTTATTTGCCCTTGTAAGTATCTACCAACTCTCGTTTACATTCATCGCCAGTAATGTAGAAAATCAAGCAGATATCTTTGCCGAACAAACTATTTCGGAAGATGTTCCTAACTATTTAGAGGTTCGTGATCAAAGAGCTATAGCTTACCTAGATTCCATTGGAAATAACAGCTTATATGGTTTTACAACCTATAACGACGCCAAAGATAAAGAGCTAAACAAAGGTCTTGACTTGAAAGGTGGAATCAATGTAATCCTTCAGATTTCTATTCGTGATATTCTTAGTGGATTAGCCGAAAATACTAGAAATCCTATTTTTAACAAAGCATTAGACGAAGCAGATATACTTCAAAAGTCAACTGACGATCCTTACATTGAATCCTTTTTCAACGCCTTTGATGCTGTTAAAAGTGGTGAAAAGCTAGCTTCTCCAGATATTTTTGCAAATAGAACACTTAGCGATGAAATCAATTTTGACATGACAGACCAAGAAACTCAGGTTGTGGTTCGTAGAAAAATAGATGAATCCATTGTTTCTGCTTTTGAGGTATTGAGAAAGCGTATTGATAAATTTGGAGTTACCCAACCTAATATTCAACGTCTCGGTACTTCGGGAAGAATTCTTGTTGAATTACCTGGTGCAAAAGATGTGGAGCGTGTCCAGAATTTATTACAAAGTACTGCTCAACTAGAGTTTTGGGAAACGTATAAAAATGATGAATTAATTACATTCTTGGTTGAGGCCAACCAATATTTAAAGACAACAAACGACAAATCTAAAGCTGTTGTAGAGGAAGAGAAAGACGATGCCTCTGAAATAGATGATTTACTTGCTGATGTTTCTGCACAAGACTCGATTTCTGCATCTGGTTCAAATCCTATCTTAGATCGTATTGTGGGACAAGGTTTCCAAGGAGGACCTGTATTAGCTCAGTTTGCTTCTCGTGACAGTGAGTTGATTTTAGACTATTTGAATCAGCCACAGGTTAGAAAATTATTGCCATCAGAATATAGATACATTCAATTTGCTTGGGGAAAGCCAGTTGCAAACAGTGATGTAGTAGAACTATACGCACTAAAATCCAACCGAGACAATCTTGCGCCTCTAAGCGGGGGTGTTGTAGTAGATGCTCTTCAGACATTTGATCAAGTAGGTAATGCAGCAGTATCCATGCAAATGGATTCTAGAGGTGCACGTATATGGGAATCTATGACCGGTAAAGCTTTTAAAGAAGCAAGTAATATAGCCATTGTATTAGATGATATTGTTTACTCAGCACCAGGAGTTTCTAGTGGGCCAATTGCCGGCGGAAGGTCTGAAATCACAGGAAATTTTACATTAAATGAAGCGATTGACTTAGCGAATGTTTTACGTGCTGGGAAACTTCCTGCTTCTGCCGAAATTATTCAATCTGAAATAGTTGGTCCTTCCTTAGGTCAAGAAGCTATCGAAGCTGGAATTTATTCTTTTATAATAGCATTGATATTTGTTTTGGGATGGATGATTTTTTATTATGGAAGTTCAGGAATCTATGCTGACATTGCTTTAATATTGAATATTCTTCTCATTTTTGGCATATTGGCAGGATTGGGAGCGGTACTAACATTACCTGGAATTGCAGGGGTGGTTTTAACAATAGGAATCTCAGTAGATGCTAATGTTCTTATTTTTGAACGTGTACGAGAAGAACTCTCTAAAGGGAAGGGTATTCGAAAAGCTATTGCTGACGGTTTTAATAACGCACTTTCATCAATTTTAGATGCCAATATTACAACAGGACTTACTGCTTTAATTCTTTTTATTTTTGGAACAGGCCCTATCAAAGGATTCGCAACAACCTTATTAATTGGTATTGGAACTTCATTATTTACTGCGATTTTTATTACGCGAATTTTAGTTGATTCTCGAAATGAAAAAGGGAAAGATGTTTCTTTCTCTACGAAAGCAACTAAAGGATTATTGTCAAATATTAATATCTCTTTTCTTCAACGAAGAAAAGTTGCTTATATCGTTTCTTCAATATTGATTTTGGTAAGTTTAGCTTCTTTAACTTTCCAAGGTTTAAACCAGGGGGTTGATTTCGTTGGTGGTAGATCGTATACCGTTCGTTTTGAACAGCCTGTTAATCCAACTGAAATTGGAGCTGTTTTATCAAATGAATTTGGAAGTGCCGAAGCCAAAACCTTTGGAGAAGATAATCAACTAAAGATTACTACTAAATACAAAGTAGATGTTGAAGGAATTGCTGTTGATGAAGAAATTCAGAATAAGCTATTCACTGCTCTACAGTCTTATCTTCCTGATGGAATGAGCTATGATAACTTTGTAAATGGAAGTTCTCAAAAGGAGATTGGTATTATGTCTTCTATTAAAGTGGGTCCAACCATTGCTGATGACATAAAAAGCAATTCATTTTTAGCAGTAATAGGATCCTTAATTGTAGTATTCCTATACATCCTTTTACGTTTTCAAAAGTGGCAATTCTCATTGGGTGCTGTTGTTGCAGTTTTCCATGATGTATTGATTGTCTTGGGGATATTTTCGATAACTTATACCTTCATGCCTTTTAGCATGGAGATTAATCAAGCCTTTATTGCGGCAATTTTAACGGTTATTGGGTATTCCTTGAACGATACTGTGGTTGTGTTTGACCGTATTCGTGAATTTTTAGCTGAACATACTAAATGGGAATTCAACACTACTGTTGATGCAGCATTAAACAGTACATTAAGTAGAACATTAAATACATCACTTACTACTTTAATTGTATTGTTAGCAATTTTCATTTTTGGTGGTGAATCCATTCGAGGGTTTATGTTTGCTCTTATTATCGGAGTGTTAGTTGGAACTTATTCTTCTGTATTTATCGCAACACCGGTAATGTATGATACTCAAAAGAAAAAAGCACTAGAACAAAAATAGAGATTGTCTATTCAGAATATTAAAAAAGCCAAATCAAACGATTTGGCTTTTTTATTTAATATCCTTTTTTCTTAGCATTTTCAATGTGTGCTAGGTGGTGTTCCCCATGCCAAGCATAAATCAGAATAGTTGTATTCAAGGGATAATATTTTTCTCTTTCAGGATGATAATAGGTCTTAGACAAATCCTTTTCAGAAAGCGTGTTTAAAAAAATGGTCCAACGTTTATGTAATGCGGTTAGTAAATCTAAACTATAGGATAAGTCTGTTTCAGAAGCGTCTGGAAGTTCAGCCCAGTGAGCTTCTTGGTAGTCTTTAATAGAAGGTGTAGTCTCTAAAATTGCATGTTTAAAACGCAGGTAGGAATGCATATGACTATCTGCTAAATGGTGAACAACTTGTGCTATAGTCCAACTACCAGGGCGATAATGATTAAGTAATGTTTCTTTAGAAAGATTAGAAACACTTTTTCTCAGTTTTTCGGGAAATTCTTCAAGAAGTGTAATTCCTTTTTTGATTTCTTCTTTATTTGGCTTTTCGTTCCACTCGAACTTACCAACAGGGTAGGTGAGTTTTAGCAATTCATTTTCATTCATAATTTGGAAAATTAAAACAGTACTATTGAAAACGTTTAAAAGGAAGCCTACGTTTTCAAAAAGTATAAGATATAATTATTGGTTATTTGTTTTTCTTAGCATGAGAAACAGTCCCAGTAAAATAAAAGGAATACTAAGCCATTGCCCAGTGGACAAAAGTGGAAGGTATTCTTCAAACCCACCCTGACTTTCCTTGAGGTATTCTACAAAAAAACGAATAACAAACATGCATGTGAAAAAGACACCTAATAAATAGCCTGGTTTATCTTTTTTATTGGTTTTGTATACTTGCTTGAGTATAAAAAATAAAACAAGATACCCTAAAGCTTCATATAATTGTGCTGGATGTCTGGCTGCATTTTCGCCTCGATTTAAAAAGACAACCCCAAAATTTGAACCTGAATATTTACCCACAATCTCTGAGTTGAAAAAATTTCCAATTCTCACAAAACTAGCTCCAATAGAAACTGGAATAATAACTCGATCAATAATCCAGAGAAGGGGCTTGAATTTAAATTTGCGTTTGTATAAGTATAGTCCAATGAGAGATCCAATAACAGCACCATGACTCGCTAAACCTCTAAATCCAGTAAATGTGTACCCTGTTGGTGTATCACGTATGGGAAGAAGTATTTCAATTAAATGGTCTTGGTAGTAGTCCCAGCTATAAAAAAACACATCTCCTAGTCGAGCCCCTAATAGAATCGAGATGATCATATAGATAAAAAGAGACTCTAAATATTCCAAAGGAATCTTTTCTTTTTCAAATATTTTTTTCATGATATAATAGCCAAGTCCAAACGCAATGATGAACATTAAACTATAATAATGAATTCCAAAACTACCAATTTTAAAGAGTGTTTCACTGGGAGCCCAGTCAATCTTAGAAAAAAACATATGTGCTAATTTTATCAATGTAAATGTAATTAAATTCAAGGCGTTAGGAAATTTTTACTCAAGGAATTGGATCAAAACCTGAACCTCCCCAAGGATGGCATTTGGCAATACGTTTGATTCCTAGCCACCCACCTTTAAAAAGGCCAAATTTTTTAAGTGCTTCTAGAGTATATTGTGAACAGGTAGGCTCATATCTGCAGCTAGGTGGTAGGAGTGGAGATAGAAAAGATTGGTACCCTTTTATTAATAAAACAAAGGGGTAAATTAAAATCTTTTTCAAAATAAGAATGCTTAATTTATCTTAAAAGTAGTTCCTTCTGAAGTATCATTAATCTGAATGTTTAGTTCAGATAAAGAATCACGAATCAAATCTGAGGTTTCAAAATCTTTTGATGCACGAGCTTTATTACGGAGTTCTAAAATTAGATTCAAAGCTCCATCTAATTGTACACCTCCATTTTCTTTATTATTATCATCTTCATTTAATAAGCCCAGGACATCAAAGAAGAAATCATTAATCAGCTTAGAAAGGTCTTTTAAATCATCTTTATTAATTTGCTGAAGGCCATTGTCAACAGCATTAATGTATTTTACCGCATCAAAGAGATGAGCGATTAATAGCGGGCTATTAAAATCATCATTCATAGCAGCATAACATTTATTCTTCCATTTGACTAAGTCAAAATCTGAAGTTTTATCACCTATGGGTAGACGCTCTAATTTAGAAATTCCATCAATCAATCTTTGAAATCCTTTTTCTGAAGCTTCCAGAGCTGATTCACTAAGGTCTACTATGCTTCTATAGTGTGCTTGAAGAATAAAAAAGCGAACAGTCATTGGAGAAAAAGCCTTTTTAAAGATGCTATTTTCACCACTAAACATTTCACCCGGAAGAATATTATTCCCCGTTGATTTGGCCATTTTTTTCCCGTTTAGGGTTAGCATATTTGCATGTAACCAATAATTGACTGGCGACTTTTTATGTATGGATTCTGCTTGAGCGATTTCACATTCGTGATGCGGAAATTTCAAATCCATGCCCCCGCCGTGAATATCAAATTGTGAACCTAAATACTTGGTACTCATGGCAGTACACTCAAGGTGCCAGCCAGGAAAGCCTTCGCTCCATGGGGAGGGCCATCTCATAATATGTACGGGCTCTGCTTTTTTCCACAAGGCAAAATCTTGAGGATTTTTCTTATCACTTTGACCATCCAAGGTTCTTGTATTATGAATTAGATCTTCAATATTCCTCCCACTTAATTTTCCGTAGGGAATGTCTTTATTGAATTTGATAACATCAAAATATACAGAACCATTTACTTCATATGCATAGCCTTGTTCAATGATTTCTTTAATCAATTCAATCTGCTCTACAATATGTCCTGTGGCCGTGGGTTCGATACTTGGAACTAGAGCATTAAACTGAGCCATTGTATCTCTAAAGTCTACGGTATACCGCTGAACTACTTCCATGGGTTCAATAGATTCTAGCCTTGCTTTTTTTGCGATTCGGTCTTCTCCCTCATCAGCATCATTTTCTAAATGTCCTGCATCGGTTATGTTACGTACGTAGCGAACTTTATACCCCAGGTGCTGTAGATACCTGAAAATTAAATCAAAAGAAATGAATGTTCTGCAATTTCCTAAATGGACATTACTATAAACGGTAGGTCCACAAACGTACATACCTACATGATTGGGAAGGATGGATTTAAAAGTTTCTTTTTTACCATTTAATGAATTATATAAGACTAGAGTGCTATCCATTAAAAATCAGTATCTAATTTGAGATAGTCTAAAAACTCTCTCTTTTTTTCTTCAGATTTAAAAACTCCTCCAAATTCGCTGGTTACTGTACTACTTGCAGTATCACTAATACCTCTTGAGTTAACGCAAAGATGCTTAGCATCAATAACACAGGCTACATCTTTTGTGCCCAAAACTTCTTGGAGCTCTTGAACAATTTGAAGAGTTAAGCGTTCTTGAACTTGAGGACGCTTGGCATAGTAATCAACAATACGATTCATTTTGGAAAGCCCAACCACAGTTCCGTTTGATACATAAGCTACATGTGCTTTACCTATAATAGGAAGTAAATGATGCTCACAAGTAGAGTAGAGGGTGATGTTTTTTTCCACTAACATTTCACCATATTTATATGAATTGTCAAAGGTGGAAGCTTTTGGTTTTTTGTTAGGATGAAGACCTCCGAAAATTTCATTCACGAACATTTTAGCAACCCTCAATGGAGTTCCTTTTAAGCTATCATCAGTAAGATCCATTCCTAATGTCTCTAGAATAGTGCTTACATGTTCTTGAATTATTATAATTTTTTCATCATTGCTCTTGTCAAAAGCATTCTCTTTTAGAGGAGTTTTGGCATTATTAGAGAAATGATCTTCTCCTTCTTGAATAGTGTTATCAGTGATTATTTTTTCGATTTTCATAGGTAATAAATGCCTACAAATATACTCAATTTCTATAGGAATAAAACGCTATTCAACAGATCAAAGTTTGAAGTTATAGCTTATGGTAAGTTGAGTAATTTTTTGACGTAAAAAATAGGGGTCTGTTAAGCCTTCAGAAAAAAGCTCAAACTCCTTATTTTGCTCATAGTTTACAAGAGATATTCCAAGACTGCTTGCACCAAAATCAAGTCCTATACCAAATGTTAAAGCCTTATTGTTTTTTATGGTATTACTATGTACAGTATTTTGATTTAAAAATCCAGCTCTAAAGCTAATGTCTTTTATACGGTATTCTCCTCCCACTCTTAATGTATTTACACCTTCAAATCTGGAAGCGATTCTTTGTGTTACATCAGTTAAATAATTACTTCCAAAATCATTATTTAAAGAAGTGTTTGCAAAATTTTGATTACTGTAATCAATGGAAAACAAACCTTTTGGTCCAAAAACATAAGCAAAACTTAAGGTGGTTTTTGAAGGTATTTTTATCTGATATATATCATATTGATTGGTTACAGAGGGACTTATTTCCTCTTTAACAATTAATCCCTCTTCGTAATGAAATGCACTAATGCTTTGTTTGGTTTCATCTGTCAATTCAATCCATTGCGGACTATCATAGGTTACTCCAAGGCGTATGTTTTTTAATAAAAATAGAGCTCCAAATTGTGCAGATATTCCATTTCCAATAGTGATTAATTCATTTTCAAAATTAATATTGTATGTAGGTGAGTTTTGTGATTGATTCGTTTCAAATAAAACTTGACTGTTGTTAAAATTTAACGAGTGAAAATTTAAATTAAACCCTAAATGAACTAAATTTTTATATAGACCACTGAGATTCAAACTTGTTTTTCTATGCCATCCTTGATTAATAATATCTAACTGATGCTTAATATTATTGTAGTTTACATTAGATGTGTATTCTGTATTTCCGTCAGTAAAACTAAATGGGTTTATGATATAACTTTGATATCCTAAAAAAGCTTGTTGCGCACCAAAGCCTTGTTCATTTCCAAGAATACCATATACCTCGTTAGGGGTTTCTTCATCATACAGGGGAAGGTTTTGAAATTCTAAACCATCAGCATAATGAAGAAAATAATTGTCAATTCCGTTTGAGTTATTCCCGTTGACAGTAGCTTTTTGATCGTACTGTATAATTTTTTGAAAATTTATTCCAACACTAACTCTAGTCCAAGGACTCTCTGAATTACTATTGTTAAAAACAAAGACTCCTCCAAAATGATCAAATCGAATATCATCACTTTCTCGTTCGCTGGTAGTATTAAAATAAGTGCTCTCGGTTATTATATTTTTATAATTAACAGAGGCTCCAAATTCAGAATGTAAAAATACAGATCCACTAGCCGGATTAAAACTGATTGCGGATAAATCTCCTCCTAAAGCACCAAACGCTCCTGCCATTCCTGTGTAACGTGCCGAACCATTTAGTTCTGATGATATAAAATACCTGACATCGTTAACTGTCTGTGCTACAGATAGTTGAAAGGTAAGTATGGGTATAATAATGAATTTGAGGCTACGCATCATTTAATAAATATCTTAGAAATTAATTTTTACGACCACCACTACTGCTACCAGAAGATCCTCTTCCAGCACTTGAGCTACTTGGTCTACTACTACTGCCAGAACTATATGATCTTGCCGGACTGCTGTAGCTGTTTGATCTACTGGTATTATTGTTAGTTCTATATGAACTATTGTTTGTGCTTCTGTTATTATTGTATTGTTTTGTGGTACGTGGTTGTACTACATTTCTTTGGACAGGTCTCCTTGTTCTTGGTGAAGTTGTTTTAGTGTTATTTCTTGCTCCAGCATTATATCTTGATTGCGAAAATCGACCACTACTACTTTTAACGGATTTTGTTGGATTTGAATTACTGTTTCTTGATAAGCCAGTAACTCCTGAGCTACCCCCACTAACATTTGGTCTTGCAGTTCTAGAACCTCCAATAGTTTTATTTCCCAATCTATTATTACTTCCATTTCCAATCAATACGTTTCTCCCAAGAGAATTTACTCCTCTTCCTACATTAATTCGGTTGATTGTACGTTGAATATCTGTATCATTAGTTTTGGATTCACGATCTCCTTTGATTTTAGAATTTCTTGTAGAATCCCCATAATTTTTTTCACCTCGCCCTGATTTAATTCGTGCCACAGTAGAGTTATAATCATTATTGTTTGACATGAAGCCATTTCTAAATCGATTTGCAAATCCATTACGATTCCATGCATTTCTAAATCCGTAAGGACTATACATTCCACCATAATAATTGAATGGACTATAAAAAGAATTAAAGCCTCCCCAGTATCCTGCTAAACTAGATCCATAATACCCGAAGTAAGGGTTGTAGAAATTACCAAAACCAAATCGAAAGTGATTTCCATAGTAATTGTTCCAAAATGGTGAGTATCTAAAGGAAAAACCAGAAAGACCCCATAAATAATTTGGTGAATTGTTTACGACTATAATTTCAGTTTGGGACGTTTCTCCTCCCCAAGGGATTTGATCATAACCATTGTCTGAAGTGTTATTTTGATTTTGACCTGAACTTGAATAGCCATCGGTGTCTGTAAAATAAACTTCCTCAGAATTTTCGGCGATGTTACCTTCTGCTACTTCTTTAAAATATTGACTGTAGTAAGTGTTCTTATTTACTTCTTGTTGAGTCTCTTGTGGACGATTTGAATTTGAAACGTAGATCCCATCAGATTCAAAATATGAAGCACTTTTGAAACTTCCACAACTTAATACTAAACTTGAAAAAGCAAGCCCTAGAATTGAATTTTTAATATTCGAGAAATTAATGTTTACATTCATAATGATTCGTTTTAGAGATATGATTCAAAAAGTTTAGTTTTGTACCACAAATATTATTCTAAACAAATATAGGCAAAATCTATGCCACGTTTATATGGCCAGTAAATTAACTTCAAGAAGTACAGATTATTCCAAATGGTATAACGAAATTGTAGTAAATGCAGACCTCGCAGAAAATTCTGCTGTCAGAGGGTGCATGGTTATTAAACCTTATGGCTATGCCATTTGGGAAAAAATGCAAGCGGAATTAGACAAAATGTTTAAGGCGACGGGGCATGAAAATGCTTATTTTCCACTTTTTGTTCCCAAGAGCTTGTTTGAAGCCGAAGAAAAAAACGCAGAGGGTTTTGCCAAAGAATGTGCGGTGGTAACTCATTATCGTTTGAAAAATGATGAAAACAACCCTGGAAAGCTTATTGTCGATCCTAATGCAAAGCTGGAGGAGGAGTTAGTCGTTAGACCTACGAGTGAGGCTGTTATTTGGAATACTTATAAAACCTGGATTCAATCCTACCGCGATTTACCGATCTTAATTAACCAATGGGCAAATGTAGTTCGTTGGGAAATGAGAACCCGTTTATTTCTTCGTACGGCAGAATTTTTATGGCAAGAAGGCCATACAGCGCACGCAACCAAAGCGGAAGCAATGACAGAGGCAAAACTAATGAATCAAGTCTATGCTGATTTTGTTGAAAATTATATGGCCATACCTGTTATTCAAGGTGTCAAAACCGAAAGTGAGCGTTTTGCAGGAGCAGAAGAGACCTTCTGTATAGAGGCTTTAATGCAAGATGGAAAAGCTTTACAAGCGGGTACTTCTCATTTTTTAGGACAAAATTTCGCAAAAGCTTTTGATGTCAAATATGCAACTGCTGAGGGAGGTCTTGAATACGTTTGGGCAACTTCTTGGGGTGTTTCCACTCGCTTAATAGGCGCGTTAATAATGACACATAGTGATGATAATGGTTTGGTATTACCCCCTAATTTAGCTCCTACACAAGTAGTAATTATCCCTATCTATCGTGGGGAAGAAGAGCAAAATAAAGTTGCAGCTACTGCTGAAAAAATAAAAGTAGCTCTAGAAGAACAAAACATTCGTGTGAAATTTGATAATCGAGATAAATTCAAGCCTGGTTATAAGTTTAATGATTACGAGCTAAAGGGAGTTCCACTGCGAATTGCTATTGGACCTAAAGATTTACAAAACGGTACAGTTGAAATTGCTCGTCGTGATAATTTAACTAAAGAAGTTGTTTCTCAAGACGAAATTGTTGATTACATATCCTCTCAGTTGGCGCAAATTCAAATTGATTTATTTGAGAAAGCCAAAGCCTTCAGGGCTGATAATATTACTAAAGTTGATGACTTTAAAACTTTTCAAGAAGTAATTAAAGGAAAAGGTGGATTTATTTCTGCTCATTGGGACGGAACAAATGAATCTGAAGAAGCAATAAAAAAAGCTACAAAAGCAACCATTCGATGTATTCCTTTGGATAATGTTAAAGAAGCAGGTGTTTGTGTATATTCTGGAAAACCATCAAATCAAAGAGTTCTTTTTGCAAAATCCTATTGATTTAGAAACTCTTAGGAATCATTTATTTTTTGAAATTAATTCAAGCACATTTCGTTACAACATAATTTTTTTCCTCTGTTGTTTTGTCTAAATCACTGATTTTATTCAAGAATAGGGTCCAACTTTTTTATAAGAATGAGATTTAAAATTTAACCCTTCAGAAAAAAAAATAGTTATCTCATGTTTTTGGTTGTATAATAATATTTTTACGTGTACATTTGCGCACGAAAAATATGGCCCGTTCGTCTATCGGTTAGGACGCCAGGTTTTCATCCTGGAAAGAGGGGTTCGACTCCCCTACGGGCTACAATTTAAAAATAAGACATGGCAAATCACAAATCGGCTTTAAAAAGAATACGATCAAATAACAAAAAAAGACTTTTGAATCGTTTCCAACACAAAACAACGCGTAATGCGATCAAAAGATTGAAAGATCTAACGGACAAGAAGGAGGCGCAAAAGTTATTTCCTGGCGTTGTATCTTTGATTGACAAGCTTTCAAAGAAGAATATTATTCATTCCAATAAAGGATCTAACTTAAAATCTAAGTTAGCGAAGCATGTTGCTTCTCTTTAGGAAGAAATATTTCACTCAAAAAAAAAGGCTCCAATTTGGAGCCTTTTTTAGTTTAAATAAGTTCGAGTCTAGGAATTCATAGAAATCAAGAACTCTTCATTGCTCTGTGTGCGTTTAAAACGGTCGTTAATGAACTCCATAGCTTCAACTGGATTCATGTCGGCTAAATATTTTCTCATGATCCACATGCGCTTAATGGTCGTTTCATCGAGGAGCAAGTCATCTCTTCGTGTACTAGAAGAAATTAAGTCAATTGCAGGGAATATTCTTCTATTGGCAATACGTCTATCCAATTGAAGTTCCATATTTCCAGTTCCTTTAAATTCTTCAAAGATAACCTCATCCATTTTAGATCCGGTTTCTGTAAGCGCTGTTGCGATTATGGACAATGATCCTCCATTTTCAATATTACGAGCTGCTCCAAAGAACCGTTTGGGTTTGTGTAGTGCATTTGCATCAACTCCTCCACTTAATATTTTACCTGAGGCAGGCTGAACCGTGTTGTAAGCTCTAGCAAGACGTGTAATAGAATCCAAAAGGATGACAACGTCATGTCCACATTCTACCAATCTCTTTGCCTTCTCTAGAACAATATTGGCCACTTTTACGTGACGATCTGCTGGCTCATCAAAGGTTGATGCTACAACTTCACCATCTACATTACGTTGCATATCAGTTACTTCTTCTGGACGTTCGTCAATTAATAAGATCAATTGATAAACCTCAGGGTGATTGGCAGCAATTGCATTTGCTATGTCTTTAAGTAGCATTGTTTTACCTGTTTTAGGCTGAGATACTATCATCCCTCTTTGCCCTTTCCCAATGGGGGAAAACAAGTCCATAATTCGTGTAGAAATTGTACTTGACTTATCTGCAAGGTTAAACTTTTCTTGAGGAAATAGTGGAGTTAGGTGTTCAAAGGAAACACGATCTCTAACTACTTTAGGGTCAAGTCCATTGATTTTATCTACTTTTATTAAAGGGAAATATTTTTCACCTTCTTTAGGAGGTCGAACCGTTCCCAATACCGTATCTCCGGTTTTTAAACCAAACAATCTAATCTGTGACTGTGATGCATAGACATCATCTGGGGAGGATAAGTAATTGTAGTCAGACGACCTTAAAAAACCATACCCTTCTGGCATAATTTCTAAAACCCCTTCTGTTTCTACGATACCATCAAACTCAAAATCAGGTTCACGGTAGCGACTTCGATTGTCTTTATTGTGATTAGATTCATTGCGGTTATTATTCTTGTTGTGATTTGCGTTTGGATTATTGTTGGGTTTATTTGGAGTATTCCCATTCCCATTCGGGTTATTCCCATTATGTCTGGGCCCCCCTAGTTGTGGGTTATTTTTGTTTTGATGTTTATTATTGCTGTTATTAGGATTTTTCTGAACACCTTGTTTCGGATCAACCGGTTGCTTGGGTTTAGATTTTTGAACCGGAAATATTTTTAAAGGGGCTTTTTTTTCTTGTCCCTCTTCTTTAGATACAGCAGTAGGTGGGGGAGTCGCAGCAGTTTCTTCATCTGGTTTTGAAGCGATGAAGTCAACAATTTGATAAATTAAATCTAGTTTTTTCAAACCAGCGATTCGTTTAACACCAATTTTTTTTGCAATTTCTTGTAACTCGGGGAGTTTCTTTGTTTTAAGAGTAGCTATTTCGTACATGAAGTTTTTGTGATTATGACTTTAAGGTTTTGAATTTACCTTTAAAGTTTTAATAATTGTAGAGCAGCAATATTACAAATTTTATTTTAAAAACACTGCTTTTAAAAAAAAGTTAATTTTGTAAAAAAAGCAATCATGATTCAACGCATTCAATCTATTTACTTGCTTCTCGTAATTTCGCTTTCTAGTTCTTTGGGATTTATTTTTCTTCAACCTGAAAATGAAATGGTATTAACGTCGTTTTATACTTCTTATAGACTGTTTTGGAGTGTTCCTTTACTATCACTCATAGCTTTACTTTTGTTTAAGAGACGAAAACTTCAAGCACTAGTATGCGTTATGCTCCTGCTGGTTAATCTTATTCCTGTTATAGTTTATGGTCAGAAAAGCCTAAATGAAAGTGAAATAATTACGTATTATGTGGTGATCGCGCTTTCTTTATTGAATTTTATACTGGTATATATATCTCGTCGTGCCATTTTGAAAGACGAAAAGTTAGTTCGCTCCGTCGACCGCATTCGATAACGCACCCCTTAACCCAATTTCTATAGCTTCAAGGTTTTGTATTTTACCTTGCGAAACCTCAAAGCGCAACATGGTTCTTACTTTATGAAACCCAGAAATTCCAGCAGCTCCCGGATTCATATGTAGGTGCCCCATTTTTTTATCCTGAATGACTTTTAATATGTGAGAATGACCACAGATAAATAATTTGGGTTTGTATTGTGATATCAATCTTTTGGCCTGTGGAGTGTATCGCCCTGGATATCCTGCAATATGCATAATAAGTACATTTACCCCCTCACAATTAAATGAAAGCACCTCAGGTGCTTGCAAGCGAACTTTATCGCCATCTATATTTCCATATACTGCTCTAGAGGGTTTGAGCGCTGTAAGGCTATCTAAAACTTCCAGCTTTCCAATATCGCCTGCATGCCAGACTTCATCAGCTTGATTAACATAGTTGCTAATCTTTGAGTCAAAACATCCGTGCGTATCGGAAAGCAATAAAATTTTTTTCAAGATTTTGTATATTTAGTCAAAATTAAACTATTCCTAAATCTTAAACAATGCCCATGGAAAGCAGTAACACCTTCTATTCCACATCAAAAAATAAAGGTTTGATTCACTTTCATAAAGATCATATTTCTTTTCGATTGGAAGCTGACCACGCCATTAGAAAGACTTTTTATTCAGAAATGGATTCCATTTCAATTCAAAATAAAGGGAAGTTGTTTACTCTTATTTTTTTTATTTTTACCGTACTGTTGTTAATAGCATCTGTTTATTTATATTTTGATCAAGGAGGAACGGTTTTAAATATTGTTACCTCTCTTTTATTGTTTTTTTCCGGTTTTTATAATTGGAGATTTAGTAACAGTGGGCTGATACAAGTAAAAAAAGGAGGTTTACTGATTGATGTCTTTTATTCTATAAAAAAGCAAGAAGTAAAAAGCGTTTTTGAGACGCTTCAGATGAAGTTAACCGAAGAGTTCGTTTCTTAAAATCTGAACTATTCTAATTTCAATAAGTTAATTGCATTTTTGGCATAGACTTTCTCTAAAATATTTTGGTTTAAATGGAGGCCTTTACTTTTTTGTCCTCTGATCTCTAAGGAATCATCACTTGCTAAGTAGCGCCACAGTCTAGTATAATTTTGTTCTAAATTTTTTTCTTCCTCATTTAGTTGATCAGTGGTCATCGAAGTTTCTTCCATAGCGTTTCCATAGTCTGATCCAAACAATATTCTGTCTTGATAGGTGTCAAAAAAGGCACTTACTTTTTCAGAATCTTGATGTGCTAAATCTCCAAAACGAGCTCCAATTTCTATGGACATATTTGGATATTGGTCTAGTCTAGACGCAACCATATCTACGTCATGAGACATACTTCCAAGGTGGGCACAAAGTATTTGTAATTCAGGATTATTTTTAATCCAACGATCTCGAGCAGCAATAATGGTCTCATAGGAAGGGATTTCAGGTATTGTAAAGGCATGGTATTGTGGATTGTTTTTATAATATCCATAATGTGGGTTTTGTGGGTCAAGTTCTCTCCAAGCTTGTTCTGGCTCAGCTATATGGGCCATCACCGGAATGCCTTTGCTCTTCAAATACTCCCAAATGGGTTGTAATCGTGTATCGTCAATTTGAATGAAATTTCCTGATTCGTCTTGTGTAACCATCCCAAAATTCTTCCAAACTTTAACCATCCTTGCACCTGAATTTATTTCTTCTTCTAGAAGCTTGATTGCATTCGTTGCAAAATCAGGGGCATCAATTCCAGTACCAATCAAGGAGGAACATAAGAAATACAGGTCAGGTTGTGTGGTTGCATGATTTTGATAATGACCCCAACTTCTTTCTACCCCTTCGGGGCCTTCCTTTGCAACATCTACTAAAACAGAGCGCATGTTCCATTTCTTTAAAAACGAAGGTAAATAAGACCTTGAATGTTGATAGTGAGAGTGTACGTCAATTTTTGAAATAGTACCTATTTCTATCTTTTTCGGATTACTGGTTGATTGACAGGAGGAAAAAGAAATTATAATAATTAAAAAAAGATGGATATGTTTCATATTTAGCAGTAAAATTTAATACAAGGTAATTTTTTAAATTAATCTTTATGGCCATCATGAAAAGAATAATTGAACGGTTCCATAGTCGAGTAGGGCATGCTTAATCTAAATAGAGGGTTCCCGTGGCATAGGTTTTTGCTTTGCCACTGAGGATTACTCGATCTTTTTTGTTTAGGCACAACAGTTCTCCACGTCTTTCGGAAATTTGAAACGCATGTAATTGGTCTTTATCTAGGCGTTTTGCCCAAAAAGGAACCAATGAGCAATGAGCTGAACCTGTTACCGGATCTTCAAGTATGGAGGCTTGCGAAGTAAAAAAACGAGATACAAAATCAACATTATCCCCTTTAGCAGTTACAATAACACCTCCAGGATTTAAATTGATTTGATCAAAAATTTGTCGATCAATCTGAATCGATGCGATTTCCTCTTCGGTGTCATAAACTAATACATAATCCCGAGACTTATAAACTTCCTTTGGCATTATATTTAATGAATTTTTGATGCTCTTTGGTAGTTCAGAAGCAATAGGCATTCGTGATGGAAAGTCTAAGTGATACATTTCGTCATACATCGCAACAGTCAAATCACCACTTAGTGTTTCAAAAACAATTTCTTTTTTAGGGTAGTTCATTTGTGTCTTCAGACAGTGTGCTGTGGCAAGGGTAGCATGACCACATAAATCCATTTCAATCTCTGGGGTAAACCAGCGTAAATGAAAGCGCTCTCCATGTTCAATAAAAAAGGCCGTTTCTGGGACTGCATTTTCTTTTGCGATATTCAATAAAGTTGAGTTAGGGAGCCATTCTTTAAGAGGAACTACACAGGCAGGATTGCCGCCAAAAATTTTGTTTGTGAACGCATCTATTTGATAAAAAGGAAGTTTCATCTTTATGGTTTATAAAAACGAATGTATTAAATAAAAGACAAAACACCCCAAGTGCCTTTGCACTTGATTGCCATTATTTTTCAATTACAAGGGGATGCTTTTTCATTAAATAAATCCCATATAATAGACAGGGTAAGGCAAGGACTACAATATAAAAAGCATTATCTATAGACGTAGCCATACTTATTTTTTCTTTAATTGGGATTCCAGCCGAGTCAAGGTCTGCAACAAAATCAATTATTGCGTGTACAATAATTAAGGGATAGATTCTTTTTGTCACCACCAATAAAAAGCCAAACATCACTCCTATAAAGGTTGCAAATAAAACTTGTGAGACTTCCCCATAAATTCCTTTGTCAAAATTAATTAAATGGATAATCCCAAAAAATAGGGCAGCAGCAAATACAGATAAACGAATGTTCTTTTCCGTTTTTCCAAAATAGTGTATAACGTGTGATTGTAAAAACCCACGAATACTCAATTCTTCAGAAATCCCTACCGATAATGAATACAGTAGCAGTATCAGAATATTAGGAAGCAGAACGTCTGTATTAACATCATCCATGGTCAAAACATTCAATCCTGCAACATAAATAAGTGGAAAAATAAGTAAATGCCATTTTTTTAGTTTTGTTCCTTTTAACCCTGCAATGTGGAGCAGCCCATTTTTTTTTATAAAAAAATAAGAAATTCCAATCAGAAGGATATTGGCACTAATACCAACTAGCGTATGGATTCGATACGATTCAATTCCGTTTTTTATGAGTTGGAGTGAAAAATATTCTCTCACGACCAAAAGTAAAAGTAACCCTACAATAAAGAGGGTGAGCTGATTCCAAAAGTGTTTTGTGTTCATAATTGATTTGGTTTAATGTTCAATACCTCAAAATAGGGAAAAGTAGTATCCCTTTTTCAGGATTCAATACCTCTTTTAAATAATTGAGTGAAGTTTATAGATTTTCTTAATCTTTGACAATTGACTTTACACGGGGGATGGAAAAGTATTTTAAAATATCGTCATCTTTAAATCTTTCAAGTTTTAAAACTTCATCATCGTTTATTTTCTTTTCTAGGTAATTTATGTAAGCTTCATAAACCTCGTTTTTATTTAAGTATTCTTTTCCTAGATGCCCTTCTAGTCTATAAAATTCTGTTTTAAAATCATTTTGTGTTGCTGCTGCTTTCAAATTCAAATATTCACTTTCCAATTTATTCATTTGGTCTATGATAGGATACTGACCGCTATCAGTGTTTTTTAGTTTCAAGCTAATGTTAGAGATTCTCAAACGTGCATTTTTGGATCTTTTTTCAATTTCCACTCTTGCGGCCTCTTCAGTAATCGCTTTTCTTTCTGCTTCAAGCTTATTCTGTTCTGCTTGCCATTTATTTCCATCCTCAAGGATTTCGCTAAAGCTCATGTCTTCAAGGTTTTTGTTTTCATTAAGCTTTATTCGCGTTATTGCGTTTGTAAGATTACTTAGTTGGATTGAGTCAATTTCGCCTTTTAGGGTTTCAATAACCTCCTCGGAAGTTTCTCCATTGAATTTCATATCCAAAGGGGAAGAACATGCAAATAGGAGTACAGTGACTCCCAGTAGTAAAAGTTGTTTTTTCATTTTTGTAAGATTTGGTTTTTGTAAGATTTGGTTTTGTCTAAGCTATAAACCGGATTTTCAACTATTCTCCGTTTTTTTAATGGTTATTGATGTGTCTTTTGTAATAGTGTGCATTCGCAAAATCAATATTTTTTATATTTTCACTTAAAGGGTTTTGTTTTAGAACATGTTCGAAAGCAAACCAGGCGAAGTAGATTGTACTATACATAACTTCTATATTGGATTGATCGGAATTGATTAAAGGAGTGTGATAATCACAAGCATTTAGTGCAATTGATTTATTTTGATAAAAATCAGAAATGAAAGGTAGGTGTTTCATTAGGAGTTAATGATTTGAGTTTTGGAGAAATAAATTTACAAAAAAAAAGCAGCCCTTGGGCTGCTTGTAAAACTTATATTTAGGTTTGTTATAAAACCTACAAGTGAATAACTTCATCGTATGCATCGGCAACGGCTTCCATCATCGCCTCACTCATGGTGGGGTGTGGATGTACTGCTTTTAGTACTTCATGGCCCGTAGTTTCGAGCTTACGTCCAAGTACTGCTTCGGCAATCATATCAGTGACTCCAGCACCGATCATGTGGCACCCTAACCATTCGCCATACTTGGCATCAAAAATTACTTTTACAAAACCGTCAGAGGTTCCGCTGGCTTGGGCTTTTCCAGAGGCAGAGAATGGGAATTTTCCTACTTTGATATCATAGCCTTTTTCTTTTGCTTGGGCTTCGGTCATACCCACCGAGGCTATTTCTGGAAGGCAATAGGTGCATCCAGGGATGTTTCCATAGTCTAAAGGTTCAACATGCTGACCTGCAATTTTTTCAACACATAGAATTCCTTCCGCAGATGCAACATGAGCAAGGGCTTGTCCAGAAGTCACATCTCCAATGGCATAATATCCAGGGAGGTTTGTTTGATAGAAATCATTGACCAAAATCTTATCTCGGTCTACAACTATCCCAACGTCTTCCAAGCCTAGATTTTCAATGTTGGTTTTAATTCCAACAGCTGAAAGTACAATGTCTGCTTTTAATTTTTCTTCCCCTTTAGCGGTTTTTATGGTTGCGGTAACGCCTTTTCCTTTGGTATCCACAAGGGTCACTTCTGCCCCAGTAAGAATGTTGATTCCGCTTTTCTTGAAAGAACGCTCTAGCTGTTTAGAGATTTCTTCATCCTCTACGGGTACAATTCGGTCTTGGTATTCCACTACGGTAACTTCCGTTCCCATTGCGTTATAGAAATAAGCAAATTCTATTCCTATTGCACCCGAACCAACTACGATCAGTTTTTTTGGTTGCTGAGGTAACGTCATCGCTTCACGATAACCAATTACTTTTTTCCCATCTTGGGGAAGGGAAGGTAATTCGCGTGAGCGTGCTCCTGTGGCAATGATGATGTGGGAAGCACTGTATTCTTCTGTTTTATTGTTTTGGGTTACACTTACTTTTTTACCAGCAAGAATTTTCCCATGACCGTTTAAGATGTCAATTTTATTTTTCTTCATTAGAAACTGTACCCCTTTGCTCATGCCGGCGGCTACATTTCTACTGCGATTGACAACGGCATCAAAATCTTTGTCGTACTCTTTAACAATTAATCCATACTCACCGGCATGTTTTAAATAATCAAATACTTGTGCAGACTTAATCAAGGCTTTGGTGGGAATACATCCCCAGTTCAAACACACTCCGCCTAAACTTTCCTTTTCTACAATAGCGGTTTTAAAACCAAGTTGTGAGGCTCTAATTGCCGTAACATAGCCCCCTGGACCGCTTCCTACTACTATAATGTCATATGAACTCATGAAGTGTGATTTAAATTCGCTGCAAATTTACAAAACTAGAGAGAATATTTTGTCTTAATTTTCCTCCTTAGCAAAATCAATACTGGCGGCATTTACGCAATAGCGCTCCCCCGTTGGGGTGGGGCCATCATTAAAAACATGTCCTTGGTGTCCCCCACATTGAGAACACACAACTTCAGTTCGCAGCATCCCATGGCTGCTGTCTTTTATATATTCTAACCCACCCGGTATCGCTGCGTCATAGGAAGGCCACCCACAACTGCTGTCAAATTTGGATGCTGAATCATAAAGGGCGTTACCGCATCCCTTGCAGTGGTATGTTCCCTTTTCAAAATGGTCGTTAAAAACGCCTGTAAAGGGTCGTTCAGTTCCTTTTTGTCTTAAAATATAGAATTCTTCAGGAGACAATTGTTCCTGCCATTCTGCTTCCGTTTTACTTACGTTGTATGTTTTATTATTCATTTGTAGGAATAAATGCTAGAGCGGCAGAGTTTATACAGTGGCGTTGTCCTGTTGTTTTTCGTGGGCCGTCGTTAAACATATGTCCTAGATGTCCCCCACATTTATTGCACTTTAATTCAGAACGTGGGTATCCAATTTTATAATCCACATCATACTCTAAATTTTCTTCAAAACCACGGTCAAAAGAGGGCCATCCAGATCCAGAATCAAATTTATATTGAGATTCATACAACGGTGCTTGACATCCACCACATACATAAATACCCTTTTTTTTGTTGTCGTTTAGCGGTCCTGAAAAAGGGCGCTCAGTTGCAGCATGGCGTAATACATCATACGCAAGAGGGGAAAGAATTTCCTTCCATTCAGCATCTGTTTTGACGACCGTATATTCTTTTTTGGGACTCTTTTTTTCTTGCGAAATTCCTTGGCAAGAAACCAATATGGCAAGAAGAAATAGTGGATAATATTTTTTCATTTTTTTTTTCAAAATTAATAATCTTTTTTTATTAGAAAATCAATCGGGTTTGTTTAAAGAATTTTAACATAGTTATAATTAAAATCATTTAATTTTGATGTTTAAACCCCAACCTAATGAAAGCTACTTATATTCTTGTATTACTGATTGTTTTTTCGGCTTGTAAAGTCAACCATTTAACAGGTAAAAAAACATTTAATGCCTTTTCCAATAAGCAGTTGTTTCCGATGGCTTTACAACAATACAATTCATTTTTAAAAGAAAATGAACCTGTAGTAGGAACTATCGAACAAAGACAAATTGTGGATATTGGAAAAAATATTGCAAATGCAGCACAAAAATATTTTGCCTTCAAAGGGCAACCTAATTTTTTAAAGGACTATAATTGGGAATACAATTTGGTGAAAAATGCACAACGAAACGCTTGGTGCATGCCAGGAGGAAAAATTGTTTTTTATTCGGGTATACTCCCTATTGCAAAAAATATAGATGGCATTGCAGCCATTATGGGACATGAGGTGGCACATGCCTTAGCCGATCATGGTGGTCAACGAATGTCTATCGGTATGGCACAAAAGGGACTTGGTTTTATAGCAGATAAAGCTACCGCAAAACAACCCGAGGCAAAACGTAATGCTATTTTGACTGCTTACGGAATTGGATCTTCGATAGGTGCCGTTTTACCATTTAGCAGAAAACACGAATCTGAAGCTGACAAAATTGGGATAGAACTCATGGCAATTGCTGGCTATAATGTAGATGAAGCTCCAATATTATGGGAGCGAATGAAAGCCGCTTCTGGTGGTAAATCACAACCAGAGATTTTAAGTACACATCCTTCAAATCAAAGACGAATTGATAACCTAAAGCGATGGGGATTAGGTGCAAAGGTTTTGGCTAAAGAAATCAATGGACATTAATATTTAGATTCCTTTTGTTTTTTCGTTACATTGAACCCTTAAAAGGATTTAATGTTTAGTTTAAAAATTCCCTTAGAAAAAGGAAGTAAAAAAATAATCAATGCATGGGCTTTTTATGATTGGGCAAACTCAGTTTATCCCCTAGTCATTTCCTCTGCTATTTTTCCAATTTATTATGGTGCTTTATTTTCCGAAAGCAATACGATTACTTTTTTTCAATACGAATTAAAGAATACTGCCATGATCAGTTTTGTAACTGCAGCAGCTTTTTTTATTGTTGCTTTTATGTCCCCTTTACTCTCTGGGATTGCAGATTATATAGGAAACAAAAAACGCTTTATGAAGCTTTTTGTGTACCTAGGAGCCACAAGTTGTGTAGGCTTGTATTTTTTTGAATTGGAGACTATATACTTAGGACTTTTTATTCATTTTATTGGTTTAATAGGCTATTGGTCGAGCTTAGTGTTTTATAATTCCTATCTACCTGACATCGCATTTCCATCACAACAAGATCGTGTGAGTGCCCGGGGCTTTTCTGTAGGCTATGTGGGGAGTGTTATTTTATTGTTATCGAATTTAGCTATGGTAATGAATCCTGATTGGTTTGGAATTACTGGAACCGAGGAGGAAGCTACCATGAAAGCAATGCGCTATTCTTTTGTTTCTGCCGGAATTTGGTGGATCCTTTTTAGTCAATACTCTTTTTATTATTTACCTAAAGGAAACCGTGAAGTAAAAGTGACAAAAGATATTTTTTGGAATGGATATAAAGAGTTGAAAAGTGTATGGAAGTTGTTGGAGCATAATACCGCTTTAAAAAGATTCCTACCTGCTTTTTATATGTACAGTATGGCACTTCAGACGGTATTGTTAGTGGCAGCATACTTTGGGGAAGAAGAGATTCAATGGGGGAGTCCAGCTGAAAAAACAACAGGACTTATTGTGAGTATACTCTTGATTCAAATTGTTGGAATTCTAGGGGCCTTTTTAACTGCTAGGGCCTCAGAACGTTTTGGGAATATTCGAGTATTGATTGCGGTTAACTTTATCTGGGCAGGTTTGTGCTATTATGCTTATTCTATAGAAACTCCCATGCAGTTTTACACTGTTGCAGGACTGGTAGGTATGGTGATGGGAGGATTACAGGCGCTTTCGCGTTCTACCTATTCTAAACTTATTCCCAAAACAGAAGATACCGCCTCGTTTTTTAGTTTTTATGATGTTACCGAAAAAATAGGGATCATTGTAGGAATGTCCCTATTTGGTGTTATTGATCAGATTACGGGAAGTATGCGAAATGCAATATTGTTTTTTATGGTCTTTTTTGTAATCGGTGCTGCAATGTTATTGCGTGTTCCACGGAAAAAATTAATTCGTTAGTCTCGTACAATAATATCTCCTGAGCCTGTCACTTTGGTGATTTGTTTACCAGGATTTCCTCCACAAGCGATATCTCCAGAGCCAGTGATTATTGCATTTAAAGTTTCTGAAGCATACATTTCAATATCCCCGGAGCCTGTAATTTTTGCTTCTGCATTGGTTGCTTTAATAGAGGAAGCTTGAATTTCTCCAGAGCCTGTAACCACATAATTGGTTGCCGTAGCAGTACCTCTTAGATTAATGTTTCCTGATCCTGTTAGCGTTGCATTGAGATGAGTAACCTCTAGATTGAGTGAAAGGTCACCAGAACCTGATAAAGTGGCTTTAAAATGATCTCCGGTTAGTGGAAAAGAAGAGGAAATTTCTCCAGAGCCACTCAAGATTATTTTACTAACGTATTCAACTGGTATGGTGATATAAACGGTATCAGTATCCCAGGTATCAAACCATGATTTTTCCTTTTGTTTGATCAGTAAAGTTCCATTTTTGTTTTTGGATTCTATCTTTTCCAGATCGTCTTCGTTTCCTTTAAGATGTATAGTTCCTTCAGAACCAGAGACCAGGGTGACTTCATAACTTCCTGCTATGTGGATACCGTCATAGGTTCCAACATTTCTTGTTTCAGTATGTTGTGCAATGAGATTGATTGAATTAAGGCTTACTAGAGCCATTAGGGATATTAATTTTTTCATAGTTAGTTAATTTGAAAGGTTTAGTTTGACACCCCCAAACTCGGAAGTGATTTTTAATTTTGATAAGGCACTACTCTGATTGTATATTCCTTTATAGTATTTTTCTGTTGAATTTGTTTTTTCTACAGAATGCTCTAGTGGGAAAGTAGATTTTAAGTCAGTATACTCTAAATCGATTTCATAAGTAAAGGACCAATCTTTATCAATACCTAACTGAATACTGGTATATTCTGTATCAATATCAATATTCTTTGCCGAATGATTAATTTGTTTTATTTGTATTAATCCGAACTCATTATCTAAGGTAAGTTGTTCTGAGATAATTCCACATTTTAGTGTTAAATAGTTTCCTTTACCTTTTAAAATTGCAACATTTTCAAGATTCATTTTTCCGAAATCATTATTAAAATTTAAAACGGTTACTGAGTTAAAATAGGAATTGGTATAATCAGCATTTAATTCAATTTGACCTGCTTTTTCAATCTCGAAGTCTGAATAGTCCGCATTTATAATTCCCCCTTTTATAAAATCAATTGTTGAATTAGAAGTATAATCGAAGTCCAATTCGTTGTTGGAGGCATGTAGTTCTCCTAGAATCATTTTTCCAAAATCACAACTAATTTTAGCTTGACCCTCCAAGCTGTTCAATCGGATTGTGCCATAATCATTGGTGAGATCCACGCTACTGGTTCTGGGGAGTTTGATGGTGTAGTCGATTTTGTAGTTTAAAGAACTGGATGAAAACCATTTAAAACTCCAACTTTCATTAATTTTTGTCTCTGCCATTACCTTTTCAGGGCTCAAAGAAAAGAGTACATCAATGGAGTTGAGTTTTTCTTCAATTTTTTTTGAGTTTTTCCCAAACACACTTATCAAAACATCGATAACCACCCTGTCTTCATCCCAGCTGGTTATGTTTAAATCTCCAAAAGAATTGTTGATTTCTATGAGTGCATTTGGATTTACCTGAATTTCTTCATGGAATTTTTTTGTGTGTTCTTGTGCTTGAGAAATGGTTACAGCTCCCAAAAGAAACAGAAAAATGAGGTAACGGTTAAAGGATATCATTTTCATTTTGTAATTTTTGAATGTTCGTTATTTGTTTTTGTAATTCGTTTAAAAGATCCATTTGTATATTAAGATTGCCAAGTAAGGCTTGAACAAATTTTGACTGATTGGGATTCGATTCCCATTGACTATAGAGTTCTTCGTAGTCATTTTGAATTCGTTTCATCTGTGTTTTGTAGTCTTCAATAAAACGTTTTCCCTGCGGAAGATCAACTGATTCTATTTGCGTTAATTGATAATTGATAAGAAAGGTAAGATGGCCTTCTGCTTTTTGAAACTTAAGTACTTCTTGTGATGGTTTTTCCAATGTAGACCAAAAGGTTTGACTCAAGCCAATACATAAAAGTGCTATAGCAGCCCATTTAAAAACTAAACGACGCTTTTTAAACATATCCTGAGTTTTTAGGCGTTTTAAAAAACGTTGTTCATGATCTTTTGGAAGGATTGGGAGTTTTTGCTCCTCATCCCATACTTTAAAAGCCTCTTTTATGGTTTTGCGTTTCATACTAATAGTTTTTTCAGTTGTTCTCTTGCACGTGATAGTGTCGTGCGGCAATTGGCATTACTCCAATTCATAATTCCACTGATTTCCTGATGGTCATACCCCTCGAGGTAATAGAGTTTTAAAATGATTTGATAACGGTCGTTTAATTTATTGAGGGCTTCCTCTAGTTTTCCTTTTTCTAACTCGAAAGTGAATTCGTTATCTTCTTCTTCTTTTTCTTCTTGCTCGATACTTAGGCTAGGATTATTTTCAAGTTGTTCATCTCGAACAAAGCGTTTGTTTTTTTTATAATAATTAATGCTTTTATGAACCACAATCTTATGAAGCCAACCTTCAAAGTTACCTTCCCCTTGGTATTGATCTAGTTCTTGAAAAGCACTAATAAAGCCTTCTTGAACCGCATCTAGTGCATCGTCTGTATTCTTTACAATCCGAAAGGCACTGTAGTAAAGTTTTTGGCTAAAACGTTGATAAAGTTCCATTTGTGCTTTTTGGTCCTGCTTTTTGCAAGCAAGAATAAGGGTGTTTATATGTTGTTGTTTATAATTCAAATTGCGACGTTCATCTGTATGAGAAAAAAAAAATTGATATGTTACACTTTACTCAAAATATAATTCGTTGGCACAACTATTGCCTTTATTTAGATGCTGTTATTACCAGTGTTATAATAAAGGTTAAAACCTTTATAGACCTACCTATTTCAGGATGTTAATGACATAATGACTTAAAAAAATATAAATGGCGAAATCCTTTTTTAATGCTGTAGACAACTTGTCACTGCAAGATATAGAATCCGAAGCGGATTTAATCCCTTTAATGTCAACTGAAGATGAAGAAGCGTTAGAAAACGAAGCTTTACCTGAAGTTGTTCCTATCCTTCCACTAAGGAATACAGTTCTTTTTCCAGGTGTTGTAATTCCGATTACCGCAGGGAGAGATAAATCCATTCAATTAATCAAAGAGGCCAACAAGGCGGACAAAATAATTGGGGTGGTTGCACAGCGAAATGAAAATGAAGAAAATCCGGGTGCTAAAGATGTTTTTACCTTAGGAACTGTTGCTCAAATTTTACGCGTTCTAAAAATGCCCGATGGGAATACCACCATTATTATCCAAGGCAAAAAGCGCTTTGAAATTGATGCAATTATAGAGGAAGAACCTTATTTAAAAGCTAAAATAAAATCAGTTGATGATCAAGTTCCGACTGGTGTTGATAAAGAATTTAATGCAACGATTGATTCGATAAAAGATTTAGCGCTTCAAATTATTCAGGAGAATCCTAACATTCCTTCAGAAGCATCCTTTGCAATTAAAAATATTCAAACACCTTCTTTTCTGATTAATTTTGTTGCCTCTAACATGAATGTATCGGTAAAGCAAAAGCAAAGCATTTTATCCGAAGTAAGTTTACATCAACGTGCATTGATGTGTTTAAAACACATGAATGAGGAGTATCAGAAACTAGCTCTCAAAAACGATATTCAATCAAGAGTTCGCTCTGAGATGGATACACAGCAGCGTGAATATTACTTGCACCAACAAATGAAGACCATTCAAGAAGAATTGGGAGGAGTTTCCTATGAGGAAGAGGTTGATGAAATGAAAGCTCGTGCAAGTGCTAAATTATGGACGGAAGAAATAGGAAAGTATTTTGACAAAGAGTTGTTGAAAATGCAACGCATGAATCCTCAAGTAGCTGAATATTCAATTCAGCGAAACTATTTGGATTTGTTTTTAGATTTACCATGGAATGAATTTTCTGAAGATAATTTTGATCTTAAACGTGCTCAGAGAATACTAGATCGGGATCATTTTGGTTTGGAAGAGGTTAAAAAGCGTGTGATTGAATATTTAGCCGTTTTGAAACTGCGTAATGACATGAAGTCTCCTATTTTGTGTCTGTATGGACCTCCAGGGGTTGGAAAAACTTCTCTTGGAAAATCTATTGCTGAAGCGTTGGGAAGAGAGTATGTTAGGATTTCATTAGGTGGTATGCGTGATGAAGCTGAAATACGAGGACATCGAAAGACTTATATAGGAGCATTGCCAGGGAGAATTATTCAAAGTTTAAAAAAGGCAGGAACTTCAAATCCTGTTTTCGTTCTAGATGAAATAGACAAATTATCTAACAGTGCTCAAGGAGATCCAGCATCTGCACTTTTAGAAGTGTTGGATCCAGAGCAGAATGAGTCGTTTTATGATAATTTTCTTGAAATGGGGTATGACCTATCTAAGGTTTTATTTGTCGCTACAGCCAACAGCCTTGGTCCCATTCATCCGGCTTTAAGGGATCGAATGGAGATTATTAATGTTAGTGGTTATACTCAAGAAGAAAAAACCGGTATTGCTCAAAAGTTCTTATTGCCAAAACAGCTTAAGGAACATGGGATGAATAAAAAACAGTTATCTCTTAAAAAGCCTGTACTTGACAAAATAGTAGAAAGCTATACTAGAGAATCTGGGGTGAGAGGATTGGAAAAGCAAGTTGCGAAAGCTGTACGTTATGCAGCAAAATCTATAGCCATGGAAGAGGAGTATAAAATTTCTCCTGATGTTTCTGATTTGACAACCATTTTAGGTCCAGCAAAAGTACATCGTGATTTGTATGAAAACAATCATGTTGCCGGAGTGGTTACTGGATTAGCTTGGACTTCAGTGGGTGGAGATATCTTGTTTATAGAGTCAGCCATTTCACAAGGAAAAGGAGGATTGACTATTACAGGAAACCTCGGAAAAATAATGAAGGAATCTGCTACCATTGCGATGGAATACATTAAAGCGAATGCAGAAATAATGGGACTTGCTGCTTTTAAGTTTGATAAATATAGTATTCATATTCATGTTCCAGAAGGGGCTACACCTAAGGATGGACCAAGTGCAGGAATTACAATGTTAACGTCATTAGTTTCTTTATTTACCCAAAAACGGGTTAAAAAGCATTTGGCCATGACAGGAGAGATTACTCTTCGAGGAAAAGTGTTGCCTGTAGGAGGTATTAAAGAAAAAATTCTAGCAGCAAAACGCTCTAAAATAAAGGAAATTATTCTTTGTGAGGATAACAGAAAAGATATTGAAGATATCAACCCTAATTATTTAAAAGGCCTTCAATTTCATTATGTAAGAGAAATGCATGAAGTTTTATCTCATGCAATTACTTCTCAAAATGTAGTAAATGCAAAGAACCTGAGTGCATCTTAAAGAAAAGTTTATTTTTATACCATGAAGAAAATCATTATTGCAATTGATGGCTTTGCTGCAACAGGAAAAAGCACAGTAGCAAAAAAGATTGCTAATTCTTTAGGTTACGTTTATATTGATACTGGAGCCATGTACCGGAGTGTCACTTATTTTGGACAAAAACAAAATGATGGAGAGGGTATTGATGTAATGCAATTGGTGGATTCTCTTTCACAATTAAAGATCCATTTTGAAAATAGTGAGCAAGGGCAACAAACATTTTTAAATGATGAAAATGTCACTGTTAAAATTCGTGAAGCAAAAGTAAATAATGCTGTTAGCGACATTGCAAGTGTCAAAGAAATAAGAGATTTCTTGGTAACTCAACAGCGACAAATGGGTAAAGACAAAGGGATAGTTATGGATGGTAGAGACATTGGGACTGTTGTTTTTCCGGAAGCCGAAAGCAAATTTTTTCTTACTGCTTCACCAGAAATTAGGGCTAAGCGTCGCCATAAAGAGCAACTGGAGGCAGGAAACCTTGAACCCTATGAAGCTGTTTTAGAGAATGTTAAAGCAAGAGATCACCAAGATTCCACACGTCTTATAAATCCATTGCGAAAAGCTGAGTCAGCCGTTGAGATAGAGGTAAGTAATCTTTCTATTGATGAGGTATATGAAAAAATGATGAATCAGATAAAGGGTGTAATCGGGGTGTAATTTACCACAGAAAAAAACCATATAATGTTTGTTTATCAATTGATTAGAGCTATATTTGCACGCTTTTAATTGGAAGGAAGAACCGAAAGCAACAAAATTTTTTAGAAACAACTTCTGTATCTGCAACTAAGGTTTTCCCATATATAGAATACAAAAACCCATCGGAAATGGCCAAAAAACCAACCGAAAAGGCTAAAGCCAAAAGCGCTGAGCCTACGAAAGCAGTTAAAGCTAAAAAAACAACTGCTAAAAAAACCACTACTAAAAAAAGCACAAAAAAAGAAGTAGCTCCTGAGGTTATAGAAACAGAATCTGTTCCTGTAGCTCAAGAAACTGCTGCTGTAGTTGAAGAAACAGCTCCTGTAGCTGAAGCAACTGTAGATGTAGCAGTAGTAGAAGAAGTAAAAGAACCTAAAGTTGATGTAAAAGCAGCTCAGGCTGAATTTTTAGATAGCTTTAACTGGCACAACTATCAAGAAGGAATTGATCTTATTGAAGACAAGCAACTTGATGAATTTGAAAAATTAGTAAAAGAAAATTTCGTTGATACTTCTGATGAGGATGTGATTGAAGGAGAGGTGGTTTACATGACTGAACGTGAAGCCATTATTGATATCAATGCAAAATCTGAAGGTGTTATATCTCTCAACGAGTTTCGTTATAACCCAGACCTAAAAGTAGGGGATAAGGTAGAAGTTATCGTTGACATTCGCGAAGACCGAACAGGTCAATTGGTTCTTTCTCACCGTAAGGCTCGTGTAATCAAGGCTTGGGATCGTGTAAACAATGCTCATGACAATGCTGAGATTGTAAGTGGTTTCGTAAAATGTAGAACCAAAGGAGGTATGATTGTCGATGTGTTTGGCATTGAAGCTTTCTTACCAGGATCTCAAATTGATGTTAAACCCATTCGTGATTACGATCAATATGTAAATAAAACAATGGAATTTAAAGTTGTGAAAATTAATCACGAATTTAAAAACGTTGTTGTTTCACATAAAGCTTTAATTGAAGCGGATATTGAAGAACAGAAAAAAGAGATTATTGGCCAACTAGAAAAAGGACAAGTATTAGAAGGTACTGTTAAAAATATTACTTCCTATGGTGTCTTTATCGATCTTGGAGGTGTGGATGGATTAATTCATATTACTGACCTTTCTTGGAGTCGTATTAATCACCCAAGTGAGATTTTAGAATTGGATCAAAAATTAAATGTTGTAATTCTTGATTTTGATGACAACAAGTCTCGTATTCAATTAGGATTAAAACAACTGAGTAAGCATCCATGGGATGCGATTTCTGAAACACTTAAAGAAGGTGAAAAAGTTAAAGGTAAAGTAGTTGTTATAGCTGACTACGGTGCTTTTGTTGAAATCGAAGAAGGTGTTGAGGGATTAGTTCATGTTTCTGAAATGTCTTGGTCTACACATTTACGTTCTGCACAAGATTTCGTAAAAGTAGGTGATGAAGTAGAAGCAGTAATTTTATCTATCGACCGTGAGTCAAGAAAGATGTCTCTTGGGATTAAGCAAATTACACCAGATCCATGGACAGATATTACTTCTAAATATCCAATTGGTTCAAAACATTCAGGTTTGGTAAGAAACTTCACCAATTTTGGAGTTTTTATTGAATTAGAAGAAGGAATTGACGGATTGGTTTATATTTCTGACTTGTCTTGGACTAAAAAGGTAAAGCACCCTTCTGAGGTTCTTGCTTTAGGAGACAAGATCGATGTAATTGTTCTCGAGTTAGATGTTGAGGGACGTAAATTAAGTTTAGGTCACAAACAAACCAAAGATAATCCTTGGGATAAATACGAAAAGGAATTTGGTTTAGATTCTGAGCATACCGCAAAGATTACAGAAATGGTTGACAAAGGGGCTACGATTCATTTTAATGAAGATATTATCGCTTTTGTACCTTCTCGTCACTTAGAAAAAGAAGATGGGTCTAAATTAGGTAAAGGAGATGAAGCCGTCTTTAAAATCATTGAATTTAATAAAGAATTCAAAAGAGTTGTAGCTTCTCATACTGTTCTTTTCAAAGAACAAGAAGTTAAAAATCTAAAGCGTGCTTCAAAGAATGTAGCTGCTTCGAACTCTGAGAAAGCAACTCTTGGAGATTTGGATGCACTTGCAAATTTGAAAGAACAGATGGATAATGACAAATAATTATCCTTTGTAATATATTTTCAAAAACCCTCCATTAGGAGGGTTTTTTTTATACTCAATAAAATAATACTTTTGTAAAATATTCCAATTATGACACCTAAAGTCCTTCTTAGCGAAAAAAGGGTAAACATTATGCTAAATAGGCTTTGTTGTCAATTGATTGAGCGCCATGGGGATTTTTCTAATACTGTTTTGGTTGGCCTTCAACCTCGAGGTGTTTTACTTCTAGATCAACTTATTCTCCTTCTTAATGAAAATGGTGTCTCCTCCATTCAAAAAGGAAAATTAGATACTACCTTTTTTAGAGATGATTTTAGAAGAAGTGAAGTTCCTCATAATGCAAAAGCAACAGAGATGGAAGTTAGCATAGAAGGAAAAAATGTTGTCTTAATTGATGATGTTTTATTTACGGGAAGAAGTATACGATCAGCGCTTACAGCCATTGATAGTTATGGGCGTCCAGAATCAATAGAATTATTGGTTTTGGTTGATCGTCGTTTTAGCCGCCACTTACCCATTCAGCCGGATTATTTAGGTGCACAGATTGATGCACTACAGGGAGATAAAGTTAAAGTTGTTTGGTCAGAGGGTACAGCAAACAATATTGTTTATTTAGAAAAGCAAAACCAATGAAAACATTAAGTGTTTCTCATCTTTTAGGAATAAAATATCTCAAGCCAGAGGATTTACACTTAATTTTTGAAACTGCTACCCATTTTAAAGAGGTTATCAACCGACCGATTAAAAAAGTTCCAAGCCTGCGCGATATAACCATAGCGAACTTATTTTTTGAGAATAGTACACGAACAAAACTATCTTTTGAATTAGCAGAGAAACGACTAAGCGCAGACGTACTCAATTTTTCTGCAGCACAGTCTTCGGTAAAAAAAGGGGAAACCTTAGTAGATACAGTCAACAATATATTGGCAATGAAAGTGGATATGATTGTATTAAGACATCCCCATCCAGGAGCGGCTCATTTTTTATCCCAAAATGTGAATTCATGTATTATCAATGCAGGTGATGGCACCCATGAGCATCCGTCTCAAGCTTTGCTTGACGCATTTTCACTACAAGAAAAACTGGGAGACCTACGGGGAAGACGTATTGCTATAGTGGGTGATATTCTTCACTCAAGAGTTGCTTTATCAAACATTTATGCTTTAAAAATGTTGGGAGCTGAGGTACGTCTATGTGCACCAAAATCTTTACTTCCTAAGCATATTGAATCCCTAGGTGTAAGTGTTTCATCAGAATTAATGGAAGTTTTGAATTGGTGTGATGCTGCAAATATGCTTCGAGTTCAGAACGAACGCATGGAGTTAAGTTATTTTCCAACAATACGCGAGTATAGTCAGCGTTTTGGACTCACAGGGGAGCGCTTAAAACAATTGCGAAAAGAGATTGTAGTTCTTCATCCAGGACCAATCAATAGAGGAGTTGAGATTACAAGTGATGTTGCCGATTCTGATCAGGCAATAATTTTAGATCAAGTGGAAAATGGAGTGGCTATTCGTATGGCAATAATTTATCTTTTGGCTTCAAAAATGAATATTCCTTTGAAATGATACAATGGGAAGAAAATAACTTAGCCTACCTCGCGAGTGAGGATTTTATTGGAAATAATGAAGTACTCTTTTCCTTCTTTAAAGAAAAAGAAGGCTTTGATTTAATTTTAGATTGTAATACGATTCTTCCCAATACATCAGATTTGATGGAGATTTTTAACCATCAGCAAAAAGTGGGTTATTGCTTTGTGCTAATTCTTTCCCCAGAACAACCCCATAATTTTCCATCAGAATGGATTATAGTTCCTACAAAAACAGAGGCATTGGATTTCATTTCCTTTGAACAAATGCAACGCGATTTAGGCTTTTAAATAATGAAATTAACCATATTAGGCTGTCATTCAGCAACACCAAGAGAAAATAAACACACCACCTCACAATTATTAGAAGTAGGCGGGAATTTATTTTTAATTGATTGTGGAGAGGGAACTCAAATTCAATTACGTAAAATAAAAGTAAAGTTTTCGCGTATACAGCATATATTCATTTCTCATCTCCATGGGGATCATTTTTACGGACTTATTGGATTAATAAGCACTTTTAGGTTATTAGGAAGAACAGCGATGCTCCATATCTATGGCCCTAAAGGGATAAAGGAAATTATTACATTGCAATTGAAACTGGCAAAGTCTTGGACCGATTATCCACTTCATTTTCATGAATTAGAACAGGATTCTAGTCAGGTTGTTTTTGAGGATGAAACAGTGCGGGTTGAAACATTACCCTTAGATCATAGAATCTATACTAATGGATTTTTATTTACAACACAAGCTAGTAAACGTAAAATGAATGTAGACGCGATTAAGGACTTTGATCTTCTTCCTTTCCATTTTAAACAACTACAGCAAGGAGCTGATGTTACCCTAGAGGATGGTCGCATCCTAGAAAATGAGGTGTATACACTACCTCCTAGTAAATCTAAAAAATATGCTTATTGTAGTGATACTGCTTATTTTGAACCATTAGTTCCCGGAATTAAAGAAGTTGATTTGTTGTATCATGAAGCAACTTTTTTAGAAAAAAACAGCGATCTAGCTGCAAACACGAAACACAGTACAGCCAAACAGGCTGCTCAAATTGCAAAAATGGCAAATGTCAAGCAATTGATGCTTGGGCATTTTTCTAACCGATATCCAAACAAGGAAGATTTTATTACTGAGGCCTCTGACACTTTTCAAAATGTTATTTTAGCGGAAGACCTTAAAACTTTTAACATATAACACCAATGGTTTGTAACTTTGTAAGCAAATGGAAAATGAAGATTTAGGACATTTACGTAAATCCTATCAAAAAGGAGAACTAAAAGTTGAAGACATTCAGGGAGAACCGATGACTTTTTTTAAAAAATGGTTTGCTGAGGCTAACAATGTGCCTGCAATAGAAGAAGTTAATGCAATGACCCTTTCAACCTTAGGACTTGACGATTATCCTAAGTCAAGGATTGTTCTTTTAAAAGCATTAACAGAAGAGGGATTTGTTTTTTACACCAACTATCATAGTGATAAAGGAACATCAATTGAGCATCATGCTAAAGTAGGTCTCGCATTTTTTTGGCCTCCATTAGAACGTCAGGTAATTATCAAGGGTGAAGCAGTAAAATTAAGTTCCCAAGCTTCAGATAGTTATTTTAAGAGTCGGCCGAAGGGAAGCCAGATTGGCGCTATCGTTTCTGATCAAAGCAAGGTGATCTCAGACCGATCTATTATGGAAGCAAAATTAGAGGCATTAGAAATTGAATATGCAGAAAAGGAAGTTCCTCGTCCAGAACATTGGGGTGGTTATGTTGTAAAACCTCAATGTATTGAATTTTGGCAAGGTAGACCCAACCGTTTACATGATCGAATGAGATGTCAGCTTCAGGGGAATTTTTGGAATATTGAACGCTTAGCTCCCTAATATGAAAGAATTAATACTATTGCGTCATGCTAAATCATCTTGGGAATATTCGGTTTCAGACCGTAACCGTCCTCTGACAGAAAAGGGTATGAAGCGAATTGCTCAGATGGCTACAGTAAGTTCAATACTTTTTAAAGATCAAGAAATTATTTTTTCAAGTCCCGCTAATCGAGCATTACATACAGCAACTTTGCTTATGAATACAGTAGCTATTGATTTTGAAAAATTGAAAGTGAATGAATTGCTATATACCTTTGATGCTTCACAAGTACTTGAATTTATACATTCAATAGGCGATAAATATGAGAAAGTAATTTGCGTGGGACATAATCCTGCATTTAGTTCTGTGATACGTTATTTAAGTGATACAACTTTAAGAAATCTTCCTACAGCTGCTTGGGCAAGAATTGTATTTTCTCAGTCACAATGGTCTAAAGTAGCAAATGGGAAGTGTACCTTAGGTTTACCAAAAGAGATATTAGCTTAGTATGAAAGAAGATGCACTTTATATAAATCGTGAAATTAGTTGGTTAGATTTTAATGCTCGAGTACTACAAGAAGCTGCTAATCAGAATGTTCCGCTGCTTGAGCGTCTTCGATTTATTGGAATTTTTTCAAATAATTTGGATGAATTTTTTCAAGTTCGCTATGCAACTGTTCAACGTATTGCTCAATCGGATATGACCGGTAGAAAGATTTTTGGGGGTAAAAATGCAAAAGATTTATTAAAAGCAATTACAAAAAAAGTAATTCATCAACAAAAGGAAACTAATAAAATCCTTACAAACATAGAAAACGAGCTTGAAAAAGAAAACATCTATTTTGTCAATGAGCAGAATGTAATTGCGGAACATCAAGAGTTTTTGAAGGAATACTTTATTCAGAAAGTGAGCCCAGCACTAATGACGATTATTATTTCTGAAAAATTCCCTCAAGACTTATCAGATAACCATGCTTTCTTAGCCGTAAAACTGTCTTTCGAAAAAACAAAAAATGCTGAAAATCAGTATGCACTTATTGAGATTCCTACTGAATTAGATCGATTTATTGTTTTGCCTTCTATTGGCAAAAAACAGTACGTCATGTTTTTGGATGATTTAATTCGGTATCATTTTCATTTAATTTTTAATTTTTTCGAGTTTTCAAGTATTGAAGCCCACATGATTAAAGTTACTCGAGATGCCGAACTTGATATGGAGGGTGATGTATCCAAAAGTTATATTAATAAAATTGTAGAAAGTGTACGGGAGCGAATTTTAGCAGAACCTGTTCGATTGGTTTATGATAAAGAGATTTCTTTAGAAACATTAAACATTATAAAAGATTTGTTAGGTATCGATACCTCAGATAGCCTAATTCCCGGAGGGCGTTATCATAACCGAAAGGATTTCATGAAGTTTCCTCAATTAAATAGAAATGATTTGCTTTACAGCAGAATGCAACCCATTCCGATTGAGGGCTTATCGCTTGAAAAAAGTATTTTTAAGGCGATAGAGGAGAAAGATTACCTTTTATACACTCCTTATCATAGTTTTTCATTTGTGATTAAATTTTTACGTGAAGCCGCTTTAGATCCTGAAGTAAATTCAATCAAGATTACCATTTACCGTTTATCACGACTTTCGAATGTGGCAAGTGCATTAATTAATGCGGCTAAAAATGGAAAAAAAGTACTTGTTCAAATTGAGCTTCAAGCCCGTTTTGATGAAACAAATAATATTACGTACGCAGAACAAATGCAGGCCGCTGGAGTAGAGCTTATTTTTGGAATTCCAGGGTTAAAGGTACATTCCAAAATATGTATAATTGAAAAAATAAAACAAGGTAAAAAGAAACGTTTTGGTTTTATTAGTACTGGAAACCTAAATGAGGATACTGCCAAAATTTATACTGATTACACCCTATTCACTTCTAATCCAAAGGTGCTCAAAGAAGTGAATAAAGTATTTAATTTTCTCCAAGTACATTACAAACTAAAAAAATATAAACACCTCATTGTTTCTCCGCATTACACCCATGCTGCTTTGGTGCGTATGATAAATAAAGAAATTGAAAATAAGAAGGCTGGTTTACCAAATGGGATTAAACTAAAATTAAATGCCATCACTAATTTTTCTATGATCAATAAATTGTATGAGGCAAGTCAAGCAGGAGTTCCTATTCAAATGATCGTAAGAGGGATCTGTTCTTTGATTCCAGGAGTGAAAGGCATGAGTGAAAATATTGAAGTAATAAGTATTGTGGATCGATATTTGGAACATCCACGCGTATATGCCTTTGAAAATGGAGGCAATCAAAAGGTCTATATTTCCTCTGCAGATTTTATGACTAGAAATATTGAGAATAGAGTAGAAGTTGCAGCACCTATATATGATCCTAGTCTACAGAAACAAATCCTTGATGTCTTTGATATTATTTGGAAAGATAATGTCAAGGCACGCTACATAAACAAAACTTCCCAAAATCAATTTAAAACTAATTCAGATAAACCCGTTCGATCTCAATGGGCAATTTTTGATTATTATAAAAACCTACAGCTTTGAAAATTAGAAAATACGCAGCTATTGATATTGGCTCTAACGCAGTTCGGATGTTAGTGGCTAATGTTGTGGAATACGAAAAAAAAACTATTTTTCTAAAGAATTCACTTGTGCGTATTCCCGTTCGTTTGGGGCAAGATGCTTTTAGTGAAGGAAAGATTTCCGAAGTCAATATCAAACGCATTATAAAATCCATGAAAGCTTTTAAACTATTGATGAAAGTCCATGGTGTTAAGGATTACTTGGCTTTTGCAACATCTGCACTTAGAGAAGCGAAAAATGGTTCAAAAGTAGTTGAAAAAGTACTTGAAAAATCAGGGATTAAAATTGAAATAATCGATGGAAAGAAGGAAGCTAAAATTATTTCCAACACAACTATTTTTGATACTATCAGTAAAGAAAAGACATTTCTCTATGTTGATGTGGGTGGAGGAAGTACCGAATTTAGTGTTTTGATAAAAGGAAAACGTACGTATTCAAAATCATTTAAAATTGGAACGGTTCGTTTATTAAATGATAAAGTGAGTGATGAAACCTGGCAAGCTGCTGAAGAGTGGGTTAACGAACATACTCAAGGCCATGAAAAAATCTATCTATTGGGTACGGGAGGGAATATTAACAAGCTGCATAAAATGGCTGGTATTAAAGACGATAGACCTATTAGCTATCTAACTTTAAATGCCCTATCAAATAAATTGAATCTACTTACCTATGAAGAACGTATTGTTAAATTGGGTTTGAACCCTGATCGTTCTGATGTGATTTTCCCTGCCGCTAAATTATTTCTAAAAACCTTAAATTGGAGTGGTGCAAAGGATATCTATGTTCCAAAAGTGGGGCTTTCTGATGGGATGATTCGAGAACTTTGCAAAAACAAATAAACTGTAAGAATAAGAGGATCAGTTTATTATACTTGACTTTTTATAAAGTCAATCTATAATTCATTTAAAAATCTAAATCAAACGTATTTCGTAGGTCTTCTAAGCTTGGGTTTATTTTAAGTAAATGCTGGTATTTTTCATTCGGTGAATAAACTGAATCTTCTCTAGTTGTTTCACTAATTTCTAGTGCAATGGTGAGGCTTTGGTTGTTTAAAGAATTGCGTAAAAACGGAAGTAAACGCTCCATTTCTCTTACCATTTCTACTTTATTCATTTCATTGGCAACCATAAAACCTAATTCAAAGCCACCGTTTAAAGTCACTTTATTCATACTCAAAACAGCAGCTATATTACTTTTCCCCTCCTTTTTTACATCGTCTGTATATTGATTCCAAAGTATTTCTACTTGTTCGAGTACAAAAGGGTCTTCCGGAAGTTCTGTCTCAATGACTTTAGGTTGGCTTTTTTCTTTAGCAGCCTTCTTTAGTGCAATGCTAGAAAGTGAAAATCCCGAAACTTGAGAAGAGATAGGTTTTGAAGGTTTGTATTCTTCATTAGGATCTTCAACTTTGGATGCCCCTTCATTCACAACAGAGACTTGGGGTACACTTGGACTTGCTACTTCCTGATTCATTTCTATAGTGGGAGTAGAAATTACATCTGAATCGAGTTGAATAATAATTTTTTCTTTTTCTTCCGATGGTTCATCGGCGGTTGTATTAGGTAGTGAAGTTGATGTTTTTTTAAGCTCCGATGCTGGGATTATGTACCCTTTTTTTTTTCTCCATTGAAATGGAGCGAAGCTAGTTGCATCAAGCAAAGTTCAAGATGAACACGTCTATTTTTACAGTTTTTGTAGCCTATTTCACATTGATTAATTAAAGAAATAGCATCTAGAAGATAGGAAGGGGATAGTGAAGTAGTGTCTTTACTGTAAGTTTCTTTTATACTGGATCCAACTTCCATTAAATTCAATGTGGAGGGATCTTTAGCTAGCATCAAATTGCGAAAATGACCACCTAATCCGCTTAGAAACTCTAAACTATCAATACCCCTTTGGAGTAGACCGTCATAAGCAGTTAAAATACCTGGTATATCATTTTTAAATATCATTTCGCCAAGATTTGCATACGTCTGGTAATCAAGCACATTTAAGTTTTCAGCAACAGCAACAGCAGATAAATTTCCTTGAGTAAAACTCACCATTCGATCAAAAATAGATAAAGCATCACGTAGGGCACCCTCCGCCTTTTGTGCAATTAGGTAAAGTGCATTTTCTTCAAAAACTAAACCTCGATCGATTGCAATTTTCTCTAAATACTTTTGAATGTCTTGAACAGCGATTCTTTTAAAATCATAAACTTGACAGCGAGATAGAACTGTAGGAATTATTTTATTTTTTTCAGTAGTAGCCAGTATGAAAATTACATGCTTTGGGGGCTCCTCTAAGGTTTTCAAAAAGGCATTGAATGCATTTGCTGAAAGCATGTGAGCCTCATCAATGATGTATATTTTGTGGGATCCTACTTGGGGAGGAATCCGAACTTGATCATTTATTTTTCGAATATCTTCCACAGAATTATTTGAAGCGGCATCCAATTCAAAAATATTGAAAGAATAATCCCCATCCTCAGCAGTTGTGGCACTGTTTATTTTTTTGGCTAGGATCCTAGCGCATGATGTTTTTCCAACGCCCCTAGGACCACAAAAGAGTAATGCTTGCGCCAGTTGATTGCTGTCAAGGCTATTTTGTAGTGTCTTTGTAATACTTTCTTGACCTACTACCTCTTCGAAAGAGGTGGGTCTGTATTTTAAAGCCGATACAACAAATGATTTCATGAATTACAAAGATATAAATCCGATTATAGTATCTCTATTTATGAAGGGTGATATTCCTCGTTAATTATTAACAAATGGCTAACTTTGTCCCGCAGGCTATCTTATCGCTCTTTTCATTTGAAAGGAGAGGAAAGTCCGGACACCATAGAGCAGCATAGCGGGTAACACCCGTCCTTTGAAAGAAGCGGACCAGTGCAACAGAAAGCAAGTACAGTTCGGCTGTAGTGAAACCAGGTAAACTCTATGCGGTGCAACGCCAAGTATATCTACAATTAAGAGCGGCTCGTTCAATGTAGAAGGGTAGGCGGCTAGAATGTAAAAGTAATTTTACATCCAGATAAATGATAAGACTCGACAGAATCCGGCTTATCGGCCTGCTTTTTTTATTCAAAAAAGGAAAATACACTTCCTCCATAATTTCTTGAGAAGTCAAACCCATCTCCAGTAGAAAGGTCAATGAAATTGCTATGTTCAAAAATGATGATCCCCGAATCATCCAAACGTTTTTTTGCTTGCTCCAGTAGGTTCAAATAAGCTTCAGCTTCCCAGTCATATGGGGGATCAGCAAAAATCAAACTGAACGTACTTGTGTTTTTTTTAAGGAAAGTGATACATTCTGATTGTATAGTATTAATATCTAATTCTAAATTTCCCGCTGTTTTTTGAATGAAGTTGACACAATGTCGGTTTTGATCGACTGCTGTAATTTTCGATACACCCCGTGAGGCAAACTCATAGCTCATGTTTCCTGTACCAGAGAAAAGATCCAAAACGGTAAGCGACTCAAATTCTAGACGGTGCTGAAGAATGTTAAAAAGCCCTTCTTTGGAACGGTCTGTAGTTGGTCGAACGGGTAAGTTTTTTGGTGCTGAAATCCGTCGACCTTTGTGCGTGCCAGAAATGATTCTCATTAACTAAAATATTGTGCTAGAAAAGGGGCGTTATGGTTTTCAGTTGCTTGTTTACTGATAATAATCTCTTGATGGAAATGAATATTGTTATGATAAAGTCTGATGGCTTCATAAAATGATGCAAAGAGATCTATTTTTCCTAAAAAGACAATCTCAAAAGCATTACTTTCCAATTCAAACTGTTCCACCACAAAAAAGACATAATAAAGAAATTCATCTTCACTTTGAGTGCTAAACTTGTTGTGAAAAATAATGGACTTATTCTTTGTTAAAAAGAGATCCATACTTTCTTTTTGAAGGTGAATATAAAGTTGAATTTTTGTTTCTGATTTCGACGCCAGATTCAAGATGGTTCGTGAAAGTAACGTGTTGTAATGGGTTTCATGGAAACTGTTTTCTGAAGTTTCTAAAAGGATTTGGATTTCATTGGGATAGGAATAGACATTTACTTGACTATTTTCATCATTATAGTCAAAACGGAAGGTGTTATTTCCTTTATTTATTTTGTAATGACTCAAGTATCGTTCTAAATGTTTTTCACTAAACAGTGATTTTGGAACAAAGGTGGAGGGGTGTTCAAAATGAATTAAGCTAATAGCAGAAAAAGTATTTTTTGGATAGTAATCTATAAACTCATCAAAAGCTTTTTTAAATTCTTTTTGATCAGGATTAGAGGGTAAAAAGTCAACTTTGGATTGGGTACAAAAAGAAAATCCATTCACAAAGGAGTGAATGGATAATTCATTATGTTGTATGATTTTGTTACTGCTTGGCATCAAAAA
>JABGUL010000007.1 GCA_018646605.1 Flavobacteriaceae bacterium
AACTTTTACTATCTCCCTTATATCTGTTATACTATTAAGGTTTTCGTTTTGATTATTTATATAATCTGCTGGATATGGAGAGTATATTATATATTTGAATCTTAAAAAGAATTGATCGTTTTTAGTGTCAAAATTAAAAATGTCCTCTATAAATAACTCTATATCAGTTTGTATAGGAAATTCTAATTCCTCGTCTTGTGAAAGAACATAGGGATAATGATCACCCTTAGTGTTATATTTTATAGCACCATCTGAAGAATCAAGTTTTTCAGCAATAAGATATTGAACTTTTGCCTCTTTAAATTTTTCGCTTTTTTCTAAAGCATCACCTAAATTTTTATAGTAAAGTGGTTCTAAAGAATCAATAGTTATTGAAGCTTTAAAATCAGCTATAGCTCCTTTATAATCAAGTGAAGAATATTTTGCATAACCTCTTTCGTAATAATATTCTGCAATATCTGGCTTAAGTTTTATCGCTTTATTAAAGTCAGTTATAGCTTTATCATATTCACGTAAAAAATACCTTGACTTACCTCTTGAGTTGTAGTATTCAGAATTGTCTGGCTCAAATTCTATAGCTTTAGTATAGTCTGCTATTGATCCTTTAAAGTCATCTGAAAAATACCTTGATTTACCTCTTGCGCTATAGTATTCAGTATTATCTGGCTCAAGTTCTATTGCTTTAGTAAATTCTGCAATCGATCCTTTGTAGTCATATAGACTATCTTTTACTAAACCACTATTAAAAAAATCTAGAGAGGTCTGCCCAAAACATATTAAGGGAGTTAATAATAAAAAAAGAAGTAGTCTTTTCATTTCAATCTGACGGTAATAGAAAGTTAAAAGGAGACGCTAACTGGTCTTCCACCATTTATTTTTATAGCCAGCAGGCTAATGTCATTTCTCTATATATTAATCAGTTACTCTAATAATATATTTTTGTAACCGCATTTAAGCTATAATTTATCTTCTTCTATTTTTTTCTTAATATTAATTATTTCTTCTTTTGTATATCTTTTGTTATTCCAATACATAGTAATCATTTGTTCAATAACAATTAATTCCTTAAAAAAATGTTTTTGAGAAGGATCCATAACAAAATAAATGATATTAAAAGTATAAGTTGCTATTTGAAAATCAGAATTTTATTTATCGCTTATTAAGTAACTTATTAAAAAGTGACTGAACATATTGATGAATTATAAAAAAAGGACAGGAAATGATTTATTTGATCATAAAAGAAAGACTTTACATATTATAGAATAAGCATAAAGTCATGAAAGCATAAGTGGGTGAATAAATAAAGAAGTAAATAATATTTTTGATGAAATAAAGCTTGTTAAATAAGGTGAAGATTTTAAGGATAAAGAAGTTGCTTATGGAGAAGGATGTAATTGAGCTTACTGAAGATGATATGCCTGTCGTTTAAAAGAAAACACCCCTAAAATTAATTAGAGGCGCTTCATGAAAACAAGACTAAATAGAAAAGCAACTATTTTATTCGTCGTCAGTTGATCTAAAGTAAATTAAAATTTCACCCATTAAAATTGTTGTACCCCCGTCAGCTCTATAATAACCCGAAGAACCTTCATGTAATTTTGTTGAAATTTTAGCAGCTTTTAAACTCTTGTACATTTTGACACCAAACAAGCTTTCGTCTGGCTTTCCGTTTTCGTCAAGTGCTCGCTGGCTTTCTAAATACTTTTCAATCTCTGTCATGGTACTTATCAAAATTCTCCTCTGGAACCTCCATTAACCTTTGGATATAATATGATGTCCGAAAAGGAACGAGAAAAAATAGACCTTCATAAGTATTTGAAATTCTTCAAGTCATTTTTTATTGGATTAATGATTTCTTCTTCTATTATTTTTAGTGTGCTTTATTTTATTTCCGACATCAAAACCGCTGGAATAGGATATATAGCCTTTAAGGGAATAATGTTCTTTTACTTTATTGTCAAAGGACATTCTTTCAAAGTCAAATAGGTTTATAGACTCAATAATCATCTGAAGCTTTTCTGCTTTTTGAAATTTTAATATTTTTTTAGCATTTGACGATGTAACTTTTAAGTCAAATCATTGTCTATTATATAGATTGGTTTATTGTTAGCCTACTCACTTATAGCATTCATTTTGATAATTTTTTGATTTTTGTTTAATAATTCTGCTATAAATAAGTGAGTAGGTTTTTTTACTTCCATAAAAATACTTTTCATTAACTCTTCCTTGATTCTCTTTAATTTTTATATTTTAGGGAAAAAGATAACATCCATGACAAAAATTGGAATAACAGATCGTTTTGCACTTTTAATGGTAATTATATTTTATATCACCACTGTTGCAATTGGTTTCTTTTATCACCCCAAAGCTATTGAAAGAGCTGAAGGTTTAATTAAAAACAGCAAAATGTTGAACCATATAGTTCTTGTGAAATTTAAGCCAACCCTTACTTCGGTAGATCTTCAGTTGATCACTGACGGTGGCTATAGTTTGCAAGAGATCGAAGGAGTTAAAGACTTGAATTTCACGGAAAATTTTTCACCTGAGGGATTGAATCAAGGTTTTACCCATAGTTTAACAATGAAATTTGCAACAGCAGAAGATCGTGATAGTATCTACCTACCACATCCGATACATCAAAAATTTGTAAAATTGTTTGTGCCTTTTACGGAATCCGTATTGGTCTACGATTACTGGGATTAATTTATTTCCCGATTAGCTTTTGAATTTTTTCAGACTCTTCTTTTGCAAGTTCTGCATCTACTAAAATTCTTCCGCTGTGTTCATCCATTATGATTTTGCTGCGAGAAGCAATCTCCATTTGTACTTGAGGAGGAATCGTAAAGTATGAACCTCCAGAGGCACCACGTTCAACAGCTACAATCGCTAAACCATTTTTAACGCTTCCTCGAATACGTTTGTATGCGTTAATTAAGCGTTCCTCGATCAGTTTTTCAAATTGGTCAGATTTCTTTTGAAGAAGGTCTTCCTCTTTTTGAGTTTCTTTTAAAATGGCATCTAACTCACTGTTCTTAGCTTTCAAGTGTGCTTTACGTTCATCCAATTTTTCATTGATTGTGAAAAGTATCTCCTGTCTTTGCTCGATACGTCCTTTAAATTCTTTTATTTTCTTTTCAGCCAATTGACTTTCGAGGTCTTGAAATTCTTGTTCTTTAACGATAGAATTATATTCTCTGTTATTTCGAACATTTTTTAATTTCTCCTCATACTTTTTCAACAACTCTTTTGCCGTTTCAATAGTTTGCTTTTGTTCCGTAATTCCATGCTCGTTTTCTTGAACTTCAGCTTTTATTTTATCCAGTTTTGTTACCAATCCTGCAATTTCATTTTCTAAATCTTCCACTTCTAGTGGTAGTTCACCTCTAAGGTTTTTTATTTCATCTATGCGTGAATCAATAAGTTGTAAATCATATAGTGCTCTTAACTTATCTTCTACTGAGATTTCTTTTTTTTTGGCCATAGCTAGTAATAATTAACTGGGTTGGTTTTTGTACTTGATAAAACGATTGCAAAATTAGTCATTTTTTTGCTAAGAAAGTCAAATATCAAATTTTTGGTAAATTGTTCACTTTCATAGTGCCCAACATCAACTAATATAAGGTTTTCTTCTCCCATGTAAAATTGATGATATTTTAAATCTGCTGTAATAAAAGCATCAGCACCTTGTTGTTTGGCATTCTCAATGGCAAAGCTACCAGACCCTCCTAAAACGGCTACCGTTTGAATTTTTTTAGAAATAATAGGGCTGTGTCTGATTACCTCCGTGTGAAGTTCATTTTTTACAAAGCTTAAGAAATCAGACGGTTCCATTGCTTTATCTAGTATCCCAATTTTACCCATTCCCACATTTGGGTTGGGATTGTCCAGGCTGAAAATTTCAAAGGCTACTGTTTCATATGGGTGGAGATCTTGAAGTGCTTTTTGTACTGCTAGATTGAAATGAGATTCAAAAACTACTTCGACATGAATTTCTTCAGTTTTTAATTTCTCTTTTGGATTTCCTTTAAACGGGTTGCTTTTTTCATTTCCTTTAAAACGTCCTATTCCTTCTGAAGTAAAACTGCACTCACTATAACTTCCAAGTTCACCTGCTCCAGCCTCATGAAGACCTTCTAATATAGTTTCTAGATGTGTTGATGGAACATAGGTGCTTAATTTTTTTAGACTTCCTTTTTTTGGAATTAAAACTCGGGTATTAAGTAACCCTAAGCGTTTGGATAAAACATCGTTAACTCCCTCGGGGTGATTGTCCAATCGGGTGTGAAGGGCTATTATGCCAATATTATTTTGGATGGCTTTGATAACTACACGCTCAACATAGTTTTTGCCAGTTATTTTTTTTAATCCTGAAAATATAATAGGATGAAAGCAAACGATGAGGTTACATCCTTTGATCATTGCTTCATCAACAACAGCTTCCGTACAATCTAAACTGACTAAAACGCCGCTACATTCTTGGGTTTCATTTCCTATCAGTAATCCAACATTGTCAAAGTCTTCGGCATAGGCTTTGGGTGCCCAGTCTTCTAGGATTTCAATAATTTTTTTAATGATCATAACAGTGATGAATTATCACAAATATAATATTTATCTTCATGGGCATGAAAATCTTGATAACGATGTTATATCCATTTGCATTTATTTATGGTCTCATTGTTAGGTTCAGGAATATATTGTTTGATAAAAAGGTTTTAAAGCAACAGTATATTCCTCTACCCAGTATAGGTGTTGGAAATCTATCCAGCGGGGGAACGGGAAAGTCTGTAGTAATTGATTACTTAATTACCCTTTTAAAAAAAAACTACCCAATAGTTGTTTTAAGTAGAGGTTATAAAAGAAAAACTAAAGGTGTTGTTGTTAGTTCCTCAAAAAGCACTGCGGCTACTATTGGAGATGAACCCTATCAATTTTTGAAAAAGCACTCAGATATTTCAGTAGTGGTTGCTGAGAAGCGTGTTTTAGGGATTCAGAAAATTAAAGAATTTTCAGTGCCAAATTCAGTTATTCTTTTGGATGATATAATGCAACACCGATATGTAAAGCCCTCGTTACTGATTTTGACGACAACATACGAAGCCCCTTTTTTTTTAGACAGAATACTTCCTGTAGGCAGTTTAAGGGAATCAAAAAAGGGAGCTAAACGAGCGGCTGTTATTTTAGTAACAAAATGCCCCGATACATTGAATCATATTCAAATGAATCATTTTAAAGAAGAGCTTATTTTAGAAAAACACCAACAACTTTTTTTTACCAAAATACAGTACAGCAATCGAATAGTGAGTAATTCTGGAAGTCAATATATTGATCAAATTTCGCAACCTTTTGTATTGGTTACTGGAATTGCAGATCCAAAACCCTTAGTCGAATTTTTAAAGGAAAAGGCACTGGTTTTTGAACATTTATCCTTTCCAGACCACCATATTTTCAAGCCTTCTGAAATTGATCAGATTCAAAAACTTAGAGCAAAAGGAATCGTACTTACAACAGAAAAAGATTATACCCGACTTTCACCGTTAATGAATGAATCTGAGTTATACTATTTACCCATTACTATGGCGTTTGTTAATTCAGAAGATCAAATCATTTTTGATGAAACAATTCAAAAAACTATAAATCAATTTTAAGCAATATGTTTGTGTGCCTTGTAAGAAGATCTAACCAAGGGACCACTTTCAACATGTTTAAAACCAAGGTCTAAAGCAAAAGTCTCATATTTTTTAAACATATCGGGAGTAATAAATGAGTGGACAGGAAGGTGTTTTTTACTGGGTTGTAAATATTGTCCAATAGTTACTACATCTACAGATGAGGCTCTAAGATCATGAAGCGATTCTAATACTTCCTCTTCTTTTTCACCTAAACCGAGCATGATACCAGATTTTGTTCGATTGATTCCTTCTTCTTTTAGATAATGAAGTACCTCAAGACTGGTTTGATACTTTGCTTGAACACGTACTTTTCGGGTCAAACGTTTTACGGTTTCAATATTGTGTGAAACCACCTCAGGTGCAACCTGAACAATACGATCTATATTTCTTTTGTTTCCTTGAAAATCAGGTATCAGAGTTTCAAGAGTAGTTTGTGGACTAATTCTTCTAATTGCATTCACTGTTTCAGCCCAAATAATCGAACCCATATCTTTCAAGTCATCACGATCAACCGATGTGAGTACGGCATGCTTGATATTCATTATTTTTATGGAGTTTGCTACCTTTTCAGGCTCTGTCCAATCTACCGCTCCAGGGCGTCCCGTTTGAACACCACAAAAACCACAAGAACGGGTACAGATGTTGCCCAGAATCATAAAGGTTGCAGTTCCTTCAGCCCAGCATTCTCCCATATTGGGACAGCTTCCTGAGGTGCAAATTGTATTAAGTTTATATTTATCAACTAAGCCTCTAAGTTCTGTGTATTTTTTACCAGTAGGTAATTTTACACGAATCCAATCTGGTTTTTTTTTGTGTTTAATAGACTTATCTTGAACCTCCATCTTCAATCTTTTTTACAAAGATAATCTAAAGCTTATAGACTAAAAAGATAAAAAAGAGTAAAGCCAGTCAAAAACACTAAACCAAAGACACTTAAAATACGTAACCCTTGTTTTGGCTGGTGCTTTTTAGGCATTTGACTGCTTATTACAAGTCTGTAATTTAAAAAGGCATACAGTGGGGCAGTAATGAAAGAAAGTACAGTCGCGATTTGAACTAATTTTCCCATTTCAGACAATAAGAAAAGAAAAATACACCCAGTTCCTACAGCGAGAATAATCATCCAATGTATGTAGAAGTTGGTGGTTTGTTTATCAAAAAGCAGCTGAATGGTTCTTGACATAGCCCTTGGCGAGGCGTCGAGTGTAGTTAGTGTTGTACTCAACATTGTGGTAAAAGCAGCAATACCAATAATACCATAAGCAGCTTCTCCTAGGCTTGAGGTATATAGTTGAATTAATTGCCCAGCAAAAACACCTCCTTGACTTGAAAATTCTAAGCCTGTCCCAAACATTACTAGAGCCCCTAGACCTAAAAAACATAATGCTAAAATAACTGTTGCTATATATCCTACATTAAAGTCAAATAAACTTTCTTTTATACTGGATTTGTTAGCATTTGTTTTATTTTTTTCTAAAGTCCAAATGGAATGCCAAATGGATATATCTAGAGGTGCTGGCATCCATCCTAAAAAAGCTATTAAGAATAAAAGTCCTCCTTGATCAGGAAATACTTGCTGAAAAGAAATAGGTTGTTCATTTTTAAAGAAAGCAAAACCTACTGCAAGAATACTACTTACAGCCAAAATAACCATAATCACTTTGATCAGCTTATCAAGCCAATTGTATTTCCCTAAAAGTAAAAGAATTCCACATATAAGAGTAATAAAGACACTCCAAGTCACTATATCGTCAGTGATGCCAAACAACGTAGAAGCAATACCAGCAGTCACAACTGTTACTGCACTTTGAATTGTAAACATCGTTCCAAAGTTCAAAATGAAATAGGCCCATAAATATCCTTTTCCTAATTTATAATACCCATCTAGAAGTGTTTCACCCGTTGCTTGCGCATATCGAGGACCATATTGAAAAAAAGGATACTTAAATAAATTTATTAGTAAAAGTGCCCATACCAATCCCCAGCCAAAATCAGCTCCAGCTCTAGTTGACTGAACCAGATGGGAAACACCAATTGCTGCGCCAGCAAACAACAATCCCGGGCCTAGTTTAGAGAGTTTAATTTGCATCGTAGTTTAATAAAGTAGCCAACATTTTTTTTGCTCTAAACAATTTAACACGAACGGTTGATGCAGATTCTCCTAATTGAGCTTCAATTTCTTTGTAGGATAAATCCTCAAAATACCGCAATCTCAGGATTGTTCTATATTCAATTTTCAAAGACTTTATATGTCGCAGAATAAGATCTAAATCTTGATTTGAAATCATTAGTTCCTCCGGAGAAGGTTCTAAATCTCGAGGTTCATAGGAGGAAATGTCGTCTATTTCTTTGTGTGTTTCATGATTTTTTTTGGTTTTCCTAAAACGATCAATATGGTGGTTTTTCGCAATGGTCAATATCCAAGCAATAAAAGGTTGATTTTGATCATATAGCGCAAGTTTATCAAAGGCTTTTGCAAAAGTTTCTATTGCAAGCTCTTCAGATAAAGTAGAATTTGAGGTACGGTCGTTTAAAAAAGACAATACAGGATCCCAGTAAGAATTAAAAAGAAGATTGAAAGCAGTTTGATCATCCGCTCTAGCTCTTATGATTATTTCTTTTTCTTCTAAGGTCTTCATTATTTGCTTTATGCCTTTTCTAAAATTTCAGGATTTTTACATTCAGCTTCTTCTGGCATTTTACCACAAAGACCACAAGGTTGATTGTCTTTGTTTAAGAAAGGACTTTGACTGGCACAAGTGCCTGAAAATTCTCCATCTTTTTTTGCCCATATTTTTATTGCAATACCGGCAAATGCTAATCCAAGAAGTAAAAAAGTGATTAAAAATAATTCCATTACAAAGCTTATATGATGTAAAAATAGTGATCTTTATTGGAAGAATAGCTTTGGAATAAACTTGTAGGATTTTACTTACAAATAACATATTCCATTTTACCCCAGTTATCCACAAATACATACCGTACAATACCCGAATGTCTCACTTTATTTGATCACTCTGATATAGCCTGTATTTTTTGCATATTTGAGAACAATAACCCCAATACCTCGAACTAAATTATATTTTATGCATACAAAGTCCTTTCATGGTGTTAAACATTCTTTAACAAAAAATGAGATGGTAATACTAAAATCAATTGCACTTGGATTGGATTGTGATACCATAAGATTATTAGTTGAAATATCTGAATATCAATATCAAACCCTTTGCAAAAATATTTTTTCCAAACTTCAAGTTGGCAATAGCTATGCTGCGGTTCAGTATGCATTTAAAAACGGATTATTGAATCAAAAGGAATACAACAGTGAAAAAATAAAAGGAATTACACTTGAATTTGCTACTCAAAATATTGAAAGATTAGAATCACTAACAGCTGGAGACCATAAAAGGAATCTATGGGAGTTTTATGAATTTAGATTGGTTCATGACAATCAAATTAATGAAACAGACTCTCCAAATTATATTCGAATTAATAATTTTGGACAACGAAAAACGGGTTGGTTAACCTATAGTCCAATTAAGGTAAGAATGAATTCTATTGGAAAACTAGAGTATATAAACGAAATAAATCAATTTAATAAAACCCAAAAAACTTATCTATAAAGTAAATCCCTTTTACAAATAGCCCGTGTATTGTTATACTTTACATAGAAAGCATACAAATAATGCTTAAGGCATTCACAACATTCATTAAATAAATATAGTGTTGTGGTTTGATTGAATTTTTTGTAAAAGGGGTTGCTTTATTTTTTTAAAAAAGTTGATTTTTAAATTCCCATATTATCTTAATGAAGTAGTACCCGAAAGCTAAGGCGATCATAAATTTCAAAAAAACTCCAGTTAAAAAACCAACTAATGCACCAAAAGCAGCTTTTATTGCTCCTTTTTTATTGCTTTGATTGACATATAGTTCACCCAGAAATGCTCCAAAGAAAGGACCAATGATTAAACCAAAAGGACCTAAAAATAGAATTCCAACAATAATTCCAATACTGCTTCCAATTGTACTTCCCTTTCCTCCACCAAATTTTTTAGCTCCCAAAACAGCAATGATATTGTCAAATATGAAAATGAATAAAGCAATACAAAAACAAAGAATCAAGAATTGATTTTCAATAACAATGGAAGGTGCAAATCCAAGTATGAATAATCCTAACCATGAAGTTAATGGGCCCGGAATTACCGGAAGAAAACTACCTGCAATCCCAAGAAGAATAAAAAACCCAGCAAGGGATATAATGATTAAATCCATACGTTAAAAATATCAATTTATATTTGACCAGCTCTTTGGATTAGACATAAATGAATAAAAAAGCGTAATTTTAGTACATAAAATAATTTCTCATGGACAATAACTTAAAACCGTTTGTTTTTTTACTTGTAACTGTGTTTTTTTTGTCACTATCAGGATGTCATTTATTTGAAACTACAAAAGTTTCTGAGAGTGAGATAAAGAGAGCTTCGAGTTGGTCTGATAAAGATCAGTATCCTAGATTTCTGAGCTGTGAGGGTCTAGAGGGTGAAGATGAAAAAAACTGTTTTGAATCGGTTATATCTTCAAAAATTTTAAATTATATAGAAGAACAGGATTGGATTGCTTCAGAAAATATTGACACTGAAGTTGTTTTAAACTTAGTAATAAATGAGGAAGGCTTTATATCGATGGCTTCACTAGATGCCTCAAGTAAAATAGAAGCCGCAATTCCAAATTTAGAAAGTACATTGGCTGATGCTGTAAATCAAATTCCTCAAGCCCAAGCAGCTATAAAGTCAAATGTTGGTACTTTAGTATCTACTTCTTTTAAACTTCCCATTAGAATTTCTGCTTTAGAAGATAATTAATGCAAAACGAGCAAATTATTCTAGGAATTGACCCCGGAACCACCATCATGGGATTTGGTTTAATAAAAACAACCAAAAATTCTATGGAATTGATACAAATGCATGAATTGCATCTAAAAAAATACGATAACCATTTTATGAAATTGGGAATTATTTTCAAAAGAACGATTGAGCTTATTGAGGAATACCATCCTGATGAACTTGCTATTGAAGCTCCTTTTTTCGGCAAAAATGTTCAATCGATGTTAAAGCTTGGGAGAGCACAGGGAGTAGCTATGGCAGCTGGTTTGTCACGTGAAATACCAATTACAGAATATTCACCTAAAAAAATTAAGATGGCCATAACAGGCAATGGTAATGCATCAAAAGAACAGGTAGCTAAAATGCTTCAAAGTCTTCTGAAAATTAAAACCTTGCCGAAGAATCTTGATGCTACCGATGGGTTGGCAGCAGCTGTTTGTCATTATTATAATCAAGGGACTGTGGTGTCAGGAAAATCCTATACAGGATGGAGTGCTTTTGTAAATCAAAATCCTAAAAAAATACAATCCTAACCTAATTTTTCTATTCAAATAGGCAATGTCCAATTTATACTTTCATTATCCTTTTTGTAAACAAGCCTGTCATTACTGTAATTTTCATTTTTCAACCAATCAAAAAGAAGTTGATCAGTTAGAGGAGGGAATGTTAAAAGAGTTAGATCTTCGTCTTACAGAATTAAAAACTCCTTTGGAGAGTATCTATTTTGGTGGAGGTTCTCCTTCACTTTTATCAGCAGATAAACTCTCAAATCTTATTCATCAATCCAAAGCAAAATTTTCATTTCATGATGGGATAGAAATCACTTTAGAGGTAAACCCTGATGACGTTTCAAAAAGCTACTTAAAAGATGTCAAAGAAGCTGGAGTGAATCGTTTAAGTCTTGGAGTTCAGTCTTTTTATGAAAAAGACTTAAAATTAATGAATAGAGCCCATAGTGTTGATCAAGCCTTACAGTCTATGGAGTGGGTATCTTCTGTTTTTTCCAATTTCTCTGTTGATTTAATATACGGAATGCCAAATTCAACTCTTAAGGAGTGGGAGACAAATCTTAATCAAGCCCTAAAATTTAATCCTCCCCACATCTCAACTTATGCGCTTACAGTAGAAGAAAAAACAGCACTGTATTACCAAGTAGAAAAAGGAGAGGTATTCCTTTTAATTGAAGAGGATGTTAAAGCTCAATATGATTTTTTGGTCAAACGTTTGGAGGCACTAAACTTTATCAATTATGAGTTTTCAAATTTTGGAAAAAAAGACTTTTTCTCTATAAATAATCAAAATTATTGGAATGGGAAACCCTATCTGGGAATTGGTCCTTCAGCTCACAGTTATGATGGAGCGTCAACGAGAACATGGAATGTTTCAAATAATCATAAATATGTTGCCGCACTTAAAAAGGGTTTTTTAGACAATGAAACGGAGCGGCTAAGCAAAAAAGATCAGTATAACGAATATGTCATGATTGGGCTAAGAAAAATAGAGGGTCTTTCAAAAGAACATGTTGAAAAAACTTTTGGTAAAACATATGCTGCTTATCTAGAGTCTCAAGTATCAAGGCATTTGGAAGAGAGAAACCTTTTCTGGGATGGTGATTTTCTGAAAATTACACCCAAAGCTAAATTTTTATCTGACGGTCTTGCGGCCGATTTATTTAAGATTTAAATGACAAAATTATTGCTGTCTTAATAGCGCAATGTAATGATGGTAAAAACGTGGAATGGTCTCTATTCCTTTGAAGAAATTAAAAAGGCCATAATGTTCATTGGGAGAGTGAATAGCATCACTATCCAAACCAAATCCCATTAATATTGATTTTACACCTAACTCTTTTTCAAACATAGGGACTATGGGAATACTCCCACCCCCTCTACTCGGAATTGGGGCAATACCAAAAGTGTCATTGTAAGCCTTATGTGCAGCTTGATATCCAATAGTGTCTGTTGGAGTTACATATGCATATCCTCCATGGTGTTTAAGAACCTCAACTTTTACTCCTTCTGGAGCTAATGAGGTAAAATAGTTGCTAAATAAGTCACTGATTTCGTTCCATTCTTGGTCTGGAACCAGACGCATTGATATTTTTGCATGTGCTTTACTTGCAATTACGGTCTTGGCACCTTCACCGATATATCCACCCCAAATGCCATTTACATCAAGTGTAGGACGAATTGTTCTTCGCTCTTCATTGTTATATCCCGCCTCTCCCTGAACCGCATTTATTCCAATCGAAGATTTAAATTCTTCTAAATCAAATGGAGCTTTAGCCATTTCATTACGATCCTCTTGTGATAGTTCTTCAACACGATCATAAAATCCAGGTATTGTGACTTTACGATCTTTATCGTGAAGTTTAGCAATCATATCACACAATATATTGATTGGGTTGGCAACAGATCCCCCATACAATCCTGAGTGTAAATCACGATTGGGTCCAGTAACTGTAACTTCCATATAACTCAATCCACGTAAGCCTGTTGAAATGGAAGGCTGGGTTTTAGATATCATTCCAGTATCGGAAATTAAAATTATATCACAGTTTAATTTTTCTTTATTATTTTTTACAAACTCCTCAAGGTTGTCACTTCCAACTTCTTCTTCTCCTTCAATCATGAATTTGATATTGCAATCGAGTTCACCTTCATTGAGCATAACCTCTAGCGCTTTGATATGCATAAAAACCTGACCTTTGTCATCACAAGCCCCTCGAGCAAAAACGGCTCCATCTGGATGAATTTCTGTTGCCTTTACTATGGGTTCAAAGGGCGGGCTATCCCACAATTCAACAGGATCTGGAGGTTGCACATCATAATGTCCATAAACTAAAACTGTAGGTAGACTTGAATCAATAAGATATTCTCCGTAAACAATTGGATGTCCAGGAGTTTTGATAATTTCTGTTTTGAGGCAACCTGCCTTTTGAAGCGCATTTTTCACCCATTCAGCAGCTGTTTTAACATCGTTTTTAAACTCAGGATCAGCGCTAACAGAGGGTATTTTTAAAAAATCCATCCATTCATTTAAAAAACGTTTTTGAGTTGATGTTAAGTCCATAAGTATATCGTTCAAGATTTATTTGTAAAGTTAACTAATGTATTTTTTTTGGAAGAGGAAATTTTATTGGAAAACTTAATTATATTTGTCGTCCCTAAAGCGGGTGTGGTGAAATTGGTAGACACGCTAGACTTAGGATCTAGTGCTTCGCGGCATGGGGGTTCGAGTCCCTTCACCCGCACCATCAGAAAGCCAAGACGATGTTCTTGGCTTTTTTGTTTTATGGGTCCAGAGATTATTATTGCTTTTTTTATGTTTCTAGGTCTTCTTTTTTGGGGGATGATCAAGGCAGTTTGGTGGGTTTTAAAGAGAATATCAAACTTAGTTTTTATTCCTTGGATGTATGTCACTAATATGATCAGACAGAAATTTTGGGGATTGCCTGAGCGAAAAAATCAAAAGCATCTTTTTTAAAGTCAAGTTGATTTTGACCCTATTTAAGAAATTATTATTTTAGGATACTTTAATTTTTAAAAAAGCATATGAAATCTTTAAATGAAAATTGGTTTGCCTTCACGCTAGTAGCCGTAATATTTGGAATTTTAGGTTTTCTTTTAGGAAAACAAGGAGGTCATAGTAAGTGCCCTATGATGGATTTTCCCCATGCGATTCAAATGGATGAATTTGGTGGGATGAAAAAAGGGGGTAATATGTTTATGTTTAAATCAGATAGAATGATGAATGGAAAAGATGGATTTGAAATTGGCATAGACACTATTCATTCTGGAGGAGAAAAACAAATTAAAGTAAGAGTAATAACAGATAAAGAGGAATAATTTTTTTACTTCCCTTTTGTTAAGTTGCTATATTCTACTTTAGAAGTGATTCAATATCTTTAACGAGATTGTTATTCATCTGAACTTTATGACACATGAAATTTTAACACTTTTAGAAACAGCCCAGCGGTGGCATGCTCAGGGGAAAAGACTTGTTTTAGCCACCGTAGTTAGCTTGGAAGGATCATCCTATAGACGCCCCGGAGTTAGAATGTTGATTGCTGATTCAAACGAAATGTGTGGCGCAGTGAGTGGTGGTTGTGTAGAGAAAGAAGTATTATATAAAGCTCAATCAGTCTTCAGTAAAGGAATTCCAAAAATAATGTCATATGACGGTCGGTATAGATTGGGTTGTGAAGGAATTCTATATCTACTAATTGAACCCTTTCATGTTTCTGAATCATTGGCTATTTTATTAGAAAGTATTAATTCTAGAATCTCTTTTAATTGTGTTTCTTATTATTCATTATCAGAAGGAGAAGATACTTCCTTAGGTTCACAATTTATAATTGACTCTGTAATGATTCCAGTGCAAAAGAATTATCAGCCATCGGAAGAAATACAGCTTTGTTTTGAGCAAGAATTTCCGCCTCTTTTTCAGTTGTATATTTTTGGGTCTGAACATGATGCAGTAGCATTGTGTCGGATGGCTTCTGAAATGGGTTGGAGGGTTACGATTATCGCTGCTCCTGATGAAGCCAAAACAATTGACTTTTTTCCGGGTGCTTATGAGCTTCTCACCCTTACTTTTGCGGAAATTGAATCATATTCTTTTGATTCTGATACAGCTATAGTCCTAATGTCACACAGCTTCAATAAGGATGTTCAATATTTAATTGCACTAGCTGAGGTTAAGCCCATCTATTTTGGGTTGCTCGGTCCCTCAAAAAGGAGGGAACAATTAATTCATGAATTTTTAAAGCATAAACCTGAAACAACCACTGACTTTTTAGATCAACTATATGGTCCTGCAGGTATAAATTTAGGTGCTGAAAATGCCCATGAGATTTCTATTTCTATTATTGCTGAGATACTAAGTGTTACCCGGAATCAAAAACCCTCTCCACTGAGAGAGAAAAAGGGAAGAATTCATGAATAACATTCCCAGCGTCCTCGTTGCTGCAGGAGCTTCTAGAAGGATGGGGCAGCCTAAACAGTTGCTGCCATGGAATCACCACACACTCATTGAACACCAAGTCAATACTTTACTTACTTTTTCTCAGGAAGTTTATGTAATATTAGGTGCTTATGCAGATCAAATTCGTCCCTTTCTTAAAAATTATTCGGTTAACATTATTCAGTGTGAAGATTGGGAAAAAGGAATGGGAAATTCTTTGTCTTTTGGAATAAGAAAAATCAAAAAAGAAGTCGAAGCCATTGACGGTATATTAATTTCTTTGATAGATCAACCTTTAGTAAATCATGAACATTTACAAATTTTGAGAAGTACATTTAAAGCAGGTGGAAGAGAAATAATCGCTTCAGCTTCAAGCCATGGATGGGTTGGGGTTCCTGCTCTTTTTAGCGCTCATTATCTAGCTGCCTTAGCTTCATTAAAAGGAGAAGAAGGGGCAAAAAAAATTATAAATGCTGAATCAAAAAATGTAATTAAAGTTCAGGGGAAAGACCTCTTAGTAGATATGGATACACCAGAAATTTATCAGGAGCTTTTTCAAAAATTTAGCCTCCAATAGTAATCATACTTCTGTTTTTTTTATGATTCTGAAGATCTTCAAAGCTTTCATTAGAGTCCATTCCAGATCTTATTGCATATTTTCCGATCACCGCCTTTTTGATTATAGGTTCAAGATCTTCTTTATTTCTAAGGGCTGAAAGTAAATCACTTTCTTTATCTGAAAACAAACAATTTTTAAGTTGTCCATTAGCTGTTAATCTCAGACGATTGCAAGTGTCGCAAAAAGGATTGGTTACTGTACTGATTATTGCAAAACTCCCCTCAAAACCATTTATTTTAAAATTCTTTGCCGTATCATTTGGTGCGTCATCCAGGCGTATTATATTGTCAGTGCTGAAGTTTTTATGAACTTCTTTCATGATTTCTTCAAATGTAACGGTTTTATCTCTCTTCCATTTATTTCCATCAAAGGGCATGAATTCAATAAAGCGAAAAGAAATAGGATAATCTTTTGTAAAATTGATAAAATCAATGATTTCATCATCATTTATTCCTTTCATTAAAACAGCATTAATTTTGACATTAAACCCTTCTCGAATTAATTTCAGAATGTTTTGATGAACTTGATCAAAATAATTTCGGAAGGTTATCTCTTGAAAACGTTTTGCCTGAAGGGTATCAAGACTTATGTTGATTGAGTGTACTCCTGAGTCTTTGAGAAGGGGGATGTGGCGGTCTATAGAAAAAGCATTAGAAGTTAACGAAAGTTGAACCGGCAATTGTGATAATCTTGAGAGGATGTCTGGAAAATCTTTTCTGACCAAGGGTTCCCCACCGGTAAGGCGGATTTTATTGACACCATTCTTTACAAATAATGCAGCTAAAGAGAAAATTTCCTCAGCATTCATTAATTGGGGCTTGGGAGTGAGGGTTACTCCCTCTTGAGGCATACAATAAGAACAACGTAAATTACAACGCTCCGTTAGGGAAATTCTCAAATAATTATGACCTCTCCCAAAGGAGTCTGTAAGTATAGGTTTTATAGATGTCATTTTTTGTGTTGTGCGCCTTTTAGGATATCAAATAAATGGAGGGCAGCAGGAAAAAGTGCATGCATGGATTCAATAGCACCTTGAGTTGACCCCGGTAAAGCTAAAATAAGACTGTCTCCATACATCCCTGCTACACTCCTGGAGAGCATTGCATAGGGAGTGCGGTCTTGTCCAAAATTCCGAATGGCTTCTTCCATTCCAGGAATTTTTTTATCTAAAAAGGGAGCTAAAGCTTCGGGTGTTTGATCGCGCGGAGATAGACCTGTTCCCCCAGTGAAAATAATTAAGTTTCTTTTACTTTGATGTTGTTTTTTAAGCTGCTCTTGAATTGAATCAATTTCATCAGGAATAATTTCGTAGTTTATGGAGGAGACTTCCCATTTTTTTAAAGCATCCATGATTGCTTTTCCTGCAAAATCCTCTTTAGATCCTTTTGAAATAGAATCAGAACAAACAATTACAGCTGCGTTGACATCTGATTTTACTTTGTAGACATCTGATTTACCTCCTTTTTTGGTTACTAATTTTATATGGTATATTTCAACGCCTTTGTCAATTGGCTTTAACATGTCATAGAGATTTAAAGCTACTATACTTGCTCCGTGCATGGCTTCAACTTCAACACCTGTTTTATAAATGGTCTTTATAGTGCATAAAACCGTAATTTCTAAACCATTAATTTCATATTCAAAACCGGTGTACTCAATTGGGATGGGATGACAATCAGGGAGAATTTCAGGAGTTTTTTTTACACCGAGAAGTCCTGCTGCTCGACTCATTTCAAAAACATCTCCTTTTGGAACCTTTTTTTGCTCAATGGCTTGGATCGTTTCTTTTTTACTAACCTTAATAATAGCTTGAGCAGTTGCTTCTCTGAGCGTATTTTTTTTTAGTGTAATATCTACCATGCTTATTGATTAATTTTCCATTGATGCGAAGCATCTTTAAAAATTTCTTTCCCAAAGATGGGAAGTTTGTCTTTAATTTCATCCACAATTTGAGGTAAAGCTTTAAAAACACTTTTTCTGTGTGGACCAGACACAAAAACAAAAAAGCAGAGTTCGCCCTTTTTTACAATACCTAAACTGTGGTAAATATGCATACACGATAACTTGTATTGTGCAAAGGCAGCTTCTTTAATCTCATGACAAATTTTATTGGCCATCTCACTTTGTGCAGTGTATTCTATTGCTGTAACTTCATTTCCGTCAATTGCATCTGCTCTGACTTGTCCTAAAAAAATGGAATGTGCTCCAATAGTAGTTTTTGATTGATGATTTGCAATAGATTTAGAAATCGATATGGGGTCTATCGCGCCCACTCGAAAAATATTTTTTATTTCTTCCTTCTTCATTTTATTTCTGATTTTGCATCCATTCTTTTAATTCATTTGCTCCTTCTTTTAAACTAAAATAATTCGATTTTTTTTTGATTTTTGACAAAGCTTGTAAACTTCTTTTCCCTGATTGGCAAAAAAAGATTTTCTTTTCATTTTCATTACCAAAAGCAGATTTACTTTCAATTTGATCCAAGGGGGCCTTTTGAACGTCTGGTAAGTTAATAAATGGTATTTCATTTTTATTTCTTACATCAATCCAGTGTATTTTTTCTTTTTTATTTAGTGAATTTAAAGATACTTGAAATTCAGTAGAACAAAGTGCATCATTATACGGGAGTGGCTTTTTAAAGGAAATAACCTTTTCAAATACGCGTTGTTTTTTTGAAAAACGAAGTAAAAACTGTGTATGGTTCAGAAGATTTAAACACAACATTTTTCCAGAAAGGACATCTTCTTTTTTGGTTATAATTTTTAAAACCTCTGTAGCTTGAAGTAGTCCAATAACACCCGGTAAAACACCTAAAACACCAATTTCACTACAGTTAGGAACTTCAGTCTCGCTTTGGGTATTTGGAAACAAACAGCGGTAGCTAGGGCCGTTCTCATAATTAAAAACAGATACCTGACCTTCAAATTTATGAAGTGCTCCATAGACCATTATTTTATTCAATAAAATACAGGCATCATTGATGAGGTAACGAGATTTTAATGAATCGGTTCCATCTACAATGATGTCGTATAGCGTTACTATTTCTTGATAGTTAGTTTCATTTAAAGCGAATGGGTAATCAATAATTTTGATTTCACTATTGTGTTTTTGCAATTTCGACTTTGCACAAATAGCTTTATTTTTTCCGATATCTTTTTCTTCAAAGAGGATTTGACGATGCAGGTTTGATAAGTCTACCTGATCTAAGTCCATTATTCCAAGAGTTCCTACGCCTGCTGCTGCTAAATATTGTAAAATAGGGCAGCCAAGGCCACCAGCACCAACGACTAATACCTTTGCCTTAGAAATATTTTCTTGACCTTGTGTTCCAATTTCGGATAGTTGTATTTGTCTTTGATAACGATTTTCCATAATTAACCTCCTGAAAAAGGGGGGAGTAAATCTACGGCTGATCCATTTAGTTTTTGATTTTCATCAACTATTGTATTGTCTTGTGCAAACTGAAATTGAAACTTCTCTAGCTCAGGGTATTGAACCGATAGCAGCCTTTTTAAAGCTCCAACTGTATTTATATTTACAGACAAAAATTCTTCGTTTTTATTTGTAATTTCTGCTAATTGACCGTAATACCTAATTTTAATTTTCATATTAAAACAAGATAAGTTTTATTCCTGCTGTTGTTAAAATAAAGGCTAAAAAATATTCCAATTTTTTATTATTCCAACGTTTACTTCCATAATATGATCCTATACTACCTCCGATTAAAGCAACAACAACCATTAGCATTGTAAGTGGTGGGAATTCAATTCCACTGCTCCATTGACCTAAAAGGCCTGATGCAGAATTAACCCAGATAAATAATGCAGAAACTGCAGCAGCTTCTTTCATATTTCCGTAATGTAATAGTAATATTATTGGGGTCAGGATTATCCCTCCTCCAATCCCAATTAGACCAGAAAAAAGCCCTATGCCAGCTCCAAGCAGAATGGCAAGAAGGGGTTTTATAGAATTTGGATTTTTGAGGGATTTAGGAGTACTAAACAGCATTCTTAGTACAGCAAAAAACAAAAAAACACCTAATATTTTTTTGTAAATAGCTGGGTCTAATGCCCACTGTCCTCCAATAAAAGCCATCGGAATAGAGCCTATGGCAAAATATAAAAATAGGTTTTTGTTAAAATGACCTGCTCTGTAATATTGTGTGAAAGCAATGCCTGCAACAATTAAATTTAAGAGTAAAGCCGTCTGTTTCATCATCTCATTAGGAAATGAAAATAAGGCCATCAGCGCTAAATACCCACTTGCTCCACCGTGACCAACACTAGCATATAAGAAAGAAATGATGGGAAGAAGAATTAGGAAAAAGACTTCATTTAATTCAAGTGTCATAGTCTGTTTTATGGGATTGTAACATTGGGTAAAATTAAAGTCTCAACCAGTTCGTTTTCCAAATATTCTTTTTTAGTTTCTGGAATGTAAACCAAAGCATTTGATTTTGCAAAACTAATAAGCATAGAAGAGTTTTGATAATCCAAAATAGTAACACGTTGTTTTTCTATAAATGCTTTCAAAAATAAAGCTCTTGGTTCTTTTGTGCTAAAACGGTGGGTAATGGGTAATTGAAAACGACTCAATCCTTTCCCGTCATCACCTTGTAGTTTTTTAATCAAAGGGACGACATAAACATAAAAACAACTAAGAGTTGACGCAGGATTTCCAGGTAAAGCAAAAAGATAGGTTTCTTTTTTTTTACCAAAAAACAACGGTTTTCCTGGGCGTTGACGCACTTTATAAAATACCTGATCCACACAAAGCTTTTCCATAGCTTTTCCAACAAAATCATAGTCCCCTACAGAAATCCCTCCAGATACAAGTACAATATTAGATTCTTTTATTGCTTGGTCTATCGCGTTGACAGTAGTATCCAATCGATCCTCTACTTTTATAATGGTTATATTTTTAATTTCAAAATGTTTCAGTGCAGCTTGAAGTAAAAGACTATTACTTTCATAAATTTTTCCTTCTTCAAGTTTTTGTCCTGCTTGAATTAATTCATTTCCTGTTACGATTACACTTACTTTAAGCGAAGAATAGACGTTCAGTTTTTCGATTCCTAAACTTTGAATAAATCCCAACCCAGCTGGATTTAAAATTTGACCAGCTTCAAGTGATATATCACCTGCTTTATTTTGAGAGCCAATTTCACGAATATTATGATTTAAAGGAGGTGTTTCGTTAATTTGAATATAATCTTTTTTTATACTAACCTTTTCCTGCATCACAACAGCATTTGCCATTTCTGGAACTGCTGCTCCAGTAAATATTCTCACACATTTTCCTGGCTTTAAAGTATGAGTAGGTGAGTCTCCAGCTTTAATTTCACCAATAACTTGATATTGATTAGAATCGCTCAGACATAATGCATAGCCATCCATAACAGACTGCCTAAACGAAGGCAAGTTGATTGGAGCGACAATAGGTTTTGCTAGAATTCTACCCAAACATTCGCTTACAGGTAGGTTTTCTTCCTTTTTTAAAAAAGAATTTTCATTATTTATTAGCGATAAAGCTTCTTCAACTGATATCATAGACAATTACTAGATGAAGAATATGATTCAATATTCATTTCCTCAATTCATATACCCAATACATTATTCATTTATCCTGCTAAGGGCTTGTCGGTAATAAAAGGTTGATTGTATTGTCTTACTCCTGTGGCTCTATAGAGAGCGTTTGCTAAAGCTCCCATTACAGGAGGAAAAGGGGGCTCACCAAGGCCAGTAGGGTCTATTTTATTTTCTACAAAATGGACTTCAATTTCCTTAGGTGCCTCACCATGGCGAATTAAACGATAGGTGTCAAAATTATTTTGCTCTGGCACTCCATCTTTAAAAGTCATAGCACTATACATAGCATGACCGATTCCATCTACTAGTCCACCCTCAGCAAGGTTAGTTGCTGCATCAGGGTTGACAACAATACCACAATCTATCGCACAGTATACTTTTTGAACTACTGGTTTTCCTTTCACCATAATCATGTCAAGTACATTCGCAACATAGGAATTGTGACAAAAATAGGCCGCGGTACCTCTAAAAACATCGGGGTTTTTATTTGTACTCCAAGCAGCTTTTTCTTTCACCAATTTTAATACTCCGGCATATCTGGAAGCTACATAATCATTGTTTGTGCCTACCGGTTTACTTTCTGCTTTAGTTAGTAATTCTAATCTAAAATCGATAGGGTCTTTACCAGCAGCTTCTGCAACTTCGTCAAGGAAGGCTTGCTCCGCTCCAGCAATAAAATTAGATCGTGGAGCTCTAAATGCACCGACGGTAATATTTGAAACCTGTGACCACTCTTCTGCAACGTAGTTTTCTACTGCACCCGCAGGAAAGCGATTTGCTGCAAGAGGACTCTCAGGAATTCCTCCCGCTCTAACTTGAAAAGCAATTAAATTTTTATTTTCATCCAACCCAGCTTTGTAATAGGCATGATAAGAAGGTCTGTAGGTACCTTGTGTCATGTCATCTTCTCGAGAGTAAACCAACTTGATTGGTTGCTTCATTTCTTTAGAAATCACTGCAGCTTCTGTCAAGAAGTGACCATATAAGCGTCTTCCAAACCCGCCACCCATTCGAGTCATTTGAATATCGATATTTTCTACCGGCATCCCCAGACGTTTGGAAACACTTTGTTCCATAATTTCTGGAGTTTGAATTGGACCTACTAGAGTTGCTTTTTCCTCAGTGACATCTGCATAAAAGTTCATGGGTTCCATGGTGTTGTGAGCTAAAAACGGACAGGTGTAGGATCTTTCGATAATCGTCACTGCCTTTTTAAAAGCCGCCTCAGGATTTCCGTCTTTACGAACTACTTTAGCTTTCTTTATGGACATTTTCTCCAGAATTCTTTTATGGTCTGCTGTACTTTCGAGTCCAGCAGGAGTTTCTACAGTTATGTTTCTTCCAAAAAAGTTAAGTTCTTCAACTTTTGCTTCTGCCATTTCCCATTCAGCTATTAATTCTTTTTTGGCTTGCATAACTTCCCAAGTTGAACGTCCAACAAGTACAGCAATCTCATTAAAGGCATCATTGTCGAATGCTCCTAATGAATATCCGCTCTCATGCGTTTTAATGGTAAAAACACGCTCAATTCCTGGCATACTCTTAGCTTTGGAATCGTCAATTGATTTAAGTTTCATGCCAAATGCTGGGGGATGAACAATCATAGCAATTAGCATATTTTCAGATTTATAGTCCAATCCGAAAAGAGGTTTTCCAGTTACTATTTTACTACCATCTACATTTTTACGAGAAGATCCTATTATCTTAAAGTCAGTAACATCTTTTAGCTTGACTTCTGATGGAACTTCAAGCGTTGCAGCCAAAGAGGCCATTTCTCCAAAGCCTGCTTGTTTGCCTGATAAAGTATGAATTAATTGTCCTTCACTTGTAGTTATTTCAGATGCTGCGACGTTCCAGGTTTTAGCTGCTGCTTCAATGAGCATTGCGCGAGCCGTAGCTCCTGCCATTCTTAGACTATTCCATCCTTGACGAATCGATTGACTACCTCCTGCGAGTTGACGCTTGAATAAAGTAGTATTTAAAGGTGCTTGTTCTACAATAACATCGTTCCAATCTGTATCTAATTCCTCTGCAACGAGCATTGGCATTGAGGTTTTAACATTTTGTCCTATTTCAGGATTGGGGGACATAATAGTAACAAGTCCATTGTCTCCAATTTTTAAAAAACCATTAATTTTAAACCATTCTTTTGGCAATGCTTTTACTTGAGATGGTGTCATATCACAAGACATCAACCAATTAAACCCAAGTACCATTCCACCACTGGCTAGCGTACTGCTTTTTATAAAAGAACGTCTTCCTATTTTTATTTTTGCAACTTTCATTTTGTGTCTTTTTAGTTGAGGTCTTGTGAGTTTGCAGCTGTTTTAATGGCAGCTTTTATTCGAGTATAGGTTCCGCAACGACAAATATTTCCATGCATTGCTGAATCGATATCACTGTCGCTTGGATTTGTATTTTGATTTAAAAGAGCAGAAGCTGTCATAATTTGACCTGCTTGACAATATCCACATTGTGGTACATCATGTTCTAACCATGCTTTTTGAATGGGGTGATCTCCTTCTTCAGATAAACCTTCAATGGTTGTAATTTTTTCTGAACCTACCGCAGAAATAGGTAGTTGACATGAGCGAACAGCCACACCATTTAAGTGAACAGTGCACGCACCACATTGAGCTATGCCACAGCCATATTTTGTCCCGACTAAATCTAAATGATCACGAAGTACCCATAAAATAGGTGTTGTGGGATCAACTTCAACTTCACGGACTTTTCCGTTTATGTTTAGTTTAAAATGAGAAAGCATGATTTATAATTATTAATTAATTTCCTAAAGTTAATAAAACCTTTTTAGTTGTCATATTTACCATTAAATTTCTTTATGCGCCCCATCACAAAAAGGTAGCTTCTGAGATTTTCCACAGCCACAAAGGGTAAAACGATCACCATGTGGGATCTCATTTCCCTCTTCATCGGTCAGTTTTACGTGTCCATCGATTACAATCTGTCCTTTAGATTTTCTAAAAATGTGTGTTTTTTCTTCTTTCATTAATTATTTTTTGATTCAATGTAATTAAAAATTCGTTTTTCCAATAATGGTAGAGTAACTGTTCCTTTTTCTAAAATGACTTCATGAAAATCACGAATATTAAACAAAGTGCCCAATTCATTTTCGGCTTTTTTTCTTAATTCACGAATTTTAAGTTCACCAATTTTATAAGACAAAGCTTGGCCAGGCCAAGAGATGTAACGATCAATTTCTGTGTTTACCTCATGAAGTGACAGCGCTGTATTTTTTGACATAAAATCTACAGCCTCTTCTCGGGTCCATCCGAAGGCATGAATACCTGTGTCAACTACCAATCGACAGGCTCTCCACATCTCATAGGTAAGTTTTCCAAAATGCTCATAAGGGGTCGTGTAGATTCCCATTTCATTTGCCAAATATTCCGTGTAAAGACCCCAACCTTCCCCATAAGCAGAGAGGTATAAATTTCTTCTAAATTGAGGAATACTTTCTGGGAGTTCATTGTTTAATGCTCCTTGAAGGTGGTGTCCAGGAACAGCTTCATGTGCTGTTAGTGAGGGGATTGCATATAATGGTCTACTGGGTAGGTCGTAAGTATTAACCCAATAATATCCTGGATCTGTACTGTCTGGAGAAGTGCCAACATATCGGCCACTGGTATATTTGGGTGCGATCGCATCTGGTACAGGAGCAACGCCATAAGGTTTTCTAGGTAATGTTTTGAAATATCTTGGCAGTTGTTCATCTAGTTTTTTAGCTATATTTCGGGCGTAAGCCAAAAGTTCATCAGGTGTTTTGGCATAGAATTTTTCATCGGTTCTCAGATAAGTGATAAAATCATTAAATGAGCCTTTGAATTGAACTTCTTCAATAATCGCTTCCATTTGTTTTTTGATACGAGTTACTTCTTGAAGACCTTTTTTATGAATGCTCTCTGGAGTCATTTTCAACGTGGTGTAAAAGTCAATTCTACTTTGGTAATATTCTTTTCCATTGGGTGTTTCTGATACGCCTATTGCAGTTCTTGTATTGGGATAATACGTTTCTTCAAAAAAGGTTTTTACGTTTTTGAATGAAGGTATAACAGACTGTAGAATAACTTTTTTTGCCGCTTGGCGAAGTGAATCTTTTTCAGCTTTAGAGATAGGATCAGGAAGTTTTAAAAAAGGGGAATAATAAAAATTTTCCTCAGCAGTTTGTGTAATATGTTGTTCATAGGTTGAAGCGTAGCCTTCAAAAATAACCAAAGGCTGACCCATCCCAGCTTCTAAACCTTTTGTAATCAAGCTAGTTTGCTGTTCGATATACAATGGAATTGCTTTCAACAAGCTTAAATATTTTAAAGCTCCTTTTTTGTTGGTTATTGGCCGAACACGATAGGTCAAACTGGAATGAAAACCTGTATCTGAAAGGATAGGATTCCAATGGGTTTTAAATTTATAAGCGACGGCAGTTTCGTTTAATTTGAAGTAAAGGAGATCATAAGAAAGTTGATCGTCTTCCTCTAAGCTATTTTTTTCAATAGCTTCAAGTTTAGTTTTTAAAGAATCACAAAATGCTGCATATTTTTCGTATCGGGATTCGCGATAGTCACCAAGGGGTGTTTTTTCGGCTCGATTTCCTCCATAATTTTGATACTCCTCAATCAGGATTGTTAATTCGTTTTTTGGAGATGATGGATTTGTACAACTTACGATAATGAGTACAATAGTATATACAAATATTTTTTTCATAAATCAAGGATTTGTTGATGCTCCAGGTCCTTTTACAAACCTTCCTGGAAAGGATCCTGTATGTTCTCCATTTGTTAATACAGCAGTACCATTAACCCATACATGTTCTATGCCATTAGCAAATTGTAAAGGATTCTGAAATGTAGCATTGTCTCCTACAGTTTTTGGTTCAAAAATAACGACATCACCATAATAGTTTGCTTTCAGTAGGCCACGATTCTTTATGCCTAGGGTAGCGGCAGGCATACCACTTAGCTTTCTGACGGCTTCCTCGAGACTCAAAAGATTTTCGTCTCTCGAAAACTTCCCGAGTACCCTTATGAAACTTCCGTAAGCTCTGGGGTGAGTTCTGAATCCCTCTTCTGGTGCTGAATAGGAACCTGCATCAGAGCAAAAAGACATCCATGGAAGTTGAATTTTTTTATTAATATTTTCTTCACTCATGCTAAAATAGATACATTGTATCCTACTGTCATCTTCAATAATAAGGTCTATTATAGTTTCTTCAGGACTTTGTTTTCTCATTTCGGAGGCTTCAGCAATTGTTTTTCCCTGGTAGCGTTCTGCCATTGAAGGAGTGTTAAATCCAACCATAAGGATACCCTCGGGAGGTTGTTGTGACAATTCTTTACGAATATCTTCAAGTAGTCTTTTTCTAGCGACGGGCTCTTGCATTCTATTTATCCATGCTTCGTGTCCACCTTCTTGAACCCATGTTGGTATTACTCCTGTCAATCCTGTTGAGCTGGCAGGATATGTGTACATATCCGCGGTTATATTAAGTCCATTTTCTCTTGCACTTTCTATTCGTTGAATAATACTATCCAAGAGATGCCAGTTGGGTTTTCGGGATGCTTTCAAGTGATAAACTTCAGCTGGTAGTTTAGCTTCTTTTGCAATCGTTATAAATTCTTCAAGCGCTTCCATCACACGATAATCTTCGTTTCGTATATGAGAAATATACATCCCATTATACTTTGAAACTACTTTGTTTAATGCAATTAGTTCTTCTGTGTCTGCATAATCCCCTGGAGCATAAATTAGGGAAGATCCTATTCCCATGGCACCTTCTTCCATTGCTCTACTTACCGTTTTCTGCATTGCCAACAATTCTTTGTCGCTTGCTTTTCTATTGGTGAAACCTATGTGTTGTATTCGGACTGTAGCTGCTCCCAAAAAGGAGGCCACATTTGGTGAAACTTTATTGTCTGCGAGTTTATTCATGGCTTGGCCAAAAGAAATATAATCTAAACTGTCTGGATTTCCTTTAGGCCCAGCTGATGTACCTTCACCAAAAACTTCTAATGTAACCCCCTGTTTAAGGTCACTTAGCGAACGTCCATCTTTAAGGAGGGAATTATATCCCCAACTTAACATATTGATGAACCCCGGTGCAACTGCTTTTCCTGATCCGTCGATAGTTTTTTTAGCCTCAAAAGACTTCGGTGGGCCTGCATATTGTATTTTATCTCCAGTTATTGCAAGAGTTCCAATATATGCTGGAGCTCCAGTACCATCATAAAGGGTTGCATTTTGAATTACAGTATCGCAGGCTGGAATAGAATTACAACTGTAAAGTAAAAGGAGTAGTCCGCTTAAGAATAAATTTATTTTAGCTGTCATCGATCTATTTTACAACAAGATACGATAATGGACTAGGATTCAAAATTATTTTCGGCTGACACTGAAAATATTAAATTTAATGTCATCTAATCCTTCGTCATCAAATGGATATTCCATTTGATCTTGAATATTGTAAAGTGAGATTAAAATAAATTCACTCAAAATCACAATAAAAAAAGTTAGCCAACTAGGATTGTCATAGCCTATTTTATTTATGATCGTGGGTGTGTAGATAACTGGAAATATATAAATGAAAATTAAACAATACGCTTTAAGGCTAACCGGGGTTCTGTGAGAATGGATTGCGATTAAATTGTCAGCACTTTCAACAGTGTCTTTAAAAAAGCGCAGGGCTTTTTCTCTTGTACCGTTTCCAATCAATTCACCTTTTTCTTTTAAAAAAGAATAAAACGCTTCAACTTTCTCATCAAAGGACTCAAAATTCTCCTCTTTAGTTTTGAGATGGTCAAATAGGTTTTGATTTACTGCATTTAAAATAGCATTTGCCTGATTTTTTTCTTCTTGTTGAACTTTAGGACTACTTTCAACGATATTGATTACCGTTTTTATACTTGCTCTAAAACGACTAAGATACTCTAAAGCCTTTTCTCTTCTTCTAAAGGCTCCTCTTATGGTAAAAACAAGAGGAAAAATTATTGCAATACTCAATAATGTTAAATCTATGTTGTAAATTACTTCAAAGGAGTAAGCTACAAAAGGCATTAATATTGACAAAATCAAAGTTAACAGGGTACGATGATTGATAATGATGAGATATCTTGACATAATTAAATAAATTATTACATTTGGGTAAATTTATTAACTATATTATGAAGAAGCAAGTAATCTCAGGTATCATTTTATTTATTTCATTTATTGGAACTGCCCAAAAGGATTTAAAGTCAGACGCTTTATTTGCGGATCAGACTCCCCTAGAAATTAACTTGAGCTATTCAAATAAAGACATGAATCGTAACACAAATGATTCTACATTTATTGACACCACGCTTGAATATTTACATGAAGAAAAGTGGTCTTCAATGGAAGTTAATCTAAGAGCAAGAGGTAATTTCAGACGTAATGAGTGTTATTTTCCTCCTATCAAGATGAAAATCAAAAAGGCAGAGTACTCGGGTACAATTTTTGACGGTAATAAAACAATGAAACTTGTTTTACCTTGTAAGTTGGAATCAGAAAATAACGACAATATTCTTCAAGAGTATATCGCTTATAAAATTTACGAACGTATTTCCCCATATCATTTTAAAACACGTCGTGTCAACATTGATTTTAATGAACCTAAAGGTAAAAAGGTGAAGAATTTTCAATTAAAAGGATTCTTGATTGAAGATGATAAGCGTGTCGCACAACGCCATGAGGGTAAGGTTTTTGAGCGTTTTGTCCATCCTATGGCAATGCAGCATTTGACATCAGTTCAGAATGCATTTTTCCAATATTTGCTTGGAAATACAGACTTTTCAGTTGCCTATCAGCATAACGGAAAGCTTTTGTATGTTGACAGTCAAATTATCCCATTACCTTACGATTTTGACATGACTGGATGGGTCAATCCAAGTTATGCAACAGTAAATGTAACTTTAGGAATTAACTCAGTGCAAGACAGAAAGTACAGAGGCTTTAAAAGAGAGCAACAATATTTTGATGAAGTACGTCAGCAGTTTTTAAAGCAAAAAACAGAATTAATGGATATGGTTGCATCTTATGAGAGCCAATTCTCAGATGAAGATGAATATAAAAACATGTTTGATTTTATGGAAACTTTTTATGAAGTTTTAGAAGATGATACTAAATTCCAGAAATCTATTGTTGATGAATCTAGAACGAAATAAATAATTACTTCGTTAAAGATTCAAGCATTTTATCAAAAATAGCGGTGTTCTCATAAATACCTTTAAACAGTTCTGCGTTTGGTCCATAACTAAAAACAGGAACCATTGTTGCTGAATGTCCTTTTGTACTAAACGTACCTTTTGAAATACTTCTTTCAACATCCCCACCACTGAGTGTTAAACCACCTGTTTCATGATCTGCAGTAACAATTACTAAAGTATTTCCATCAGCCTTTGCAAAATCTAGAACACGTTGAAGAGTAGTGTTAAATTCTTTAAACTCTGACAAAACATAGTCCATTTCATTAGAGTGTCCTCCCCAGTCAATTTGTGACCCTTCTATCATCATAAAAAATGGCTTCCCAAAAGATTTCATCTTTTCAAGACTTGTAGATGCCATATCTTCAAGGGCAGGTTTTCTACCGTCTAATTTTCTTGGAGGCTCCTCTTTGTATGTTAAATAGCCAATTTTATTAGATTCACTCTCACTTAGTTTATCTAGATTTTTCACAAAATCATAGTCAGACATTTCATCTAACAAGTTTCTTTTATCCTCACGTTTATTAAAAAACATTTCTCCACCTCCTATGAAAAGATTGACATTGTGCTCACTTAGTTGTAAGGCAATATCTTCATATTTTCTTCTTGAATCTATTTTAGCATAAAAAGCAGCAGGTGTTGCATGAGCTATACTAGAAGTTGCTATCAATGCAGTATTATAACCTTTTTCTTGACAAATTTCAAGAATGCTTTTCTTAGGAATATTCTTTGAGTCAATACCTAGAACACCATTATATGTTTTTACACCTGATGCCATTGCGGTTCCACTAGCAGCAGAATCAGTAATGAACTGATCATAGGCATAGGTTTTTGAAAGACCGATATATTCAAACCCTTCTAAAGCAGTACTGTTATTATTTGCATACATTCCTGCACTAATTTGTGTTAGACCCATACCGTCTCCAATCATTAAAATGATATTAGGTGTTTTTTCCTGTGAAAGCCCTATTTTAGTTATAAAAAGGATTATTAAAAGTGTTAGTTGACGCATGAATTTTTATATTTAAATAATATCAAATATACAATTACTACTCATATTTTATTAAATAATTTTCTTAATGAAACCTTTTATTTAGCCAAGATCTAATTCCTACCTTTACTCATTCAAAAACTACAATTGAAAATAAAGAGTTCACATACTATAGATGTTGTTATCGCATGGGTAGATGGCGCTGATCCGAAACATAAAAAAAAGAGATTAAGTTTTTTAGATAATAAGGATGTTGGTGAACTTGCTGGTGCTGCAGAGACAAGATTTAATTCTTTAAATGAAGTTGAATATTGTGTATTGTCAATTTTAAAATTCGCCCCTTTTGTTCGAAATATTTACATCGTTACTGACAATCAAGATCCCAAGATAGATAGTGCTGTTAAAAAGTATTTTCCCGAACGACAGAAAGATATTCGAATCGTTGATCACAAAGAAATCTTTGAGGGATACGAGAAATTTTTACCAACATTTAATAGTATTTGTATTAGTAATATGCTTTGGCGAATCAAAGGATTGTCAAATCATTTTGTCTATTTTAATGATGATATTTTTTTACTTCGTTCTATAAAGCCAGAAGATTGGTTTGTTGATTCAAAACCTGTACTAAGAGGGAGTTGGTCTACACCCCCATTTGAACGATTGTTGTGGGATCAAATTAAGAAGGGAGTAATAAAATTATTTCTACCCAATAAAAAAATTGATTTACAAGCCTCGTTTCAGGTGAATCAATGGACAGCAGCTAAGCTCCTTGGATTTAAATTCAGATATTTTAAATCGGGGCATACTCCTTTAGCAATGGACCGTAATCGTTTAGAAAATTATTTTAAATCCAAACCTCAAATTCTAGAGCAAAATATTTCTCACAGGTTTAGGAATTATGAACAATTCAATACAGTTTCTCTTGCCAATCACTTGGAAATAAAGGCGGGAAATGAAAATTTTGCAAACTCTCAGGCAATTTATATGCAACCTCACAATAGAGGTGATCAGTACGTAGACAAAAAATTTGAGGAATGTAAAAAAGACAAGACCAAATTTTTTGCTTGTGTTCAGAGTTTAGATTTGTCAAGCTCGGAAGATCAAAAAAAAGTAAAAGATGCAATCGAATCTATTCTAAATTTATAGTCATATGATAGAAGAAGAGAAAGTTGCAGTCATATCCATGGTAAGAAACGACACCTTTTTTGCCGATAAGTGGATTTCTTATTACGGTGCTCAGTTTGGTTTTGAAAATCTTTTTTTATTTGTAGATGGTATGGATCAAAATTTGCCCAAACAAGCGGGGAAAATTAATTGCTTTCAAATACCTCATCAGTCTTATAAAAGAGCTAAAGGAGATCGTGTTAGAGCGAGGATGATTTCTAATTTTGCTAAAGATTTATTTTCTTCTTTTAAAGTGGTTTTGGCGATGGATATTGATGAGTTTTTGGTTATTGACCCCAAAAAAAATATTTCTTTAAAGGCCTATTTACTTCAAGATTTTTCATCCATCTCACTTTCAGCACTCGGAATTGATGTGGGACAACATCCTGAAATAGAAAATGCAGTTGATTTGAAAAAATCTTTTTTATCACAACGAAAATTTGGTCAAATCTCCGACCGATATACTAAACCTGTTGTTGCCTTTGAGCCACTGACGTGGGGATCGGGATTTCATAGAATAAAAGGAAAAGATTATACTTTGGACCCTAACTTATACTTGTTTCATTTTGGATTAGTAGATATGCCTTCTGCATTAAATAATTCAGAACAAAAAGAAATTCAAAAGGCGGGTTGGGCAGGCCATTTGGCTCGCCGTTTTAAGCTCTATCAAGCGCTAAAAGAAGAGAAACCCCATGAAGGAGATCCTTTTTTTGTAGTTGCTAGAAAAAGGTTGTCCAAGAATAGAAAATGGTATGCCTTTAATAAACCAGCTCCTTTGAAAGGCAATACAGTTATAAAAATTCCAGAACGATTTAATTCTATAGTTTGAGGCAATATAAACCTACTTATATTTGTAAAAAATCGCTACAATTGAGATGAAGAAAATTCAAATGGTCGACTTAAAGAGTCAATACGCCTTTATACGAAATGAAGTTCAAGCCTCAATAGAGGAAGTTTTAGATACGACATCGTATATAAATGGTCCAGCGGTAAAATCTTTTCAAGAAGATTTACAAGAATATTTAGGAGTAAAGCATGTTATCCCTTGTGCAAACGGAACCGATGCCCTTCAGATTGCTTTGATGGGACTTAAATTAAAACCAGGGGATGAGGTTATTACAGCAGACTTTACTTTTGCTGCTACAGTAGAGGTAATCTCATTACTGCAATTAAAACCTGTTTTAGTGGATGTGGATTCGAAAACCTTTAATATTGACCCGGCACTAATTGAAGCTGCCATCACTCCAAAAACAAAAGCCATTATTCCAGTTCATTTATTTGGACAAATTGCAGATATGGATGCGATCAATAGCATTGCCAAAAAGCATAACCTTTATGTGGTTGAAGACAATGCTCAGGGTATTGGTGCAAGGTATGGTTCTGTAAATGATATTAAGACAATGACAGGTACTTTGGGACACGTCGCTGCAACTTCATTTTTCCCTTCAAAAAACCTAGGTGCTTACGGTGATGGAGGGGCCATAATCACCAATGATGATGATTTGGCTCACTTTATAAGAGGAATTGTTAATCATGGTATGTATGAGCGTTATTATCATGATGTTGTTGGAGTAAACTCTCGATTAGATTCCATACAAGCAGCTGTTCTAAAAGTTAAATTGAAGTATTTGGATTTTTATAATGAAAGAAGAAAAGAAGCTTCTATTCGTTATACCAACTTGCTTTCAAATCATCCAAACATAATAACTCCTCATAGAAAATTGGCTTGTGACTCACATGTATTTCATCAATACACTTTGAGAATAATTAATGCAGATCGTGATGCTTTGGTAGCATATCTTAATACTCATGACATACCTTGTGGTGTGTATTATCCCGTTCCTTTACATAGACAAAAAGCATATGCGGATCCAGAAGTAAATGAGGCTAGTTTTCCCGTAACAAATCAACTTGTAAAAGAAGTAATTTCCTTACCTATGCATTCAGAGCTAACAACGGATCAAATAGCCTTTATTTCAGGGAAAGTACTTTCTTTTTTGAAAGAGAATTAAAAAAAATCATGTCCCAGATTCAGTTTCCATATTTCGGTCAATTTTTTTAACCAATCCTTGTAGTACTTTTCCAGGGCCAACTTCAGTGAAATGGGTAGCACCATCAGCAATCATCTGTTGTACACTTTGAGTCCATTTCACGGGAGCGGTAAGTTGCGCTACCAAGTTTGATTTAATCACCTCAGGATCTGAGGTCCCCAAAGCAGTCACATTTTGGTAAACGGGACAGCTAGGGGCTTGAAAGTTTGTATTTTCTATCGCTTTTGCCAAACGTTTTTTTGCAGGCTCCATTAACGGGGAATGAAAAGCTCCACCCACAGGAAGAACTAAGGCTCTTCTGGCACCTGCTTCAGTAAAGGCAGTACATGCATTTTTAACTGCCTCTTGACTTCCGGAAATAACCAATTGACCAGGACAATTATAATTGGCAGCAATTACAATTCCGGGAGTTTTTTCACAGATTGATTCTACTACTTGATCCTCCAGACCGATAATTGCAGCCATTGTTCCTGGCACATCATCACAGGCAGCTTGCATGGCAAGGGCACGCTCATGAACTAGTTGCAATCCATCTTCAAAGGATAAAACACCTGCTGCAACAAGGGAAGAAAACTCTCCTAAAGAGTGCCCTGCAACCATTTGAGGAGCAAAACGTTCTCCCATGACTTTGCTTAGTATAGTAGAATGTAAAAAAATTGCAGGTTGAGTCACTTTGGTTTCTTTTAGTGCTAAAGCATCTTCTCCAAACATGATTTCTGTAATCTTAAATCCCAAGAGATCATTTGCTTGTTCAAAGTGTTTTTTTGCAATAGTGTTACTTTCGAAAAGGTCTTTTCCCATCCCTGGAAATTGAGCCCCTTGTCCTGGAAATACAAAGGCGTTCATTTGGCTTGTTTTTTATAAGTTAAATAGGAATATGCGTAAGGTTGATCTGGAGTGGCTTCATTTTTTTCCTCCCCCACCAAAGTCCAATCTTGTAAATCAATCTCCGGAAAAAAAGCATCTGCCTCAAAATGATCATGTACACGGGTTAATTCAATAGTATCTGCTACGGTAAGAAATAGCGTGTAAATCTCTCCTCCTCCAATGATAAAGGGTTGAGAATCATCTCCCGCTAATTCCAAAGCTTCTTTAATAGTGTGAGCAACAAAGGCGCCATTTGCTTGATAGGATGTATTGCGTGTTAAAATGATATTTTTTCGGTTAGGAAGTGCCTTGGGCATGGATTCAAATGTTTTTCGTCCCATGATTATGGCATGACCACTTGTAAGTTGTTTAAACCGCTTTAGATCATTTGAAATATACCAAATCAATTGATTGTCTTTTCCAAGTGCATGATTGTCTGATGCGGCAGCAATTAAAGTAATATCTTTTTGAAATTCTGATTCATTCATTTCTTTAAAAGATTAAATTTGCTAACAAAAATACACTTTCTTCCATATTATATGTACTCAGATTCATTACCATTATTAACAAACTGTACTTATCTTAATACAGCCTACGTAGGACCAATGAGCACTACCCTTTCGGAATTTAGAAGAAAACTTGATGAAGATTTGGTTCAAAATGGAGGAGACTATAAGGTGAGAGCCTACGAAGCCCTGGAAAAGACGCATGAAATAATTGCAAACTTTTTTGGAGCTTACTCTAAGCAGAGTTTTATTGTGCCTAATTTTTCTTATGGGATTCGACATGCGCTATCCTTTTTACCAAAAAAAAAGAAAGTATTACTGCTGGAAGAAGATTATCCGTCTTTATGTAAAGCGTTTGATGTAAGGGAATTTGATGTAACCATAGTTCCTCAAAAAGAAGATATAGAGCTATCAATTAAAGCAATAATTGAAACAAATGATATTGAGATATTGGCGCTTAGTGTGGTTCAGTATACTTCTGGATTGCTTATTGATATTGACTTTTTAAAAGAGTTAAAGCAACAGTTTCCAAAACTATTAATCGTTGGTGATGGGACTCAGTTTTTAGGGGCACATCCTTTTCATTTTTCAACCTCTCCTTTTGATGTTCTTGTGGCAAGTGGATATAAATGGCTTCTAGCGGGGTTTGGAAATGGATTACTGTTTACGTCTGATTACTATTATAAATTTAGTGATATTACTCCAGAGGTATTATATAATCAGATCTTTACAGGACACTTTAACATGCTTGCTACAGCAAGTTTGAAATTTGCAATTCAAGAATTGGAACGCAATGATTTTATGGCCTTAATGGAACAAAAGGAACAATTGGCACATGCAGTAAAATTAAAATTGACTGAGCTAGATTATATTTCGCCTTGGGTTAGTCAACGGAAATCGCACAGTAGTATTTTTAGTCTTAGAGGTGGAGAAGTGCTATATGAATCGCTTAAAAAAAACAATATAAAGTGTGTGCTAAGAGGAAATGGAGTGCGCGTTTCCTTTCATTTCTACAACCAACTGAGTGATTTAGAAACTCTTGTTCAGGTTCTTAATTCACATCCCAAATCTAAATAGCAACTTTACCTTTTATTAATGGATAGGGGTCATAGTTGATGAGTTCAAAATCGTCATAGGTGAAATCAAAAATATTTTTTATTTCTGGGTTCAGGTGCATTTCGGGGAGTGCTTTAGGTGCTCTTGAAAGTTGCTCTTTTACTTGCTCAAAGTGATTGGAATAAATATGTACATCTCCAAAAGAGTGAACAAAGTCACCCGGTTCATACCCACATACTTGAGCCACCATGAGTGTTAATAAAGCATAAGAAGCAATATTAAAAGGCACTCCTAGAAAGACATCAGCACTACGTTGATATAATTGACAGGAAAGTTTTCCATCAGCAACATAAAACTGAAAAAAAGCATGGCAAGGTGGGAGAGCTGCTTTATTGCTGGCTACATTTTTACTAAACGAAACTTTTGTGTCGGGTAAAACACTTGGATTCCATGCTGAAACTAGCATCCTTCTACTGTCAGGATTGGTCTTTAGTGTATTTATAACCTCTTGAATCTGATCAATTCCTTCGCTATTCCAGTTCCGCCATTGGTGTCCATAGACAGGACCTAGATTCCCTTTTTCATCGGCCCATTCGTTCCATATTCGAACACCGTTTTCCTGAAGATACTCAATGTTTGTATCACCTTTTAAAAACCAAAGCAATTCATGAACAATAGATTTGAAATGAATTTTTTTTGTGGTTACTAATGGAAATCCCTTTGAAAGATCAAAACGCATTTGATAGCCAAAAACACTTTTAGTGCCTGTTCCTGTTCGATCTGTTTTTTCAGAACCTGTAGCGAGTACATGATTCACTAAATCTAAGTATTGCTTCACTGTTATTTATTTATTCAAAAATAGATTCATTTACAATAGAATGCTTCATTTAGCGAAGAAAGGTTATCAAAAAAAATTAACAATTAAAGGGTTTAGCTTTTTCGCTTAGAGATTTCATCTCTAACTCGAACGGCTTTCTCATAATTTTCTTGAGTCACAAGTTTTGAGAGGAGTATTTTTAATTTTGAAAGCGATAAGTCTTTCAGGTCTTCCGGGATTTCACTTTTTTCACTTTGTTCAGTAACAAAATTTTGAATCCAGTTGTCTTCAGAAAGTTTTTTCTCCCTTGTTGATACTGCAGCTGTAAATCCCGCCTTCTTTAAGATAGAGTCGTAAATAAAAATAGGTGCTTTGTAACGAAGTGCCAAAGCGATAGCATCAGAAGTTCGAGAATCTATAATTTCTTCAATTTTATCTCGCTCACAAATAATACTTGCATAAAAAACACCATCCACTAGTTTGTGAATGATCACTTGCTTTACATAGATTGAAAAACGATCTGCAAAACTTTTAAAAAGATCATGAGTTAAGGGACGTGTAGGTTTAATTTCTTGCTCCAATGCAATAGCTATTGATTGTGCTTCAAAACCACCAATAATTACAGGTAGTTTTCTGTTTCCCTCATTTTCACTTAATATGAGGGCGTAGGCACCTGTTTGCGTTTCACTGTAGGAAATTCCTTTAACCGTCATCTGAATCAACTTCATAATTCTATTTCAATGGTATATAGTTAATATTATTTGGATGTATTTATACAAACGTACATTTTCATTCTTTATTGAGTAAAGTAAATAGATAATTATTGATTAAATTTGCGGCTGAATGAATTTTATACATGAAGACCATACAATTTAGACAAGCCATTGCAGAAGCAATGAGCGAAGAAATGAGAAGGGACGATACCATCTATTTGATGGGAGAGGAAGTTGCCGAATATAATGGAGCCTATAAAGCCTCCAAGGGAATGTTGGATGAGTTCGGAGCAAAACGTGTTATTGACACCCCTATCTCAGAATTAGGATTTTCCGGAATAGGTGTAGGTTCTACGATGACAGGGAATCGCCCCATCATTGAGTATATGACCTTTAATTTTGCACTAGTAGGGATTGATCAAATTATCAATAACGCCGCTAAAATCCGTCAAATGTCTGGCGGACAATTTCCTTGCCCCATTGTTTTTAGAGGGCCAACAGGTTCTGCAGGTCAGCTTGCCGCTACACATTCTCAAGCTTTTGAAAGCTGGTATGCAAATTGTCCTGGCTTGAAAGTAATTGTCCCTTCAAATCCATATGATGCAAAAGGGTTATTGAAATCAGCTATTCGTGATGATGATCCAGTAATTTTCATGGAATCTGAACAGATGTATGGTGACAAGGGCGAAGTCCCTGAAGGGGAATATACTCTTCCCATAGGTGTTGCCGAAATCAAGCGAAGTGGAAAAGACGTTACCTTAGTTTCCTTTGGTAAAATATTAAAAGAAGCCTTGCATGCTGCTGAGGAATTAGCTAAAGAAGGAATCGATTGTGAAGTAATTGATTTGAGAACGATTCGTCCGTTGGATTATGACACTATTTTCGAATCTGTTAAAAAAACAAATCGTCTTGTCATTCTAGAAGAATCATGGCCTTTTGGAAATATATCAACTGAAATAACCTATCAAGTTCAAAATCAAATTTTTGATTATTTGGATGCTCCGGTTGAAAAAATTAATACTGCGGACACGCCTGCGCCCTATTCTCCGGTTCTTTTGAAAGAATGGCTCCCGGATTACAAGGATGTCATCAAGGCGATTAAGCGCGTTATGTATCATTAAAAAAACCAGACTAGTATTAAAAATTAAGGTTTTATAGCTCAATTCTATAGGCCTATTTTATGGGTTTTGTATTCTAGTTTGTTTTACTATTTTTACCACACTTTTCAAATAACAATTTAAACATGGAATTAATCATAAAATTTTTACCTGCCTTTGGAGTTTTGGCGCTACTTTTTGTCTTTTTTAAGAACAATTGGGTTTCAAAACAAGAAGTTGGAAGTGAGAAAATGGCACGAATTGCTAAAAATATTGCTGACGGTGCAATGTCATTTCTTAAAGCTGAATACAAGATACTATCAATATTTGTAGTTGCAGTAGCAATTCTTTTATTCTTCAAAGGAAGTAACGAACAAGGATCCAATGGAATGGTTGCAGTGTCCTTTATTGTAGGGGCTGTTTGTTCAGCTCTAGCAGGATTTATAGGAATGCGAGTGGCAACTAAAGCTAACGTTAGAACAACTCAAGCGGCTAGAACTTCTCTAGGAAGAGCTTTAGAAGTAGCTTTTGCAGGAGGTGCAGTAATGGGATTAGGTGTTGTTGGACTTGGTGTTTTAGGACTTAGTAGCCTTTTTGCAATTTATCAAAACATATGGCCTGGAGCGGAAAACCTTTCCATGGTATTGAACGTATTAACAGGGTTTTCTATGGGAGCTTCTTCTATTGCATTATTTGCTAGAGTAGGAGGAGGTATTTATACGAAAGCAGCTGATGTGGGAGCGGATTTAGTAGGTAAGGTTGAAGCAGGAATCCCTGAAGATCACCCTTTAAATCCAGCAACTATTGCAGATAACGTTGGAGATAACGTAGGAGATGTTGCCGGAATGGGAGCGGATCTTTTCGAATCTTACGTAGGTTCCATTATTGGAACTATGGTTTTAGGTGCATTTATTATTACTCCAGATTTTGCTGGATTGGGAGCAGTTTACCTTCCCTTAGTACTTGCAGCAGTTGGAATTATCATGTCCATTATTGGGACATTCTTTGTAAAGGTTAAAGAAGGTGGAAATCCTCAAAGTGCACTAAACATCGGAGAATTTGGATCTGCAGGTTTGATGGTAGTTGCGTCTTATTTTATTATCAATACAATGATCCCTGAGTCTGTAGAGGGATTACCTTTCGGAGCGATGGGTATTTTTTGGGCTACTATTGCTGGTTTAGTCGCTGGTTTAGGTGTAGGAAAAATTACAGAATATTACACAGGTACAGGTACCAAACCGGTTCAGTCTATAGTAGATCAATCGGAAACAGGAGCTGCAACTAACATTATTGCAGGACTTGGTGTAGGGATGATGTCTACTATGATTCCAATTCTTTTAATTGCAGCTGCTATTCTAGTGTCTCACCATTTTGCTGGATTATACGGAATTGCAATCGCTGCAGTAGGGATGTTAGCAAATACAGGAATTCAATTAGCAGTTGATGCGTACGGTCCGATTTCTGATAATGCTGGTGGAATTGCTGAAATGGCTGAACTGCCAAGTGAAGTTAGAGAACGTACAGATACTTTAGATGCAGTAGGAAATACTACAGCAGCAATTGGGAAAGGATTTGCCATTGCTTCTGCAGCATTAACAGCATTGGCATTATTTTCTGCTTTTATGCAAGTAGCTAATGTAACAAGTATCGATGTTTCAAAACCTAAAATTATGGCTGGCTTACTCGTAGGAGGGATGTTGCCTTTTGTTTTTTCTGCCTTGTCAATGAATGCAGTTGGAAGAGCTGCTATGGCGATGATTGAAGAAGTGAGAAGACAGTTTAAAAATATACCTGAATTGAAAGCAGCCCTTGAGATAATGCGAAAGTATGATTCAGACATGACTAAAGCTTCGGAAAAAGACCGAGCTATTTTTGATGCAGCAGACGGTAAAGCGGATTATCAAAAATGTGTTGAAATATCAACTACAGCCTCGATCAAAGAAATGGTATTACCTGGTTTATTAGCAATTGCTGTTCCTGTTGCTGTTGGATTTATTGGTGGAGCAGAAATGCTTGGAGGTTTATTAGCTGGTGTTACTACTTGTGGTGTCCTTATGGCGATTTTTCAATCAAATGCTGGAGGTGCTTGGGATAATGCAAAGAAAATGATTGAATCTGACGGAAGAAAAGGTTCTGATGCTCACAAAGCTGCGGTAGTTGGAGATACGGTTGGAGATCCTTTTAAAGATACTTCAGGTCCTTCTCTGAACATATTATTGAAATTGATGTCTGTTGTGGCCTTAGTGATTGCACCTAGTATTGCTATGAGTAGTGATGCTGTTGCAAGTTATGTAAACGATAAACTTGAAAGTGAAGAGACTACAGCGATAGTAGTTGCTGCATCAGAAGATTTTAAGGTTACCATTGACGCTGAAAATGAGGATAAAACTATTGTTGTTGAAGTCTCTTTAGAAGGAGAGCAAGCAGCAGTTTTAAATTCTTTAGACGGATTAAATTCTGAAATTGATAAGATGATTTTGGAATAGTATTTTTCAATTGAATATAAAAAAAGCGGCTCACTAGAGCCGCTTTTTTTATGTCATCTGTTTGAGTTTATCATCAATGACTTTAATCACTGAAGAAAGATCTGCTTTGTTATCAACAAAGTCCAAGGTATCTACATCAATTATAATTATCTTTTTAGCGTCGTAAGTACTTACCCAGGCTTCATATCGTTCATTGAGCCTGCTTAAATAATCAATGCTGATAGAGTTTTCATAATCTCTACCTCGTTTGTGAATTTTATTTACCAAGTTTGGAATGGAACTACGTAAATAAATCAACAAATCAGGACCATCAATAAGAGATTCCATCAAGTTGAAAATCCCTTTGTAGTTATTGAAATCACGTTGATTCATGAGTCCCATTGCGTTTAGGTTGGGCGCAAAGATGTGCGCGTCCTCATAAATCGTTCGATCTTGAATAATGGTTTTTTTGTTTTCTCTAAAGGAAAGTAATTGTTCAAATCTACTTTTTAAAAAATAAATTTGAAGATTAAAAGACCATCGCTCCATATGATTGTAAAAATCATCTAAGTAGGGATTGTCTATTACATCCTCAAAATGTGCTTCCCAATTATAATGTTTTGCCAGCAGTTCTGTTAAACTTGTTTTTCCAGCGCCAATATTTCCAGCAATAGCAATGTGCATAGTCTCTTGTTTTGTTTATGGAACTGCAAAGTAGTTGCTTTTTTGAAAAGAAAAAAGCGTTGCTGAAATTAAAAAAGGTCATTTTTTTTAGAAAAACTTAATGGATTTAAAAAAATGTGTACATTTGCCTTGTTAAACGAGGAAGGATTTGACTGATTGCACACCTCGATAAAAAAATGCTAAACCAGAGTTGCTTTTTTTAAACAACTGTTTAAATCCTTCCTGAAAAGCAATATATAAATGTCATATTTTTTTACCTCAGAATCTGTAAGTGAAGGTCACCCAGATAAAATCGCAGATCAAATCAGTGATGCTTTACTTGATAACTTTTTAGCTTTTGACCCAGAAAGTAAGGTCGCTTGTGAAACGCTCGTAACAACAGGGCAAGTGATTTTGGCTGGAGAAGTCAAAAGTGCAACTTATTTAGACGTCCAGTCCATTGCGCGAGAAACAATTAATGCCATTGGTTATACCAAAGGGGAGTATCAATTTAGTGGAGACTCCTGTGGGGTCATCTCACTGATTCACGAACAGTCTCAAGATATTAACCGTGGCGTAGATCGTGAAGAGAAAGAAGCTCAAGGAGCAGGAGATCAGGGAATTATGTTTGGTTATGCTACCGCAGAAACCGAGTCTTTTTCTCCCCTAGCTCTAGACCTCTCACATAAAATCTTAATTGAACATGCAGCTTTAAGAAGAGAAAATAAGGAAATTACTTATCTACGCCCCGATGCAAAATCTCAAGTTACAATTGAGTATGATGACAATAACAAACCCTTACGTATTGACACCATTGTAGTTTCAACACAACATGATGATTTCAATTCAGATGAAGTGGCGATGTTGGAAAAAATTAAATCTGATGTTATATCTATTCTAATACCTCGAGTAAAGAAAAGTTTGCAACCAGAAATTCAAAACCTTTTTGGAAATGATATTACCTATCACGTAAATCCAACAGGTAAATTTGTAATTGGTGGACCCCATGGAGATACCGGTTTGACAGGGCGTAAGATTATTGTAGACACCTATGGTGGAAAAGGGGGTCATGGAGGGGGAGCTTTTAGTGGAAAAGATCCCAGTAAAGTAGATCGCAGTGCTGCTTATGCCGCACGTCATATGGCTAAAAATTTAGTTGCTGCAGGAATAGCTGACGAAATTTTAGTGCAATTGAGTTATGCAATTGGTGTGGTAGAACCCACATCAATTAATATTAAAACCTATGGAACTTCAAACGTTCCTTTAAGTGATGCGGAGATTGCAGATAAAGCGTCTGTTTTGTTTGACATGCGTCCTTATGCTATTGAACAACGTTTAAAGCTAAGAAATCCCATGTATTTAGAAACTGCATCTTATGGCCATATGGGGCGCCAGCCTCTTACAATAACCAAAACGTTTGAGTCCCCATACAACGGAAAAGTTTCGAAGGAAGTAGAACTTTTCACCTGGGAAAAATTAGATTATTTAGACATTATTAAAAAAACTTTTCAATTATGAGTACACATTTAGCAACCAAAGCATTACATGCAGGCCATGATGCCTCCAATACACAAGGAACTCAAGCAGTTCCTATTTATCAAACAACGTCGTATGTATTCAAAGATTCTGAACATGCAGCAAATTTATTTTCTCTTGCGGAACCTGGATATATTTATACCCGATTAAATAACCCAACTAACGATGTCTTAGAACAGCGTTTGGCTGCTCTAGAAGGAGGAGTAGCTGCCGTCGCAACTGCCTCAGGGACAGCTGCCATCGCAACTACTTTAATGGTGATTCTCAAAGCAGGAGACCATATTGTAGCGTCGAATAGTTTGTATGGGGGAACCTATAATTTATTAGCAAATACCCTTCCACGTTTTGGTATTACCACCACTTTTGTGGACCCTGATGAACCGGAAGAATTTTCAAAAGCAGTACAACCCAACACACGAGCCTTTTTTGCTGAGTCTTTGGGTAATCCTAAGCTTGATGTATTGGATTTAAAAGCAATTTCAGATAAAGCAAAGGAAGCTAAAGTTCCATTTATTGTTGATAATACTGTAGCTTCTCCTGCATTGTTGAATCCAATTGAACACGGAGCTAATATTGTAATTCATTCCTTAACAAAATATCTTACAGGTAACGGAACATCTTTGGGAGGGATCATTATTGATGCAGGAACTTTTGATTGGGGCAATGGATTATTTCCTGAATTTACAGAACCCAATCCAAGTTATCATGGTTTGAATTATCATGAGGCATTGGGAGCTATTGCTTTTATTGCCAAAGTTAGAATTGAAGGACTCCGAGATTTAGGAAGTGCACCCAGCCCTTTCAATAGCTTTCAAACTATTCAGGGAATTGAAACCTTGGATATCCGTATGAAAAAACATTCAGAAAATGCGTTAAAGTTGTCTGCCTGGCTTTCAACTCGCGATGAGGTTGCCTGGGTAAATTATCCCGGATTAAAAACTTCCAAATACAACTCTTTAGCTCAAAAATATTTGCCTAAAGGTCAAAGTGGAATAGTAACTTTTGGATTGAAATCAGGATTTGAAGGAGGAAAGAAAGTAGCTGACCATACGAAACTGTTTGCACTTTTAGCCAATATTGGAGATACAAAATCGCTTATTATACATCCTGCAAGTACCACCCATCAACAACTGGATGAAGCAACTCAAAAAACAACGGGAGTCACACAAGACCTCATTCGTTTGTCTGTAGGTATAGAGGATATTAAGGATTTAACAGATGATTTAGAAGCTGCTTTTGCACAATTATAACAACTAAAAGTGAAAGTCCAAACCCTTTCAATTTCTAATTTTAAGACCCACAAAGGTGTTTCTTATGACTCGATTGAGCTGCATTATCACCAGTTCGGTCAGGCCATTGGAAATGCCCCAGTGGTCTTAGTTAATCATTCTCTGACGGGCGATTCTATCGTTTGTGGTGAAAAAGGATGGTGGAATGAAATTATAGGTGAAGGGCAAACAATAGACACCAATCACTATACCATTTTAGCGTTCAATATTCCTGGAAATGGTATGTTGGGACAAACCTTTTCAAGTCCAAAAGATTTTCATGCAGGAGATGTGGCTGCTCTTTTTTTAGTAGGGCTAAAGGTCTTGGGCATAACCAATTTATTTGCTTTAATTGGAGGCTCTATTGGGGGTGGAATTGCATGGGAAATGGCCGCTTTAGCTCCAAAGTTGACAAGGTTTTTAATCCCTGTTGCTGCGGATTGGAAAGCCAATGATTGGATTATTGCAAATACCTTTTTACAAAAACGCATTTTAGAAAACTCTAAAAATCCCCTTGAGGATGCTCGGATTCATGCCATGCTTACGTATAGAACACCAAAGTCTTTTGATTACCGCTTTGGTAGAACATTGAATGAAGAGTCTGGAATTTATAATATTGAAAGTTGGTTACTACACCATGGTAAAAAACTTGCAAGTCGTTTTAGCTTAGAAGCTTATTTGATGATGAATCACCTTTTAAGCAGAATCAATATCGAGCGATCAGGAAGAACAGCAGTTCAAATTATTCAAGAAATTTCGGCAGAAATTCATCTCATTGCAATTGATAGTGATTTATTTTTTACTGCTCTAGAAGATCAAAAAACGATGGAATTGATAAAACCAGTAAAAGAAAATATTTTTTATCACGAGCTACGATCTATACATGGTCATGATGCTTTTTTAATTGAAAATGAAGCCGTAGCCCAAATTTTAAGACCACTATTTAATCCAAAAAATTAGACCGATGAAAATAGCATTAGAACGCGTAAATGGAGATTACCTTTTTCAAGCCACCAACCCAAACGGACACCATGTTTTATTAGACAACAAATCTAAAACTACGGGGGAAGTTCAGGGAATCAGTCCAATGGAGTTATTGCTAATGGGTGTTGCCGGATGTAGCAGTATTGATATTGTAGCCATTTTAAATAAGCAAAAAATCAACCCTACTTCTTTGAAAATGGAAGTGGAAGGCTTGCGTCATGAAGGGGCCGTTCCAGCATTGTTTTATCAAATTGACATTACCATTCACCTGGAGGGAGATTTTTCTGCTGAAAAAGCGAAGCGGGCAGCACAACTATCCTTTGAAAAGTACTGTTCTGTTTCTAAGACTTTAGAACCTACTGCTAAAATTAATCACCATATTATCTTAAATGGAGATGCGATATGAGTAAGAAGTTTGAAACCAATGCTATCAGAAATCAAATGGAGCGTTCCCAATATTTGGAACATTCCACGCCACTTCATTTAACCTCTAGTTTTGTTTTTGAGGATGCTGAGGACATGCGTGCTTCATTCGCAGAGGAAAAAGAGCGTAATATTTACAGTCGGTTTTCAAACCCCAACACTTCAGAGTTTGTACAAAAAGTAGCGCAAATGGAAGGCGCAGAAGAGGGAGTTTCATTTGCCACTGGAATGGGAGCCGTTTTTGCAACTTTTGCTGCCTTTTTAAATGCCGGCGATCACATTGTTTCTGCAAGGGCCTTGTTTGGCTCAACACATACCCTATTTACAAAGTATTTACCAAAATGGGAAATTTCGACAAGCTATTTTCCTGTTGATGATCTTTCTCTGGTTGAGGACTTGATTCAATCCAACACCAAATGCATTTATGTTGAGTCACCCACAAATCCAGGCGTTGACATTTTGGACCTAGAGGCAATTGGAAAAATTGCTAAGAAACACAAACTATTATTTATCGTTGACAATTGCTTTGCCACTCCTTATTTACAGCAACCTATAAAATATGGGGCTGACTTAGTCATTCACTCTGCCACTAAATTGATGGATGGCCAGGGGCGCGTTTTAGGTGGGGTAACGGTAGGTAGTAAAGAACTAATTCGAGAATTATTTCTTTTTGCCAGAAATACAGGAGCATCACTTTCTCCTTTTAATGCATGGGTATTGTCAAAAAGTTTGGAAACCCTAGCGGTAAGAGTTGATCGACATTGTGACAATGCTTTTACAATTGCAGAAAAGCTTGAAGTAAGCCAAAATATCAATTGGGTAAAATACCCATTTTTAAAATCTCATCCTCAATATGCATTAGCGAAAAAGCAAATGTTAAAGGGAGGAAATATTATTGCCTTTGAATTAATAGGTGGGCTTGAAGCAGGACAGAATTTTATCAATGCAATTGAGTTATGTTCGTTATCATCAAACTTAGGAGATTCCAGAACTATTATCACTCACCCTGCCTCAACAACACACAGCAAACTAACTAAAGAAGATCGAATGGCAGTAGGAATTACCGATGGTATGATCCGCCTTTCCATAGGATTAGAACACCCTGAAGATATTTGGAATGACCTTAAAAACGCATTAAGTAAAATAGGATGAGTATTGTAAAAGAGTTAGAACAACGTATTTTAGTTTTAGACGGTGCCATGGGAACCATGATTCAAAACCACAACCTAGAGGAAGAGCATTTTCGAGGGGAACGCTTTTTGGACCATCCTGCAATTCTGAAAGGAAATAATGACCTACTCTCGATTACACAACCTGAAATTATCAAGGACATTCATAGAAAATATTTTGAGGCAGGAGCAGACATTGTGGAGACCAATACCTTTTCATCTACTTCCATTGGGATGGCAGATTATCAAATGGAAATCCTTGCTTATGAGTTGAATTATGAGAGTGCTAAAATCGCCAAAGAAGTAAGTAAAGAATATTTAGAAAAAACACCGAACCAACCCCGATATGTGGCCGGTTCAATTGGTCCTACAAATAAAACAGCGAGTATGTCTCCCGATGTCAATGATCCGGGCTACCGAGCGATTACTTTTGATGAACTGGTTACTGCTTACAAAGAACAAGTAAATGGACTTGTTGACGGAGGTTCTGATTTATTTTTGGTAGAAACAATTTTTGATACCCTTAATGCCAAAGCTGCATTATATGCAATCAATGAAATAAAAGAAGAACGTGGAATTGACATTCCTGTTATGGTAAGTGGCACCATTACGGATGCCAGCGGACGAACACTCTCTGGTCAGACGGTAGAGGCCTTCCGGATCTCTATGAGTCATATTCCCATTTTGAGTATTGGGTTCAATTGTGCTTTAGGTGCAGATCAATTATTACCTTATGTCAAACGATTGGCCAACCAAAGTGATTTGTTTGTATCTGCCCATCCCAATGCGGGCTTACCCAATGCATTTGGCGCTTATGATCAATCTCCTACAGAAATGCAAACTTTAATTGAGGATTACCTCAAGCAAAATGCAGTAAATATTATTGGAGGGTGCTGTGGTACCACACCTGATCATATTCGATTGATTGCAGAAGTGGCCAAAAAATACACACCTAGAAACCCTAAACTTCACTCGGATGTATAAGCAAGAACGTAAGCCTTTAATGTTGTCGGGTTTAGAACCCTTGGTTATTTCTGAAACGACAAATTTTGTCAATATTGGGGAACGTACCAATGTTACTGGTTCTAGAAAGTTTTTGCGTTTAATAGAGAAAAATCAATACAATGAGGCAATCGAGGTTGCTCGCGAACAAGTATTAGGAGGGGCTCAGATTATAGACGTAAACATGGACGAAGGAATGATTGACGGGGTGCAAGCCATGACAAAATTCCTAAATTTGATGGCTGCCGAACCCGATATTGCAAGAATTCCAGTGATGATCGATAGTTCTAAATGGGAAATCATTGAGGCAGGACTAAAAGTAGTGCAAGGGAAAAGTGTGGTTAACTCCATTAGCTTAAAAGAAGGAGAAGCCAACTTTATTTTCCAAGCCACTACCATAAAAAAATATGGTGCTGCTGTAATCGTAATGGCTTTTGATGAAGATGGTCAAGCGGATTCTTTGGAACGACGCATTGAAATCTGTAAACGTTCTTATGAGGTGTTGGTTGATAAAGTAAAATTTGCGCCTGAGGATATTATTTTTGACCCTAATATTTTTCCCGTAGCTACCGGAATGGAAGAGCACCGTAAAAATGCACTTGACTTTTTTAATTCTACAAAATGGATACGTGAAAATTTACCTCATGCCAGTGTAAGTGGAGGAGTGAGTAATGTTTCTTTTTCGTTTAGAGGAAACAATACTGTGCGTGAAGCCATGCACGCTTCTTTCTTATACCATGCGATTCAACATGGAATGAATATGGGGATCGTAAATCCTTCAATGTTGGAAGTTTATGATGAGGTGCCCAAAGAATTAATGGAACATGTAGAGGATGTCTTGCTCGACCGAAGGGAAGACGCTACCGAACGCCTTTTGGAATATGCTGAAAATGTAGTTTCTGTCAGAAAGGAAGGTAAAAAACAAGACGATTCATGGCGTAAAGAAGACTTGAAAAGTAGAATTACGCATGCCTTGATAAAAGGAATTGATGCTTTTATTATAGAAGATACTGAAGAGGCTAGAAAAGAAGTCAGCCGCCCAATTGAAGTAATTGAGGGTCCATTAATGGATGGAATGAATGTGGTGGGGGATCTTTTTGGTGCGGGAAAAATGTTCTTACCTCAAGTGGTAAAGTCGGCTAGGGTGATGAAAAAGGCAGTAGCCTATTTGCAACCTTTTATTGAAGCAGAAAAAAATGAAGGGGCACAATTTGCTGGAAAAGTATTGATGGCGACAGTAAAAGGTGATGTTCACGATATTGGAAAAAATATAGTGAGTGTGGTCTTGGCGTGCAACAATTATGAGATAGTAGATTTAGGTGTTATGGTACCACCAGAGGTGATCATTCAGCGCGCTGTAGAAGAGCAAGTAGATATTATTGGTCTTTCAGGTTTAATCACACCTTCCCTAGATGAGATGGTTTATTTGGCAAAAGAATTGGATCGTCAGAATATTAAAATCCCTGTATTAATTGGGGGTGCTACCACCTCAAAAGCCCATACGGCAGTAAAAATTGCTCCCGTTTCCCAAGGACCTGTGATACACGTAAACGATGCCTCTAGGGCTGTTGCAGTTGTTAGTAATTTGTTGCAAAAGGATAAAAAGGAACCTTATATTTTAAAAATAAGAGAGGAATATGAAGTATTTAAAGAGAAATTTTTAGAACGTACTTCCTCTAAAACGTATTTGACTTATCAACAGGCAAAACAGAATTTTTTACAACTAGACTGGGATCAATTTAAGTCAACTACCCCTAAAACGTTAGGAGGCATTACACTTACAGATTTTCCTTTAGAAGAGCTTATTTCGTTTATTGATTGGTCTCCCTTTTTTCGTTCGTGGGACTTACATGGGAAGTACCCTGAGATTTTATCCGACAGTGTAGTGGGGGAACAAGCACAAAGTTTGTTTGCTGATGCCAAAGAAATGCTAGCGCAACTCGTCAAAGAAAAATGGCTAACGGCTAAAGCCCGTTTTGGAATTTTTCCAGCTAATGCAATCGGAGATGATATTGAAGTCTATACCGATAAAGACAGAGAAAAGGTACAAGCGACTTGGCTCACTCTGCGGCAACAATTGAAGAAAACGAAAGACCAACCCAATATTGCTTTAGCAGATTTTATTGCTCCAAAAACAACAGGATTACAAGATTATATGGGTGCTTTTTGTGTATGTACTGGCTTTGGAACTGCAGAAAAAGCAAGGGCTTTTGAAGAGGAAAATGATGATTATAATTCCATCATGATTAAAGCTTTGGCAGATCGACTGGCAGAAGCTTTCGCGGAATACCTCCATTTGAAAGTACGAAAAGAGTATTGGGGCTATGCCACCGATGAAAAACTGAGCAATGAAGAATTAATTAATGAAACCTATAAAGGCATTCGCCCCGCCCCAGGGTATCCTGCCTGCCCCGATCACTTGGAGAAAAAGACCCTTTGGGATCTTTTAAAGGTAGAAGAAGAAATAGGAGTAACCCTTACAGAAAGTCTAGCCATGTGGCCCGCAGCAGCTGTTTCTGGATATTACTTCGCACACCCAAAAGCCAAGTATTTTGGTCTGGGAAAAATTAAAGAAGATCAATTGGTATCCTACAGCCAGAGAAGAAAAATTTCATTGGACGAAGCCCGAAAATGGCTTAATCCTAATTTAATATAAGACTAGATGAAAGTAACGGAACATATCGCTAGAGCCAAAGGGAAAACGCAATTCACTTTTGAGATTTTACCGCCTTTGAAAGGACAAAATATTAACGCTTTATTTAATTCAATAGATTCATTAATGGAGTTTAGACCTCCTTTTATTGATGTTACCTATCACCGTGAGGAACATGTGTATAAAGACCGTGGGAATGGACTACTTGAATTGAAAGTAATTCGAAAACGCCCTGGAACAGTTGGTATTTGTGCAGCGATTCAAGGGAAGTATAATGTCGATGCGGTGCCTCATATTCTTTGTGGCGGTTTTTCTAAAGAGGATACTGAGAATTTTTTAATTGATTTGGATTTTTTAGAAATTGATAATGTGGTTGCTTTACGGGGTGATGCCATAAAAACTGAAAATTATTTTACACCCAATTCCGAAGGACATTCCTATGCTAATGAATTAGTTAAGCAGATTTCTGATTTGAATCAAGGAGCCTACTTGGATGAGGAATTGCTTAACTCGCACAAAACCGATTTTTGTATTGGTGTTTCTGGCTACCCAGAAAAACATATGGAAGCACCGAGCTTGGAAAGTGACCTACACTTTTTAAAGAAAAAAATTAAAGCCGGAGCGGACTATATCGTTACCCAAATGTTTTTTGACAATCAAAAGTTTTTTGACTTTGTGGCCAAAGCTCGAGAAGAAGGTATTACGGTTCCGATTATTCCGGGATTGAAACCTCTTTCTACCCTTAAACAGCTCAATATGATTCCCCACCGCTTTCATGTGGACTTACCGGAAGCCTTGATTAAAGAAGTGATAAAGTGTAATAATAATAAAGCGGTACGCCAAGTAGGGGTTGAATGGTGTGTACAACAAAGTAAAGAATTGATGTCCGCTGATGTCCCGTTCTTACATTATTACTCTATGGGGAAATCGGATAACATAAAGAAAATTGCGGAGGGGGTATTTTAAACTGTTAATTTCTTAAAAAGCTGCTCTAAGCTTTCGTTTTTTAATTGGAGGTTTAAAATTTTCAAGCCATTATCATGAGCAAAATCAAAAACGGCAGGGCGCATATCCTTAGTTCCACTGAGGGTTAATTCATAATCAAAATCATGGGTGTTTACCACCTTTTGTACATTGGGGAGTTTTTCTAAAGCAACAATTTCAATACGGTAATCAAAGCTTACTTCAATAATCTGTTCTTGTTTGTTTCGCAATTTTTCTAGAGCTTGATCCAAAACAATTTCTCCTTTATTGATAATGATTACCCGGTCACAAAGTGCATCTACTTCCTGTAAAATATGGGTTGAAAGTAAGACGGTTTTATCTTTCCCTAACGCGCGAATTAACTTACGTATAGAAACCAATTGATTGGGATCCAAACCAGTAGTGGGTTCGTCCAAAATGAGTAATTGCGGATCGTGAACAAGAGCACCAGCCAGACCCACTCTTTGGCGATATCCTTTGGATAACGTTTGAATTTTATGCCCTTGATGGTCTAATAGCCCAGTTTTATCTAGAATTTCTTTATAGGGAGGATTTTTAAGTTTGTAGAGACTACCCACATATTTCAAATATTCTACCACATACATTTCATTGTAGAGAGGGTTATTCTCGGGTAAATAGCCCACTTGTTTTTGGATACTTTGCAAGTCGGTTTTTAAGTCCAAGCCATTGTATGAAATTTGCCCTTCCCATTCTTTATAATAGCCTGTTAGTATTTTCATCAGGGAAGATTTCCCTGCGCCATTAGGTCCTAATAAACCAACTACTTCTCCTCTTTTTAATTCAACAGAAAGTCCTTTCAATGCTTTAACGGTACCGTAGCTTTTGGAAACATTTTGTAGAAGAAGCGACATCTGTTTTTTTTATTTAAAGATAAGGGGTTTGTTTTTTTAAACCTTACGGGATCGTAAACTTTCTATAACAACAGTTATTAAAATGATTCCTCCCCCTATAAGACTGCTTGCTGGAGGGATTTCGTTTAAAAAGAAAAAAGCAAGGAGAATTCCAAACATGGGTTGAATACTGTTCATGATACTAGCGGTAGCTACCGTAAAATAGGTCAAACTGTTTAAGAATAAAGTGTGTCCAACAGCGGTGGTCACAAGACCCAAAAACAATAAATAAGGGAATTGGGCGACATAAGTATCCAAGGGATAAACCAATACCACAGGAAAAAGGAGGAGAATGGTAATGCCCATTTGATAAAACATAAGCAATGATCCATTGATTTTTTTGATTCTTTTTTTAATGATTAAGTTTCTAAGAGCATAGGCCAAAGCAGAGAATAAACCCATAAAGAGCCCTTTGGTTTGTTCGGTTTCAAAATCAAAAGCAGGGACAAGTAGATAGATTCCAACTAAAATAAGTACACCAAAAAGTAGATGAATCGGGTGTAGTTTTGTTTTAAAGAACAGGGGCTCAAGGAAAACGGTGATAATAGGAAAAGTAAACATGGACAACATCCCTACGGCAACACCACTCCACTGTAATGCAAAAAAATAAGTGACCCAATGTAGGGTGAGTAGGGATCCGCTTAATATTAGGGTAGTTCTATTCTTTATAAATTCACTTTTGATTTCTTCTTTTTTCCATAAGCAGAAAGCTCCTAAAACGAAAAAAGCAACAAAGGCTCTAGACCAGATAATTAGGGGAGGGGGCAGAGGAATAAAACGTCCCAAGGGTCCAGAGGTGCTAATACAAAGCATCCCTAGATTGAGAAGTAGGAGATAATAATAATGCTGATTCTTCATCTGTTAAAATCGTCTGTTAAAGTACTAAAATTCGAAAAAGTGAAATGGTGAGCAACCCCCAAAACGTTCCGGTTGCCATACTCAGTACTGCTAAAATGATGGCGTGAGGCATCCATTTTTTTTCATATGCAGCTGTAACTGCGGGAGCTGTGGCAATTCCTCCCACATTGGCCATGCTCGCAATTGGAACCCAAGCGGAATTAACATTCAATAGTTTGGCAACACCCAGCATAACCACAAAATGACTGAGTAGCCAGACCACCAAAAAGCCCATAAAAATAGCATCAAATTGTATTAAACTGAATTTTAATTTTAATCCCAATACGGCCATAACTATGAGGATTAATATTCCTCCAAGCTTGAGGACAAACTGAAAATTCCAGTTTTTGATGAGGTTGCTCAACGCAATCCCAACAAAAGAAAGAACCACAATTTTAACTACAAAAGAGGCAATGAAAAAATGAGCCATCCCCACACTTCCCAATAAAATAATCGAGGCAAGTAAGGGGTTTATTTTATTTTCGTTTTCTGCTTGAATGGAGTCGGGAGGGGAAAGTCCATCAATGCGAAGGAGTCGGTTGAGGGAATTGCTTTTTTTGATGCTTTGGAACATAAAGATGGTCCAAATATTGACTAAAATATTATCCAAAACCAATATTGTTAAAAAGACCGCCTCAGAACAGGCAACAAGTTCTTTTAGTACTAACTGACTGGTACTACCTCCAATCCAACTTCCCACCACCGGAGGGATACCTTTCCAGAATTCTTGGGTGATTAAAAAATCTTGTACAAAAGCACTGTTTCTGAAAAGGAGAAGCAAGCCAATGGGAAAAACAGCAATCCAAAACGATCCTGAAAGAAAAACTAAGATGGGTTTCCATCCAATTGATTTGAGTTGGGTAAGAGACAAGCTACTCATCACGGCTACAATAGCAAGGGGAATAAAAAGTGCTTTGCTGAGGTTATGAATATCTGCTCCTGAAAAGTCTTTCTGAATCCCCGCAGAAATTCCCGCAGGAATCAAATAAGCCAATAAAATAGAAGGAATCCAATTAAAGAAGATAGTTAGCCAAGGATGCTCTTTTTGCTCTATAAAACGGATGAATAAAACTGTACAAAGGACAATAATTATGGGAAGTATCAATCGTGATTAATTTGAAAATAAAGTTAAATATACTTTTAATATGTGAACGAAAAATGAATTCAAAATTCAATTGTTTCGTTGAAATTTAATAGTGATGAGTAAAAAAAATTACCAAAAATTTGTTTTTGACAAAAGCTATGCTACTTTTGCATTGATTATAAATCATTATGAATACAAATTTCTTTTACTACAACAACTTTTATTACTTCTATACGGAAGCAGGAAGGACTTTGTAGTATTTAGAATACGATATATAAAAACAAAAAAGTCCTGATTTATCGGGACTTTTTTTTTGGAACAAATGAAAGAACATACAAACGTAGCAATTCAAGGGGTCAAGGGATCTTTCCACCATGCGGTAGCACAAAGCTACTATGGGGAGCATTTTTCACTGCTTGAATGTGAAACTTTTGACGCAACCGTTAAGGCACTTTTGGATGATTCTGCTGAGCAGGCAGTTATGGCAATTGAGAATTCTATTGCGGGATCTATTATTCCGAACTATGCATTGATTGATCAAAACAACCTGCAGATCGTGGGTGAATATTCCCTCAGTATTCATCATAACTTGATGGTTCTTCCGGGACAAACTTTTGCTGATCTTAAAGAAGTGCATTCACATCCTATGGCCTTATTGCAGTGTAAAGAGTTTTTTAAAGACTATCTACATATTCGTTTGGTGGAAGCAGAAGATACCGCCGATGAAGCCCGACGCATATCCGAAAATACCATTTCTGGAATAGCTGCAATTGCCAGTAAGGAAGCTGCAACTTTGTATGGGTTGAGTATTTTAGCACCCTCCATTCAGACCATTAAAAATAATGTCACTCGTTTTGTGATTATCCAGAAAAAAGGGGCTTTGGTTCCTCAAAAAAACATCAATAAAGCGGCTATAAAATTCACTTTGGACCACCAGAGAGGGAGTTTAGCGGCGGTTTTAAATGTCATGAGTGATTGTCAGCTTAACCTCACCAAAATCCAATCATTACCAGTGATTGAAACTCCCGGTAAATATGCCTTTTTCGTGGATGTAACTTTTGATGAATTTGAGTTTTATGATAAAGCACGTAAACTGATTACCATAATGGCATCACAATTTAAAATTTTAGGTGAGTACGCCCAACATATAAGATGATAGCAACTGCAAACCGTTTAGCAAGTGTACAGGAATACTATTTTTCACGCAAGTTGCGCGAAGTAGCCCAAATGGTTCAGGAGGGACATCCCGTGATCAATTTGGGAATTGGTAGCCCTGATTTGCCTCCACATCCAGAGGTGGTTAAAGCCTTATCCGATGCGATGGTTCATCCTAGAGCAAACATGTATCAAAGCTATCAAGGGCTTCCAGAACTGCGTTCTGCGATTACTGATTTTTACCAAAACCAGTACCAGGTTGCTTTAGATCCAAATACAGAGGTACTTCCCTTAATGGGATCTAAAGAAGGTATCATGCATATTTCAATGGCTTTTTTGAATAAAGGGGATCAGGTGTTATTTCCCAATCCCGGATATCCTACCTATGCTTCGGTAACCAAACTTGTTGAGGCAGAACCGATATTGTACAATTTAACCGCTGCCAGTCATTGGCAACCTGATTTTGAGGCCCTGGAAGCCCTGGATACTTCTCGTGTAAAAATTATGTGGATTAATTACCCCCACATGCCTACAGGTGCAGAAGCTCAATTAGAAACCTTTGACCGATTAATTACCTGGGCAAAAGCACGTAAAATTTTATTGGTAAATGATAATCCTTACAGTTTCGTTTTGACCCAAAAACCTCAGAGTATTTTGTCTCGTCCCGGAGCGATGGAAGTTGCTATTGAGTTAAATTCTTTAAGTAAATCCTTTAATATGGCTGGCTGGCGCGTGGGTATGTTGTCTGGAAAAGCAGCACTTATACAAGCTGTTTTAAAAGTAAAAAGTAATATGGATTCTGGAATGTTTTTTGGAATTCAACAAGGGGCAATTGCGGCTTTAAAAGCTGACGCGTCCTGGTTTGAAAGCCTCAATACCATTTACAGAAAACGCCGAAAGTTGGTCGAAAAACTAGCTACAAAATTAGGGGCTGAATTTGATTCTGAAAGTGTGGGCCTCTTCGTTTGGGCAAAGTTACCAAAAGGATCCGTTGACGCCGAAACGTTTATCGATAATATTTTACACAAGCAGCATATTTTTATTACTCCAGGAACCATTTTTGGAAGTCAAGGTGATGGATACATTCGCTTTTCTTTGTGTGTTCCAGAAACCACAATTGAAGAAGCTATAAACCGAATTGAATCATGAGAATAGGTATCATCGGTTTAGGATTAATTGGAGGGTCTTTTGCTTTAGCAGCAAAAAAATTTAATATAGCGGCAAGCCTTTATGGGCGTGATAACAATCCAAAGCACATGGCAGAAGCTTTGAGTTTGGGAATTATAGATTACCCCCTTAAGGAGGAAGATTATGCTTCTATGGATGTTATCCTCTTGGCGATTCCTGTAGATGCATGTCTTACGGTGGTACTTCCTCTTTTGGATCAGATAAATGATAATGCTTTATTGCTAGATGCGGGTTCAACTAAGGCTGCAATCTGTAAACTTGTGGAATTACACCCCAAACGTAATCAGTTTTTAGCAACACACCCCATTGCAGGAACAGAATTTTCTGGTCCCTCTGCTGCTTTCTCAGAATTATTTGTGGAGCAAGCACAAATCTTGTGTGAAACCCATAAAACACGTCCCGATCTATTGGAATGGGCAGTTCAGTGGTTTCGAAATATGAATATGAAAATACACGAAATGGATGCAGAGGCACACGATAAGCATATTGCATATGTTTCACATATTTCGCACATTTCATCTTTTATGTTAGGGAAGACGGTAATAGAAAAAGAAAAAGATGAACGGGCTATTTTTAAAATGGCAGGGAGTGGATTTGCCTCTACCGTCCGATTGGCTAAAAGCTCACCCGATATGTGGACGCCAATTTTTAAACAGAACAAAGAAAATATATTAGAGGTTTTGAGAGAGTATATAACCAATTTGGAAGACTTTGAACGTCTACTAAGTGCAGATGATTATAATCAACTTTTTGAACAAATGAAAAGCACCAATGCCATTAAGTCCATTTTGGCAGGGATAAACGAAAAAAATATAACCAAACAATAATTTAAATCATGGAAAACAAAAAAGAAATGAGCCAATGGCTAACCGATTTTGGCTTAGATCACCCCTTAGTAATCGGTGGGCCCTGTAGCGCTGAAACTGAAGAGCAAGTCTTGAAAATTGCACACGAATTGAAGGATACCGATGTAACGGTTTACCGTGCTGGAATCTGGAAACCACGAACCCGCCCTGGGATGTTTGAAGGAGTAGGAGCAATTGGGCTCGGTTGGTTGAAAAAAGTAAAAGAAGAAACCGGTTTATTGACCGCTACTGAGGTGGCAAACAAAGACCATGTGAAATTGGCTTTAGACAATGATGTTGATATTCTTTGGATTGGTGCACGCTCAACCGTTAGTCCTTTTATCATGCAAGAAATTGCAGATGCCTTGGAGGGAACGGATAAGATTGTTTTGGTTAAAAATCCAGTAAATCCTGATTTGGCTCTATGGCTAGGAGGTGTTGAACGTTTATATACAGCAAACATTAAAAAATTAGGTTTAATCCATCGTGGGTTTTCAACCTATGAGAAAACAAAATACCGTAACATTCCAGAATGGCAGATCGCGATTGAGGTAAAAAATAAATTTCCGGATTTACCGATGATTTGTGATCCTTCACACATTGGTGGAAAAAGAGACTTGATTTTTGATATTTCTCAAACGGCATTGGATTTGAACTTTGACGGTTTGATGATTGAAACTCACATTGATCCAGATAACGCATGGAGTGATGCAGCACAGCAAGTCACACCTAAACGCTTGGTTGAAATAATGAAAGACTTAAAAGTACGAAAGAAAACAACCGATGAGGAAGCCTACCATCATGCTTTGAATAATTTGAGAGCGCAGATTGATGTGGTAGATCAAAACCTTTTAGATATCTTGGGCAAGCGTATGAAAACAGCTATTGAAATTGGAACTCTAAAAAAGAGTAACAATGTTGCTGTATTGCAAAACAAACGTTGGAATGAGATTTTAGGTAAAATGATTTTAGAAGGTCAAGAACGAAATTTATCTGAAGAATTTATTTTACGTGTATTTAAAGCGATTCACCAAGAGTCAATCAATCAACAAGAAAAAATCGTCAATTCGTAACGAATAGATGATCTAATAACCCTAAATGTAAAGTCAATTATGGATCTACTACAACTAATGCGAAAGGGAAGGGCCCTGTTAGAACCCCATTGGCTGCTGGCTATTGGAGTTTGTTTGGTCTATGGCCTGGCTGTTGCCCTTCCTGCAGAGCTTAATAGCTATGGGGAAATGATTAGTTTTTTGTTGGCAGGACCACTACAATTGAGCCTGTGTTTTTTCTTTTTGAATTTGGTTAGGGGAGGAGAAACACGTTTTGAGCTCTTGTTTGAAGGGTTTAAACCCTTAGTAACCGTATTGCTTTGCTACGGTATTATTACAATGCTTACCCTTATTGGTTTGGTTTTATTAATAGTGCCTGGGATAATTGTAGCTTTAGGTTTATCCATGACCTATTATATTATTGCTGATGATCCAGAGATTTCTTTTCAGTCCGCTTTAGAACAAAGTTGGAAGCTCACTGATGGGAATAAGATGGAGTTATTGGAGCTCAATTTGCGTTTTATTCCATGGTATCTTTTGGGGTTGTTGTGTTTGATTGTAGGTGTTTTTGCGGTAATTCCTTGGCATAATTCAACGCTTGCATTGTATTATGAGGATTTGAAAAAACGATAAACGCGCATTTAATTTTTTTAAAAATGAGCGAGGATATGAATCACCGCTATTCTGAAAAAGAAGAACGATTAAATGTCATGACCCATGCCTTAGGTTTGGTATTGAGTGGAATCGCCCTACCTTTTCTTATTCTTAAATCCTTTGATTACGGTGGTTTTTGGAAGCCAGCTAGTTTGATTATTTATGGAATAAGTATGATTATACTGTATGCAGCATCTACATTTTATCATTCTGCTAAAGAACCCAAATTGAGAAGAAAATTGAATATCCTTGACCATTCAGCTATCTATGTTTTAATTGCAGGAACCTATACTCCCTTTACACTTATTGTTTTAGAAGGAACTTTGGGATGGACTTTTTTTGGATTTACATGGACCTTTGCTCTTTTAGGAATTATCTTGAAGTTATTTTTTACGGGGAGGTTTGATAAATTATCTACCCTTATGTATGTTTTTATGGGATGGCAGATTCTTTTTGTAATCAATCCTTTGATAGAAAAGTTTCCCTATCAAGGGGTACAGCTTCTTTTTTTGGGCGGTGTTTTTTATACCGTTGGAGCCCTAATGTATTCTACAAAAAAAGTCAAATACAACCACGCAATCTTTCATGTGTTTGTTCTCTTGGGAAGCTTATCCCACTTTTTGAGTGTGGTATGTTTTTTTTAAAAAAAAATAGTATTCCGAATCGCTTATTTGGAGTTGTTATTGTAAAGCTTAAAAGTTAAGAAATCGTCAATTCCGATTCCTATTTCGATTGTTATTTCGGTTTTTGTTATTGGGGCGATTTCGGTTGTTGTTCCTACCTTGAGGTTTTTTATCAAGCGAACCATCAACCACATCTGCGCCTTCCATATAAGGATGTTCTCCCATACGAGGCACTTGTTGTTTGATGAGCTTTTCAATATCCTTCAAATAGGGACGTTCGTCTCCCATACAAAAAGATAAAGCAATTCCACTTGCGCTGGCTCGTCCTGTACGTCCAATTCGGTGTACATAAGTTTCTGACACATTGGGCAGGTCGTAATTAATGACCAAAGCTAAATCGTCTACATCTATACCTCGAGCAGCAATATCGGTAGCTATAAGTACTTTTAGGGAACCATCTTTAAATTCACCTAATGCTTTTTGACGCTGAGCTTGGGACTTATTTCCATGAATGGCGGCTGACTTTATTTTTGCCTTATCTAATGTTTTTACAATTTTATTTGCTCCGTGTTTGGTACGTGAAAAAACAAGAACAGAATCTTGTGGGCGTTGCTCTAGTAAATGAATCAATAAGTTTGGTTTATTGTTTTTACTCACAAAATAAACTCCTTGTTTTACTTTTTCTGCAGTAGCTTGTTCTGGTTTGATGGTAACACGTTCAAAATCGCCAAGCATCTTTTGAGAGAGTTCTACAATGGTTTTAGGCATTGTGGCGGAGAAAAACAAAGACTGTCTGTTGGGAGGAAGTTTTGCAATAATTTTTTTCACATCGTGAATAAAGCCCATATCTAACATTTGGTCTGCTTCATCTAGAACGACGTATTTTAAATCTCGAAAGGTAATATACCCTTGATTCATTAGGTCCAATAAACGTCCGGGAGTTGCTACCAAAATGTCTACTCCTTGCTGTAAGCTAGCGACTTGTTTGGATTGTTTCACACCCCCAAAAATAACTGTATTTCTAAGGTGCGTAAACTGGCTGTAATCGGTAAAATTTTCTGCGATTTGAATGGCTAATTCTCGAGTGGGAGTAACAACTAAAGCTTTAATTTTTCTTTTTCCCTGTCCTGAATTATTTTCTTTTAAGAGATGATTTAATATAGGTATTCCAAAAGCGGCTGTCTTTCCAGTACCCGTTTGTGCCACTCCCAATAGGTCATGCCCTTTAAGTAAGATGGGGATGGCTTGTTCTTGGATAGGAGTGGGTTGCGTATAGCCTTGTTTTTCAAGTGCTTTTAAAATCGGGAGCTCTAGTTTTAGGTCTTTGAATGTCATAAATAGTATTACGGTGCTAAAGTACGCTTATATTTTGGTTGCAGTTTTTGCTGATGGAATAAAAAAACCGCTGTCAAGCGGTTTTGGATATGAATTATAGAAATTGGTTAAGCCAAGGCTTTGGCAATTCGTTTTACGGCTTCTTGAATATTCTCAACCGATGCAGCATAAGAAATTCGAATACAAGCGTCATTTCCAAAGGCTTCCCCTGTAACTGTTGCTACGTGTGCTTCTTCAAGAAGGAACATTGAGAAATCAGAAGCAGTAGAAATTGTTTTTCCTTGAATGGTTTTTCCAAAATAATAAGAAACATCAGGAAAAACATAAAAGGCTCCTTGTGGCTTATTCATTTTAAAACCAGGTATTGCACTTAGTAAGTCAATGATCATCACACGGCGTTTTGCAAACTCATCAATCATATATTGAATGTTGCTAACAGGTGCTTCTAAAGCAGCTATTGTTGCGCGTTGAGCAATACAATTGGCTCCAGAAGTAATTTGTCCTTGCATCTTATTGCAAGCCTTGGCAATCCATTGGGGAGCGCCAATATATCCGATGCGCCATCCTGTCATGGCAAAAGCTTTTGCAACACCATTTACTGTGATAGTACGATCGTATAATTCTGGTATGGCTGCAATACTAAAATGTGCCGTACCATAATTGATGTGCTCGTATATCTCGTCTGAGAGAATATAAATGTCTGTATGTTTTTCGAGAACTTTTCCTAAAGCACGATATTCCGCTTCAGTATAAATTGTTCCACTGGGGTTGTTGGGAGAGTTGAACATAATCAGCTTTGTCTTGGGTGTAATAGCCGCTTCCAATTGTTCCGGTGTAATTTTAAAGTCAGTTTCAATCGAAGAAGGGATAATGATCGATTTTGCTTCTGCTAGAGTTGCAATGGCAGAATAGCTTACCCAATAGGGGGCGGGTAACAAAACTTCATCTCCTGGATCGAGTAACACCATGCATAAATTGGCAATCGACTGCTTGGCTCCTGTGGAGACAACCACTTGCGAGGGTTTGTAGTCTAGACCATTATCGCGCTTAAACTTTTGGCATATCGCTTCCTTTAAATCGGCGTATCCATCAACGGGAGAATAGGAATTCCAATTGTCTTTTACAGCCTGAATGGCAGCGTCTTTAATGAATTCTGGTGTATTAAAATCGGGTTCTCCAAGACTTAATCCGATAATATCTATTCCTTGATTTTTTAACTCCCTGGCTTTTGCTGCCATGGCAAGCGTTTCTGAAACAGGCAAGCTGTTTATCCGTGCTGAAAGTTGTTCCATAAAAATTTATGCGGGTTGCGTACCCATTTGTTTTAAAAATCTAAAGTGCGAAAGAAGAGCACTTCGTGTCGTTTTGTATTCGTTATAAGGTAAATTAAATTCTTTGGCTGTTTTCTTTACAATAGAAGCAATCTTAGTGTAATGAACATGACTAATATGAGGAAAAATATGATGTTCAATCTGATGGTTTAAACCTCCAGTAAACCAATTCATGAATCTATTTTTAGTAGAAAAATTGACTGTTGTGAGAAGTTGGTGAATCGCCCAAGTGTTTTTCATTGTTCCAGAAGTGTCTGCTTCAGGCATTTCTGCATCTTCAATAACATGAGCTAATTGGAATACTAAGCTTAAAATAAGCCCTGCGGTGTAATGCATTACTACAAAACCAATGATCACATTCCACCATGGTGCATTTATAAAGATTATGGGAATAGCTATCCATATGGTGAAATAAATAATTTTAGTTAAAAATAGTCCCGTCCATTGTAGGCTTGGCCTCTTGCTATTTGCATAAGAAAGCTTTTTCCTCATGTACCTTTTCATTTGTTGGAAATCTGTAAAAATTGCCCAATTGATTGTTAAAAGGCCATAGAGTAAAACGGAATATAAGTGTTGGAATTTGTGATGAGGCATCCAATCTGCATGTTTTGAAAAACGCAAAATACGTCCAGCTTCAAGATCCTCATCATGACCGTGAATATTTGTATAGGTGTGGTGTAATACATTGTGTTGTACTTTCCAGTTGAACACATTACCTGCTAAAATATAAATGCTGCTCCCCATTAATTTGTTGACCCAAGTATGTTTTGAAAAGGAACCGTGATTTCCATCATGCATTACATTCATTCCTACACCAGCCATACCAATCCCCATCAACATGCATAAAGGTAATTTTAGCCAAAGACTAATGTTCAGAGTTAATACCAAAATATAAGGTGCAACCATTAACGAAAACATAATAACTGTCTTTACGTACAATTTCCAGTTTCCAGTTTTAGGTACATTTTTTTCCTTGAAGTATTGATTTACTCGTTGGTTTAATGTTTTGAAAAATTGTTTGGGGTCTTTTCGTGAAAAACGAAGGCTTTGCTTAGCTTGCATAAAATATATTATTAAGTAAAAATAGTTGAAAAAACTTTCTAAACAAAACATCTCCTTGGATAAGCTAGCACAAATTTTCCCTAATATTTCTGAACAACAACTAAACCAGTTCAAATTACTTGCGCCACTTTATGAAGATTGGAACACAAAGATTAATTTAATTTCAAGAAAAGACATGGATTCATTTTTTGAAAGGCATGTTTTACATTCATTGGGAATCGCTAAGGTGATGGAATTTCTATCCCAAGCAAAAGTGTTGGATGTAGGTACTGGAGGAGGTTTTCCTGGAATTCCACTTGCTATTTTATTTCCAGAGACTCACTTTTTTCTTATTGACAGTATTGGTAAAAAGATAAAAGTAGTTCAGGAAGTTTCTAATGTTCTGAAGTTAAAAAATGTTTCTTCAGCTCATATTAGAGCCGAAGATTTCTCAGAAAAAATTGATTTTGTTGTGAGTCGTGCGGTTACAAAAATGGAAACTTTTGTGCCGTGGGTTAAAAAGAATGTTCGTTCTACGCACAAACACACGCTTAAAAACGGCATTTTATACTTAAAGGGGGGAGACCTTAAAGAAGAATTAGCTGCGTTTCCAAAAGCGAAAGAGTTTTCTTTGAAAGACTATTTTCCAGAACCTTTTTTTGAAACCAAAAAAGTAGTTTACCTTCCTGTTTAGTTTTAATAATCAAAAGAGATTTTTTTACCCCAAAAAGGGATATCTGTAATCCTTGGCGGGTACAAAAGTTTCTTTGATTAATCTGGGGGATACCCATCTCATCAAGTTGGCTGCAGAACCTGCCTTGTCATTTGTTCCAGAACCTCTCGCTCCTCCAAAGGGTTGTTGGCCTACTGCCGCTCCTGTTGGTTTGTCGTTAATGTAAAAATTTCCAGCTGAATTTTCTAATGCATTTAGAGCTTCTTCAAGTGCATATCGATCTTGAGAATATACTGCACCTGTAAGTGCGTATTCAGAAGTTTTATCAATCAGTTTGAGTGTTTCAGTCCAATCCTTATCAGCATATACATATATGGTTACCAAAGGACCGAACAATTCTTTTTTCATTGTAGTATATTCTGGATTTGAAGTAACCACCACAGTTGGTTCTATGTAATAACCTTTGCTATCATCATAGTTACCACCTGCTACAATTTCAGCATCATTATCTTTTTTGACTTGTTCGATTGCATTGGCTAAACGATCAAAAGCGCCTTTATGAATTACAGCAGTTACAAAATTTTCAAAATTTTCTGGCGATCCCATTTTAATTGTTTTTAAATCGGCTTTCACGAGCTCAATAACTTCCTCGGCAATAGATTTAGGTAGATAAATTCGAGAAGCAGCAGAACATTTCTGTCCTTGAAATTCAAATGCCCCTCGGATAATTCCTGTAGCTACTTCTTTCGTGTTTGATGATGGGTGTGCAATTATGAAATCCTTACCCCCTGTTTCTCCAACAATTCTAGGGTAGGAGCGATACTTTTCAATATTTGACCCTATTTTACCCCATATATTTCTGAAGACTTCTGTGGATCCAGTGTAGTGGATTCCAGCAAAATCAGGACTTTCTAGAATGGTATTGGTTATCATTTCTGGATCTCCAAAAACCATATTTATGACACCGTCTGGAAGTCCAGCCTCTTTGAATATTTGCATTAAAATATTAGCAGAAAACACTTGATGATCACTTGGTTTCCATACAACTGTATTTCCCATCATGGCAGCGCTGGCACAAAGGTTTCCTGCAATTGCAGTAAAGTTAAATGGGCTCACTGCGTAAACAAATCCTTCAAGCGGACGGTAACTAAGTCGATTCCATATTCCAGGGCTGTTTTCTGGTTGGTTTTCATAAATTTCTTGCATAAAGGAAACATTATATCTAAGGAAGTCAATGTATTCACATGCGGCATCAATTTCTGCTTGATGAATTGTTTTGGATTGGGCAAGCATAGTAGCTGCATTGATTCGTGCACGGTATGGACCAGCAACAAGTTCTGCAGCTTTCAGGAAAATAGAAGCTCTAGATTCCCATGGCATTTGACTCCAGGCTTTTCTCGCTTCAAGTGAGGCTTCAATTGCGTCTTTTATATTGTTTTTTGCGGCTTTATGATACACACCTAATTTGTGTTTATGGTCATGAGGAGGTTGCATCGAATCTGTATCGCCAGTTTTAACGTCTTGATTCCCAATCCGCATTGCCACTTCAATAGTTTCGTTATACATTTTAGCATAAGTAACGAGTACTTCCTCTTTTTCTGAGCTTCCGGGAGCATAAGATAAAATGGGTTCATTGATTGGATAGGGTACTTGAAAAACGCTGTTTGACATGATCTTTAAATTTTGATAAAAGTATCATTTTATGCTTAAAGCACCAATAAAAAAGAATAGTCTTAGTTTAAGATATAGGGTACGTTTAATTTAAACGAGGGTACCTCTACATTAAATTTTTGTGCGGTAGAAAAATTAACCATGATATAGGTTCCGGACATCGAGCCCATGGGGGATGTAATCAAGCTTCCTGATTTGTATGTATGAGTGTCACCAGGCTTCAGAACGGGCTTTTTACCAACTACACCATCTCCATTTACGTATTGTGGTCTATTCGTTGACTCTAGAATTTTCCAATGACGGGAAAGTAATTGCACCACATCTTTGCCTTGGTTTTCTATTGTGATATAATACATAAATGCGTGATGAAGAGATGTTTCTTTTAAAAAACTACCTTCAAATTTCACATCCACGGAAATTTTAATTCCTTTTGTAACCTGTTGTATCACAATGTTTTTTCCAAATGTATTTACTTATAAAATTAATCTAAATTAATTAAATTAAAAAATTTAATTAATCAGATTAAAAGAGTTGGCGCTACCTACTCCAATTAACGCATCGTATTGTTCTCCAAGAATTCGATAATATACCAAAACATGATAGTCATTTTCAGTAAGTGAATGTGAGCCACTCAATTTATTTTTGTTTAAAACACCCTCTTCTTTAATAATGTATTTATAGTTGTAAAACCCTTGTTTTAATAATAATATACCTTCAAAAATCTCTAAAGAAGGATTATAGTACATTTTATTCAATTCGTTTAGTTGATAATTGTTGAAGTTTCCATAAATAAAAATCTCTTCATCATTGAGTTGGTAATCTGCAGCTAAGCTAAAATAAACATAACTGTAATCGGCATGAGTTTCTGGATCTCCTGGACCCATAATATTTCTAATTTCAAATTTTCCATTAATATCAGGGGCGTAAGTGTATTCGGAATACATTCTTGGAATATCGATGTTTAAATAGGATTCGTATAATTCTGCTCTGTTGATATAATTTATGTTGGGTGAAGTAACTCGTAAGTCTTTAGTGTCAAAATAAAAATATTCATTTCCTCCTTCAAATTGTGCGGGAATGTCGTAACGATATTCAAGAGTTTTTCCTGAAAAATACTGAGGCGTTAGCCCGGTGATAATTTTATCCCATTGTTGGTTTTGTAAAAGCACAACGTTTATGTTTTGATCTGGATTTCTGAAGGTTGATTGGTAAGGAGTTATAGCAAAATGAACAGATTGATAGGCGTTGAAACGATCCATGTTTTGAGGACGATAAATACCCACTTGTACACTAGCCATTGTTTCATAAATACAAAATCTTCTTGAAAAGGCTAGTTCATCAGTACTCGAAAAAACTTCAAGTAAATAATTTCCAGAAACTTTAAACTGGACATCTTCATTAGGTAACTCTAATTGATAGTGGGTATAGGTTTGTAACGTATTAAAAGAGGTGGTGTAGTTATTAATTCTGACATTATCAAACCCGTTTATAAATTCATTTTTAAATAAAGTAGAGGGAGACCAGTCATGATTAAAATAACTAATTCGATAATAGTAATCTGCCTCATCTCCATTAAGGTCATCGAATTTTAAAAGTATTTTTTCGTTTAAAGCAACTATTGGAAAGGCATCGTTTTGCTTTAAACTGGAAAATTGAATTGTCTTGATATAGTCTTTTTCATTGCGATCTAAACCTTCTTGTGCAACACTACTTAAAAGCATTCCAAAGCAAAAAAAATAAGCAAATAGATTCCGAGTTCCCATCATCCGTAAAGGTAGCATTTCACTATCGCTTGACCAAACCATGGAGCTTGTAATTCAAAAGCTTAAACACTTATTTAGAATAGATATAAATAGTATTTTTTCCTCCTCATTTGCTTCCTCTAAAAGAGTGTTTATTAGTAAATTTGCATGATTTTTAGAATTAATAAACTTAATGGATATAATTAAAGGTATTCGATCTCGTAGAGGTGCCAAGCTAAACATTAAAGGCGTGGCGGAAAAAATACTCTCAAAAACAAGTTCTTCCCCAACTTACGCTCTAAATCCAGACGATTTTTTCGGAACTACTCCAAAGCTTTTGGTTAAAGAAGGAGCCTCATTAAAAGCGGGAGACCCTATTTTTTTTAGTAAACAGGATCCAAGAATTAAAATTGTTTCACCAATTTCAGGAACAATAAAAGCGATAGAACGAGGTCCTAAAAGAAAGATTGAAAAAATTTTAATTGAGTCAAACCAAAGTTCAGAGGTTCGAACTCACGATGTAAAAAATTGGGATAAACTAAATCGTGATGCACTTGTTGCATTACTGCTGGAAAGCGGAAATTGGCCCTTCATCAAACAACGTCCTTATGGTACACTTGCAAATCCAGATGAAACACCTAAGGCAATTTTTGTTTCTGCAATAGATACAGCTCCCTTAGCAGCAGATCAAGAATATTTGTTGGCCAATCATCACGAAAATTTTCAAAGAGGAATTAATGTGCTAAATAAATTAGTTGATCAAGCTGTTTTTTTAGGAGTAGATGCATCTCATACCGCTCCTTTTGATCATGTCGAAAATGTTCAGATGTATACTGTTTCAGGACCCCACCCCGCCGGAAATTTGAGTTTTCACATCCAACAATTAAGCCCAATCAATATGGGTGAATACGTATGGACTATTAACCCTGAAGATGTGGTTAACTTAGGCAGGTTTTTTAATGATGGGGTTTTTAGTCCCCAACGTACTGTTGCTTTTGCAGGAAATGCGCTTAAATATCCAAAATATTTTACAGCAAAAATAGGAGTTGAATTAGCTCCCATGATTAAAGAGGTTAAAATTATGGAAGATTCACCTCGCTACATTAATGGAGATGTTCTTTCTGGGAGTTCCACAACGGCTTCAGGCCACCTAGGCTACTACAACAATTTAGTAAGTGTTATTCCCGAGGGTAATACCTATAGAATGTTTGGCTGGTTGCCATTTGTCGATAATTCCATTATGAGTTTATCCAACACTTCTTTCTCGAGACTCTTCAATAAAAAAGGATTTGATATTGACACCAATCTCAATGGGGAAGAGCGGGCACTAGTTGTAACGGGTGAAATGGAAAAAGTATTTCCTTTGGATTTGTATCCCATGCAATTGTTAAAAGCTTGTATGATTGAAGATATAGAAAAAATGGAAGCTTTAGGGATTTATGAAGTAGTCCCAGAAGATTTTGGATTGATTGATTATGCTAACACATCAAAAATTGAAGCACAAGAGATTATCCGTAAAGGAATAGAGTTAATGATTAATGAAGTAGGATAAAAAGAGACTTATGAATTTTTTAAGAAAAACCCTAGACGAGCTAAAAAAACCTTTTGAAAAAGGGCAGAAATTAGAGAAATTTGCTCCTGCAATTAATGCATTTGACACTTTTTTGTTTGTGCCTAATCATACAACGCAAAAAGGAGCTCATATCCGTGATGCCGTTGACTTAAAAAGAACGATGGTAACGGTTATCATAGCCTTATTACCAGCTTTGATTTATGGAATTTACAACACTGGATATCAGTATTACGCTCAAACAGGAGTTTCTTTTACTTTCCTAGAAGCTTTTATGCATGGAGCATGGAAAATCGTTCCAATGATTATTGTTTCATACGTAGTTGGTCTTTCTATTGAATTTGGATTTGCGGTATATCGAGGTCATGAAGTGAACGAGGGGTACTTAGTTACGGGACTTCTTATTCCAATGATTATGCCTGTAGATATTCCCTTGTGGATGGTAGCGGTTTCAACTGCTTTTGCAGTTTTAATTGCTAAAGAGGCTTTCGGAGGTACAGGAATGAATATTTTAAATCCTGCCTTGACTGCTAGAGCTTTTGCATTTTTTGCATATCCCACTTACATGTCAGGAAATAAAGTATGGGTTTCTGAGGCTTCAAATGTTGATGCTATATCTGGAGAAACTATCTTAGGAACATTAGCTGCCGGAGGTGAAGTAAACTATTCGATGTTTGAAATGTTCCAAGGAGCTATTCCGGGTTCTATTGCTGAAACGTCAACCCTATGGGTCGCTGTGGGTGCTTTGATATTGATACTCACTGGTGTGGGTAGTTGGAGAATAATTACCGGGGGTATCCTTGGTGCTGCAGTAATGGGTTTATTGTTTAATCTATGGGGTGCAAATGCTCTAATGAGTTTTTCTTGGATAAATCATCTTGTGGTAGGAGGGTTTGCTTTTGGAATTGTTTTTATGGCTACAGATCCAGTATCAGGAGCGCAGACTAACAAAGGAAAATGGATTTATGGAATTTTAGTTGGAATCTTTTGTATTATGATTCGTGTCTTTAATCCTGCTTATCCTGAAGGAGTAATGTTGGCAATTTTGTTAATGAATGTATTTGCTCCAACGATCGACCACTATGTGGTCAATGGAAATATTAAAAAACGTAAAAAACGCTGGGCACTTGCTCAAGAACTTAAATCCGCTTAATCATGAATAGAGATAGCAACCTATACACCTTTATTTTTGCCACCATCATGGTTTTGGTAGTCGCATCGGCTTTGGCCTTTACAGCTACTTCGTTAAAAGACTTACAAGCTTCAAATGTGCGTAAGGAGAAAATGCAAAACATTTTAGCTACAATTGGCATTGAAACAGATCGTGAAAAGGCAGAGACTTTATATAACAAATATATAGTTGAAGAGCTTTCTTTAATTTCTGGAGGAAAAATTGACTCAAACTCTAATGCTTTTGAATTAGAATTAAATAATGAATTAAAAAAGCCTATCGCAGAGCAGCATTTTCCATTATATGTTGCAAATGTTGAAGGAGTAAAGTCTTATGTAGTTCCTCTAAGAGGTTCTGGACTTTGGAATGCAATATGGGGATATATTGCATTGAAAGAAGATAAAAATACCATTCAAGGAGCTGTATTTGATCACGTAGGTGAAACTGCTGGGTTGGGTGCAGAAATTACACAACAGTGGTTCCAGAATCGTTTTGTAGGAGAGAAGGTTTTTGATGAAGCTGGAAATTTAGTAGGAATCAATGTTTCCAAAACAAATAATGATCCCAAAGACTTGGATAAAGACGATCATGAAGTGGATGCTATTTCTGGTGCTACCATCACAGGTGATGGAGTTACAGATATGATTAAAGAGCGGTTACAGCATTATTTACCTTATTTAAAATCGGCAGACGAAAGTTTAGCTTCAAACCAATAACCTCATGGAAAAGAACGTATCTAATTCTAAACAAGAGCCTACGATTCTCTTTGTAAATAAAGAGCGAGAACCTCTTTTATCAAAAAAGAATAGAAAATTATTGTCTGATCCTATGGATGATAATAATCCAATTACTGTTCAGGTGCTTGGAATTTGTTCTGCTTTAGCAATTACAGTTCAGTTGAAACCTGCACTTGTAATGAGTGTATCCGTAATGGCGGTTATGGCGGCTAGTAATGTTATTATTTCATTGTTACGAAATCTAATCCCAAATCGAATTCGAATTATTGTTCAATTGGTCGTTGTTGCCGCAATGGTAATTTTAGTAGATCAAGTACTTCGCGCCTATGCTTATGATGTTAGTAAAGAACTCTCCATTTTTATAGGATTGATTATTACAAACTGTATCGTAATGGGACGTTTGGAGGCCTTTGCTTTGGGGCATGGGGTATGGAAATCTTTTTTAGATGGAATAGGAAATGCAGCAGGATATGGAGTTATTCTAATTATAGTAGCATTTTTTAGAGAGCTTTTAGGTTCTGGAAAATTATTGGGATATCAAGTTATACCAGATGCAGTTTATGCAATGGGATATGAAAATAACGGTTTAATGTTATTATCACCAATGGCCTTAATTACTGTTGGAATTCTAATTTGGATTCAACGTTCGCGAAATCGAGGTTTAATTGAAAAAAATTAACAACATATTATGGAAGCTTATTTAAACTTATTTGTTAAAAGTATTTTTATAGAGAATATGATTTTTGCCTATTTCTTGGGCATGTGTTCTTATCTAGCTGTTTCTAAAACAGTAAAAACAGCTGTTGGACTTGGATTGGCTGTAATATTCGTTTTAGCGATTACAGTGCCGATTAACTTTTTATTGGACACCTATTTATTGCGTCCAGGGGCATTGTCATGGATGGGATCTCAATACGCAACTCTTGATCTAAGTTTTTTGAGCTTTATCATGTTTATTGCAGTGATTGCCTCAATGGTGCAATTGGTTGAGATGGTGGTTGAAAAATTCGCCCCTGCACTCTATGGTGCCTTAGGAATCTTTTTACCTCTTATTGCTGTAAACTGTGCTATTTTAGGAGGGTCTTTATTTATGCAACAAAAAGATTTTTCAGGAGTTGCAGAATCTGCAGTTTATGGATTGGGTTCTGGGATTGGATGGTTGTTAGCCATACTTGCTATTGCAGCAATACGAGAGAAAATCACCTATTCTAATGTGCCTGCTCCCCTACGAGGATTAGGAATTACATTTATCATCACCGGTTTGATGGCTTTAGGTTTTATGAGTTTTATGGGAATTAAATTATAATTTAAGAATGGATTATTCAGTTATACTAGCAAGTGTTGTCGTTTTTTTAATCATTACCTTTCTTTTGGTAGGTATGCTTTTGGGTGCCAAAGCCAAATTATTACCTTCAGGTCCAGTTTCTCTGTTGATTAATGGAGGAAATAAAGTTGATGTTTCGTCTGGAAGCACCTTGTTGAGCACTTTGGGAAATAACAAAATATTCTTGCCTTCTGCATGTGGAGGGGGAGGAACCTGTATCCAATGCAAATGCCAAGTACTTGAAGGTGGAGGTGAAATTCTACCTACAGAAGCTCCACACTTTTCAAGAAAAGAAGTGGCTGAAGGATGGCGCTTGGGATGTCAAGTTAAAGTAAAACAGGATATGGTAATCCAAGTACCTGAGGAGGTTTTTGGAATTAAAAAATATGAAGCTACAGTTGTACGAAATTGGAATGTTGCTTCTTTTATCAAAGAGTTTGTTGTTGAAATTCCTGAGGAAATGGACTACAAAGCGGGAGGGTATATTCAAATTGAAATTCCTCAATGTGAAGTGAAATACGATGATATCGATATTTCTGCACACCCTGCTGAACACCCTGGAGAACCCGACAAATTTAAATTAGAATGGGATAAGTTTAAACTTTGGCCATTGACTATGAAGAATCCTGAAACAGTTGAGCGTGCTTATTCAATGGCATCTTATCCAGCGGAGGGAAAGGAAATTATGTTAAATGTTCGTATTGCAACCCCTCCATTTGATAGAGCCAAAAATGACTGGGCTGACATCAATCCTGGAGTTGCTTCTTCTTATATCTTCTCAAAGAAAGCAGGAGATAAAGTTACAATCTCTGGACCCTATGGTGAATTTTTCATAAATGAGTCTGAAGCAGAGATGCTCTATGTAGGGGGAGGTGCAGGAATGGCACCAATGAGATCACATTTGTATGAATTATTCAGAACCTTACAAACCGGCCGTAAAGTAACCTTCTGGTATGGTGGACGTTCTAAGCGAGAATTGTTTTACACGGATCATTTTAGAGCGTTAGAAAAAGATTTTCCAAATTTTAAATTTTACATCGCATTGTCTGAACCTATGGAAGAGGATAATTGGAAGGTAAAAGAAGGTTTGGATGGAGAAGGTGATGGATTTACAGGTTTTGTACACCAAGTGGTAATTGACAATTACTTAGATCATCATGAATCACCTGAAGATATTGAAGTCTACTTCTGTGGACCACCTTTGATGAACCAGGCTATCGAAAGAATGGCTGAGGATTTTGGTGTGCCACCAGAAAATGTTCGTTTTGATGATTTCGGAGGATAATTTAAAAGAGGCTATAGGCCTCTTTTTTAAGCTTATTATAAAACCATGAAAACCTTAACTACTCAGGAAATTCACCAGCTTGCAATGCAAGAGGTGGGCACCTATCTTGAGCAGGAAGGGTTTGAGTTTTTAGCAGTCAACTCGGAAATTAAACGCTCTCCTCAGTTTGTTTGTGTAAAGAATAAAATTCTTTATTTTGTAGTAGTACAAGGCTGTTTATATCCTCATTCTCCTAAAGAATATGATGGTATTAAAATGAATAAAGTCAAATTACATGCAGATAAAAATAAAGCACTAGTTTATTTTGGTGGAGTAGGTTTTGCCCATGCCCATGATTATAAGAAACCATTATCAAAAACAGATCCTTATGTGGTTAATTTCGATGGAATCCAGAAAGTTATTTAATTTACTTTTGGTGACCATATTTTTGAGTTGCCAAACAAAAGTTGAAAATAAAACACAGCGAATTAATGGCTTTGCCCTAGGAACAAGCTTTTCTATTTCATATAGCGCGCCCCAATTATCAGAAATTGATTTAGAACGTAAAGTTGACTCTATTTTTGGAGTTTTAAATCAGTCTTTGTCTACCTACATCACGACATCCGATATTTCTAAAATCAATAAAGGGGATAGCCTTCAATTAGTTGATTCACATTTTATAAAAGTGTATCAAAAGGCAACTGAAGTTTGGGAGGCTACCGATGGGTATTTTGACCCTACGGTTGGAGCGCTAGTAAATGCTTACGGTTTTGGTCCAGGAAAACCATTAATTCAAATTTCACAGCAACAACGGGACAGTATTTTGTTTTTTACGGGGTGGGATAAAACACAATTAACAGAGCAATACACCATTAAAAAAGCACATCCTCAAGTTTATTTTGATTTTAATGCGTTGGCAAAAGGATATGTCGTAGATGTAATTGCTGATTTTTTGAGAATTAAAAATGTTTCTTCTTTTTTAGTTGAAATAGGAGGGGAGATTGTAGCTCAAGGGAATAGCCCAAAGTCAAAAGGACTATGGAAAGTCGCTATTGATGATCCTCAACAAGGAGAAGAGCGAAAATTGATTCAAGTTTTAACCTTAAATAATGAAGCTTTGGCAACCTCAGGGAATTATCGAAAGTATTCTGTGAATGATAAAACAGGTGAACGATGGGTGCATTCTATTAATCCCAAAACAGGAGAGGCTATTCCCTCTTTGGTTCTCAGTGCTTCCGTTTTAGCTCCAGACTGTATCACTGCAGATGCCTATGCTACAGCCTTGATGGTGATGCCTTTTGAACGATCTAAAGCACTTATTCAAAGCCATCCAGAATTAGAGGCATATTGGATTGTCTCCGATTCCTTAGGCGGAGTAAAAGAAGTTTTCTCAAAAGGTTTTTTGAAGGAATAATTATAGAAAATTCTATTTTACAGCAACCGGAATCCGTTCTTTTTGAGGAAGTCCAAAACGATCTATTTCTTCAATACTCATGGTGTTTATAAAAGTAATTCCTTTTGATTCAAACCCAACAGTATTTAATCTAGTGTAGTAATCTTTTCCGTAAACACGAACATGGTCGTATTGCCCAAAAATTCGAGTCCGTTCTTTTTTATCGGTAATGGTATCATCTTCAAAAGTTTCATCAAGCTCTTCATTCAAGGGAACCTGAGCGATCAACGTTCCTCCTTTTTTTAAAACACGATAAAGTTCTTCCATTGCTTTTTTATCATCTGGAATATGTTCTAATACATGATTGCAAAAAATTAAATCGTATTGATCATTATTAAAGGGTAGCGCACAAATGTCTGCTTTTATATCAGCAAGAGGAGAGTGGAGGTCCGTGGTAGTATACTCCCAATCTTTAATAGCTTTGAACTTGGTGTAAAAAACTTGTTCAGGGGCAATATGTAATACCTTGAGAGATTGATTTAAAAAGTTTGTTTTCCGTGTTAAATACAACCATAAAAGGCGATGTCTTTCCAGGGATAGAGTTCCTGGACACAAGGCGTTTTCTCTTAAGTTCTGGTAACCATAAGACAAAAATTTCCGATAAGAACTTCCATCAATAGGATCTGTAAACTGGTTTCCTTTAAAATATAATTTAATCAAGGGGCGAAACCAAATGCTCATTGAGATTAAAAGAGGTCTGGGAATCAAGTTGAGCATCCATTTCATACCAAAAGAGGTTCTTTCCGATAGGGTAATTCTTCTTCACTTTTTATTCCAAGGGCACCATAGATATATTGAAAAGTGGAAAGTAATTCTGGTTTTCCATCCACAAGAGCAACGTTATGCTCAAAATGAGCACTAGCTTTTCCATCAGCAGTGAGTATTGTCCAACCGTCTTTGAGTTGTTTTATGCGATGGGTACCTTCATTAATCATCGGTTCAATTGCCAATACCATTCCTTCTTGGAATTTTTTTCCTTTTCCACGTTTACCATAATTAGGGACTTCTGGGCCTTCATGCATTATCTGGCCTAAACCATGACCAACCAGCTCACGAACCACTCCGTAGCCTTCCTTCTCGCAATGGTTTTGTATAGCATATCCCATATCACCCAAACGATTTCCAGCGCGAAAGGTTTCAATACCTTTATAAAGAGAGACCTTAGTGACCTCAAGTAATTTTTTAACTTCAGGTAAAATCTCGCCCACCTCAAAGGTATAGGCATGGTCTCCATAAAAGCCATTTTTTAGGGCTCCACAGTCAATTGAAATAATATCACCCTCTTTAAGGGGAGTGTCATTTGGAATACCATGCACCACTTGCGCATTAGGACTCATACATAAGGTATTTGGAAAATCATATAATCCTAGAAAGCCAGGCTCTGCCTTATGATCACGAATAAAAGCTTCTGCAAGTTTATCCAGTTTAAGGGTTGTAATTCCCGGTTTAATTTCAGCAGCTAACATGCCTAATGTTTTAGAAACAATTAGAGCGCTTTCCCTCATTAACTCAATTTCCTCTTTTGTTTTTAATACAATTGCTGCCATATCTATCAAAAATCTGCGTAGGAATTTTCGTAGGGCTGTTTTTTTAGAATTTTGGAAAAATCATCAACTAAATTTACTACTGGAAATTCAACAAATCGATTGATTTCTTTTCCATTTTCCATAAAAATTAAGGTAGGAATATTAAGGATATCATATTCTTTTTCATAGCCAAGAGGACTGTCTTTAGCTTCGGATATTGAATACATTTCAATTTTGTCTTGGGATACTCCCATGAGATCAAGAAGTTTAAACATACCCCCAAGTTCTCTCTGGGTATCGCCACACCAAGTTCCTAAAAATAATTTAAATTCAAGATTTTTTGCAAGGGGCTTAAATTCTTCTGCCCATCCTTCAGGAATTTTTATATTATCGTATTCGGGCTGAAACCAAGCTTGGAATTCAGGAGTATTTAAATTAGCTCTATTCATGTAACCTAAAATTACGGTTTCACCTTCTTCACCAATAAGACTTTCAACTTCTAAAGGTTTTTGGGGGGTTGTTTTTTGTGGTTCCTGATTTTTACATCCAATAATCAAAAGAATAAAATAGATAGATAGGATAGATTTTTTCATGCGTTTTGTATTAAAGATTTTTGGGTCATTATTTTGGGTTGGGGTACTTCTAGTAGGTCTAAAACTGTTGGTGCAATGTCTCCTAAAATCCCAGAATTTATTTTCTTCTTCTCAGCATCTACTAAAATAATAGGAACAGGATTTGTGGTATGCGCAGTGTTAGGGCTTCCGTCAGGGTTGATCATTGTCTCACAATTCCCATGATCTGCAATTATGATACTGGCATAACCGTTTTCTAAAGCCATCTCAACAACTTCTTGTGTACATTGATCCACTGTCTCACAAGCTTTTATTGCAGCTTGTAAATCACCCGTATGACCAACCATATCTGGATTTGCAAAATTTAAACAAATGAAATCTGGGGCGTCTTTTTTTATTTTATTTATGATGGCATCTTTGATCTCGAAAGCACTCATTTCAGGCTGAAGATCATAGGTAGCAACTTTAGGCGAGGGGCATAAAATGCGTTCTTCACCATCGAAAGGAGTTTCCCTACCTCCATTAAAAAAGAAAGTAACGTGGGGGTATTTTTCTGTTTCTGCGATGCGAACTTGAGTTTTACCGGCTTTAGATAAAACTTCTCCTAGGGTATCTTCAAGGTTGTCTTTGTCAAAAACGACTTGTACGTTTTGAAATGATTCGTCATAATTTGTCAGGGTTACATAATATAAATTAAGCGGATTCATTTGGAATTCAGGAAAGACTTTTTGAGAAAGGACTTGAGTTAATTCTCTTCCACGATCGGTTCTGAAATTAAAAAATAGAACAACATCACCACTTTCGATTTTGGTTACTGCTTCTCCCTTTCCATTATCTTTAAAAAGAGGTTCTATAAATTCATCGGTTATCCCTGCGGCATAGCTATTGGATAATTCTTGAGTAAAACTTGAGGTTGGGGTTCCAACTCCATTTACTAATAAATCGTATGCTTTTTTGACACGTTCCCAGCGTTGATCTCGATCCATTGCATAATAACGACCTATAATAGATGCCAATTGTCCACCCGTATCAGCCAATTTTCTTTCGATACGTTCTACAAATGATTTCCCAGACTGGGGGTCAACATCTCTACCATCTGTAAAGGCATGAAGAAAAACATCATTTAAATGATATTCGTTAATTAGATCAAGAAGACCTTCAATATGATTGATATGAGAATGAACTCCACCATCAGATAATAATCCCAAAAGGTGAACTTTTTTCCCTTCTTTTTTTGCGTATTCAAAGCTATCGGTTAGTACTTTTTCATTTCTCAATTCATTTTTTTGAACGGCTAAATTAATTTTAGCTAAATCTTGATAAACAATTCTCCCTGCCCCCAAATTCATATGCCCCACTTCACTATTTCCCATTTGACCTTCGGGAAGCCCGACATGCTCCCCATCCGTTCTTAAAGTACTGTTAGCATAGTTTTCGTAAAGAGAGTCTATGTAAGGTGTTCTTGCTTGATCAACAGCAGATATTGTGGGATCCGGTGAGTTCCCCCAACCGTCTAGAATCATTAATAGAGTTTTTTGGGCCATTTAAATCGTTTTTACAAAGATACAAATTACTCTATAGCTCTTTGAATCCTCAAGGCTGAAAAAAAAGCTGTTTCTTTGTAAATAAAATACTTGAAGAAAGGCATTGTTTATCGGTCAACAGGTAGTTGGTATACGGTTCAATCTGAAGGCGTTTTTTACGAGTGTCGAATCAAGGGCAAGCTTCGTTTAAAAGGAATTAAGAGTACTAACCCTGTTGCTGTTGGTGATTGGGTTTATTTTGAGGTTGATTCCCATGCAAACGCTAACGAGGGGAATATCACAAAAATCGAAGAACGACAAAATTATATTGTTAGGAAATCTGTAAATCTTTCCAAACAAACCCATATTATTGCTTCAAATATTGATCAAGTTTTTTTAATAGTTACCCTAAATAATCCTCCAACATTTCCAGCATTTATAGATCGGTTTTTGGTCACAGCAGAAGCCTATCAAATTCCGGCGATTATATTGTTTAACAAGATAGATACCTATTCAAAACTTGAATTGGAAGAAATAACACTTCTTCAAAAGACCTACGAAAACATTGGTTATAGTACATATTTGATTTCAGCTATACAAGATGAAGGTATTGAAAAGGTCAAGGAGTTAATGCAGGACAAGGTTAGTATGTTTTCGGGTCACAGTGGGGTAGGTAAGTCCACCTTAGTCAATGCGATTTCTCCCAGTTTAGATTTGAAAACAGCCGCTATATCCAAGCAGCATCAGCAGGGTATGCATACTACCACTTTTGCTGAAATGTTTGCCTTGTCAAATGGTATTAAAATTATTGATACTCCAGGAATAAAAGGATTTGGAGTAGTAGATATGCTACCCGAAGAAATTGGGAATTATTTTCCAGAGTTTTATGTTAGAAAAAGTAATTGTAAATTTCATAATTGTATCCACGTAAATGAGCCAAATTGCGCTGTTATAGAGTCAGTAGAAAAAGGAGAAATAGCTTTTTCTCGTTACTCGTCGTATACTCAAATGATGGAGGAAGATTCACCTTATAGAAATTAAAAATGCGTGTTGTTATTCAGAGGGTTCTTGGAGCTCAAGTACTTATAAATCAGACTGAAAAAAGAGAAATTCAAGCAGGGTTGATGGTTTTATTGGGTATTGAAATGACCGATGATTCTTCTGATGTTTTGTGGCTTGTGAATAAAATATTGAATCTGAGAATTTTTAATGATGATGATGGGATAATGAATGAATCATTAATTGATAGGGATGGAGGTTTGATGGTTGTGAGTCAATTTACACTTATGGCATCTACTAAAAAGGGAAATCGACCTTCCTACATTCGCGCAGCAAAACACGAACATGCTATTCCGCTTTATGAACTTTTTTTGGAGACCGCCCAAGGGCAATTAGGGAAAAAAGTTGTTTCGGGAATTTTCGGAGCTGATATGCAAGTGTCTCTAGTGAATGATGGTCCAGTTACAATCCAAATAGATTCAAAAAATAAAGAATAGTGTTAGAGAATATTAACTTCTGTTTCTAGACTAATATCAAATTCCTTTTTAGCCATTTTTTGGATTTTTTCAGCAAGGGCTAAAATTTCCATACCTGTGGCATTAGCATAATTAACTAATACAAGCGCTTGTTTAGTGTGAACACCGGCATCACCCTCTCTAATTCCTTTAAAACCCATTTTTTCAATTAACCAGCCAGCAGGAACTTTTATAGTACCATCAGGATTTGGATAATGGGGTAGGTCCGAGTATTTTTGAAATAAACGCTCAAAGTGCTCTTTTTTAAGTATTGGATTTTTGAAAAAGCTACCACTGTTTCCAATCTCTTTGGGGTCGGGAAGTTTGGATTTACGAATTGAAATTACCGCTTTAGCAACTTCTTGTATTGAATGTTTTTTCCCTTCTAAATATTTTTGAATGTCCCCGTATTCGACATGTAGATTGTGAGGGGCTTTTTGAAGCTTAAAACGAACACTTGTAATGATATCCATTCCCTTCCTTTTATTTTTAAAAATTGAGTCTCGATACCCAAAAAGACATTCTTTGTTTAAAAAAGTTTTAAAGCAATGGTTTTCAATTTCAAAAACTTCGCAACTATGAAAGACTGATTTTAATTCGACACCATAGGCTCCAATATTCTGGATGGGTGAAGCTCCAACGGAACCTGGAATCAAAGCTAAATTTTCAACACCTCCCAAGTTTTGCTTCAAGCACCAAAGAACGAATTCATGCCAGTTTTCACCTGCTTGAACTTCAACAAGTGCTGAGGCATCATTTTCATTTATAATTGAAATTCCTTTGGTTGCAATGACAAGGGTTAGTCCCTCAAAGTCTTTGGTGAGTAACATATTACTTCCACCTCCATGAACTCTTATTGATTCTCCTTGGGATTGCTCAAAAACTTCTTTTAATTGTGAGGTTTCAGTGAGAGAAAAAAACTTTTTTGAAAAAGCTTGTATTCCAAAGGAGTTGTATTTTTTTAAAGAAATGTTTTCTTCAAGAATGAGCATGATTCAAGATACTAATTTCTGATAGGCTGTTAAAGCCTTTTCTAAAATATTTGTTGCTCGAATTAATTTTTCACTATCTAGAATAAATGCAATTCGAACTTCATTCAGACCGATTCCTGGTGTTGAATAAAAACCTTGAGCTGGAGCTAACATAACGGTTTGATTTTTATCCTGAAAATCAGTCAGTAAGTATTTTGAAAAGTCTTCTGCATCAATAACAGGTAGTTTTACGATACAATAAAAAGCCCCCATTGGGTGGGATACCTCAACATCGGGAATTTTTTCTAAATGTTGAATTAAAATATTTCTTCGTTTTCCATATTCTGCAATAACCCCTTCTAGATAACTGTCGGGTGCATCTAATGCAGCTTCACTAGCCATTAAGGCATAGGTAGGAGGTGAGAGTCTTAAATGAGCAAATTTTAAAATATTCTCTATAAGTTCTTTGTTTTTAGAAACGATACATCCCACTCTAGCTCCGCAAAGACTATAACGTTTAGATACAGAATCGATCATTAGGGTGTGGTTTTGACCTTCAGGATGTTGCAATACAGAGTAGTGTTGGTTTCCATCATGTATAAACTCACGATATACTTCGTCAACGATTAAAAAGATATCATGCTCAATGGCCAATGCGATAAGTGTGCTAATTTCTTTTTTACTGTAAACATAACCTGTTGGATTACTTGGATTACACAACAAGATAGCTTTAGTTTTCTCTGTAATTTTTTGACTTATTTTTTCCAATGGGGGTAGCTCAAATTGGGAGTTAAATTCAGAGATAACTGGAATTACATTTACACTAGCTGCGCTTGCAAAACCATTATAATTAGCATAAAATGGTTCAGGAATAATAATTTCATCTCCTGCATCACAAATTACATTTAAAGCAAAAGTTAAAGCTTCACTTGCTCCAGTGGTAACAAGGATGTCGTCAGGAACTATTTCTATTGCATGCTTTTCATAGTATTTACATAATTTTTGACGATACGTCAATGATCCTTGGGACGGACCATAGGGAAGTAACGTTAAATCTGATTTTTTTACCGCTTGGATAGCCTCTACAGGGGCTGCAATATCAGGTTGCCCGATATTGAGGTGAAAAACTTCAATACCCCGAGCTTTTGCCTCGTCAGAATGGACAACTAGTTTACGTATAGGTGATGTGGGAAGTTTAATCCCTTTTCTTGATAATTGTGGCATGAAAAATAAAAAAGCAAAAATGATAAAAAAATAATTCTTAATCACAAATAGGAATACCTAAAATTCTATTTATTTGATAATTTAGTATCTGAAAAAAAGCTTTGGGTTTATCTAGAAAAATACTTTAAGATCAAGTTTTACTCTTTTGGAAGAACTGTTCCTTTGATTTTTAGAGCTACAATTGGATTTGTTGACACGTTTGTTGTTACCGTAATGGTTTTCCTAAATGGACCTATACGTTTGGTATCATATTTAACAATTATTTCACTTAATTCGCCTGGTGCAATTGCTCCAGCAGGTTTTTTTGGTATGGTACAACCGCAGCTGGATTGAACATTTTTGATAATCAAATCTGTATTTCCAGTATTTGAAAAACTAAAAATTCGTTCACCGTCACTACCATTAGGGATTGTCCCGTAGTCAATAATAGTTGTTTCAAAATTAATTTGAGCTCCTGTTTCTTGAGCAAATGCAGGTGATATTACAAAAATTAGTAACAGATTTAGGTAGTTTTTTAATTTCATGATCTCTTTTTAATATAGGTTAAAGTTAAATTTTTTCTTTCAATTAGTGGTAGCAATTTTTATTATACCATAAGTGTCCCTACTTTTGTAAATCAAAAATTAGACCAAAAATTTTTATGGAAATTCCTTCCAAGTTTGATTCTCGGCTGGTAGAAAGTAAATGGTACTCTTTCTGGCAAAAAAACGAGTATTTTAAATCACTTCCTGATGATCGTGAACCTTACACTATTGTTATACCACCCCCTAATGTAACAGGTGTATTGCATATGGGCCATATGCTGAATAATTCTTTACAAGATATTATTATTCGTAGAGCTCGTATGAGAGGATATAATGCTTGTTGGGTGCCTGGTACAGATCACGCTTCAATTGCTACAGAGGCCAAGGTGGTTGCAAAACTCAAGGCAGAAGGAATTGATAAAAGTAGCTTGAGTAGAGAAGCTTTTTTAGAGTACGCTTGGGAATGGACACATGAGTATGGAGGTGTTATTTTAGAGCAACTTAAAAAGTTGGGATGTAGTTGTGATTGGGATAGAACAAAGTTTACTCTTGATCCTGAAATGTCTGAATCTGTACTTCGGGTTTTTATAGACTTGTATAATAAAGGGTTAATTTATCGAGGTTTTAGAATGGTAAATTGGGATCCTGAAGCGCAAACTACCTTGTCTGATGAGGAAGTGATTTATGAAGAAAAGTCGGGAAATTTATATCATATAGCCTATCAAGTTGAGGGTTCTGAAGAGCAAGTCATTATTGCTACTACTAGACCTGAAACTCTTTTGGGAGATTCTGCAGTATGTATTCATCCTGAAGATGACCGCTATTTTCATTTAAAAGGTAAAGAAATTAGGGTGCCACTTTCAGGTAGAAAAGTACCCATTATTCAAGATGAATATGTAACCATGGATTTTGGTACAGGCTGTCTTAAGGTAACTCCAGCTCATGATATTAATGATAAAGTATTGGGTGAAAAACATGGACTTGAGGTTATAGATATTTTTAATGCCGACGCTACACTCAATGCAAATGGTCTTGAGTATGAAGGCTTAGATCGTTTTGTTGCTCGAAAAAAAATAGTAAAAGCACTTGAAGCTTTGGGTGTCTTAGTAAAAACTGAATCTCATGTTCATAAAGTTGGGACCTCTGAACGAACCAAAGCTGTAATAGAGCCCCGCTTATCTGATCAGTGGTTTTTGAAAATGGAAGATCTTGCGGAACCCGCAATTAATGCCGTTTTAAAATCAGACGATATTGCATTATTACCTGAAAAGTTTAAAAATACTTACCGCCATTGGATGGAAAATATTCGAGATTGGAATATTTCAAGACAATTGTGGTGGGGACAACGAATTCCAGCGTACTATTTCGGCACAGGTGTTGAGGATTTTGTGGTTGCACTAACTCCAGAGGAAGCATTAGAAGCTGCTCAAAAGAAGTCAGGAAATCAATTACTAAAACAAGAAGACCTTCGACAAGATGAGGACGTTTTAGATACTTGGTTTTCTTCATGGTTATGGCCTATAACTGTTTTTGATGGAATCAGAAATCCAGAAAATGAAGATATCAACTACTATTATCCCACTCAAGATTTGGTGACTGGACCGGATATTTTATTTTTTTGGGTAGCTAGAATGATTGTATCAGGGTATGAATATAGAGGTCAAAAACCATTTTCTAATGTTTATTTAACAGGTCTAGTTCGTGATGAAAAAGGGCGAAAAATGTCTAAGCAGCTAGGAAATTCACCAGATGCATTAAAGCTAATTGAAAATTATGGAGCCGATGCTGTTCGTGTTGGTTTAATGCTGAGCTCAGCCGCTGGAAATGATTTGCTTTTTGACGAAAGTCTTTGTCAGCAAGGAAAGAATTTTGCTAATAAAATATGGAACGCTTATCGCTTGATAGAAGGCTGGGAAATAGACAAAACAAATCATCCGACAGAAGCAGCGACTGAAGCTTTAGATTGGTATCAAAATCATTTTAACAAAACCATTGGTTGGGTAGATGAAAATTTTGAAAAATATAGAATATCAGATGCTCTGATGACTATATACAAACTGATTTGGGATGATTTTTGTTCTTGGTTATTAGAGTTGGTGAAGCCTGAATATGGAAAACCTATAGACCGATATACGCACACAAGAATAGTTGGCTTGTTTGAAAATAATTTACGCTTATTACATCCTTTTATGCCCTTTTTGACCGAGGAGTTATGGCATTTTATAAGCCCTCGGGAGACCAATCAGGCACTTACTGTTTCTTCATGGCCTTCTTCAGAATCATTTGATCTAGAGTCAATCACTAATTTTGAAATAACCAAAGAAATTATTGCAGGGATTCGTAATTTCAGAAAGGATAAAAACATTTCTTTTAAAGAAAAAGTTACTGTTTATGTAACCAACACAAAATCAAATTTACCTTATGAATCAAGTATTTTAAAGTTGGGAATACTGGATGACATACTTTATTCTGCTGCCCCCGAAAATACCAATGGTGGAAGTTTTAGAGTGTCTAACTTGGAGTTCTTTATTCCTACACTTGCACCAGAGGATACCGAAGCAGAAAAGGATAAGCTTAATTCAGAATTGAAATATACTAAAGGGTTCTTAGCTTCAGTAGAAAAAAAATTGGCTAATGAACGTTTTGTTTCCAATGCTCCAGAGCAGGTGATTGCAATTGAGCGAAAAAAGGCAGCAGATGCTGAAGAAAAAATAAAAATGCTTGAAAAAAGTCTCAGCCTACTCTAAGCTTTGTGTGCAATGGGTTGAATACCACCTTTCACAACATCATTTAATGCAATGTCTAAAGGAGTTCCTAGAGGTAAAAATAAGTCAACACGGGAGCCGAATTTGATAAATCCAGCATCACCTCCCTGTTCAACTTCCATACCTTCTTTCGCATAATTTACGATTCTCCTGGCTACCGCTCCAGCAATCTGGCGATAAAGTACTTCTCCAAAGTGTTCATTTTTTAGCACGATGGTAGTGCGTTCATTCAGTTCTGAAGATTTTGGATGCCAAGCAACTAAATATTTACCTGGATGATATTTACTAAATTGAACTTTTCCACTCATGGTGTAACGAGTAACATGAACATTCAGGGGTGACATAAAAATTGATACTTGTAAACGTTTGTCCTTAAAGTATTCCTTTTCAAAAACCTCTTCAATAATGACTACTTTACCATCAACAGGTGCAATGAGATGATTTTCATTTTTTGGAGTGATTCTTTTAGGATTTCTAAAAAATTGAAGAACCAAAATAAGCATTATAACTGCGAGTAGTTGAACACCAATTTTAAGTAATTTTAGATCTATATTATACTCTGCTAAAACTGTTATAGCTACAGTTAAAACAAAAGTTGTCATGATAATTTGATATCCTTCTTTATGAAACATAATTAACGAAAATTAAAAATAAGTTAACAAAAGGAGCTGTGTAGAGTACGCTATCCATCCTGTCATAAAAACCGCCATGCCCAGGAATTAAGGAGCCGCTATCCTTTACTTGGGCCTCACGTTTAAATTTAGATTGTATGAGATCTCCAAGGGTAGCCGCAACAATTATAATAAGTGCTAAAATTGGAAATACCCAAAATTTAAATTCTGGGTGAAGACTAAGTAAAACAATACTTAATAAAAAACAAGCGAATGCTCCTCCCCAAAATCCTTCCCATGTTTTTTTTGGTGATACCTCAGGGAACAAAGGGGTTTTCCCCCATTTCTTTCCAGCTAGGTAAGCGAAACTGTTATTGGTCCAAATCAAAAAGTACATAGATAATGTAATTCCATTCATCCAGCTACTTTCAAATGAAGTAGAGGCGATAATAAAATATCCTGAACTAATGAGATAAAAAAGAGTTAGACCGCTTTTCTGAAAGGGAGAGAAAACAAAAGATTTTTTCTTTATAAGCATAAAGGCTAGTAAAAAATTCATAAAAAAACTGATGACTAGTAATCCGAAGTGTAGGGTATTGATCAGTATTTCTGTATAAAATTGATAGACCAGTAAGCCGAAAAAAAGAAAAGGTATAGGACTCTTGTAGTGCAATAATCTTTGAAATTCAAACAGTGCTAAAACGGTAAACAAAAAAAGAACAACGATTAAAGCTAGATTTGAATATAAAGCAGCAGAAACAATTATTGCAACATATAGGAGTCCAGAAAGGCTCCTTACCGTTATTTCTCGCATACTTTTAAATTAATCTTCTAAGAGCAAATATATGTTTTTTGCACTTGTTTCAGATTCAGAAAACACTTTTTTCTCACTACTCTCAGATTTTGACTTGAGTGTAGTGATGTTTGTAGGAATTACTTTTTTGTATTTATTTTTTAGCGAAGACATACCTTGACTTACATCCTTTACAATTTGTTTAGTCTTTGCAATAATGATAATAGTTTTGGGGAGATCAGGAAGGCTGTAGTGTTTTATTTGATGTTCACTTAGTAATATTTTTCCAGTATTACTAATGATATATTCACAGAACATTACTGCAGCCTGATAGGCTTTTAAATTTCCTGAGGTTTCTGAAATTAGCGTGAGATTAAATTGTTCAGCAATTGTTTCGTTAAGACTCAATACATGTTCGTTTTTCCACTGATTCTCTTTTAAGATTTCTTCAAGATTTAGGGGAACAAGTTTGCTGGATTCACAAAACAGAAAATGACCTCCTTTATTTGTAAAGGTTTCAGCAAAAGAAATGTCAATTGGAGTCTCCTCAGAGGGCATGTAGGGGCTTTTCTCAGACTTATTCTCAGTTTTTTTACCAAAAAATTTATCCCAAATCCCCATATGAATTCTAGCTACTATTTATTTTTAAGCAATTTAGCTTCCTCGATTTTTTCGCTATTGGTTTTAAAAGGTCTTTTTCCTAAAATAACTTCCAAATCATCTTTAAAAATAACTTCTTTTTCTAAAAGACGTTCAGCAAGAACTGTTAACTTGTCTTTGGATCGTTTTAGTATGTCAATCGCCCTTGCATATTGTTTTTCTATTATCCCTGAAATCTCGTGATCAATTTTCTGAGCTGTTTCTTCTGAATAGGGTTTTGTAAAATTATAATCAGCTTGCCCTGTTGAGTCGTAATAAGTTAAGTTCCCAATAGCATCATTTAGCCCGTATACTGACACCATGGATCGCGCTTGTCGTGTCACTTTTTCTAGGTCGCTAAGCGCACCTGTTGAAATTTTATCAAACATTACTTTCTCTGCAGCACGTCCACCTAAAGCGGCACACATTTCATCCAGCATTTGTTCTGTTCTTACAATTTGTCGTTCCTCTGGAAGGTACCATGCTGCTCCTAGTGATTGCCCTCTTGGTACAATCGTAACCTTAACAAGGGGAGCTGCGTGTTCAAGCAACCAGCTAACCAATGCGTGCCCCGCTTCATGATAAGCGATTGTTTCTTTTTCTTCGGGGGTAATAATTTTATTTTTCTTTTCTAGACCCCCAACAATACGATCAACTGCATCAAGAAAATCTTGTTTTCCGACAGTTTTTTTGTTTCCTCGGGCTGCAATTAATGCTGCTTCGTTACAAACATTTGCGATATCCGCACCAGAAAAACCAGGAGTTTGTTTTGCAAGAAAATCGACATCCAATGATTTGATTGCCTTGATCGGTTTTAGATGAACTTTAAATATTTCACGACGTTCGTTAAGATCGGGTAGATCAACATAGATTTGACGGTCAAAGCGCCCAGCTCTCAATAAAGCTTTATCTAATACATCTGCACGGTTTGTAGCGGCAATAACGATAACGTTTGTATCAGTTCCAAAACCATCCATTTCGGTAAGTAGTTGGTTGAGAGTGTTTTCTCTTTCATCATTTGAGCCTGTCATGTTACTTTTACCTCTTGCTCTTCCTATAGCATCAATTTCATCAATGAAGATAATTGCAGGGGATTTGTCTTTAGCTTGTTTGAATAAGTCCCGAACTCGAGATGCACCTACGCCAACAAACATTTCAACAAAATCAGATCCTGAAAGAGAATAGAATGGCACTTTTGCTTCCCCAGCAACCGCTTTAGCAAGTAATGTTTTTCCTGTCCCTGGTAATCCTACTAATAAAGCCCCTTTAGGAATTTTACCACCCAAGACGGTATATTTGTTTGGATTTTTTAAGAAATCAACAATCTCTTGGATTTCTTCTTTGGCACCTTCTAATCCTGCTACATCTTTAAAAGTTGTTTTTACATCAGTGTTTTTATCAAACAATTTTGCTTTGGATTTTCCAATGTTAAATATTTGACCTCCGGCACCACCTCCAGCTCCACCAGACATTCTTCTCATTAAGAAGATCCAAACTCCAATGATAATGATAATCGGTAAGAATCCGATAAGGGTATCAGCCCATCGATTTTCAACGGTAACAAATTCTAAACGAAAAGGAACGCCATTTGATCTTGCTTTTTCTAATTTTTCTTCGAAAAGCTCAAGGCTCCCTACCTCAAATTGATAGTGAGGTCCATTTGAATTGTCTTGACCTAAAATATTCTTTGCAGCAATACCTTGGTGATCACTTTTATTTAAAGCCTCAGGAGTTAATGTTACTCGCACACTACTTTTGTTACGAATTACAATTACTTCACTTACGTCCCCTGCATTAAGATATTTTTCAAAGTTTGAAATATTGGTTTTACTTATGCTTTGCCATGATTCACTTCCTCCAAAGAGGCTCATGCCTAGAAGGGCAAAAATGATTGCGCCATACAGCCAATAAATATTGAACTTGGGTGTTGTTGGTTTTTTTTCTTCTTTCATAGTTTTTAATAATTCGAAACGATTTGGGTAGTTTTTGCATCTCCCCACAGTTCTTCGATGTTATAATATTCGCGTATTTGTTTTTGGAATACATGTACAACAACATCTATATAATCAATTAAAACCCATTCAGCTACATCATAACCTTCTGTGTGAAATGGTTTTTCTTTTAGCAATTTGCTCACATTTTTCTGAACTGAACCAACTATTGCACTTACTTGTGTGTTTGAATTACCACTACAAACAACAAAGAAGTCACAAGGAGTGTTTTCGATTTCTCTTAAATCGAGTATTTGTATATCTTGTCCTTTGACATTTTCAATCCCTACAACTATTTCGTCTAAGAGATTTGGTTTACTTTCAATTTTCTTTGCCATTAACTAGTGCTCTTTTTCACAAATTTATTACTTTTTGAGTCGGTTACATTCACTTCTATGAGCTATTTTAATATAATCAAACTTAATGCCACCCCGTCTACTAATGATTTTCTAAAAGAAAGGCATCAAAAAGGCCTATGTAAAGAGGGTGATTTAGTTTGGGCAAAAGATCAAACTTCAGGAAGAGGACAGCGAGATAGAACTTGGGTTTCAAGCTTTGAGAACAGCTTAACATTTAGTATTTACAAGACTTACGAGCATTTTTCCTCAGCCCATACTTTTGCAATAAGTGTTGCAGTAGCTGTAGGTATAATGAATGCATTACACGCATTAAATATTCAAAATCTATCCATTAAATGGCCTAACGACATTTTGTCAGAAAACAAGAAAATTGCCGGAATTTTAATTGAAAATATTTTCAAGCAAGGAAATTTAAAAGCCTCTATTATAGGAATTGGTCTAAATATCAATCAAATGGAATTTCAAGATCTTCCAAATGCAACTTCTTTGGCCCTAGCAACAGACAAAAAATGGGAAGTCAACTTGGTTTTTAAAACCCTAAAAGTAGAATTAGAAAAAATACTTTTTTCATTGGATTCTATTATTTTAAAAGATTTATTTTCAGAATACACCAAACTACTCTGGAGGAAAGATAAGATCACGATTTTTAAAAAAAACGGGAAGTATTTAAATGCCATTCTAAAAGGCATAACTACTTCAGGTAGTTTAATTATAGAGGATGAAAAGGGAGAGATAATGGAATTAACCTCCAATCAAGTTAGGATGCTTTATGACAATTAGTCTTGACTAGGAGACCAACTTGAGGGATCTTTTCTCCACGTTTTTAAATTTTCAGATTGTGTTTGAGAAATTTTATTTTCTTTTAAAGCAACAGGTAAAAGATTTTCATAATCACATAAGGTTTGAAGTTCAATTCCCGCCTCATTAAATGCTTTTTCTGCTTTTTCAAAACCATAGGTAAAGAGCGCAAACATGCCTAAAATAGTTGCTCCTGCATTTTGAAGTGCGGTAACGGCATTTAAGCTGCTCATTCCAGTACTAATCAAATCCTCGATTACAACAACTTTTTTTCCAGGTTCAAATGCACCTTCAATTTGATTTTGTCTACCATGTTTTTTGGGTTCTGGACGAACATAAATAAAGGGGAGGTTTAATTCTTGAGCCACCAACATGCCAATTCCTATTGCGCCTGTTGCAACTCCTGCAATGACAATTTCTAAACCATATTGAGATTTGATTTCATGTGCAATACTCTTGCTTAAAAAGGTCCTAATGGCAGGATATGAAAGAGCTACTCGATTATCACAATAAATAGGAGATTTCCATCCACTTGCCCATGTAAATGGATTTTCAGGATTCAATTTAATTGCATTAATTTGTAGCAGGTATTCAGCTGTAAGCTGAGCTATATTTTGATTAAAGATCATAAGCAAATGTATAAAGTTTTTTACAATCAGAAACCAATTTTTTTCACAACAGATTTAAATATAAATTCTGATGACACCCCCCTCTTTCATATAAAATTTTCCAAAGCGGAATCAATTATAAAAGCACTAAAAGGGAAACGTGTTAGTGGCGTGTATTTGTATCATCGCGATGCTGAAAAACTACAGAAATATTTTTTAAAACGATTTCCTTGTGTAGAGGCTGCAGGAGGACTGGTAGAGCATGAAAATGGAAGCTATCTCTTCATATACAGAAATGATAAGTGGGACCTTCCTAAAGGAAAGATAGAGAAAAAAGAAGTTGTTGTTGATGCTGCCGTTCGTGAAGTTATGGAAGAAACTGGCGTCGCTGATTTGGTTGTTAAATCTCCTATGCCTACCACCTATCATGTGTATAATGCCAATGGAAAATTTAAGCTAAAAAAAACATACTGGTTTTTAATGAAGTCCAGTTATAGCGCTCCTTTGTCTCCGCAACTTGAAGAAAACATCCAAATGGCAGTTTGGAAATCCAAAAGTGATTTTCCAATGCTAATGGAAAATGCATACGAGAACATTAAAATTCTTTTGAAAAAAATTAATTAAATTATTTTTTTACCGCTTTAGGAACTAGAGATGTATAATCACCGTTGTGTATCATTATTTCTCTAACAATTCCACTACTGATATAGGAGTGATCTGCAGAGGTAAGTAAAAATAGGGTGTCAATCTCTGTGAGTCTACGGTTGATTTGTGCGATGCTTTTTTCAAATTCAAAATCGGCAGGATTTCTTAATCCCCTTAAAATTGCTGTAGCTTCAACTTCTTTGCAAAAATTAACAGTCAGACCTTTATAGGTTTGGACGCTTATTTTGGGCTCATTACTAAATGTTTTCATGATAAATTCAATGCGCTGTTGTAGTGAAAACATATATTTTTTATCCTTATTTTCTCCTACTGCAATGATAAGAGAATCACAAAGAGGAAGTGCTCTTACTATAATGTCTACATGTCCCAGCGTAATTGGATCAAATGAACCAGGAAAAACATATTTTTTCATGTGTTTAATTTTTGTCTAAGACTTCAAGTAAAAGTAAATTAAAAAATTCTGAAAGTTCTATTCCCATTGCAAGCGCTTGTTGGGGTATGATACTTTTTTGTGTAAAACCGGGAACGGTATTTATTTCAAGTAAATGAGGTACGCCATCAACAAATATAAATTCACTCCGGACAACTCCTTTCAGTCCCAACTTATGATAGATTTCCTTGGACCTTTTTTCAACTTCTTCTTTCCATTCTATTGGAATTTGAGCTGGAGTAATTTCCTGTGATTTTCCTTCATATTTAGCAGCATAATCAAAGAATTCATTTTCTGTTATGATTTCAGTAACCGGAAGCACTTTAATATCTCCCCTTAGTTTAGCAACCCCCACGGAAACCTCTCTTCCTTCCAAAGCACTTTCAATGATTACTTGGGAGTCTTCTTGAAAAGCTTTTTGGAGTGCCTGCTCGAGATTTGATTTTTTTTTAACTTTAAATACTCCAAAACTACTTCCTGCTCTATTTGCTTTTACAAAACAAGGAAACCCAACTGCTTTTTCAATTTTTTCAAGATCTATTTTGTCATTACGATCAATAGAAAAATGTTTTGCTGTGGGAATGTTAATTTCTCTCAATACCGAGAGACAATCTCTTTTATTATATGTCAATGCTGAAGTGTAGCTGTCACAACTGGAAAAGGGGATGTTTAATAGCTCCCAGAGGGCAGCCAGTTGTCCATTTTCTCCTGGAGCCCCATGAATTGAATTGAAAATTACATCAAGGAAAACGATATCGTTTCCTATTTGGAGTGTAAAATCTCCTTTAGATACAGAATAATGATTTCCATTATCATCATTTGCTACCCATTCATTTGAATTTATTGTAATTAAAAAAACTTCCCATAAAGAGCGGTCTAAGTTGTCAAAAACAGTTTTTCCGCTAAGAAGCGAAATCTGAAATTCGGAGGTAAATCCTCCGCAAACAACCCCAAGTTTTTTCTTCCCCATCATTTTTGGTTATTTTACAAAGGTAAATCATTTCAAAGCAATCTTAAAGACAACGTTTTATTATCTTAGCCCTGAAATTTATGCCATGCAATTTTTACGTTTTTTATTTAGTAAAATCTTTTTGAAGCAATTGCTCTACCTGGGCTTGACATTTGTTGGGGTTTTTATCTTAATTTCTTTTGGTCTCAAGCGTATTACAAATCATAATGAGTATCAAAAAGTTCCAGATCTAAAAGGCATACCCTTGGATGTGCTTCCAGCCATAATGATTGATCAAAATCTACGATTTGAAGTAATTGATTCTACAAAATTTGTTCCAAGTTTACCCCCTCTATCTATTATCGCTCATCTACCAGCTGCCGATAGTGAGGTTAAGAAAAATAGAAAAATTTACCTTACTGTAAATCCTTCTGGATATAGAGAAATAACAGTTCCAAATTTAATACAAATCACAAAACGTAATGCAGAGTCTATACTCAAAGCAGTTGGCTTTGAGTTGGGAGAAATAAATTACAGAGATAATATAGGAAAGGATATGGTTTTAGAAATTCAATTTAAAGGAAAGAAAATTGAACCTGGAATTTCACTTCCTAAAACCACACCAATCGATTTAGTTTTAGGAAATGGAGAACGAGAATAGTCCTTTAGAAGAAGAACTTCAAACTTCTGATACTCTTTACGAACATTATGCTTTTACGGCAGATCCAGGACAATCTCCATTACGAGTTGATAAGTTTCTAATGGCTCGCGTTGAAAATGTAACAAGAAGTAAAATTCAACAGGCTGCCAAAGCGGGGAGTATTTTTGTAGATGGCAATGAAGTGAAATCTAATTATAAAGTAAAGGGTGGAGATAAGGTGAAAGTACTTTTTTCACATCCTCCTTATGAAAACCTATTGGTTCCCGAAGATATGCCTTTGGATATTGTTTTTGAAGACGATATTTTGGTTGTTGTGAACAAGCCCCCTGGAATGGTTGTTCATCCGGGACATGGAAATTATTCTGGAACTTTATTGAATGGCTTATTGTATCATTTTGATCAATTACCAAAAAATTCTAATGAGCGCCCTGGATTAGTACATCGTATCGATAAAGATACAAGTGGACTTTTGGTGATTGCAAAAACGGAACAGGCAATGACACATTTGGCTAAACAATTTTTTGATAAAACATCTGAACGAAAATATTCGGCTTTGGTCTGGGGTGATGTAAAAGAAGAAGAAGGTACAATTGAAGGAGCTATTGGACGACACCCTAAGAACAGACTTCAAATGGCAGTTTTTGAAGATAATTCTCAAGGGAAAGAAGCAAAAACCCATTTTAAAGTTATTGAACGTTTTGGCTATGTTACTCTTATTGAATGTCAGCTTGAAACGGGAAGAACGCATCAGATACGAGCACATCTAAAATTTATCGGACACACACTGTTTAACGATGCCCGCTATGGGGGTGATAAAATATTGAAGGGGACAAGTTTTACTAAGTACAAACAATTTGTAGAAAATTGTTTTGCTTTACTACCACGACAGGCATTACATGCCCAAACACTAGGATTCATCCACCCATCAAGTGGAGAGAAAATGTTGTTTGAAACCCCTCTGCCAGACGATTTTAAAGCGGCGCTAGAAAAATGGAGACAATACGCTCAGCATAAGAATTTGTAATACAAGTATTTTAAGCTTTGATTCTCTCTACTTGTAATCGAAAATAAATCCTTGTATTTTTGGAAAAAACAGTAGTATGAAAATGGTAATCTCACCTGCAAAGTCATTACAATTTGATACGCAGCTTCCTACATCAGTTCAAACGGAACCCCTTTTTGGTGTGGAGGCTCAGAAGATTAATGATTTACTTAAAAAAAAATCGCCTAAAGAATTAAGCAAATTAATGAGTATCTCAGATAAGTTGGCTGAATTGAATTGGGAGCGAAATCAAGCTTTTCAAATGTCTGAATCTAAAGCTGCTTCACGGGCTGCAATTTTCACTTTTAATGGAGATGTTTATCAAGGGCTAGACGCCTATTCTTTAGACGAGAATAAAATAGAACAAATGCAAGGCCAACTGCGTATTTTGTCTGGTCTGTATGGATTTTTAAAACCCCTTGACGCCATTCAACCCTATCGCTTGGAAATGGGAACAGCTTTAAAAGTAGGTAGTCATAAAAATTTATATTCTTTTTGGAAGGATAAAATCACAAATCAACTCAATGCTGAAATGGATTCCGATGAACTTTTTATAAATCTTGCAAGTAATGAATATTTTAGTGTCATTGATGCTAAAAGCCTAGTTGCTAAAATTGTGACCCCCCAATTCAAAGATTTTAAAAATGGAAAGTTGAAAATAATTTCTTTTTTTGCTAAAAAAGCACGAGGTATGATGGCACGTCACTTAATTGAAAACAATGCTTCTAAAATGGAGGATATTATTTCCTTTACTTCACAAGGATATTCATACAGTGAAGAAGAAACTACGGATGTTTTGAGTCCTGTTTTTATTCGTTAGAACGCCTTCAACTCCTTAGTAATCCCAAGAATATTTTGTTCAAGATATAGGGCCATAAAATTTGAACTTAAATGAAGGCTTCCTTCAACTTCAGTGGTTGATAAAATTGATTTTAAATCTAACTCCAAATAAGCTTTTAGCATGGGTAATGCGATGGGCGAATAGCTGAAATGCCAGGGTTCATAGTAGAAGCCTTTACGACTTTTATCCTTTGTGTAAGGCATTATAAATCCATAGTTAGCAGCATTTTTTTCCATCCATTTTCTCATTTTCACGTAGGGTCCCATTCCGTGAAACTTTTCTGTTAATAAGACGTCACCAACTTTAACTTTTGATCCGTCGATTAAGTCTACATCAGTACCCCAATGGTGTCTTGACGTTCCTGGAAGGGTAGAGTACTCAATGATTTTATTGATATTTTCATTAGGTTTTAATCCTTCTTTTTGATTGCTTTTGTACTTTCTGTTCCAAATACTTTTTTGACGCTCAAAGGATCTGTATCCTGACACAATCTCTAAAACGATCCCCTCTTTTTCTGCAGAATGTTGCATTTCTTTGAAGGCAACACCAACAGGCTTTAAGAGTGGAATGTCTATACTGTAAAGTTCAGGGTTACCTTTTCCCAGAAGGATAGGGGTTGGATATCCAAGATTTTTCCATGAATCTGGCCAAATTGACACACCAATAATACTGAGGCTTGTAGAAAGGAAAGTTTTACGATTCATAGGACATAATTTTAAAAAAACGTTGATGGATTCCAATGGGTTTAATATCAAAAGTCATGCCTATAGGTTTAAAATCATTTGCCGTGTATAGAGTGTTTGCAGCAATGCGAGCATTTAACCATATGTGATGTGGCTTGTACTTTTTACTCAGGGTTGAGAAAGCTTCTTTGATAAGTAGCGTTGCAATTCCCTTTCTTTGAAAATCTGGATGAACTGCTATAGCTCTAAATTGAATTCCATTAAAGTTTTCATATTCAGGACATGAAGTTGGCATTGCACTGAGTACTCCAACAAGCTTATTGTCTTTAAAAGCACCCAAATGCAAACTTTTTTCGTCATCATCTAATTCTAGATTGCATGAACTAAGGGGTTGCCCTTCTCTTAATAAAGGATGTCTTAATTCGTAGGTTTGATTCGCCTCTATTTTTTTAATTTTCACCTTCATTGTTAAAAAATTAACACCTTTATAGGAATACTATTTCTTAGGAAAACTATCTTTATGGGATGAAAAATACTGTTTTTTTATGTCTTTCGCTTTTTTTGACCAGTTTTGTTTTTGGACAAGTACGAAATCCAATAAAGGGTAAGCTCTTGTATAAGAACACTAATGTTGTTGCTGCAAACGTTGTCAATAATACTGATCAAACGAACACCATCACCGATCAAGATGGGGAATTTGAGATTGATGTTGCGGTTGGCGATGAGGTTATTTTTTCTTCTCTTGAGTTCCGGATCAGAAGTGTAATAATTACAGAGGAGATCATCAAAAAAAACCGTTTAGTGGTTACCGTAAATGAAAATATAAACGAGTTAAAAGAAGTGGTGGTAACCTCGGAGGATATAGAGAAGTTTTTGGATTTGAAAGAGGATGAGTTTAAAGGGTTTGATTATGAAAGAGATAAATCTTCAAGAATAAATAACAGACTCACAGATGACCGATTAGTGACCAACGGAATTGATTTTGTTAATATTGCAAGGTTAATAGGGAAAGCGTTTTCGGGTAAAACCAATGAAGAACAAATGAAGATGAAGCCGAGTGAAATTCTACCTTATGTTTTTGATTCAGTTTTTTTCGAGGAAGATTTAAACTTGAAGACAGATCAAGTAGTTGGATATTTAGAATATATTGATTCGCAAATGAAATCAAGCGAGTTACTTAAGCAATCTAAACAGTTTGAACTCATAGATTATTTAATCAATAAAAGTAGAGATTACAAAGAGGTTCTCTCTCGATAAACCCACAAAATGCAACTTGTCCTCATAATATTAAATTTTGTTTTAGTCTCTCCAATTTCATCAGAATTTGCTACGCATAAATTTTATGTAAGTACTACAGAGGTTAAGTATAAAAAGGAAAATAATACACTCCAAATCACTTCTCAATTTTTTATTGATGATCTAGAACAGCTTTTGCAAAAGAGTGAAGGTTCACTTCGGTTAGATCCTGATTCGAACATTAAATTAATTGATAGTTTACTAGAAAGAGAGTTAAAAAAAAGCTTAAAATTTTCCATAAATAATGAACTTAAAAATTACACGTATTTAGGAAGGGAATATAAAAACGATATTTTGCTTTGTTATTTAGAACTTCAACTTCAAGAAACTCCTGAAATACTGTATGTTAAAAACACCTTCTTTTTTGATATCTTTGATGAACAACAGAATATAATTCATTTTAAATCGGAGAAAATAAGAAAGAGTTTTTTGCTTCATTCTGAAAAGAATACAGCGACAATCAAATTGAATAACTAGAATATCACTCAAGTCTAAATTATAAATTAAAACTTACCAAATGAAAAAATTTAAAACAACCTCTTTAGGGTATTTTGTAACAGTTTTTGTTTTTACAATTACTGCTTCAGCTCAGGTCCAACAAGGACATACCAATAATAGTAAATTTAAGCAATTGTATGATCAATTTGCTGATCCCAATCGATATCATAATGCCTCTGGAGCTCCAGGTGTAGATTATTACCAGCAGAAAGTAGATTATGTTATGGATGTTGAGATAGATGATGCTAAGTCTAAGTTTTATGGTGAGGAAACCATTACCTACACTAATAATTCCCCTGACCAACTCCCTTATTTATGGTTACAATTGGATCAAAATATCCGTAAAAAAGATGCTCCTGCATTGGAAAAAAATGGTGCTGGGAATTCAGCTACAGTTCGTCCTAGTAGTTTTGTGAGCGACTTTATAAACGATCCTTTTGATGGAGGATTCAATATTGATTGGGTAAAGGACGCAAATGGAAAAGCTTTAAAATATAAAATAAATCAAACCATGATGCGGGTTGATTTGCCTCAGGCAATTGCTCCAGGTGCTTCTTATGTTTTTAAAATAAAATGGTGGTACAACATTAATGATCACGTTGAGAAAAGAGGTCGTTCCGGGTTTGAGTTTTTTCCAGAAGATGGAAATAAAGCTTATGTAATAGCTCAATTCTTCCCAAGACTATGTGTGTATAATGATGTTGAAGGTTGGCAAAATTATCAGTTTTGGGGAAATGGAGAGTTTGCTTTAGAATTTGGTGATTATCAAGTAAACATTACAGTTCCTTCTGATCATATATTAGAAGCTACAGGAAGTCTTCAGAATCCCAAAGAAGTATTGACAAGAGAGGAATACAGACGATTTCAAGATTCAGCGGATAGTTTTGACAAGCCTGTAATAATAGTTACGCAAGCGGAAGCTATTGCCAAAGAATCTCAATTCTCTACAAAAAAGAGTACTTGGAAATTTGAGGCAATTAATGTGCGAGATTTTGGTTTTGCGACTTCAAGAAAATTTATATGGGAACGTCAAGCCGTTCAAGTAGGTTCCAAAAAGGTGATGGCGGTTTCGCTGTATCCTAAAGAAGGTAACCCTCTCTGGGAAGAATATTCAACAAAGGCAGTGCTTCAAACTTTAAAGTCGTATTCAAAATATACTTTTGATTACCCTTACCCTAAAGCAGTTTCTGTACATGCTAAAAACCAGGGGATGGAATACCCAATGATTTGTTGGAATTACGGCCGTCCTGCTAAGGATGGAACCTATTCTGATCGTACTAAATTCGGCATGATAAGTGTTATTATCCATGAGGTTGGGCACAATTATTTTCCTATGATTGTTAATTCAGATGAGCGTCAATGGGGATGGATGGATGAAGGATTAGATACCTTTATGCAATATCTTGCTGAACAAGATTTTGGTGAAACCTATCCGCAGTCTATAGGAGCATTAGAAAAATATCCCTCACGAAGAGGGGACCCTCAAAAAATTGTTCCCTACATGGCAGGAGATCAGAATTTCATTTCTCCAATTATGTCAAATCCTGAAAACGTTTTTCAGCTTGGGCCAAATGCATATGCAAAACCGGCAACTGCTTTGAATATACTTCGTGAAACCGTTATGGGCAGAGAAACATTTGATCATGCTTTTAAAACGTATTCTCAAAGGTGGATGTTTAAACACCCTACACCAGAAGATTTTTTTAGAAGTATGGAAGACGCTTCGGCTGTCGATCTGGATTGGTTTTGGAGAGGTTGGTTTTATTCCACAGATGTGGTTGACATAGGAGTTAAAAATGTAAAGAGATATTATTTTTCTGACGAACCCGATTTAGAGGCCAAAGCGCGTTTAGAATCCTATGGCTATGATTTAGAAAATTTACCCGGTTTGGTTTTTAAAATTGACGAGGACAGTGAAAACTTTGATCCCGAAATGGCAAAACAGAATGCTATAGATGGGTCTAAAATCTTAAAAGACTACATGACAGCGGAAGGTATTGATGCTGGTGTAGTTCCGCCAAAATATTTTTATGAGGTTGAGTTTGAAAAGCCTGGTGGATTGGTAATGCCTTTAATTGTAGAATACAGCTATGCAGATGGTTCTTCAGAACGAGTTACTTATCCAGTTCAATTATGGAGAAAGAACGATGCAAGTGTAAAGAAAATTATTGCATCTGATAAAGAGTTAATTGGAGTTACTGTAGATCCCGATCTAGAAACTGCTGATGTCAACTCAGAAAACAACAGTTGGCCTAAAAAGGAAAGTCCATCAGACTTCGAAAAATTCAAAGAAAAGATTAAAGGATAATTTATTAAAATAACTACTGAATCTAATAAATATTCAGTAGTTATTTTTTAGAATCCTCTATATTTGTTTAAAAGATTGCAAATGTTTTTATTTATCAGCGGGGCTGAAATTGTCTTCGTTTTTTTTATCGTCTTACTTGTTTTTGGAGCAGATAAAATACCATCTATTGCTAGAACTTTAGCAAAAGGGATGACCCAAGTGCGTCAAGCTACCAATGACATAAAAAGTGAAATCCAAAAAACAGTAGATGTTGACGTTGAAAATCCGACGAAGTCAATTACCAAGAATATTAAAGACGAAGTTGATAAGGTAAAAAGTGATTTCAATGATTTGGAAGACTCCATCCGCAGAGATCTCTAGCATACCCAGCTTAAAGTTAGCCCATCTCTAAAAGGAAGTAAAACTGTTTTTACCCTAGAATCATTTTTTAATTTTTCATTGTAATGTTGTAATGCAATTGTACTTTCATCTTTAGGATCGGCTTTTTTTATCACTTTTCCACTCCATAATACATTATCAGAAATAATTAATCCACCCTTTTTCATTTTTGGCAGAAGCATCTCAAAATAAATGGTGTAATTTACTTTATCAGCATCGATAAAAGCGAGATCAAAAGGGCCAGAAAGTTCAGGCAATACCTCTACTGCAGCGCCTAAATATCTTTTAATTTGACATTTAAAAGCACTTTTATTAAAAAAGTGTTGTTGAATGGGAACTAGTTCTTCATTACTATCTATGGTATGTATAATACCCTTTTCTTGCAGTCCCTCTGCTAGACAGAGTGTAGCGTATCCGGTATAAGTTCCTATTTCAATAATGGACACAGGATTAATTAGGTGAGAAATTAAACTCAATAATCGGCCTTGTAATGGCCCGCTTAACATGCGGGGTTGAAGTATTTTTTGATGCGTTTCGCGCTCAAGTTCAATAAGAATTTCAGGGATTGGCTCGCTATGATTAGATGCATAGTTGATCCATTGCTCACTCAATGCTTCTGTAAATTTTGGATTATTCATCTTTTGGTCGAGCATAAGGAAACCGTTCTTGGAGTTTTGGAATTGCATAACCGTCCAAGCCATTTATTGTTACGATACCTCCCAAGTCTAATTGAATCCAACCGTCTTCAAGTAAGATTGAATCTTTGACATAAAGGTCTTCTATACTCCCTACAATTAAAAGAGTATCATTTTCTTTAATATGGTATTCATTCAAATATTTACAGGCCATTTGGATTGGTGAATCTTTCACAAATGGAGCTAAAAAATTCTTTTTCCTCTCCACTTTAAGTTGGGTTTTGTCAAATTCAGAGATGGACTCAGGATAACTTGCAGAGGTATGGTGAGCATCTTCTATCTGACTTTCGTGAATCGCGTTTAAAGTGAAAACGCCGGTTGCTTTCATGTTTGCATAAGTATGTCTAGGTACAGTAGTTGGACGCAGGATCATCCCTATAAGGGCTGGATTACTTCCCAGATGTACAATAGAACTAAAAACTGCTAAATTTTCATTTCCCTCTGAAGAAACACTTCCCACTAATTGTGCAGATTTATAGCCTGTTGCGCTATTGATTAGATTAAGTCTGTAAATTTTGGATAGAGTATCTATATCTTTTTGGCTAAAATGCTTCATATTTTTTTTGCAAAGATAGGGAAGACCAAACGCTCTTTTTTATTCATTTTTATTATCAAATCGAAGTATAGCGAAAATTATACCCATTACAACCAAAACTAGAGATCCAATAAACAGATAATGATCTGGAATTTGATTAGAGGCTAAAAAACCCTGTAATATTTTGCCGTCTAGGAAGGCTATAAAGAGGCCCACAGGAATTAAAAGGAAAATAAACTTGAATTTATTTAGAAACGAATTCATATTTAAAAGTTTAATGACACTAAAATAGAAAGAGATTTTTTATTTTTAGGCAACAATTTTCAATTTATCAAAATATGTTGCATTTTTTATACCTCATCACCTACGTTTTTCTTAATACAATACAGCCTTCGTCCGTTGAGGGCATATGGATAACTCAGGATGATGAAACAGGACAAAAAAAATCAGAGGTTTTACTTTATCAAGAAAATGGAAAGCTTTATGGTAAGATTCTTAAATTATTACTTCCCGGAGATCAAGGTAAATTATGTGGTGAGTGTAAGGGAGAAAATAAAAACAAGCCTATTGAGGGGCTTATTATAGTCAATGATCTTGTCCTCGAGGATGGGAGTTGGGAGGAAGGTACTATCTTGGATCCTAAGTCTGGTAAAGTGTATGATTGTTATCTTACTTTAGAAGCTGAAGATAAATTAAAAGTAAGAGGATTTTTAGGGTTTTCAATTTTGGGTCGTACTCAAAATTGGATAAGAAAATAAGGATAAAAAAAACTGCTAGGAATTATTCCTAACAGTTTAACCATAAACCAATTCAAAATTGAAGAATTGATATTGAAAATTAAATTAATATGCATATAGTTATGTAACATAAGTTACAAAGTGTAAAAAGATAATTTTTTTGTACATTAACAAAAGATAATTAAATATGGATAAAATTGCACTTGCTAGTCAGTTGATTGTTGCCTTCTCGGTTCTCTTCGTTTGGGTTTTTAGGTTTGATAATATTGTCAAAGAATTTAAACAGTATGGTCTTTCTGATTTAATTCGAAATTCAGTAGGAGCTTCTAAGATATCTCTTTCAGCCTTACTAATTGCTGGTGTTTTTTACCCAGGTTTGGTAGTTTTTTCTTCTTTATCAATGGCTTTTTTTATGTTTTGTGCGCAATTGGCACATATCAAAGTGAGAAATCCATTGATTAAATTCATCCCTTCTCTTCTTTTTTTAGTTTTATCCTTGTTTATTGCTGCAGTAAATATGGGTTTACTTTAGCTCATGACCCTAACCATTATATTGAGTTTTTTTTCTGGTATATCATTTCTTTTTTATGGTATTAGTTCTTTTCGGTCTAGAAGGATGAAAGCAGAATTTGAACGATGGGGCTTTTTGAATCATCGATTTACCATTGGAACTTTTCAGATATTAGGGGGTTTAGGTTTGCTTTTAGGGCTTTTGATTCCATACTTACTTTTAATTTCTTCCCTTGCACTGACATTAATGATGCTAGTAGCAATTTTAGTTCGCATAAGAATTAAAGATGAACTTTTGAAAATAATACCTGCCCTTTTTTATATGATGATAAATGGAATTATTTTTTATCTAGTCATCATGAACGATTTTCTGTAAAATATATTCAATTTTATAAAAGAATCATAGGCAGATACTCTTCTGTAAGTTTTGGGATTTGTTATATTAGTCATATGGAGTTATTAGCTTATGTTTTAGCATTTTTTGGTTTTTTTTTACTCATAAAAGGTATAAAACCAACAATAGTCTGGATAAATAATATTACTAATAAAGATTTAGCAAAGGGAGTCTTTATTATTGCAATTTTTTTAACAGTTTGTTTTTATTTATTTGCAATTGTAAATTACCTCCTATCTTTTTGATATTTTATAAATAAAACCAGCATGTTTTATCCTATATTTTAATTACTCATATAGCTCTGATTTCTAATAAACCATCGGGAAATCATTTGTCGTATTTTCATTTATTTCTAACACTCTTTAATAGGTCAAACTACAGTAACTTTTTGATGCTAACCAATAGATTAAAAAGCTTTAAAAGAAAAGTCTTTATAATTTTACACTATACAATCATAAGATTAAAATATATATCAAGAGTAGTTTGTTCAATTTTAATTATCATTTTTGTGATAGATTCAATCCTCGTGGGAGTGGGGTAATGAAGTTGAAGATGTAGACAGAACGTAAACCTCATATTTTACTCCCACATTTTTGATAATCCAATTCCTAGTTGTTTTAATGTGAAATAAATATTACTTTTTTGAGGTATGGTTTACATAAAACCACAGGCATATTACCCGTTATAAGTACAGATTATTTTTAACTATAAGAGAATTACTGCTTCAAAGTATTATTAGTTAAGGTGCGAATTGAGTAAGAAGTAATATATTTGATTCAAACATAAAATATTTTGCATTATTTAAATGTCAATAATTAGCAGAAACATTTTGGGTGTTTAGCTCAGTTGGTTTAGAGCGCTACCTTGACAGGGTAGAGGTCATGGGTTCGAATCCCTTAACACCCACTTCATTTGACTTTTATTAAATTGAATTTATCAAAAAGTATTTAGAGATTTTATCACGTTTTACTCTTCTTTTTTTTAAATTTATGAAGTATAAAAATTATCACCATGAATCAATTTAAGTTCCTTGTAGTACTTATAATATTATTATTTTCAACCAACATGTTCTCTCAACATAATGAATTGAATTATCCCTCTGAATTGCCTTTTCAAACTCAGAATGATTCGGAATATTATCATTTAGAATCTAGTTTGCTTATCAGAACAATTGTAAAAGATATTGTTGAGGTACTTGAAAAAGTAAAAGTTAAAAATGAATCTCAGAGTTTTAGAATTCTTTTCCAGAATTCTAATGGTGCACAATTACCAATTAATTATACTGTAGATGTTGAAAAAATAACTTCTGTCATGGCATCTGATTCTGGAAAAAGTACTTTTATGGTAGAAACTTATGATTGGATTAATAGAAGTTTTCGATCAAACATACCATTTGAGGACTGAGGTGTCAAGAACATAAATTAAAACTCTATTCTAAAGTTTCAATTCTTTGTAGTAGGATTGAAGTGTTAGATAATTTTTCTCAGGACAAAAAAGTCTAAAAATATTATTTACATTTAAGCAATTTATGAGTAAAAATAAAAACACTTATTGGAAAACCAATTTGAAGTATTTGGCTATACTTCTGACCATATGGTTTATTGTTTCTTTTCTCTTTGGAATTGTTCTAGCTGAATACTTAAATCAATTTATGCTTGGAGGATTTCCTTTGGGATTTTGGTTTGCTCATCAAGGGTCAATCTATGCATTTGTCATTTTGATTTTTGTATATGTTTATTTGATGAACAAGTTGGATAAGAAATATGATGTTGATGAAATTTAAAGTATAAAAAGTATGAGCACTCAAACTTGGACTTATCTTTTAGTGGGACTTACTTTTTTAGTCTACATTATAATAGCGATTGTAGCTAGAGCTGGATCCACAAAAGAATTTTATGTTGCCGGCGGGGGCGTAAACCCTATTGCAAATGGAATGGCAACAGCAGCAGACTGGATGTCTGCAGCTTCTTTTTTGTCCATGGCTGGCTTGATTGCTTTTATGGGGTTTTCTGGAGGTCAATATCTAATGGGCTGGACTGGTGGTTATGTACTTTTAGCCCTCCTATTGGCTCCCTATCTCAGGAAATTCGGAAAATTTACCGTACCAGACTTTATAGGAGAACGTTATTATTCTAAGAATGCGCGTTTGGTTGCATTGATTTGTGCTCTTTTTGTTTCTTTCACTTATGTTGTAGGGCAAATGAAAGGAGTAGGGGTTGCTTTTGCTCGTTTTTTAAACGTTCCTTTTGATACTGGGGTTTTAATAGGTATTGGAATTGTCTTTTTTTATGCTGTTTTAGGGGGTATGAAGGGAATAACCTATACCCAAGTTGCCCAGTTTTGTGTATTAATTTTTGCCTTTACAGTACCTGCAATATTTATTTCTTTACAAATGACAGGAAATCCAATTCCACAAATCGGATTTGGTTCTAAAGGAACGGATGGGGTATATCTACTGGAAAAACTCAACTTACTTTCTACAGATTTAGGTTTTGATTCCTATACCAATATTGATCGTGGGAATTTGGTCAACATGTTTTTCATTACAGGAGCTCTCATGTTCGGAACGGCAGGATTGCCTCATGTAATCGTTCGCTTTTTTACAGTTCCAAGAGTTAAAGATGCACGCATTTCTGCCGGATGGGCATTATTATTTATTGCCATCTTATATACAACGGCTCCAGCTGTTGCCGTTTTTGCTCGAACAAACATAATAAACACACTTTCAGATAAGCCCTATTCACAGGTTCCCGAATGGTTTACAAATTGGGAAAAGACGGGTTTACTTTCATTTGAAGATAAAAATAATGACGGTACTATTCAGTATGTTGCAGATGCGCAATTGAATGAATTAACTGTTGATCGAGATATTATTGTATTAGCTAATCCTGAGATTGCTAACCTTCCCCCATGGGTAATTGGTTTGGTCGTTGCAGGAGGTTTGGCAGCTGCGCTTTCTACAGCCGCTGGATTATTACTGGTAATATCAACTTCAATTTCTCACGATTTATTAAAAAACTACCTACGTCCTGATATTAGTGAGAAAGGAGAGCTTTATGCTGCGCGGGTTGCTATAGCTGTTGCTGTTGTAGCAGCAGGTTTGGCTGGGCTTAATCCTCCGGGTTTTGTTGCGCAAGTTGTTGCACTTGCCTTTGGACTGGCAGCCTCTTCTTTTTTTCCAGCGATTATTTTGGGTATTTTTGATAAACGAATGAACCAACAGGGAGCAATCTCCGGAATGATAATAGGAATAATTTTTACCACTACTTATATCATTTATTTCAAACCCCAGTTGGGTGGACCAGGACTTCCAGAAAACTTCTGGTGGGGTATTTCTCCCGAGGGTATTGGAACTTTGGGGATGATAATAAATTTTGTAGTAGCGTTATTGGTGTCTCGTTTTACCAGCCCACCTCCACCTGAAGTTGTTGCATTAACAGAACGCATTAGAACTCCTAGAGGTGCTGATAGTCCATCAGGGCAAGCACATTAAAAAAAAATAAAGTTTTCGTATGAGTAATAAGATTCAATCATTATCTGGATATATTCATGAATATCAAAAAAGTGTAAATGAGCCTGAAAAGTTTTGGGCAAGAATTGCGGATTCATTCCATTGGCAAAAACCATGGGATAATGTTTTGTCATGGAATAATGAGGGCCCTCATGTCAAATGGTTTGAAAATGCAAAACTGAATATTACAGAAAATATTTTTGAAAGACATTTGTTTACACATGGAGATAAGGCTGCTATTATATGGGAGCCCAACGATCCTAACTTAGCAAATAAGATAATTAGCTACCGTGAATTATTTGAATTGACCTGTCAGTTTTCAAATGCAATGCTTGCTCAAGGAGTTAAAAAAGGGGATCGTGTTATTATTTACATGCCGATGATTCCCGAAGCTGCTGTGGCAATGTTGGCATGTGCAAGAATTGGTGCTGTTCACTCAGTGGTTTTTGCAGGATTTTCATCTTCTGCGCTAGCCGATAGAATTATTGATTGTGAAGCTAAAATGGTTTTGACTTCTGATGGAAATTTTAGGGGTTCTAAAAATATTCCGGTAAAAGCAGTTGTTGATGAAGCTTTAGAAAAAACGTCAACGGTTGAAAAAGTTATTGTTTGCAAAAGGACTAATGCAGAAGTGACAATGGCCTCAGGACGCGATATATGGTGGCATGATGCTATTAGGGAGGAATCTAAGATAAACACTGCTGAAAGTCTTGATGCAGAAGATTTGTTATTTATTTTGTACACTTCTGGGTCAACTGGGAAGCCCAAAGGGGTTGTTCATACCACCGGAGGATACATGGTTTATACTCAATATTCTTTTGAAAATGTTTTCCAGTACGAACAAAATGATGTTTATTGGTGTACAGCAGATATAGGATGGATTACAGGTCACTCCTATATTATTTATGGGCCTTTACTTTCTGGCGCAACAACGCTAATGTTTGAGGGAGTTCCTACCTATCCACATCCTGGAAGATTTTGGGAGGTAGTAGATAAATATGAGGTCAATCAATTTTATACTGCTCCAACTGCTATAAGAGCCCTTCAGGCTCAAGGTTTGGGACCTGTTGCTCCTTATAAGTTAGATTCTTTAAAAGTAATCGGTTCCGTTGGGGAGCCTATTAATGAAGAAGCATGGCATTGGTATCATGACCATATTGGAAAGGGAAACTGCCCTTTAGTTGATACATGGTGGCAGACTGAGACAGGGGGTATAATGATATCTCCCTTAGCAGGAATTACACCAAACAAACCTGCACACGCTTCTTTGCCTTTGCCAGGAATTCAACCCATCATTGTAGATGCTGAAGGAAATGAATTAAAAGGGAATAATGTTGAGGGAAATCTCTGTATAAAATTTCCATGGCCCTCAATGCTTCGAACTACTTATGGTGACCACAAACGTTTTAAGGAGACTTATTTTTCTGCTTATCCAGGTATGTATTTTACAGGTGATGGAGCAAAGCGCGACCATGATGGTTATATCAGAATATTAGGACGAGTAGATGATGTTATTAATGTTTCAGGACATCGAATGGGGACAGCTGAGGTTGAAAATGCAATAAACGAGCATCCACGTGTAATTGAATCTGCTGTTGTTGGTTTTCCTCATGATATAAAAGGACAAGGGATTTATGCCTATGTTATTTGTGATGAAGATGGAATATCAAATGAAATATTGATTGATGAAATTAAAAATACGGTTCGAAAAATCATTGGTCCTATTGCCAAACCTGATGAAATTCAAATTGTTCCGGGGCTACCAAAGACTCGCTCCGGAAAAATTATGAGGAGAATTCTACGAAAAGTTGCAAGTAAAGATATTTCTAACTTAGGGGATACTTCTACTTTGTTAAATCCTGAAATAGTTGAGCAAATAATAGCGGGTGCTCAAATAAAATAAAGTTTAATTTTCTGAGCAATATTCGTCGCCAATTTCAAAAGAATCATATATCTCTTTTGAAACAGTTCCTTGTCTTACACCATTATCGGGCAATGCCGAATCTTGTGGGGTATTATAATAATTGATGTATTCATCTGTTTGTAAAACAAAGTAATACTTAGACTCAATTATTTCTTTTTGAATAATTTGCCCACACTTATCATCAGATTTTTGACAACTATAAAAACAAAGTCCCAAGACAATTATTAAGATTTTTTTCACAGGTTATAGTTTAGATTCAAATAGTGGGAGTAATGTTTCTAATTTCATTGAACGAGATCCCTTAATCATTATATGATCAAAATCAAGTTGAGATTGAGCGTTAATAAAATTTGTGAAAGAGTTTAGGTTTTTGTGTTTTCTAACCCTGTCAGCCACATCTTTTGTTTTTGAAAATAATGGACCAATAAGATCAATTTGCTCAAACTTCATTTCTAAACAATAGTCAACGATCTGTTGATGTTCTTTTTCAGATTCCACTCCTAATTCCTTCATGTCTCCCATGATTAAAACACTTTTTTGTGTAGCTATTTTTTTAAAAGCTTTTATTGCATGCTCCATGCTTGTGGGATTGGCATTGTAGGCATCGAGTATAATGGAGGTGTTTTTTATTTTTATTTTTTGTGAACGATTGTTGGTTGCTTGGTATTTTTGAATTGCTTTTTGAATGGACTTTGTAGGTACTTCAAATATATACCCAAATAGTATTGCGGCAGCTATATTGTTTAAATTGTATGCACCATATAAGTTACTTGTGAAAATTTGATCATTATAAGTTAATTGTAATTCGTCATCTTTTTCGTTTGTACTTATTTGAAAAGTACTTTCTTTCCCATGTCCAAAACTACTTACGGGATAATTTTTTGTTTGCTTTATTTGTAATGGATCATCCCCATTGATAAGAATTTTTTGTTGCTGTTCTATTAAATGATTGTATAGTTCTGATTTTCCTTTAATTACTCCATCAACTCCTCCAAAACCCTCTAGATGTGCTTTTCCAAAATTTGTTATATACCCCCAATTGGGAAGTGAAATACAACAGAGATTTTTAATTTCATCAAGATGATTTGCCCCCATTTCAATAATAGCAATTTGATGTTCTTTTGTTAATTCTAAAAGTGTTAATGGGACTCCAATGTGATTATTTAAGTTTCCTTTTGTTGCTAGAATTTTATATTTTTGAGAAAGTACCTCTCTAACAAGTTCTTTTGTTGTTGTTTTTCCATTACTCCCTGTTATGCCAATTATTGGAGTGTTTAATTGTTTTCTATGGTATGTGGCTAGCTCTTGAAGGGTTTTTAAAGTGTCCTCTACCACTATACTATTTGCACCTAGGTTTTTAAGTTTTGGATCATCTACTATAACTGAGGATGCACCCAAAGACAATGCTTTTTCAGCATATAAATTTCCATTAAAGTTATCTCCCCTTAACGCTAAGAACAGCGCGTCTTTTTTTAAAGTTCTTGTATCCGTAGATATCCCAGAAGAGGCAATAAAAAGTTTATATATTTTTTGTATTTGCATAGAACAAAAAAGCATCTTAATGATAAGATGCTTGATGTTTAAATATTATCCTTTTCTCTTGTGCCGAGCACTTTTCTTGACACTGCTTTTGGACCCTACTCGTGACATAGCGCATCTAAATCCGATGCTTTCTGTTGCGATATATTGAGGTAGATAACGTCTTTGAGCAGGATCTAGCCAATAAGCTCTGTCTTTCCAAGAACCTCCTTTATAAACCCTTACTTCATCAGTAATAAGTGTTGTTCTTTTTGTGGATTTATCAATAGTTCTAACAGTATTCCCGTCTACGTCTAAAGCAACTTTTGCATTCGTAGGAGCATCATACATTAGACTAGACTCTGGTTTCGAGTTTTCAGAACCTTCTTCTGGTTTTCCATTTGCAAAGCTTCTAGACGATTCTACATCTCCGTCTCTATAATTTCTATTGTCACTTTCGGAAAAATTTTGACGTAGAAAAGTTTCTTCTTCATCAATCGCTACCTGATCCAAATCTCCAGGTAGTCTTTTTAAAAGCACTTTTCCATTGGGTAAGGTGTCAAATACTAGTTGGTCCGGGGATATTGTTTGTGCTTTACCGTCTTCACCAATTACGTTTTTGAGGTAAACATTTCCACGATAGTAATTAAAGTCATTTGCTTCGTCATCAACTATTGGTCTATAGACATCTGCTACCCATTCAGAAACATTACCAGCCATGTCATAGATTCCAAAATCATTAGGCGGATATTGTTTAACTTGTATTGTGATGTCGGCTCCATCATCGGACCAGCCTGCAATACCACCATAATCTCCTTTACCGAGTTTGAAATTTGCTAATTGATCTCCTTCAGTTCTTCGATCACTTGAACGTGTGTATTCACCAGACCAAGGATATTTCTTTTTTCCTCTGTACGTATTATATTCCCGATCTCCTACCAAAGCTAATGCTGCATATTCCCATTCAGTTTCTGTGGGAAGTCTGTAAGAAGGTAATAATAGTCCTTTTTCCACTCCAGCATATACATTTACTGTTGCTGTATCTCTTTTGACAGTTCCATTTTTACCTGCTAAACTATCAATTTTTCCACCATAAACGGTCTCAGGACGGGTTAGGTATGCCGCTGTATTAAATGTGCTGTTTGCATCTATATCGTTATAACGAACATCTTTCTGAACATAAGATTCACGTTCCAAAATATATTCATTCACTCTGTCGGTTCTCCACTCAGCATATTGAACAGCTTGAAGCCAGTTCACACCCACTACAGGGTATTCAGCATAAGCAGGATGTCGTAAATAATTAGTGGTTAGTTCTTCTAAGTACCCTAATTGATTTCTCCAAACCAGAGTGTCAGGAAGTGCACCTTCATATATTTGTCTGTAACGAGGTTCATTAGTGGGGAAAACAATTTCTAGCCAATTTAAGTACTCCATGTACATCAGGTTAGTAACTTCGGTCTGGTCAATATAAAATGACATAACATGTTGTTTGTTAGGAGTGTTATTCCAGTCATGCATGACATCATCTTGAACTTGTCCTTTTGTAAAAGTTCCTCCTTCAACAAATACAAGACCCGGACCTGTTTCTTGTTCGTCAAATTCAACATTGTATTGAAATCCTCCTTTTTTTGAGTTGATATCCCAGCCTGTTCCTCGAGAAGTGTTGTTTCCTCCACAGCTCACTAGAATTAGTGTTAGAGAAATTACGGATAGTAGATGTTTTAAATTACTCACTTTCATATAGTTCGATGTTGTTTCTAAAACGCATTGCAATATACAAATAATCAATGTTTGTGTTAAAAGATGTTTGAATAATTTTCAACATCCAAAACATACACATTAAACGAATCAAACTTTAATATATTGTGATGCATCATGCCGTTTCAATTTTTTAAATGAATTTGAATAACATTTTAATATATTTTGCGTTTAAAATGAATAATGATTTTAAAAAAAGCAATGCTCAAAACATCTGTTGTTTTTCTTCTGGGGATTTTTTTCTCCATGGGGCAGAATTCAAACCGTGTAATTACAACAGGAGTCCCTTTTTTAATGATTACCCCAGATGCTCGAGCTGCAGGAATGGGGGATTTAGGAGTAGCAACTCCGGCCGATGCTTATTCTCAACAATGGAATCCGGCAAAATACGCATTTGTTTCTTCAGATAAAGGACTTGGTTTTAGTTACACGCCTTATTTGAGTAAGCTAGTTGATGATATTTTTTTAGGAAATATAACCTTTTACAATCGTTTGAATGAGCGGAGTTCTTGGGCTACAAGTTTAAAGTATTTTAGTCTTGGAGATATACAGTTTAATGAATTTATTGGGGGGTCTATAGTTGACCAAGGATTAGAAAGACCTTCAGAGCTAACTCTTGATTTATCTTATGCATTAAAACTTAGTCAAACTTTTTCTATGGCAGTTGCTGGACGTTATATCCGATCAGATTTAAAAATTGCAACCGATGCAGATACATCGTCTGCGAATTCATTAGGAGTTGATATAGCAGGATTTTTTGAAAGTAAGGTTTTTGATTTAGGTGTAAATACTGCTGTATTTAGAAGTGGTTTTAATATTTCAAATATTGGCCCTCGTTTGGTTTATGATATAGGAGGTCAAAAAAACTTTATTCCAACAAATCTTAAAGTAGGTTTTGGTTTAGATTTACTTTTTGACGCTAATAATGTTTTAGGAATTTATACAGAATTTAATAAATTATTAGTTCCTACTCCCGTAGCAATTTATGATGACGAATCTGTCCTAATAGGATACAATCAACCTGACATAGATTTTTTTAAAGGAATCTTCACTTCCTTTAGTGATGCTCCTAGTGGTATTTCCGAGGAGTTTAAGGAAGTCACGGCCGCAATAGGATTGGAATATCGCTTTGAAGATACCTTTTCAGTAAGAACAGGATATTTTAACGAAAGTCAAGAGAAAGGTTCACGACGCTATCTAACAATGGGGGCTGGGTTTGATATTAAAAGTTTAGATATAGATATTTCTTATTTATTTTCAACTTCAAATGTTAGAAACCCATTGGAAAATACAATACGTTTTTCTTTAGCTATGGATATCGGAAATTATCAAGCACCTTCCGAAGAAGAACTTCAGGAGTAGTTATCTTAAGTTTTGGGGAATAATTAATGTGGATTATTTTACTCATAGAACTTAATTGAGTAATTTTGGCATTCGATATTAGGAATATTTAGTAGGTTTTTATGAAGAAAATAACAAAACAAACGTATTTAGATTGGTATGAAAATATGCTTTTCTGGAGAAAGTTTGAAGACAAATTAGCTGCAGTCTATATTCAGCAAAAAGTCAGAGGATTTCTACACTTATATAATGGTCAAGAGGCTGTTTTAGCCGGTTCACTTCATGCAATGGAAATTGGAAAAGACCGCATGATAACAGCGTATAGAAACCACGTTCAGCCCATTGGGATGGGAGTAGATCCTAAGCGTGTTATGGCTGAGCTTTATGGAAAAGCCACAGGAACTTCTCAAGGATTAGGAGGCTCCATGCATATTTTTTCTAAAGAATTCAAATTTCATGGTGGCCACGGAATTGTGGGAGGTCAAATTCCTCTTGGAGCAGGTATGGCCTTTGGGGATAAATATTTTGATCGTGATAATGTTACCCTCTGTTTTTTAGGTGATGGTGCTGCCCGTCAAGGGTCACTCCATGAAACCCTAAATTTGGCAATGTTATGGGAGCTACCAGTTGTATTTGTTGTTGAAAATAATGGTTATGCCATGGGTACTTCGGTTGCAAGAACGGCTAATCACGAAGAAATTTGGAAGTTAGGATTAGGATACAATATGCCTTGCGAGCCTTGCGATGGAATGGACCCCGTAGCAGTAGCCAAAACAATGGACAAGGCTATAAGTCTTGCAAGATCCGGTGGTGGACCATCCTTTATAGAAATGAAAACCTATCGATACCGTGGGCACTCTATGTCAGATGCACAACATTATCGAACAAAAGAAGAGGTTGAGGAATATCGTAAGATTGATCCTATATCCCAAGTCAAAGAGGTTATTCTAACTAAGAAATATGCAACTCAAAAGGATTTAGATATAGTTGACAAGTCTATAAAAGAACGCGTTCTGGAATGTGAAAAATTTGCTGAATCTTCACCCTATCCAGATTTAAGTTTAATGTATGATGCTGTCTATGAACAAGATGATTATCCTTTTATAAAACACAAATTATAGCGCATGGCTGAAATTATTAATATGCCGAGGTTGAGTGATACCATGGAAGAAGGAACTGTTGCAAAATGGTTTAAAAAAGTTGGTGATAAAATTAATGAGGGCGATATTCTTGCAGAGATCGAAACCGACAAAGCTACCATGGAATTTGAATCTTTTAATGAAGGAGAGTTACTTTACATTGGAATTAAAGAGGGAGGAACTGCCCAAGTGGATACTCTTCTGGCAATTATTGGTGAAAAAGATGAGGACATCTCTTCCATAGTAAATGGAAAGGATAATGCAACACTCGCTGATAAATCAATCTCAGAGCCTGTGGCATTATCTGAAGAAGTTGAATCCAAAGATATTGTTGCGATGCCGGAAGGAGCAGAGCTCATTACTATGCCACGGCTGAGTGACACCATGGAAGAAGGGACAGTAGCTACTTGGAATAAAAAAGTAGGGGATACTGTAAACGAAGGGGATATTTTGGCTGAAATCGAAACAGATAAGGCGACAATGGAATTTGAATCCTTTTATCAGGGAACCCTATTATATATTGGACTCCAAGAAGGAGAATCGGCTCCTGTAGATAGTATTTTAGCCATCATAGGTAAAAAAGGAACTGATGTGGAGACCGTTTTAGCAGCCCATGCAAGTAAGGCCACTCCAAATCTAAAAGTAGCTGAAACTATAGTTGAAAACTCACCAGTAACAGCTGTTGTGACTGATGCTAAAGAAACTCCAGTAGTTGAACAGACAGCAGTACCTTCAGGATCAGGATCTGGTCGTGTAATTGCATCTCCTTTAGCTAAAAAATTAGCTGCAGAAAAAGGCATTAATTTAAATCAAGTTCAAGGATCCGGTGATCATGGGCGAATTATCAAAAGAGACATTGATAATTTCCAACCCCAGAAAGGTGGCTTTGCACAACCTTTTGTTCCAAGTGGAACAGAATCAGTAACTGTAATTGCTAATTCTCAAATGCGTAAAACAATTGCAAAACGATTGTCTGCCTCTAAATTTTCAGCTCCACATTACTACTTGGGAGTGGAATTTGATATGGATAATGCGATTTCGTTTAGAGAGCAATACAACGGGATTCCTGACACAAAAATTTCATTTAATGATATTGTAGTTAAAGCATCAGGACTTGCATTGAAACAACATCCACAAGTTAATGCCAAATGGGAAGACCATCAAATCACACAGCATCACCATGTTCATGTTGGAGTAGCTGTTGCGGTGGAAGATGGATTGGTTGTTCCTGTTGTTAAATTTACCGATGAACTTAATCTTCCTCAGATTGGAGCTACAGTTAAAGATTACGCAATTCGCGCGCGTGAAAAAAAGCTAACCCCTGCCGAAATGGAAGGGAGTACATTTACCATTTCAAATCTAGGAATGTTTGGAATTCAGGAGTTTACTTCAATTATTAATCAACCTAACGGAGCTATTTTATCTGTAGGAGCAATTGTTCAAAAACCAGTCGTGAAAAATGGAAATATTGTGGTTGGAAATACCATGAAATTAACTTTAGCATGTGATCATCGCGTTGTAGATGGAGCAACTGGAGCTCAATTTTTACAAACATTAAGAGGGTTTGTTGAAAACCCATTAACCATGTTGCTCTAACCATTAAGACCTTTTAAGCGAGGATTTTTTCTCTATCTTTAAATATGAAAAAGACTTTTGTAGTTTCAGGTTCTAGTAGAGGAATAGGTTTCGAATTGGTTAACCTTATTGCTGCCCAAGGACATAATGTTTTTGCACTTTCACGAAACACAGAAACTCTAATTGCCTCTGAAACGCTTCACCCTATTGGAATAGATATTACTGATGTGATAGCTTTAGAAAAATTTCTTCAGATACTAAAAGAGCAAAAAATTGTAGTTGATGCCTTGATTAATAACGCAGGTACATTGCTTAATCAACCTTTTAGTGAAACTACAAAAGAAGATTTTGAAAAAATTTATAGTGTAAATGTATTTGGACTTGCCTCCCTAACACGATTATTATTACCAATTATTGCTCCAAAAGGCCATGTGGTAAATATAAGTAGTATGGGCGGTATTGGTGGAAGCTCTAAATTTGCTGGTTTGGCCGCTTACAGTAGTAGTAAAGGAGCGGTAAATATACTTACTGAATTATTGGCGGAGGAATATAAAGAAACAGGACCTTCATTTAATACTCTTGCATTGGGAGCAGTACAAACAGAAATGTTAGCCCAAGCTTTTCCTGGATTTAAAGCCCCATTAAGTGCAAAAGAAATGGCAGAATATATCTTTAAATTTTCAATGGAAGGGCATAATTTCTTTAATGGAAAAACGATTCCTGTATCTTCTTCAACTCCATAGTTTATTTTAGGTATGGAGGAACTACTGTCTTATATTCCTAAAGCTGCTCATATTCAAATTGAATCTTTTTTAAGGAATATGGATGTAAATATTATAGTAACAAAACAGCGACTTACCAAACATGGCGATTTTAGATTTCACCCTAATAAAAAACCTATAATTACTGTAAATAACTCTCTGAATCCTTATCGTTTTTTAATTACACTGCTCCATGAGTTAGCTCATTTTAAAGTTTCACGACAATTTGGGAATAGAGTTAAGCCACATGGTCTTGAGTGGAAACGTGCTTTTCAAGAAACTTTATTACCCTTTTTGAATCCTACTATTTTTCCAGAGCCTATCTGCACGATATTGGGGAAACATATGAAAAACCCCAAGGCTAGTTCAGATCGAGATTTTGATTTAGTTATGGCCTTAAAAAAGTATGATGAGCAAAACGAGCAGCAATATATTTTTGAAATTCAAGACGGTGTTACTTTTTCCATTTCTAATGGAAGGCGTTTTGTAAAAATTAAGAAACGTAGAAAAAGAATTGAATGTAAAGAGATTGAAACCGGTAGAATTTATCTTTTCAGTCCTCATGCAGAGATACAAATTGACTAGCTTATTTTTTCAAATAGACTTCCCTTACTTTTTTATAGAGATCAGAAGAATAGACAAAGTCGGATACTGCTTCATTGTCTGTTTGGAAAATATCTTCATTCGAACCTTCCCAAGCTTTTTTCCCATTTTTTAAAAATATAATTTTTTCCCCTATTTCCATAACCGAGTTCATGTCATGGGTATTTATTACTGTAGTGATCTTATATTCGTCAGTAATTTCTTGGATTAAATTATCAATTAGAATAGCTGTTTTTGGATCTAGACCAGAATTAGGTTCATCACAAAAAAGATACTTGGGGTTCATAACAATGGCTCGAGCAATGGCCACTCTCTTTTTCATACCCCCTGAAATTTCGTCAGGAAATTTCGTGTTAGCGTTAATTAGATTTACTCTTTTAATAGCAATATTAGCTCTGTCTCTAATTTCACTATCTATTTTTTTGGTAAACATTTGCATCGGAAACATTATATTTTCCTCTACTGACATAGAATCGAATAGGGCACTACCCTGAAAAACCATTCCCATTTCCTGTCTAAGAATACTTCGCTCTTCTATGTTCATTTCTTTGAGCATTTTACCTTCAAACCTAATATTGCCAGAATCAATTTTAAAAAGACCGAGTAAACATTTAAGAAAAACAGTCTTCCCTGAGCCACTCTGACCAATGATCAAATTTGTCTTCCCTTTTTTAAACTCCGTAGAGATACCTTTTAAGATCTCATTCTCATCAAAAGATTTCGTTATGTTTTCTACACGGATCATCTAGGTAAGTAATAATTGGGTTATGAGATAGTTTAAAAGGATGATTACAACACTAGTCCATACAAATGAAACAGTGCTTGCTTTTCCAACCTCTAATGCTCCTCCATTCATATAATATCCATGATATGCAGGTATGGTCGCTAATATAAAAGAGAAAAAAGAAGTTTTAATAAAGGCATAGGTGATATGAAATGGAATAAAATCCATTTGAATTCCTTCAATATAATCAGCACTTGATGAAAAGCCACCATACACAGCGGCTATATAGCCTCCAAAAATCCCTAAAAACATGGAAATACATATGACTAATGGGTAAAGTGATAGGGAGACTATTTTAGGAAAAATCAAATAGTTGTGGGTGTTTATTCCCATTACTTCAAGTGCATCAATTTGTTCTGTAACTCGCATTGTACCAATACTAGAAGTGATATATGAACCGACTTTACCTGCCATAATTATTGAAATAAAAGTAGGGGCAAATTCTAAAATAATCGATTGACGAGCGGCAAAACCAATTAAATTTTTTGGTAAAAGCGGGTTTTCTAAATTTAAAGCAGTTTGAATGGCAACTACACCGCCTACAAAAAATGAGATGAAAGATACGATCCCTAAAGAACCAATGATTAGGGTGTCAATGTCTTTTAAAATCAATTGCTTAAGAATCTTCCATTTGGTGAATTTACCAAAAGTTAGCTTTAGCATTATGAAGTAATTTCCAATGTGTGTAAGGATTTTCATACCCTATCAAAGGTAAGGATTTTAAGTTTATTGAATCTTTAAGAAAGATGAATTTAGTGTTCCCTTATAGGGTTTAAATTCGATAGGTTATCGCATTGATATTCATTCCGGCACCTACAGATGCAAAAATAACAAGATCTCCTTTTTCAACATGGTGCCCCTGATATTTTTCTTTACGAATTAAATCAAAGAGTGTGGGTATTGTAGCTACAGAACTATTACCATATTCTTGAATATTCATTGGTAAAACATCACTTGGTACAGGTTTTTTGTATAGTCTGTAAAAGCGTTTTACGATAGCATCATCCATTTTAAGATTAGCTTGATGAATAAAAATTTTCTTTACTTCATCAATAGATTCTCCAGAAGCTTCAAGGCACGATTGAATTGCCAGAGGTACTTTACTTAATGCAAATTCATAGACTCTTCTCCCAAACATTTTAATATACTTTGTCCCTTTACCTAAATCATTTGCGGTGCCATAAAAAATAAATTCTGCTTCACCTTCAGAAGTGTAAGTTACTGTTTTGTGAGAAAGAATTCCTCCTTCATCTTCGGTTGCCTCAATAATGGCAGCTCCAGCTCCATCAGCATATATCATTGAATCTCTGTCACTTTGATCCAGAACTCTTGAAAGAGTATCTGCGCCTATTACCAGACATTTTTGAGCCATTTCAGCTTTTATAAACGCTTTGGCTTGGATAATTCCTTCAACCCAACCTGGACAGCCAAATAGAATATCATAAGCTACACATTCAGGATTTTTAATTTTCAAAGCTGCTTTTAATTTTGAGGCTAAACTTGGAAGGGTATTTACTTGATTTGAGTTGAGAGCAATATCACCAACGTTATGAGCAAAAATGATGTAATCTAAAGTTTCTGCGTCCAGAGAAGCGTCAGTTATTGCATTTTGTGCTGCTTCTAACGCAATGTCTAAAACAGTTTGATCCTCTCTGATGTACCTGCGTTGTTCAATGCCGGTTATGGCCTGAAATTTCTCAATAATTTCTTCGTTGGGATTTTCAATTCTTGATCCAGTGGCGTCAAAAAATGAATTTGAAGAAAATTGTACGTTTGGTTGTATCCTTTCTGGGATACTACTTCCGGTGCCTGTTATCTTTATGTTCATAATAAGAAACCAAAGGTATTCTTTTGAACATCTAGCTTCTTTGTTTTGTAAAAACAGCTACGATGCCTAAAATCTATTTTAATTTAAATTTTTACGGAATATAAATTCTTAATAATCTATTTATCAACTATTTAAATATGAATCTAGAGGAAGACAGCTACAAACTAAATTACGATCTCCATAGGCTTCATCAACCCTTCTAACACTTGGCCAGAATTTATTTTCATATACAAATTCTAGAGGAAAGGCAGCTTTTTGACGGCTGTAGGGGAAGTCCCATTTGTCATCAGTAACCATAGCTAATGTGTGTGGTGCATTTTTTAAAAGTAGGTGTTCCTTTTCACCACCAGCAATTTCCATTCTGATTGAAATCATTGCATCACAAAAACGATCCATTTCACTTACATTTTCACTTTCAGTAGGTTCAATCATCATTGTTCCAGGTACTGGAAATGAAACTGTAGGAGCATGAAAGCCATAGTCCATGAGACGTTTTGCAATATCTACCACTTCTATTCCAAATTCTTTAAAAGACCTACAATCAATAATAAGTTCGTGAGCCGCTCTCCCTTTAATACCTGTATATAAAACATCATAGGCACCTTCAAGCCTTTTCTGTATATAATTAGCGTTCAAAATTGCTATTTCTGTTGCTTTTCTTAGTCCTGAACCTCCCAACATTTCAATGTATCCGTAAGAAATAAGGCAAGCTAGAGCGGAGCCAAAAGGAGCTCCAGAAATTGCAGTAATTGCTTGGTCTCCACCAGTTTGAATGACAGGGTTTCCTGGTAAAAAAGGCGCTAAATGTTTTGCAACACAGATAGGCCCTACACCCGGTCCACCTCCTCCGTGAGGAATGGCAAATGTTTTGTGTAGATTCAGATGGCAAACATCTGCTCCAATTACTGCTGGGCTTGTCAAGCCCACTTGTGCATTCATGTTTGCTCCGTCCATATAGACCTGCCCTCCATAATCATGAATAAGTTTTGTTATTTCCTTAATTTTAGTTTCAAACACACCATGCGTACTAGGATATGTAATCATTAATGCAGAAAGATTGTCTTTGTGTAAAAGAGCTTTTTCTTGTAAATCGTCCCAATCAATGTTCCCTTTTTTATCGGTTCCAGTTACAACAACAGTCATACCAGCCATAACTGCAGAGGCTGGATTTGTTCCATGTGCAGATGCTGGAATGATGCATATATTTCTATGAAAATCCTTTCTTGATTCATGATAGGCACGTATTACCATTAATCCAGAATATTCTCCTTGTGCACCAGAATTTGGCTGTAAAGAGGTTGCAGCAAACCCTGTAACCACATTAAGTTGTTCTGTGAGATGCGAAAGCATTTTTTGATAACCTGCTGCTTGATCTACAGGGACAAAAGGATGTATTGCTCCCCAGTTAGAATCACTCAAGGGAAGCATTTCTGAAGCTGCATTGAGTTTCATGGTGCATGATCCTAAAGAGATCATGGAGTGGTTTAGAGCTAAATCTTTTCGTTCAAGGGACTTTATATAGCGCATTAAGGCCGTTTCTGAGTGATAAGAGTTGAAAACAGGATGTGTCAAAAAAGCACTTTTTCTCAGGTCTTCTTTTGGAAGTTTTATAGGAACTGTTCCGTTTGAAGTTATATCAGAATTATCTTTTTCGAGGGATTCTGAAAACACCATTACTATTTGATCAATATCATGATTTGAAGTGGTCTCATTTATTGAAATGCAAACGGTGTTTTCGTCGGGATAATAAAAGTTAATCTCTTTTTTCTCTGCAATTTTTTTAATATTTTTTGCATTTGCTTCAATAGATAATGTGTCAAAAAAGAATTCATTTTTTTGATTTAGTCCAAGGTGCTTAATTTTTTCGTTTAGCGATGAGGTTTTTTTATGAATTCCATTAGCAATGTATTGAAGTCCTTTGGGACCATGATAGACAGCATACATTCCTGCCATTACAGCCAAGAGAACTTGTGCGGTGCATATATTGGATGTGGCTCGATCTCTTTTAATATGTTGCTCCCTAGTCTGAAGTGCCATGCGAAGTGCTGGATTTTCGTTTAGATCACGTGTTTGTCCAATGATTCTTCCAGGAATATTTCTTTTATAATGCTCTTTAGTAGCAAAGAAGGCTGCATGTGGCCCTCCATAGCCTAAGGGAATACCAAAACGCTGTGTCGTACCTACAACTACATCAGCGCCATTTTGACCTGGCGATTCTAAAACAACCAAACTCATAATATCTGCCGCCACAACAGTACATATTCCAAACTCTTTAGCTCTATCGATCCATTTTTTTAAATTTGGAATTGCACCATGTTTTCCAGGATATTGGAGTATCGCTCCAAAGAAGTTTGTGCTGTAAGTATGTCCTTCTGGATTTCCAATATTTAATTCTATTCCTAGTGGTGTAGCACGTGTTTTTAATAAGGAGAGCGTTTGCGGTAAAATATTTTCGTCAACAAAAAAATGGTGTGCTTCATTTTTTTTCTGTTCACGTGTACGAGCTCCAAAGAGCATTGTCATCGCTTCCGCTGCAGCAGTGCTTTCGTCTAAAAGTGAAGCATTTGCCAATTCCATTCCAGTGAGATCACAAACTAGCGTTTGAAAATTGAATAAAGCCTCAAGTCTACCTTGAGCAATTTCAGCTTGATATGGTGTGTAAGCGGTATACCATCCTGGATTTTCTAGTATGTTACGCTGAATAACAGCGGGAGTGATTGTTGCATGATAACCTAAACCGATATAGGTTTCAAATGATTTATTTTCACGACCTAGTTTTTGGATTTTTTTAGAAAAAGCATATTCACTTATTCCACCTGGTAAATCCAAATCAGTGTCAAGGCGGATCGTTTCGGGAATGGTTTCCTCAAGTAATTGCTCTATCGATTCAGCCCCAATTTTAGCAAGCATTTTCTTAATCTCATCTTCATTTGGGCCAATGTGTCTTTCAACAAACTTATCCGTTCTCATACATTAGAAATTTCAGCAAAAATAGAATATATACAGGACATTTTTTTTGTTCTTTCACCAGTTCTTATTTTTTTTTTTAAAAACAAACTTCAACTCCTTTAAAGTTTCGATATTTACATGTGCTAAAAGTATTTAAAAATTGTTTTCATTTTTATGTTAAATCCAGTATTCATGTGGCTTTATCTGTAACTTGTATGGGTGCCTTAGCGAATGGTTTTGTGTATGGAAGCACCTCTCAAAACCTGTTAATATTTATTTTTTTAAGTACTCTTTTTGTCTATAATTTCATTAAGTATTTCTCCATATTTATATCCTCTTCCAAAAGAAAAAAAAATCCAGGGCTTTTTATTCTTTTAGTAACTAGCGGATTACTCACTTTTGGATTTTTTTTTGCGCTCACTAATTTAGCAAAGGTGTTTGTTGTTTTAGGGGGACTCTTGGTTGTATTATATACAATTCCTTTTTTTGGTGAAACGTCAAATTGGCGTAACAAAAAAGGGTGGAAAATATACTTAGTAGCTCTTAGTTGGGTTTTGCTGACCGTTGGGGTTCCTTTTGCATCTTCATCAGACTTTTCATTTAGCTTATTTATGAAATGGTTTATTATTCAATTTTTTTATGTTTGGGTAGCTACTTTGCCTTTTGAGATTAGAGATTCTTCAAAAGACACTATTCATTTGAGAACGATTCCTCAGCAGTTAGGAATTTACAAAACAAAAAAGCTTGGTTTCTTTTTGTTGACGGTTGCTCTTATTTTTACTGTTCTTGTATTTTCAAATGATTTATTAGTTTTAGCACCAGCTTTTATTGCTTTTATGTTACTTGGTAGTGCTCTTTTTTATTGTTCTCCTCAAGACTCTAATTATTTTACTAGTTTTTGGATAGAGGGGATTCCTATAGTTTGGTGGATGAGTTTCCATCTAATTTCTTATTTTTATTAAAACAATACTATGAAAAAACTCATTCTAATTTTATTTATTTCGTGCACTCAAAACACAAGTTTTATTGAAGTCGTAAACAAAGAAGCATATCTTGAACTTATAAAACAAAACCATCAAATAATAGATGTCAGAACACCCAATGAATTTGAGAATGGACATATAGAAAATGCTGTGAATATTGATTTTAAAGCAGCTGATTTTATAGAAAATATTTCTGCCTTAAATAAAAATAAAACACTTTTAATTTATTGTCGCTCTGGAAACCGAAGTGGAAAGGCAGCAAAAATAATGGATTCTCTTGGATTTACTAAAATCTACGATTTAGAGGGAGGATTTATGAATTGGTAATTTACCTCTTTTTAATGCGTTTTTTTAAGTGGTCGATTTCCTTTTGTTGTTCAATAAGTGCATTCATTAAAACTGGAATAAGTCCAATGTAATCGATGCTTTTATATTTTTTTTCATTGTGATGAGTAGTGACTAGCTCTGGAAATATTTTTTCTACTTCATCTGCCATGAGCCCAAATCTTTTTTTATTTTGAATTGTTTTTAATTCATATTTATATGTATTGATCTTTTCTAGTTCTTTAATTCCATGTTTTAATTTTGAAGACTTTGATTTTAATTGTCTATCTGATAAAATTGTAAATCCCGGGCCTGTCCACATACCATTTACTAAAGTAGTTC
>JABGUL010000008.1 GCA_018646605.1 Flavobacteriaceae bacterium
AATTAATTATATCCAGTCCTGATTTTCATAGCATGGGATCATTGCAGGACCTTTTATTTCATGTACAAGAACACCACTTCACAATTCCTCAAATACAGCATTGTTTAACTAAGTTAGGCCTTAAATTCTGTGGTTTCGAAGTGGGAACCATCACCCAGGATTTTAAGCGAACTAATTCAGGCGAGGACGATGCTTATGATTTAATAAAATGGCACACCTATGAACAAGCACATCCCCATGCCTTTGCAGGCATGTACCAATTTTGGTGTCAAAAGGTTGGTTAGCTAATCGTGTAAATAACTCACGTTCGCTAAAGTATTTTATAAATAATGCTCTTATGACTCGGTGTGTATTATAATTGCGTTTCAATAAAATCGTAAAACTAATCCCGAGAATGAGCGAATGACACAGAGTGAAAAAAATATTCAAATCACCTTTCAAAACGGGATAGTGTCTTCAATTGATACACATGTTCATAAATTAATTACAGAATTGCAAGAAATGGTTAATAACCAAGAAAAACTTCCACTTTTTTGGAACCTCACTCAATCTATAAACCAATATGATGAAATCTTTGTAAAATTTTATAGCTACATACTGGCAAACAGCAGGTCATCGAAGGCGCAACTATTTCAGGACTTATTCGTTCTTTTTATGTTGAACGAAAAAAGAGGCGGGACATTCTTAGAATTTGGAGCAACAGACGGTGTAGAACTCTCTAATAGTTTCTTACTCGAAAGTAAGTATGGGTGGCGGGGAGTTTTGGCAGAGCCAAGCCCTCAATGGCATAAAAAATTGAAAGAAAACCGTCCAAATTCCAATATCATCACAGAGTGCATTTACTCAGAAACTGGGAAAAAGTTAGATTTTTTTGTTTCGGACGTTGGTGTTTTGTCAACTCTAGACCAGTTTCGAAATTCAGACATATCTTCAATGCCCGGAAACACGAAGGCCCGCAACCTCAAAGGATACAACCATGAAGTTTCAACAATTTCGCTGAATGACGTGTTTATGAAGCATTTTGATGGCTCTCCAGTAGATTATATGTCGGTCGATACTGAAGGAAGTGAACTACTAATTCTTCAACATTTTGATTTTGAAAAATTTGCACCTAAAATAGTTTCGGTAGAGCACAACTATACTGATAGTCAGAATAAGTTGGACGATTTATTCAAAGAGAATAAGTACATTAGGTTTTTCAAAGAGCATACTCAGTTTGATGCTTGGTACATTTTGACAGATTGATGATTAGGTAAAAATCTACAAGCAGATGTCCTGCGTCAATTACCTTTAAGATTATTTAGTTGAAGAAAGAAAAAAATGAATAAAACTCTCCAAGTTACTGCTGATTTAATTAAGAATACCCACATCAATATTGACTTTACATTAATTGAAATAGGGGCAGTGCAGGTTTCAACAGAAAAAGAGCCTTTTTATGAGCTTCTTGACCATTTTCCTTCTTCAAAAGTTATTGGCTTTGAAATTGACAAAGAAATTTGCAACGAAATGAACTTATCCGCTCGCGATGGCGTTAAATATTATCCCCATGCATTAGGAGAGTTTAATGAAAACCGACAACTATATGTTACAAACCATCCGATGTGCTGTAGTTTATATAAACCAAGCGAAGACTTACTTTCACTCTATCAAAACTACGAAGTTGTTTACCTAAAGTCGAAAACCACAGTAGATACGATTACTTTGGATAATTTTGTAGCAGCAAATAATATTGGGCCAATAGATTTTATAAAGATTGATGTTCAAGGTGCTGAGTGAGATATTTTTAAAGGCGGGAAGAAAACTTTAGAAGATGTTTTAGAAATTGTATGTGAAGTAGAATTTGTTCCTCTTTATGATAATCAGCCGTTATTTGGGGATGTTTGTAAATTCCTAAGTGATTACGATTTAATGTTTAGCAAGTTTTTAGGGATGTGTGGACGTAGCTTGAGGCCTCTTATTTATAATAATGATGTAAATTTTCCTTCGCACCATCATTGGTCTGATGCAATATTTATAAGACACGTACAAAAAATTTCGCAACTCAACGATGAAAAGTTACTAAAACTAAGTTTATTAGCAGCGGTGTATGACATTGCAGATCTAACTCTTTATTGTCTATCAAAATTTGATGAACGAAATTCTTTATTACTAGCTGAAGGCTCTTCATCGCTGGCTGAAGACTGGCTTCGAAAAATGTCATAAAGAAAATAATTGCACAATGTGCAATTTGGTTGAGCCTCACCC
>JABGUL010000043.1 GCA_018646605.1 Flavobacteriaceae bacterium
AAACAAATAGTAAAAAATAGTATGGCTAAAGGTAGTCTCATTTTAAATTGATTTATGATTAATAATACCATTAAGATATGGAGAATGGATTACATATCCACCAAATATTTTTTTTTGATCCAAAACTAACCTGTGTTGGTAACAATCCATCATTTTTATATGGGTGCCAATGTTTTGCTATCTAGGGATGTGTTACATGAATCGACTCTTTATATGATACCTTTTTTCCTGCACAGAACGGACATCCCACTCCTTTTTTTCTGCTAGCGATTGAAGCCTCCCACACATGATCATTACTATTAGAGCATTGCCACCAAATTTTTGTTTTAACCCCAACCTGATTTTCAGGTAAAAGCTTGCCATTTTTTGATAAATGCCACTGTTGTGCCAATTCAGGGTGAGTTTCAGCTAATGGTGATTTTCTTGGTTTTCTAGACATGACTAAAGATCTAAAAGTTACCAGGGTAGAAGTCTAGAGTTCGAATCCCTCAACACCCACTATAAAGAAACCCGCTCACTGAGTGGGTTTTATTGTTTTTACATTAAAAAAATAATTTAATCCTCCATAATCACTTAATTCTAAAACAAACATTTATAAGTGTTTAATTCAAGGAACAACATCAAAAAGTCAATAAATAGGAAACGTCACTAGAATCATTTATTCTACTTCAACAATCATTTCTATTTCAACAGCTATATTAAAAGGAAGAGAACCCATTCCAACTGCGGCACGAGCATGTTTTCCTCTATCTCCAAAGACTTCAACCATCAAATCAGAATATCCATTGATCACCTTTGGGTGGTTAGTAAAATCAGAGGAAGCATTAACCATTCCCAAAACTTTGACTATTCTTTTGACCTTACTCAAATCACCAATAGCTAATTTTAAAATCGCAATCTGATTAATTCCAGTAATTCGAGCAGCTTCATAACCCTCTTCAATAGAAAGGTTTTCTCCTAATTTTCCAGTTATAAATTTTCCATCATTTTTTAAAGGACCATTACCTGATAAAAAAAGAAGATTATCTACACGAACAAAATTTACAAAATTGGCGACTGGAGCAGCAGGACTTGGCAAATCAATGCCAAGTCCTTTTAATTTTGCTTCTGGATTAAAAACCTTTTTCGATTCAGAGTTAAAAGAAGTCTCTTTTTGAACAGGACTACAAGAGAGTAGAATTACATTGAATATCAGGAATCCTAATATAAATTTTTTATTCATAATCTTAAGTCGCTGAAGAAAGGATTTCATTTAATCTTTTGGCAACAATGCGTTCTTGTCCGGGAACCATCATCCAAGTAGTTATTCCTACGGAACTTTTATCTCCAACAGTTTGGATTGAAGGGTGTCCATTTTTTAGTTTATCACGAACTACACTTGGTGATATTTTCACAAGATTTTGATCCCATTGAATTCTCAAACTAGGAACATGGTTGGCATATTTAGGAACATGAATCTCTGTTTTTACTCCTTTGATTTCTAAAGAACTATCACTTATTAACTTTATTTGAGCTTCCCACATTGACCATTCAGCTTTATGATCTTTCTGTAAATATAGTTCCAGAGCAGCTAGCATACCGAGGACTTCTTCCTTATTCACTTTCATCCCTCTTCCAATAGTTTCACCTCTTGGAGGGGTGTGCAGTCTAGCAGCTTCAATATATTTTCTTTTTCCTAAAAGTAAACCAGCACTTTGTGGTCCACGAATTCCTTTTCCACCAGAGAAGGCAACCATATCAAATCCCATTTTAGTGAATTTAAATAGGTTTTCAACGGGCGGTACATCGGCAGCACAATCTATAAAAGTAGGTATATTATGTTTTTTACCAAGTGCAATGAATTCTTCCCATTTGATTTCTCCTTGATCCGTATTTGCATTAAGAAACCAAAACATGGCAGTGTTTTTATTAATTACTTTTTCGAAATCTTTTGCTGTTTTTACTTTAATTACTTTTGCACCTACATTTGTTAACGCTTGCGCGTATCCAATTGCATGGGATTCTTGCATAATCACCTCGTTTTTCATGCCTTCCGTATCGGGAAGTTGTTTAACTTTTTTAGGATCCATTCCGGTGAGAATTCCAGCCATCCCAATACTCATAGCCCCAAAACAACCGGAGGATACTGTTGCATATTCACACTCTAATAATTCGGCAATTCTTTCTCCTACCTTGTCTTGTAGGTCATCGAGGTTTACGTATTCAGTAGTGCCATAACTTATAGCATCAGTAACCTCTTTTGGCATTAACGATCCGGTCATGGAAGTGTAAGTTCCTGCGGCATTAATAAAGGTTCTTAGTCCTAATTCTTTAAAGAAATCTCTTCGAACACTTGAAACGATAGCTGCAGAACTAGGATTTGCTGCTAGTGAATTAGCGCCCAAAAAGCTTCCTATAAAAGGAAGGGTTGCTAATGATTTTAATGCTTTTCTTCTATTAATCATGATTGTTGATTTTAAATTAATCTACTGCTGCGATGCAGTCCATTTCTACTAAGGAATTTCCAGGAACACCGCCATAGGTTGCAACAGTTGTTCTTACTGGAGGGTTTTTTCCAAAACGACCTCTGAAAACTTCATTCATTCCTTTGTAGTCATCCAAATCGGCAAGGTATACATTTACTTTAAGGACCTGCTCCATCGAAGAACCATTGCTTTCTAATCCTTTTTGAAGCTCTTTCAACACGTGGTCAGTATGCGATTTGATATCACCATCAAAATGAGCACCTTTTCCAGCGATATAAAGCGTATTTCCATGCCTTACCGCTCCAGAAAAAAGCGGAATATCTTGATCATTAACGATTTCGCTTACGATTTTCTTTTTAGCTAAAGGTGCTGCTGCTTTTAAAGTTCCGACACCAAGAAGGGCTGCAAATCCCATTCCCATTTTCTTCAATGAAGATCTTTTTTGTTTATTATGTTCCATTTTTCTTATTTTTTTGTTAAACTTATATTACCACATTCTTTTTTTAATCAACACTTTTATTTGGTCTTTGGGAACAGGAAGTTCATCCATATGATCCCTAATCCATTTAGAAAAATCTTTTTCAATTTCATCAGACCATTTGTTGTCTATCTCTCCCGGTGTATATTTACCTTCTTTAAGACGGGAGATGCCAAATAAATCTCTAAGTCGGACAACCTCAGAGGTAATTACTACTTTTTCAGCCAGATGAGCAGGAATAAAAATTACGCCTTCTTTTTTTGCTAGAACTACATCTCCTGGCATGACGCTTGATGAACCAATCCTGATGGGTTCATTAATACTGTATAACATGACCTCGGTTAAAAAGGAGGGGTGCCAGCCTCTAACAAAAGCATTGAATCCTTCAATTTTAGAAAGACCCTCCATATCTCTGCTCGAAGCATCAAAGACAACACCCGTTTTGGTTTTCGCATAAATTGAATTCCCTAAATTATCTCCAATTAAGGTTCCATCCACAATCTTCCCAAAACCATCTGCTACATAAACATCATTTTCTACCAAACGATCAATTGGCCATGAGTTTGTATTTCCAATTTCTCCTTCTCTAAGCCCTTTTCCTTTGATTTGATCTGCTATATCTGGACGATTGGGCATATACTGAACGGTGAGTGCTCTTCCAACAACGGTGACATCATTATGGAGTGGTTCCCATCCACCATCAAACTGATTGTGATAGCCTTCATTCCTTAAAACTCCCCAAGCTTCTTCAATACTAACTTTTTCCATGCGCATTAGCACATCAGAAGCAACTTTAGGTCTCCCATCTTCAAAACGTTCCCCTTTCCATTGGTGGGTTAAGAATTTCATTTCCTCGATACTCAAGCTTTGAGCAAATGCTATAGAAAAATAAATTGAACCTATAAAAACGAAATAGAATTGAATTAGTTTTTTAAACATGTTTTTTTATTATTTAGTTGTTTTTTCTATAGTGCCTTTGTCTCTCCACCAGGTCGCCAATGAGGAACCGGAAATATTCATCCAAGGTCCAAAAACGGCAGGGGCGAGCCCAACGGTTGATACTTTACCCATTTCAAGTGCTATTCCAGAAGCCAATCCTCCATTTTGCATCCCAACTTCTAAGGCGATGGTTCGACAGTCTTGCTCTTTCATTTTTAGCAGACGGCAGCTCCAATAGCCTAGTAAATATCCCATCAAATTATGAATAATTGCTATGACAACCAGCAAAAGGCCAATGGACAACAAAGAATCTCTTCCTGCAGCGGTAATAATCATTATTATTAAAGCGATCGCACTCATTGAAACAATTGGCATGGCCTTATCTAACCATTTTGCTTTTCCTTGGAAAAAATAGTTAAAAACTAATCCCAACACAACAGGAAGAATCACCATTTTAAAAATACTAATCATCATTGCATAAAAATCAATAGGGACAAAGGACCCCGCTAAATATTTCATCAATAGGGGCGTCATGAAAGGAGCGATTATCGTAGCCACTGCAGTTAAAGTTACCGATAGTGCAACGTTTGCTTTGGCCAAATAAGCCATTACATTCGAAGCCAATCCGCTCGGTGAAGAGCCTATTAACACAACTCCTGCTGCAATTTCTGGCGGAAAATTGAAAAGGCTTGCAAGTCCAAATCCTAAAACCGGCATTATACTAAACTGACAAACCAAACCAATCAAAACCCCTTTTGGCATTTTAATCACTCCGTAAAAATCATTAAAACTCATGGCTGTTCCCATACCAAACATTATTATTTGAAGTAGTGGAACAATGAGTTTTTTATATTGAAAATCACCAATCTGAACTAATGACTCAGGAAAGTACAAAGAAAGACTAACAGCAGCAAAAATTAAAACTGTAAAGGAAAATCCCTTCCATTTTTTTGTACTCCTCATCCCCAATGCCAATAATAATAATGACAGGATTAAGAAGGGTCCAGCAGTTTCACCTTTCCCATATAAAATCAAAATCAGAGTAACAAAAAACGATGCACCAGAAACTATAAATAAATATTTAAAAAGTTTATTCATTATTGCTTCCAATTTTCACTTGCTATGCCGTTAAGGTCATAAACAACGTTACCTTCTCTTAGCGTAAGTTCACATTCTAATTTTTGATTCCCTTTCATTCTTTTTCCTTGTGTATCAATAAATCCAAAATCTCCCTCTCTTAGATTTAACAGCGTTACATCAGCCACCGCACCGACAGACAAATGTCCTAAGTCTCTTCTTTGAATGTATTTTGCGGGATCCCAAGTGGTACTTTGAATTACTTCTTGAATGGAAAGTCCGATATTTAAGAACTTAGACATAACATTAATGATATCCTTCATTCCACCATTCATACTTCCTGTATGAAGGTCTGTGCTTATGGAATTTGGTTTTAAACCTTGTTTAACAGCTGGAATGGCTTGCTCGAAAAGAAAACTTCCACCTCCATGACCAACATCAAAAACAATTCCTTTTTTTTGTGCCTCAAACACATAATCTCTTACTTTTCCATTTTCATCTACAATCGGAGTTCTCCCATTTACATGGGCATAAGCATGTGTAAAAATATCACCAGGCCTCAATTTTTCTAATAATAATTTTTTTAAGGGCAGCTCTGGTTCACTTCCTCCAAAATCAATTATTACAGGAAGGCTTGTAAGTTTTCCTGCTTTAAGAACCCTGTCCGTTGGTGTCCAGTCAAAACCATGATAATGTGCCAGTTTGAAGCCGACAATATGCTGAGGGAATTGCCGTGCAATCATGGCTGCAAGTTTAGGATCCATGTCCATAATATTTTGTTCAAAAGGGCCACCGCTCATTCCTGCCCCTACAATATTGAGGAAAGATAATACTCTGGTTTTTGATCGATCAATTACTTGTTCTTTAAAAATTTTAAAGTTACGCCAACCTGAATCTCCACAATCAACAAGGGTGGTTACTCCGACCCTAAAAGTAAATCCATCGGGGGGTAAGGAAGCAAAACTGTTACTTAAATACCTGTCAGGAATGGTTCCATGAAAGTTGTGACTGTGAATGTCAATCAACCCCGGACTTACCATAAGGCCTTTAGCGTCAATCATTTTTTTAGCAAGTTTGGCAGAAATATTTTTTTTTACAGCAGCTATTTTTCCTTGACTGATGGCAACATCCATGACTTGGTCAATGTTGTTTTTTGAGTCGATCAAATGACCATTTTTGATTAATAAATCATAGGATTGTCCTTTTAATATAAAACTAAAAAGTAGGATTGGACTTATTAAAAAAAGGAGTTTAACTTTTTTCATAATAATACTTTTAATGTTGTTAGTTTTTTTTGGAATGTGTATTTTTTTCCCTGATTTTTTTAACTTCTTCTGCAATCAATTTGCTTGACTCATTTCCAAAATTTGTTCTAATATATGATAAAACGTCTGCAATTTGATCATCACTTAAAAATGAATGTTGTGGCATTAACCCTTCATAAGTCTCTCCTTTGACCTCTATTTCGCTTTCCATTCCATTTAATATTAGTTTTACTAATCGTTCTTTATCACCTGTTACCCAGTCAGTTCCACCCAGAGGCGGAAACCTTCCAGAAGTACCCATCCCGTTGTTTTGGTGACAAGCCACACAATATTGGTTATATATTTTCTGTCCTATTTTTGAATCTTCTGGTTCAATACGATCTTTTACAATATCTGGCGTTCGGATATGGCTCATAGACTTTCTTTCTTCCATTTCGATCAATTCTTTTTCACCAAAATTTTCTCGATCACCCTTAAATTGAACCTTCCAAATTTTACCTTTTTCGGTTTCAGATAAATACATTGTTCCGTCCGGAGCGAAAGCAATTCCCATGGGACGATACATGGCATCGCGAGTATTAACAATGGGATCGATCTGAGCAAAACCGTCTGCAAAAATTTCATATTCTCCAGAGGGTTTTCCATCCTTAAAGGGTACAAATCCAATAAAATAACTCGATTGAGGATAAGGAGCTCGATTTGTAGAACCATGGAAACCGATAAAAGCTCCGTTTTTATACCTTTCAGGAAAAGCATCTCCTTCGTAAAAAACCAAGTCGTTTGGCGCCCAATGTCCTGGAAATCCGATAATAGGGTCTTTGTAATCAGCACAACGACCGATTATGTTTCCATCTCCTCCATATTCAGGAGCCAACACTTTTTTTCCTTGCATTTGATCGTAATAGCAATAAGGCCAACCGAAGTGATCTCCTTTTTCAATCTTTACAAATTCTTCAGAGGGAAGTAATGCACTTTCCCATTGATTGAAATGATTGGGCCAAAGTCGTGTTAGATCATCCCTACCATGAATAACTGAATAAAGGTGATTGTCCGAATTGTTCCAGTCCAAAGCAACGATACTTCTTAAGCCACTTGCAAATTTCTCACCATCATGTTGAGTTTGTCCTATTTTTTCAGCATCAAAACGCCAAATACCACCGTGATCTTTGAGTAAAGGGCAAGGGTCCTGACCCGGAGCCATGGGGGTTCTTTTTGGATTTTGACAAGCGTTGTTTGGCGCTCCAAAAGGAACATATATATGTCCGTCATTGTCAAATGCAATTGGCTTTCCTATGTGTTCGTGAGAACCATGAGCATGATCATCATGTACGATGATCTCTGCATCTCCAGTAGGGATAAGCTTGTCTGGGTTTAATTTGTATCTATAAACAGTTAGTTGTGAACTAAAATATAGATAGCCTTTATAAATTCTAGCAGCAGTAGAGTAACTTCCTCTTTGAGGTATGTGATAGCTGCCAAACTTTACCAGAGAATCAACGACTCCATTTTTGTCAATATCTCTAATTGCAGCTAGAACTCCGGCTTCACTAGATTTTTTGAATTTGACATACAAATCACCATTGTCGTTAACGGTCATGTGTCTGACTGTTTCTGCAATACTGTCGACATAAACGCTTGAAACAAATCCCTTTGGAAGAAAGAGTTCTCCCTTATTAATGGTGTTTTGACAACCGATTAAATTTATAAATAACACTGCAACAATTACTCTCCAGATTCTTTTATGAAATATCATCTTCCATTATATAGTTTTTTACTTAAAATTTAAGGTTCCAAAAAATTCAGGACGATGAAAATCTGGGTTTTCAGTTTTAACAGGATTCCAACTTAAATAATGAGGCTGAGTTGTGTCATCACCACATTTGTAAAAGTTTGCCTTCGCGATTAGGTTTGAAAAGTTAAAGCCTTCATTGTAGGTAAATATAGAAGCGGGGATTACAACTACCATTTCCCATTCAAATTTTCCTGATTTTTCATCAAAAGGTTGGTCTCCAAGTGTTGACCAAGTTTTAATTTCTTTGATTATCTTTTCTTGTGGAATAAAAGTTCGATTACTTCGATCTGGACCATATGCTAAATGAGTAGTGCCTATACAATTAAATTCAAAATTATAATAGTTTCCATCCTTCATAGGGTCAATAAAAAATTCCACACAACTGTCGCGATGGGTGGCACTATTGGGTTCAGATCTTTTTGCTAAAAGATGACCTTCTTTAACATAAAACTTAATGAATAACAAGCTATCGTCATGTGCAATTCTAAAATCTACTTGAGGCTGGTAGGGAAACTTGTCCCATTCGAGCCAATTTATAGTGTTTAGTATGGTCTCTTTTTCAATAACAATTGAAATATTTTCAAAGCTTAAACCGTCATTTACAGCAATCTTACAAACTTCAAGTGCTTTTGTTTTTAAACTCATGTTTGAACAATTGATAAGAAAAATAGCAATATTTAAGATAAGAGAGATTGATTTCATATATTGATAAAGCTAATTTATTTTTTCTACATTAAAAAATTCAGTAAATAATGAAAAATATTTTTAAATTTTTGATAGCATTAATTTTAATCTCAACTTTTTCTTGTACTGATTCTGAAGTGTTATATCAACCAATTGATTTTCTTTTTGTAGGTAAATATACACAGGGTCTCGAAGGTCCAGCGGTTGATGTGAAAGGAAATATATACTTTGTCAATCCAACTCATTCAGGGTCAATTGGGATAATAGATGGTGAGGGAAAATTCGATTTATTTATTGAATATTTACCCAAGGGAAGTACTGCAAATGGTATTAGATTTGGTGATGATCAAGAAATGTTTTTGGCAGATTATACTGGGCATAATGTCTTGAGAGTTGATTTAAAAACAAAAGAAGTAACTGTTTTTGCACATGATTCTTTATTAAATCAGCCCAATGATTTGGCAATTTGCTGTAATAATCGAATGTATGCTTCTGATCCGAATTGGAAAAACAGTACTGGAAACATATGGAAAGTTGAAAATGGCGTTTTTGAGTTATTAGAGGGTAACATGGGAACGACCAATGGAATTGAAGTCAGCCCTGATGAAAAAACACTTTATGTTAACGAAAGTGTTCAAAGAAAAGTTTGGGCATTCGACATTGATAATCTAGGCAATATTTCAAATAAAAAGCTTTTTCATCAGTTTGAAGATTTTGGTATGGATGGTATGCGATGTGATCAAAATGGTAATCTTTATATAACACGACATGGCAAAGGGACTATCGTTAAGTTATCTCCAAATGGAGCGCTTCTCAAAGAAATAAAACTCAAGGGTAAAAAACCTTCTAACATCGCCTTTGGAGGAAAAGATGGAAGAACAGCCTACATTACTTTACAAGACAGAGGTTTTCTTGAATCTTTTCGAGTAGAAGTTCCCGGAAGGGCTTTTGGCGGTTATTAATATTCCGAAAAATAGACGATATCTTTAATGCTTTTAAAAATAAAGATACTCCTACTGAAAACTATATTAAAACCTATGGTCTTCAAGTTTTAAACTGGTATTAATATATTTGTCTGCCTTATTGGTTTTTCTATTCTTTAGTGATGAGTCCAATTTATTTTCCGTAGTAGAATTATGAAAGGTTGAAACTATTTAGATCACTTTTTTCTATTTCTCTATTTTCCTTCTGAGTCTAGAAATTCAAAGTATTTCGGAAACACCTAGTATTGATTTTAGAACACTTTTGTTAATTCAGAAGGGTTTTTTCATAAACTCTCGGGTAGTCAAAATCCAAGCAATTATTAAAGCAGTTCCACCAAGAGGAGTAACAGGTCCGATCCAAGCTAATGAAAAAGAAAATTGACTTTTAAATGAAAGAATAAAAATACTTCCTGAAAATGCTATTGTTCCCCATAGTATTAAATGGAAAATATACTTTTTTATTTTTGATGTAGTAAAATCAATTGATGAAAGAATTAACAAACCTAATCCTTGATATATCAAATACCGTAAACCCACTTCGAAACTACTTAGGGACTCAGTACTGAGGATTTTTTTAAAATAATGACTTTCAAAAGCTCCAAGCAACATACCTAAAACCATGAACAAACTTCCGAAAAAACGCATTTTTGTTTTCATTAAAACTATTTGTTTTTTGTAAAGTAATTATTTTTCCAAAGGAAGAACATTATTAAAAAAGTTGCTGTAAAAAAGTATTGAGAAGTTTCATTAAATGGATCTAGGAAGTTAGTTTTATCGTCAACATCCGAAATTCCAATAAGAAACAAAATGATTGCTGTTATAAAAGGGAAATGCTTTAAATGCTTTTTCATACCCCAAAGGTAAAAAATCCCAATTACGAATTTCGCAAAATCATCCAAAGAACTAATAATTAACTTTAGAGGTGTTATCTATTTATTGATATTTTCTTTTAAACCACTGGCATATCATCTTCAGTAAGTTCTGGACTTAAAATACACTTTACCAAGAATGAGACAAGCTACTGACGAAGTAAGTGAAGACTTGCCTTTGTTTGTATGATTACCTTAACTAATTAACTTTAGGGGTGTTTTCTATACCAAAAGGGCTAAAAAAAGTGTCGTAAACAAGATAAATAGTCAATAGGACTGCACTGAAAACTGCTGGATAATCAATCCATTTTGGGGTTTTTATTCCTTTCTTTTCTAAAATCTGTCTTCCGAATAACACTGTTAACATGCCAAAAATAGATATAGCAACTAATTCGTGTGTCATAATTATTGATTTATGGTTAATAATACTCAAAAAAAAAAATAACAGGCCTTTGATAAAATTAGATTTAAAAAAATTCTTCATTTTTTAATATCCAATAATTGGTTTGGCCAAAGTACAATTTCATTCGTCATTTTATCAACAGGCAATTGAGCATTTACCGATTTTAAATAATTTGTGAGAGTGTCAGCCAAAGACTTTACAGCCTCAAAATTTGTTGCTACCAAGTTCTGATTTTCTTCAATATCATTTTTTAAATTATAGAGTTCCAAGGTCTGATTGGTATGGAAATAGATCAGCTTCCAATCTCCTTGCCGAACAGCACTGTAACTCCCAATGCCCGGACCTTCTGGACCCCATTCATTGGGGTAATGCCAAAACAAAGGGCGGTGCGTGAACTCTGTAGTTACGTTCCTAAGCAACGAGACAAAACTTTTCCCGTCCACCGTTTGAGGGATCTCACCAGCTTCAATTTGAGCTATTTCCAGAATAGTGGGAAAAAAATCTTCAATAATTAGCGGTGTTGAATTGACGGTTTCTTCTTGGGTTTTTCCAGGCCAATACGCCAACATTGGTACACGAATTCCTCCTTCATATATAGATCCTTTACCGCTTTTTAACGGGAGGTTGTGGGTGTGTTTTTCTCCTCCGCGTGCAACCGCACTCAGTCCACCATTATCTGACATAAACAAAATAACAGTATTGTCTTCTTGATCATTTTCTTCTAAATAGTTCAGCACATTTCCTAAAGCTTCGTCCATACTTTCAATCATGGAAGCATAGCGAGCTTCAGGCTCTTCCAAGCCCATTTTACGATAGGGTTCTACTAAACGATCATTCGCCATTAAAGGAGTATGTAATCCGTACAAGGCAAAATAGATAAAAAAGGGCTGTTTGTCAAGAATGGGTTTGTCTAGTGCAGTAAGCACCTCTTGCGTTAGTGCTTCCGTTAAAAAAAGATCTTGACCATGGTACTTTTCTAAACCAGGGACTGCCCAAACCTCTTTCCCTATTTTTCCATTTCCAAAGTTCTCACGACCCAAATAACTTTCTGGTGCTCCTGCAGCATGACCGGCTATATTGACCTTAAAACCAAGATTCAAAGGATTCGAAGAAGGATAGCCGATTGCTCCAAAATGGGCTTTTCCAGCGTGAATGGTGTAATATCCATTATCGGATAACAATTGCGGTAGGGGTTTTGCAAATGCAGTGTTGGCAGTAGAAGGATCCAAGCCGATACCGTTATAATTCCAATCGGGGAATTCTAAACTAGGATGGTTGAGTTCCATGGGTTGCTTTTGATCCGGCTTCAATGTCCAGTTTGTTACCCGATGCCGAGCCGCATTCATCCCCGTCATTAAACTTACCCTTGTTGGTGAACAAACAGGTGTGGCGTATGCGTTTGTAAATTTGACTCCTTTTTTAGCCAGTCTCTCCATATGGGGTGTCTTATATATTTTATTAAAATCTGTAAGTTGATCCCAAAAAGGTAAAGAAGTGTCTTGCCAGCCCATATCATCGACAAAAAAAAGAACAATATTTGGTGGCTGTGAATCGGTTTTATTCACTTCCACGCATCCCATACACAACGACCCAAATAACAAAAGAATTTGATATTTCATTTTAGATTTTCAAGACTTGGAGAATACTTTTGAGCATTTTAAACTTGACATCAAAAGAAGGGTCAAAAAAGTTGTTTAAAATTCGGATAATTCATGTTTTTTTGATTTTATTTTCTAAATGTAATAATTTTTAAATTGATATATTACTTTTAAAATTTTTCACGCCCCTCATTTTGAGTTCGTTTGGCGTGTCATTTATTTCTTAACTATAATATCCAATGAGCGTTACTATCTACTCATTTAGACACTCTGGAGCAATTGAAATCTTTAAAAGAACAGGGAGTATAACCAAGCTACAAAAGGCAATGGGACACTCGTCTATAAATGTTAGTTTGACTTATGTAAGAGGATTAGAAATCCCAGAATTTACGGAAGATGATATGCCTGCGGTTTAAAAGAAAACGCCTCTGACCATGAGAGTTTGGATTACACCCCTCTATGCCAGTTAAGCCCTAAGGAAAACCCCCTACTTTATAAATCTATAATACTCTTTATGTCAATATATTAGATAGAATAATTGGGGTGCAATGCTTGTAGTGTTTTAAATACAGAGGTTTGGGGTTATATACTAGATACAAGAACTAGTGTCTAATCTGAAAACGATTCGAGATTACTCCCAAACCGTTATTGCTTTTATACATTGTTGTAAGTAGTTTTTAATTGAGCACTTTTAATAAAGTTTTAGCCGCAAGTTTTCCTAATTCATTTGAGGCTAAAGGACTTGCGCCAGTTATAAGTTTTCTATCTACACAGACAGTGTTATCAGATTCGGTATTCACTATGGTCGCACCTAAGTTTTTTAATCTTTCGCTCACACCGTTTTTCATGTATCCTGGTAAATATCCGATCATTGGAGTCATTTCATCTACAGCATCTGGAAATACCGCCATTTTGTATCCATCGTAGAGAAATTTTTGATTATCCAGCGTGGTTGATAATAATGCTCCTGGTCCATGACAAAGCGTAATGGTGAACAAATCACTTTGATGTGCCCAATTCAATACCTTACTTACGTTTTTATCTTCCGGAATACCAATCATTGCTCCATGACCACCAGGTATAAACACAGCAGCATAAGAACTGTCGTTGCCAAATGAATTGTCAACAAATTCTGTTAACTTCCTAGGTTGCTCAAATTTCGTTTTGTATTCATTATAAATCGCCTTCACATTCTCATCCTCATTTGGGAAAGCCCACATTTCGAAAACAACAGGTTTACCAGTAGGAGTTACGATTTCGAAATCAAACCCAGCATTTTTAAGATGTAACATTGGCACCAATGCCTCTATTGGGTGATTCCCTGTAGAAAACATTTTGCCATTTTTCATCTCCAAGTTTTTGTGCTCGGTAAAAATTACCAAAATTTTAGATCGCTCTCCTTTGTATTTGGTGTATTGAATGTCTTCAAAATCTGTTACAGAGACAGTTCCTAAATTTAATGCTAAACTTGACGGGCTATAAGAGCCATCTTCTTCTAGTGTAGGTTGAGTCATAAAATAGATTCCCACTACTGCAAGTACAATAAAACTTGCCACACCAATTAATACTTTTTTAACCATGATTTTTATTAGAATAATTATTAATTCAATACAAATGTAGAATGAGTAATCCGAGAAAAAATTACCCTATGGTAAAAAAACTATTTTTTTACTTTTTCTACTCTAATACGACTCAAGCTTTGTTGTGTGATACCTAGATAAGATGCGATATGAAAATTTCGAGTATACTGTTCTATGTCGGGATATTGATTTAAGAATAAATCATACCGTTCGACAGCACTTAATTGTAGTTGATTCAAGATACGCTTGTACAAACTGACTACATGGCGCTCTAAATTATGTCTTTGATATGATTCGAATTCAGGAAAACGTGCATAAATTCCATCCAGTTCTTTGGCATTGAATTCAATAACTTTCGATTCGGTAAGACATTCTATTGTTAGTGATGCGAGCTCATCAGTATGAATAGCTATATAATCGCTTATCCACCAATCTTTAATTGCAAATAGTAAGGTGTGTTCTTTCCCGTTTTTATCAACACAGTATGATCTTAAGCAACCTGATGTGACAAAGAATGTCTTCTTTACAATTTGTCCTTGGCGGATTAAGACTTCTCCTTTAGGAAGTGTTTTTTCTTTCGATATGGAATAAAGAAATTCTTCTGCTTCTGAGCTTAAGTGTAGGCTGGTTTTTATTTTATTGATTAAATCTTCCAATTCTTAATAATGGTG
>JABGUL010000044.1 GCA_018646605.1 Flavobacteriaceae bacterium
AATTGTAATTAGCACATAATAATATTTAATGAAATCAGAAATGATTTTTTTGTTTTTATCAGTTAAAATTTCACTTTTTAATATTTGAAAAAATTTATTAAAAATTATCCCTGTAAAAAAAAGAGTATTAAGACATAAAACCAAAAACACATCCTCTTTACCCACAAAATCAATAGTATTAAACCCCAATATATTTTCAGAAGCAATCTGATTATCTATAAACGTAAGTAATTTAATTCCTCGTGAATTAAGGAAATCAACGAATAGTAAAAGTAAGGAAGAATATGCTTGATGATTCTCTTGCCTATGAAACAAAGATTAAAAAAATTGGAGCTTCTAAACTTAGAATTAATTTTGTTCTAAGTAAGTATTGTAAATCTAAAGACTCTATTCTTCAATCAAAAAAAAACATTCACGATAGTCGAATTAAAGAAATGTTTTTAAATAGGTATTAAATAAACTTAGTGAATAAAGAGAAGAAAAGGTAGAAGCTAATCGTTACTTGCTTAGTAATACATTAGTTAGCTCCCCTACTCCGAAATGATTCACTATATCTCTATGAGCTGAGTGTACTTTCTTTTGGATTTCAACCATCTCAAAATTAGTATAGTATCTCTTAATACTCGCATCTCTTTGACCTAGCAAATGAAGTCTTATCTGGAAATCAGTACCTAACAGCAAAGCGTAACTATCAAAAGTCTTTCTAGCTGACTTATGAGGCGCATTTATAAGCTTAATTATAGCAGTTTGATACTTTCTTACTCTGGAGTGAGCTAGTTCATCTAAGTCTATTGAATTGTACAACGTCAATACTAAACCATCTAATCCATCTATAAGCATTCTATTACCTGTCTTGTGCCTATAGTGAGTAAATACACTCCTCTTAGGATTCATTATTCTAAAATCACCGAAGTATAAACCTCTACAAGCAAAAGATAATAAGTATAATTTAAGGGAATTAACTTCAGTTCTAGTATTAGCTAGATTAACAGCTTCGAGAAATATCTCTTTAGTGATAGACTTAATCTCTAATTCCTTTACTCTTTGCCTAAAGCTCCTGTCTTTCTCTATTGGATTCTCTACTAGATTTCTCTTATATGCATTATTCCTTAGGCTTATTAGATGTCTTAAGTAGGTGTTAATAGTAGTAGGACTAAGTTTATTTCTTTTCCAGTAAGATATAGCTCTACTTATGTTAGTGTAGTTGATGTCAGATATAGTAATGTTAGAAGATAGAGCCTTTTTGAAGCTATTTAATGCTGTCTGATAAGCTTGTACTGTTCTTACTCCTTTCTCTGTATTATAAGCCTGTAATATAGTCTCTAAAGGATTGCTACACAATACACCGTTGCATCTATCCTTAAGCTCTGAATATATAATAATATTAGACCTGTATAAAGCTTCAGCATCTTCTATCCTGTCCCTATGTTTCCTTAACTGTTTATTGAGTTCCACATATAGCGGATTATTAGCTTTTATCAATGATTTATTAGCATCCCATTGGGAGACGTTAATACTAATCTTAGTTGATACAGTGAAATTTCCCTCTACTACTCTAATTCTGAAGTATAAAGAGTGATTATTTAGTCTATTTGATTTGGTTTGTAAGTATAGTCCAGCCACTTTATTTAGTATAGTGTCCAGAGAGCTAATGAGTTGTTATTCAACTGCTTAGAAGGCAGATGCTCTATCCAGCTGAGCTACGCGTCCTATTTTCGATTGCAAATATACTATTTCTTGTATTGAAGTCAATCCCTGATTTTGAATTTTATTTTACACTTTTTTAATAACGAAATAGACATGCATGTATATCAATATACTACTGTGTCTGATGGTAAATCTTCCAAGAGGTAATTTCCAAAATCAAAACGTACTAAAATTTCTGGGGATAAAGAAATTTCTGATCTTAGATCGCGATTGAATTGAAAAACAAATGCCTTAATAAGTGGTTTAAAACCTGAGATAATATGAATTGCTTCTGATTTCAAATTTGTGTTGATTAAATGAATTTTTTTTAAGTTATCAAGTTTAGACAATTGATCTATTCCCTGTCCTGAAATTGCAGTCCGATTAAGTTTAATACTAACCAAATTAGAAAACTTACTCAAAGAAGTAAAAACTGCATCTGTAACATTACTATCACTTAAATCAATACTTACAATATGCTTATTTAAGGATGCAAGAAGCCCTAAATCATTATCTGAAAAGGCCTTGTAATTTATAGTACTCAAAAACAACAGATTACTATTTTGTTTTACTGGAGTGATTAAAATGCCCATAGATTGCAAACTGTCAATGGTTTTTTTATCCGGTAAATCTAGTTCAATAGAGGGGTAAACCTCTTCATTCTCTTGAACCATAAAAGAATTCAATTGAATCTCATTAAAACCAAGTTCGCCCAATGTTTTAAATTCAGGAGCCCCTTTCAAAACCCAATAGTTAATTATATCCTTTTCAGCTTGAGTTAACTGTTTTTGTGCTCTGGGTGGCATATGCTTCTTCTCAAATTCTGGTAGGTGTATTCGATTTAGAATTTCACTAGACTCAGGGGAGTTAAAATCTAGTATTATTCCATTTTTACCTCCTTTTTGAAGAGCAGCATAGGTGTGCATTTGAAGTTGCCCCTTTGCTTTTTTTGGATTGTGACAACGAACACATTTTTTTGATAGGATCGGTTCAATTAATCCACTATAAACTTTTTGTCTACTGTAGTCATCTACATTTAAAAATCGAACCTCACTCTTATTATTAATTCCTACTAATGCTTCAAGAGGTTCTGTTAGATGATTATCACCATGAGTGATGTTTCCGCCCAAATGACCTGTTATCATTAGCGAAATAAATAATCCTAATGTATAAAACAACCTTGGAATCCGAAGGGCAAATACATTTCCTTTTAGAAAGAGATAAAAACCTAACGTCAGGACAAATGTAGCCACTCCTGCAATAAAGTGACCCTGAATGTTACCCCATATATAACCCTCTTGTAGAAATTGAAAAATCCCACTAACTATGGATAATAGAGAACTTACCGACGCCCAAAAAAAGATAAATTTTAAAACAGTAGCGGCTGGTTGTATTTTTTTTTTGTAGCATTCAAATAATAGTCCCATCAGAATAAAACCAATAGGCAAATGGACCAACAAAGGATGAAATCGTCCAAAAAAAGTTAAAACTATATCCATTAAGTGCTAGATTAAGACAAAATTTCTCGAATTATATTTCCTTCAACATCAGTTAATCGAAAAGGTCTACCCTGAAAATCATAGGTAAACTCTTCATGGTCAAATCCTAAAAGATGTAAAATAGTAGCATTTATATCATGTACTGAAACCTTACCCTCCACAGCCGTATATCCAATATCATCTGTCTGTCCATGAACCACACCTTTTTTAATTCCGCCACCAGCCATCCACATTGTAAATGCATCGCCATGATGGTCCCGACCCTTATAGCCCATATCCCTTCCTTCACGGTTTTCTTGCATTGGAGTTCGTCCAAATTCTGCTCCCCAAACCACAAGAGTTTCATCCAAAAGGCCTCGTTGCTTGAGGTCTAATAAAAGTGCAGTGATGGGTCGGTCAATTTCTTTACATTTATTTCTCAATCCAAGATCTACAGCGTTGGCAGGGGAATCTCCATGACTATCCCAACCCCAATCATAAAGCTGTACAAAGCGAACACCGCTTGAAACCATTTTTCTTGCCAATAAACAATTATTAGCAAAGGATTCTTTTCCGGGGGTGACACCATACATTTTCTGTACTGATTCTGGTTCATTTTCAATATCCATTACTTCAGGAACTGTAATTTGCATGCGATACGCCATCTCATATTGATTGATACGTGTCAAAATTTCGGGATCTTCCTGGGCTTTAAATTCTTGATAATTTATTTCATTAATTGAGGATAATAATTCCCTCTTTAAATTTCTAGAAACTCCCTTAGGATCTTTTATATATAATACAGGATCACCTTTAGAGCGGCATTGAATTCCTTGATATACGGAAGGTAAAAAGCCACTCCCCCACACACTTTTACCTGCATCAGGTGTGCCACCGGAAGTTAAAACTACAAAACCGGGTAAATTTTGATTTTCTGAGCCAAGGCCGTAAGTTGCCCAAGATCCAAGACTAGGCCTTCCAAAACGAGCACTCCCTGTATGCATTAATAGTTGCGCCGGCCCATGATTAAACTGATCTGTGTTTACCGCTTTTAGAAAAGCAACATCATCAATAACCTTTTTAAAATGAGGAAGATTATCAGAAATCCAATTTCCAGACGCTCCTGCTTGAGTAAATTTTGCCTGGGGACCAAGCATTTTGGGAACCCCCTGTATAAAGGCAAATTTTTTGCCTTTCAATAAAGATTCAGGACAAAGTTGATCATGAAGTTTATGCAACTCAGGCTTGTAATCGAACATTTCCAATTGGGAGGGTGCCCCTACCATATGTAAATAGATTACATTCTTAACCTTTGGAAGCTTAGGTGGTGACAAAGGGGCTAAAGGGTTTAATGTTCGTTCTCCTCCAAAAAGATTTGGACTGCCTGAAGGAGCACAACTTTTCAGCAAACTTCCAAATGCAATTCCACCTAAGCCTAAGGTACAATCCTTCAAAAAGTGCCTCCTACTATTGATTGAAGCTTGATTAAGCACATACTCATTTAGTAATTTTTTTTCTATATCATTCATCTTTACGCATGTGTTAAAAATTCGTCTAAATTCATAATCGCATTGGCTACCATTGTAAGTGCTGCATGATGAAGGGTAGTGCTTTTAATGTCTAAAAACTGTTCTAAAGCTTCTGGATTTTCTGTAAATTCAATTAGTGCTGCTTGATACAGATTTCTTAATACCTCCAAGGATTCTGATTTTATCTCAGAATAAGTCGCTTTGTAATAAATTGATCGAATTGCTCCATCAATATCGGATGCCGTCATCTCACTTTTTGCTAAATGAAATGCAGCTTCTAAAAATACAGGATCATTCAAAGTTACCAAGGCTTGTAAAGGAGTATTTGTAGGGAGCCTTTGCACTAAACAAACCTCTCTAGAGCCAGCGTCAAAAGTTAAAAGAGAAGGATAGGGACTGGTTCTCTTCAAATAAGTATATATGGCTCTTCTGTAGCGATCTTCTCCAATACTTTCCTTCCAAAGATTTCCCAAATAGCGATGCTCCCATATTCCATCTGGCTGGGGTGGCATTACACCCATTCCTCCCATTTTAGGACTTAATAATCCAGAAACTGCTAGTGCTTGATCTCTAATCTCTTCAGCTTGAAGCCGTAATTTAGGACCACGAGAATAAAATATATTATTTGGGTCTAAGCGGTATTTATATTCATCAATAGCAGAACTTTGCTGATAGGTAGCAGTCATAACAATAGACTTGATTAGGGCTTTCAAATCCCATTGTTGATCTTCCATAAAATGCACCGCCATCCAATCTAATAAAGCAGGATGAGTAGGAGGTTCTGATTGAGTTCCCATATCCTCAATGGTCGAAACAATTCCACGACCAAAAATCTGATACCAAATTCGATTGACAACCGTTCTTGAAGTTAATGGATTAGCATCACTCACAAGCCATTTGGCCAATCCTAATCGGTTTTTATCCCATTCCATGTCCCAATCGTTTAATATTGAAGGAACATCAGAAGCAACAGTGTCTAAGGGCATTTGCCAATTACCCCGTTCAAAAAAACGAGTCTCCCTTTTCATAAAACTTGGGTTTTCAACTAGAATTGGAGTTCGCGTTGTCTTTGAATTTATTAAAGTGGTGAAACTTTTTTCAATAGCAGGATATTTTATTTTAGATTTACCAGGGAGTTCAGGTAAAAAAGCAACCCAATTTAAGATACCTATGTATTCTCTTGGTTTTGAAAGTGAATTGTTTTGAGCTTCGATATACAAATCAACTTTTGTGTTTAAAGCTTTAAAAGGGACTGATATAATTTCTCCATAATTACCGTTTTTAGAATTTGTTGTTGGAAGTTTAAACTGACTTAAAATCGAACCACTAGGCCCTCCATTTCTAATAGTGATCTGTGATCCGCTTTTTGGATAATTAAATTCAAGAATTAAACGTGTCCCGCCTCTTGTATCAACATTTCGGAGATAGGCCGAACCCTTATTCCATAATCCCAATCTTTTTCCATCTGTAATTAAAGTGCCCTTAGACACATTTTCACAAGCATGTAAATGATACTTGGGCTCATTGAAATTTAAAAAATCTTCGTAGGATTTTTTTGTTATGTCATCACCATAAAGGGCAATCCATTCTAATAAATCGGTAATTGATTTTGTATCCTCTGCATTATATGTTCTAAGGTTTGGCTCTTCATCTGTAGTATCTTCATCCCGGGTATTATTAAAAAATGCCATCATTTTATAATATTCATCATGATGAATAGGATCATATGGATGACTGTGACATTGAACACAACTCATGGTTGTACTTTGCCAAACATCAAAGGTTGTATTAACACGGTCAATGACAGCAGCAGTTCTAAACTCTTCATTTGAGGTGCCCCCTTCATCATTAGTCATCGTGTTTCTATGAAATGCTGTTGCAATTAAATTAGCAGCTTTAGGATTTGGCAGCAAATCACCTGCCAGTTGATCAATCGTAAATTGATCAAAAGAAAGGTTGGTATTTAATGCATTTATTACCCAATCACGGTATTGCCATATGGAGCGCCCACGATCAGCCTCATATCCTTTTGTATCTGCATATCGAGCTAAATCCAACCACCAACTTGCCCATTTCTCTCCATAGGTTTTTTGATTTAACAGACTATCAATGAAATTTTCATAAGAAATTTCATCCTCCATAAAAGCATTAAAATGTCGTTCTTCTGGTGGCAAACCTGTAATATCGAAAGCTACCCTTCGTGCCAATATGTTTTTCTTAGCAGGAGTATTGGGAGATAGTTGTTGAACTTCCATTTTCGAAGCAATAAATTGATCTACAGGAGATTTAATAAAATGCTGAATGGAATCGTTTTTAATCTTTGGAAGCTCTTCTTTTTTAGGAGTAATATATGCCCAATGGGTTCCCCATTTAGCTCCCTGATCAATCCATTTGGTAAATAAGTTTAATTCTTCTTCGGAAAGTGCTGGTTTTTCAAAAGGCATTCTAAGATCCAAGTCTTTTTCTTTTAACCGTTGAATCAGTCGACTTTTTTGTGAATTCCCCGGAATTATTGCTGGAGATCCTTCTTCTGTATTTCCAAGTGCCTCACTTTCAAACAAAAAACTAAACCCTCCATTCTTTTTTACACCTCCATGACAGGAAATACATTTTTTATTGATAATGGGTTTTATGTCTGTATTAAAATCTACAGCTTTCTCTCTTTGACATCCAATTAACAGAGTTAGAAAGAGAAGTATGAATAAAGGAACTTTAGAATTCACTGAATTAATATTTGATTTTATATGACACAGTCCTAAAAATAAACATAATAAGTTTTCAATCCATAAAATAGATTAAAAAATCAATTGTTTCTGAAACTAGAATTCATTTCTCGGGAGATCACAACCAGTAAAAAACCACTATAATTTTAAAAAGCAGTAGTAAGAATTGCTAAAAAGGTTTCAATTCCCATAAAATAATTTCCCAATCTTAAATTCTCATTGGGACTGTGTTGATTGTTATCCAAATTAACTGTGGGAACTCCAATAGCAGGAACACCCAGTTCTGAAACAAAAGGGGAAATAGGTACGGATCCACCACTTGTTCTAATTATTACAGGTTTTGACTTATAATAATCGGTTACTATTTTGGTCAACCACTGCCCTTCTTTAGCCTCAGTATCAGTTCTGAACGCAGGATATGAAACTTTGGAATTCATTTGAATGATCTTATCATACTTCATTCTTTCTTCCTCAGTAGGGACATGATCTAAAACAGTAAACCCTCTATCTTCAATGTGTTTTCTAACCCCTGATATTAATGCTTCAGGTGTACTCTCTAATACCAAACGGATATCCATTTCTGCAGTTGCTGTAGCGGGTATAATTGTTCTTGCATCCTTTCCTACCCAACCACTTTGCATTCCACGAATATTTAATGACGGATATTGAATTGATTCCTGATAAGTTTTCCCTACTTGATCATTGATTCTAGTTTGTGTACGCTTTTTAATTGCAGCATCTTCAGAAGGAACTCCCTCCAAAACCTTTTTTGTACTATCATCCAGCAAAATACCATCATAAAAACCAGGAATCACTACCCTACCTTGATCATCTTTCATTGAAGCCAACACTTTAGACAAAGCTAGTGCTGGATTTGGCAAGTAATTTCCATAGTGTCCGCTATGTTGAGAGGTTAAAGGTCCAAATGTTGTTAAGGTAAGCGTCGCTATTCCTCTATTTCCAAAAACCAATGTTGGTAGACCTGAGCTGTGCATTGGTCCATCAAGAATTAAAAGCAAATCTGCTACTAATTCCTCTTTAAAGTTTTTTACTGCCTCAGGGAGTCCCGGTGAGCTTTGTTCTTCCTCAAAATCTAAAATTAATTTTATATTGAATGCTGGATTTTTATTAATTTTTTTTAAATGATCTAATGCATTTAAAAACATAACAAATGGACCCTTATCATCAGCACTAGACCTAGCAAAAATGCGAAGATCATCTATGGATTCTCCCTTTAAAGCATCCCATGAAACGGTTTCATAATCATTTCCGTTATCACGTTTTAATTCGGCTCTGTACGGATCTGCTTGGTTCCATTTGGACAGATCCACTGCCTGACCATCTAAATGCATATAAAACGCAATTGTTGGAAGTTTCTTTTTTACAATTTTATTTGCCAAAAGTAAGGGTAGATGAGCGGTCTTTAATCTTTTAAAATCAAAGCCTAAGGAAGCTAATTGTTGTTCAGCCCATATGATGTTTGCCTCAATTTGTTCCTTTTTGGCAGCATCATTTGGTAGGGCTAAAAACGCCTTGAATTCATCTATTTGATTAACGCCAATTTCTCTCGCTGACGTTTGATATATTCGCTGTGCCTTTAGGGATGATGCAATAATCAATAAAAATATTGTGAGGTAAAAATATGTTTTCATGCGGTTTCTTTTACAATGACTTGCTTGATTTCTTTTTGTTTTTTACCAAATATATGAATTGAGGAAGATGTATGAAGAGAATAATAAAGAAATTAATTTGTAATTTGCTTTATTAATTATGTCTAATAAACTTGAATTGAAAAGAATAGTTTTTGCCCTTTCGTTTCTGTTTTCAGCACTACTTGTTGCTCAAAACACCAACCCCAATCAAAGGTTAAACTTTGGAATTACTTTTTTAGAAAATGCTCCCATTCTGGATGGGAATATTCTAAAAGAATCCCTTTGGAAAAATATACCTGTAATTACTGATTTAGAACAAATTAAACCCAACTATGGGGCTCCTGTTTCTGAAAAAACAGAAATTCGAGTTGCCTACACCACTAAAACACTATATGTAGCTGTAGTATGCTATGATAAAACTCCTAAAAACATTGTTGTTTCTGATTCAAGAAGAGATGCAGACCTAAATGATGATGATAGTTTTCTATTCATCTTAGACACATATAACGATCAACAAAACGGATTTTTGTTTGGCACCAACGCCGATGGAATGGAATACGATGCCCAGATTGACAGAGAGGGAGAAGGAAATTTTAGTGCAAACAGACAACAAGGAGGTGTTGTAGGTGGAACAAATATAAATTGGGATGCTTCATGGGAAGTAAAAACGGAGACTGGGGATTACGGTTGGAGTGCGGAATTTGCAATTCCCTTACGTTCCATAAGGTTTAATAGTGGAGATAATAAAACATGGGGAATTAATTTTCAACGTAACATTAGTAAACGAAGTGAAACTGCTTATTGGGCAAATCTTCCGTTAGGCTTTGACATCAAACGCTTGTCTTTAGCAGGAAAAATGAATGGTTTAAATTTAAAATCTCCAAAAAACTTAAAGGTAATCCCATATGTTTTAACACAAGGAATTAATGACAAAACTCCATCAAACAACAACAACTCCTCTTCTTCTGTTGGGGGTGATATAAAATATAGTCTTACACCAGGATTGACTTTAGATGTTACCTATAACACAGATTTTGCACAGGTAGAAGTAGATGAACAACAGGTAAACCTAGACCGGTTCAATTTATTTTTTCCAGAAAAACGTCCTTTCTTCCTTGAAAATGCAGGTCAATTTAGCGTGGGTAGTGCTGGTGAAGTAGATCTTTTTTTTAGTAGGCGAATTGGAATTGGTGATGACGGTCAGCTTGTTCCAATCATTGGAGGCTCAAGAATATCAGGAAAAGTAGGGCAAACAAATATTGGCCTTCTGAGCATGTTTACTGATGAAGTTGAAAGCTCAGATCTAGTGAAAAACAATTATTCAGTGGCAAGGGTCAATCATGATTTTGCAACTAGCAGATCGTCTATTGGGGGGATCTTTGTGAATCGTTCTGGAATTAATTTGCCTGATGATTACAACAGAGTATTTGCGATGGATGGGAAATTGGGTCTTGGAAAAAAAGCTCAATTAACAGGCTTTGTAGCCAAAAGTACCACCCCAGGAATTACTTCTAACGACCACGCATTTAAATTTTTAGGCGTCTATAATTGGAATGGATGGAACCTGCGAGGCGGTTATACAGAACTCGGAGAAGGATTTAATCCTGAAGTTGGTTTTTTATTGCGTGAATCGTTTAAGAAACCAGAATTTTTGATCTTTAAACAATGGCGAACAAAAAATATGGGTAAACTACTAGAAGTAAGACCTCATGTTTCCTACAGAGGGTATTGGGACTTTAACAATAATCTAGTTACTAGTTTTTTACATGTTGACAATCATTGGGTGTGGGAAAGTGGCTTTGAGATTCATACAGGTATAAATTTCACCACTGAAGGTGTATTATCACCCTTTACAATTTCAAATGTAAAAATTCCAGTAGGTGAGTATAAGCATAGTGAACTTCAGCTAGTAATGATGACAAATGCCAACAAACAACTGTACTTCCAAACCAGAACTGTTATTGGTGGATATTTTGGTGGTGATCGATTTTCGAGTAATAACACGGTCAACTTTAGAATTGGTGATAAATTTAATACCTCAGGAACGTTAAATTACAATCGATTAAATCTACCCAATGGAACGGTAGATGCTGTCATCAGTGGAGCTCGATTTGCTTATTCTTTTACACCACGAATGTTTCTGCAAAGTTTACTCCAATATAACAATGTTTCAAATGTAACTTCCTTAAATGCACGTTTTGGATGGTTACAAAATGCAAACACAGGCCTTTTTGTTGTTTTTAATATCATACAGGATAATGATTATATGGATCTTTTAAACAATCAAAGTATCACCATCAAGTACAGTTATCAGTTTGATTTATTGAAAAAATAAAATCAACTATTGAGGCAGATTTTTAATCAAAAAAGAAATGCCGTTCGTGCTCATGATATTTTTTATATCAGCTTCCATATAGCCTCTGTTGGAAAGTATTTCCTCTAACTTTTGTAAATCAGCTATAGTATCAATGTCAAACGGACATTGTTCTTTCCCAAAACCACCATCTAAATCAGAACCGATCATGACATGTTTTGAATTCCCTGCAAGCTGACAAATATGATCTATATGATTTGCAACAGTTTCAAGGGAAACTCCACTTTCTTTTGGATCCGTTTTACCCCTTTGCCAATTTGGAAATAACATCCAAGCGTCAAATGCCATACCGATGACACTTTCACGCTCAAGTAAAGATTTAATTTGATCATCATTGAATTGTCGCTCATTCGGAACTAATGTCCTACACATACTATGACTGGCCCAAAGAGGACCGTCATAACATTCCATAGTTTCCCAAAAACTCTGATCACACAAGTGTGTTGCATCTAAAATAAGTTTTAAGGAAGTAATTTCTTTCAGAAGTGCTTTTCCTTTTATTCCAATACCACCCTCTGAGTCCGTCCCAAAAGCATAAGTTCCTGGTCCATAATGTGCTGGACCGATAGCTCTTAATCCACTTTCATAAGCCAAATGAAGATGCTCCATAGAAACAATAGAATCTGCACCTTCAAGACTTAAAACATAAGCCAAGGGGGATTTAGAAGCGTCTAACTCCCACCCTGACCTATGGCTTGAAAGTTCACTAGCAGTTTTAATCTGAAGTAACGCTCCCTCTTTTTCCATTGCGCGATACCAAGACAGTTGACCTTGAGTCTGTGCCCATGCCTGTTCTGGTGAATTCCATCCGGGTAAAGAATTATTTTCTTTTACATACCGTGCAATAAGTGTTGCTACAAAAAGTCCAATATTTCCCTCCCGTAAAGCGGTAAAAGAAACTGTACCCTTTCCTCTATCAGGAAGATCAGTCATTCCTTGTTCTTGCTCACGAATCTGATATACAGTTTTCCGAAGATCACGATTCCACTCCATTGCATTCATGGAGAGGTCCAAATGTGCGTCGAAAATAAAATTCATAGCTTAAATTTCTAAATGATAATTACGAGCATCTATTTGCCAGGAAGAATCTAGATCTCCCTCTACTACCGTATACGCTTTGTTATATTTAGCAACTGTAGGGCAAATATGATAGGGAATTGCGTAGAACAAGTCTCCTACTTTAAAATTATTTTTTTTGGAGTATTCAATGATTAAATGCTCTTCACTTTGCCCTTTGTGTAAGGCTCCTTCCAACCCAAATATTTCAACACGGGGAAGTGGCATCTCGGACGCTATAGCCTTATGACCGAGATCAAAACAAAATATATTTTTATTTGGGATACTGATCAATCGAGTAATCACTACTGCTGCATTCAAAAAAGGAGATTCCTCCCAAATACGTTTGTATCCTAGATCCCACAACAAAGTTGTTCCGGGACTTAAAATCACTCTAGAGTTTAAAGAATGGGGGAAAAAACTAGGAGATCCTCCTGCTATAACATTAGGGACAATACCTCCAGTGGATTCTATCGATTCAATCAAATAATTTACGTCTTTAAAATCTGAATGACATTTTTCAATACGGTTTTCTAAAACTAAAGGACGAATATGACCATCATAAACATGCAGTCCTTGAAATTTAAGAGCATTTTTTTTAATAAGTCTTTGGTATAGAGATAAAGCCAATTCAGGTAAAATCCCCGTTCGATTCATCCCATTGTTAATGTCAATCCATAGCGATAGTTTTTGATTTTCTTGAGTCGCTAAATCCGAGTATAATTCAAGGGAGTCATAATTATCAACAAGAGTAGAAAATCGAATGTTTGGATTTTTTGCTTGAAGTGATAAAAAATACATCACCTTTTCATGCGTAGGTTGATGAGCCAATAGTATATGTGAAACATTGCATGAAATCAAAAGCTCAACTTCCCCTAGAGTGGCACACTTGAAACGTTTAATTCCTTGATCCATTTGAAGTTTTACAACTTCCCCCATTTTATGGGTCTTAATATGGGGCCATAATCGTTCAGTTCCCCCGGCAATGGATATCATGGCTGAAATGTTTTTTTTAACACGTTCAGGGTAAACAAGAAGACCTGGTGTGAGAAGTTTTTTTTCTTGATTTACTTTGTACCAAGGAGAGGCTTTCATAGTATATTAAGACGTTAATAAAAACAATGCTTCAATCTCAACAGCAATATTTTGAGGTAAAGACATGCCCACTGCACTTCGAACACCAATACCATTTTCAGTTCCAAAAACAGCCTCCATCAATTCACTAAATCCATTGATTACATAGGGATGATCTCCAAACTCAGGAGTTGCATTAACCATACCCAAAACTTTTATAACACGTTTAATTTTAAGATTAGGCGGTGCATGTGTAACTATTGAAGACAGCATAGTTAGACCCACTTGTCGCGCTGCATGTTTAGCTTCCTCTTTATTTAAAACAGAACCTACCTTCCCTTGAATTAAACCTCCATCGTTTAAAACAGGTCCTTGACCCGAAACATACAACTGATTATCAATAATCAATATAGGCTTATAAACTCCTGCTGGTTTAGGCGCTGGAGGTAAAACCAACCCCATCGCTTCGATTCGATTTTTTAACTGCTCGCTCATTATATAAAATTTTCTAAAATTAATACTCCCAGTAAACCTGTAATCCCAATGGAGGTCTCCATAACTGTCCATGTTGAAAGTGTTTCTTTAACATTTAAATTAAAATATTCTTTAAATAACCAAAAACCACTGTCATTTACGTGCGAAAGCATTAAGCTCCCGGAACCAATGGCAAGGACCATTAATTCTGGGCTAACACCAGAGCTCTGAACTAAGGGCAATACAATTCCTGCAGTGGTGAGTCCTGCAACTGTTGCTGAGCCTACTGAAAAACGAATCAATGTAGCGATTAACCAGGCTATTATAAGAGGTGACATTGAGGTGAGCTCTAATAGACTTCCGATATAGTTACTTACTCCACTGTCAATTAATATTTGTTTTAAGGCTCCCGCTCCAGATATAATTAACAAAACCATTGTTATTCCTGATACTGCGGTTCCAAATATTTTCATGATCCCTTCCATAGTATTTCCGCGAGCAATTCCTAAAGTATAGATTCCTATTAATACTGTCAATAAAAGTGCAATTACAGGATTACCAATAAACTTAATTATTGAATATAAAAAATGATCTGTCGCTATAAAATTTCCTATTACAGTAGAAAAACCTATTAAAATTACGGGAAGCAAGGCGGTTATTAAACTATTTGATAAACTAGGTAATTCATCTTCCTCAAATACTTTTGAAGCCATAAACTCTTTCAAGGGCTTAGCATCAACCCTTGGAATAAAACGGGTAAGCACGGGTCCAGAAATGATAATTGCTGGGATAGCAACCACGATTCCGTAGATTAATGTTTTTCCTAAATCTGCCTCAAACATTATTGATAAAGCAGAAGGTGCAGGGTGAGGTGGAAGAAATCCATGTGTAACTGATAAGGCTGCCAGCATGGGTAATGCGATGGAAATAAGAGAAAGACCCGTAGCAGTTGCAACAGTAAAAACTAAAGGAACTAAAATCACAAATCCTACTGAATAAAACATCGTAATCCCAACAATAAAACCAGTCAGCATTACTGCAGTACGTGTGTTTTTAATTCCAAAGAGCGAAATTAATCCATTGGTAATTTTTTGTGCTGCTCCACTTTCAGCAACTAATTTTCCTAGCATGGCCCCCAAACCGAGAATCATAACTAAAAAGCCTAACGTATTTCCAATTCCTTTTTCTATAGAACTTACGATTGCATTAAGCTCCATCCCCTGTCCTATTCCTATCGCAATTGAAACTAAAATAAAAGCAATAAAAGCATTGAGACGAAATACAATGATCAACAGAAACAAGAAAAGAATCCCCAGCGAAATAATAACTAATGGCATAGGGATAAAAATAAGAAAATAACAGGAACTATCTTCAATTATTATTTTCTAAAGAAAATTCGCTCGAAAGAATCAAAGCCCGTTGAACTCTCTAGTATTTTGGTATTGAGCCTGAAAACGTTTTTTGATAAAATTGTTAAATCATACTCCCTAACTTTCTCAGTAAAAATAGTTTTTGTCTCCATAGCATAAACGCCACTTTGATTAAGACCCTTGTATGAAAATTTAATGTTTTGAAAATCACATTTTGTCAATTCATAAACCCAAATCCATTAATTGAAAGAGAGCGTGTCTTTAGTTATTTCCAAACTTTCCGTTTTATTATCACAAATTAATGGATTAAACTCTCCGTTAAAATGAGATGATATTGTTTTCACTTGCCAGTCCCCTATTATATTATTAATGGTTAATGTTTTATCTATGGGAGCGTAAAGCCAATTAACATCGTCAAGATTCTCTTCTAGCAGCTCATCATCAGAAACATTACATCCAACAAGGGCAAAAAGCGTAAACACTAAGGCAAACTTTTTCATTTGGAAAGGGTTAAGAAATAAGATTAGGTTCTCAAATATAGCTTAAAATGACTAGCACTTGGGTTTAAAGCTATTTAAAAAGAAGTTAAAAAAGGGGTTAAAAACGTCACTTCTTACACCTATATTGACACCCAAAAATAAAAAGACCTGTAAATCAATGACTTACAGATCCTTTTGCGGAGAGACAGG
>JABGUL010000009.1 GCA_018646605.1 Flavobacteriaceae bacterium
ACCCAATGAGAACCTGATTTAGCTTTAAAAAAAGGGGGTTGTGCAGAAAGTGTTGTTGCTGCAATCAAAAAAAAAGTACAGCCAAAAATAGGAAGCTTTGCCATGTTAGATATTTTAGGTTAAGCTACAAATTTTTTAGGTCTTATAATTTATATATAAAGGTATTGATCCAAAGTCTTGTTTTTGAATAGTTGTTCTCAGATAACTTAAGTGTATTTTTCTGAAATCCTGATGTTAAAAGCAGCTTCTTGTTCAACTGAAATTTTAACCCAAAAAAGGTCCAATTGAAATTAAATCGAAAAGGAATGCCTGTCGGATTCATAAAGACAAAAACCTCATCAAATACAACAAAATTGATAGGTACTTTTGCTTCCTCGGGAGACAATAAATGTTGATAGGTAAGACGATACCGTATCCGACTAGCAAAATCATAGCTCCTTAGAGAGCGGTCTTCTTGTAAAGGTATATTTTCACGAAAACGGTGCTCCAAACGGAGGCGTGAGCTAATCAACCCTTTTTTTGTTGGTGTATTATAAACCAGCTGTTCCCAAAAATTATGCTCCATTCGAACTCTTGGGCTGACAGTCACATCAGGATCAAAGTTTTTAATAAAACTATATCCAACGGTCCATTTTATATTTTTTGATGCAGTATAGGTTATAGAAGGACGAAAAATTTGTTGATTCCAAACATCTAAAAAAGAAACAGTTCTAAAATGAAACTCACTTCTCAAAGAAAATTTATCGGACAAACCGTGATCGAAAAAAACAGCATTCCAAGCCCCATCATACTTTTCATATTCCTGAGCCGTCAAAGAAAAACTAATTAAAGCAATAAGTATGATTGATTTTAAATGGTTATATATCATAGTTTAGTTGTATTTACGCATGAGTCCCTCTTGAGAAACAGAAGCAATCATTTTTCCAGACCGATCAAAAATACTTCCTCTGGAAAACCCTCTAGCATTTGAGGCACTTGGACTTTCAATAGCATACAATAACCAATCATCAATTTTAAAATCTCTATGAAACCATAACGCATGGTCTAGACTGGCATAATACATTCTTGCATGTTCTAATTCTTTTCTGTGCGGTAAAGTTGCTGATAAAAGTAAACTGTAATCTGATGCAAAAGCAAGTAATTGATGCTGTAGCGAGATATCGGCTTCTATTTTTTCTTTGGTTTTAAACCAGATATGTGATAGGGGAGAGCTATTTCTGTTTTCTAAATAAATGGCCTTCCCAACAGGACGAAATTCAAAAATTTGTGGATGTGCTTTCATCAAACGCTCGTAACGTTCTGGATCCAGTTTTTGTAATGACTCTGCTTGTTGAATATCGGTTAGTAATAATTCCGGAGTTAGAACATTAGGCATAGTGATTTGATGATCTACACCATCTTCTTCCAAATGAAACGAAGCAGACATATTAAAAATTGCTTTACCATCTTGGAAAGCGACAACCCTTCGTGTTGTAAAACTTTTTCCATCTCTGATTGCGTCAACATGATACTCAATTGGAACATTAATGTCTCCCCCTAAAATAAAATAACCATGCATGGAGTGTGCTATCCTGTCTTTAGGAACTGTTTGGTATGCCGCGTGTAATGATTGGCCCAATACTTGCCCTCCAAAAACGCGCCCCCAAGCGGTTTTATAATTTTGACCCACAAAATGGTGGGTGTCTTTTTTTTCTAAAGTTAATAGTGAGATTAAGGAACTTAGGTCAATCATAGTTATTTTTAAGAATTAAAGCTGTAGCACCACCCCCGCCATTACAGATTCCTGCAATCCCGTGCTTTTTTTGTTTTTGTTTTAAGGCGTGAATTAAGGTTACTACTATTCTAGCCCCAGAGCACCCAATAGGATGCCCTAATGACACGGCACCTCCGTTTGGATTAACTTTTTCAGGTGACAGCCCTAAAAGTTGTGTATTTGCGATACCTACAACAGCGAAAGCTTCATTAAGTTCAAATACATCAATCTCATGAATCGACAAGCCCGCTTTGTCAAGCGCCTTCGGCAAGGCTTTTGCTGGCGCTGTAGTAAACCATTTTGGTTCATGCGCTGCGTCGGCATAACTTAAAACAGTTACAAGTGGATCAATTCCTAGGGCTTTAGCCTTGGCTTCACTCATTAAAACAACCGCAGCAGCACCATCATTGATAGTAGATGCATTTGCAGCAGTAACTGTTCCCTCTTTTGTAAAAGCAGGACGCAATTGTGGAATCTTATCTAAGGAAACATTTTTAAATTCTTCGTCTTGTGAAACAATTATGGGATCACCTTTACGTTGAGGAACGGCAACTTCAATAACCTCGGCATCAAAAGATCCATTTTCCCATGCTTGGGCACTTCGCCTATAAGATTCTATTGCAAAGGCATCTTGAGATTCTCTAGAGATAGCATACTCAGTCGCACAAGCATCTGCAAAAACTCCCATCGCTACTTGCTCATAAGCATCTGTTAATCCATCTACTTGTATCCCATCTTTAAATGTGATGTTTCCAAATTTTTGTCCTTGTCTGAGTGAACTGAGATGAGGACTTAAACTCATATTTTCCATTCCTCCTGCAATAACAACTTCAGCATCACCCAAAGCTATTGCCTGAATTCCTAGCGTTATGGCCTTCATTCCTGAAGCACACACTTTATTTATGGTGGAGCATGGAACCGTATTTGGTATCCCCGCACCCAATGCAGCCTGTCTAGCCGGAGCTTGACCTGTACCCGCTTGAAGTACATGGCCCATAAAAACTTCATCTACAATACTAGGGTTTAACTTTAGTTCATCTAGAGCTGCAGAAATAACCTTACTACCCAAAACAGTTGCAGGAACTGTTGAGAGCCCCCCCATAAAACTTCCTATGGGTGTTCGCTTTGCAGCAACTATAACCACTTTATTCATTCGAACTTCTTTTAGCCCAAATTTCGTGCATTGCATCTCCCTTACTACTAAATCCTTGATGATGCCAATCGGCTCCTGAAACGGAATACTCAAAGGGTAAAACTCTGCCTACACTTGTGTTATTTCTTGAAAAATATTCAATATGCTCTGTATAGATTCCGTCTTTAGCAGTATAATAACCTCCCCCTGAACCAAAAAATTCAAATGTTTCCGTGTTAAATGCAATCCATTGAAAAAAACCATCGCCCAAAAATTTCATTGTCTTTCTGGGCTTAGAAGTATCTCTGCGTTGTTCTTTATTATCACGAACTCTTCCCGCCATCAACCATTTCCCGTTGAGATCAAGAGGCTCTTTTGAAACCTTATTCCAATTCTTATCAGAAACAAGTTCTAGATTAGTTAGGCCATCTTTAGTGTGATTTGAATTGAATTCAAAATTGATTGAAAAAATGTTTCCTTCTTTTGAATAAAAACCACCTCTTGTTAAAATAAATTGTGGAGGATCTACAACATATTGGGTTTCTATTAAGTAATCTGTATCGATCAAAATACGATGCGTGATGACTGTTCCTTCCTGTTGAGTTGTAAAACTAAACACCTGTGAATATCCAAAATTAATAGTGAATACTACTGCTAAAATAAAACCTCTCATACTACTAGTTTCTGTAATTTAATGCTGGTTTACGATCGCCTAACATTGGTACGTATTTAAAATCCGAACCTCTTTTTTGAAGAAATTCTTTTTTAGCAGCCAAAATAATTTTTGGATTATCAATCAGTTGCATTGCTGTAAGCGCTATTGTTTTTGCAGCCACCATCATTCCTTTGTTGCCAATATCCGTTCCTCCAGCAGCAACAGCTTGCCAACTATGAGCGGGTGTTCCAGGTACCCAAGTTGCTGCTCTTAACCCCACTGTAGGTACAGCAAAACTAACGTCACCCACATCGGTTGATCCTCCTGCTTTTCCGCCGCTACTATATGACTCTACACCAACAGTATATTTTGTATCCAAAGGAATACCCAAACTTTCAGAAATTTTTTCAGCAAAAGCGGTTTCTTCTTGAGTGTAAGAATAACCTCCGATCGTTTCTAAATTTTCATGCATCAAACGTTGCAAGGTTTCATTGTGCAAAAGCTCATGTGTTCCGCCAATCATTTCATAATCCATAGTTGTTCCTGTTCCTAGGGCAGCTCCCTTGGCTGCATTTACTATTCTATCAAAAACACTTACTACTTCATTTCGTGTCGAATGACGCGCATAATAATAAACCTCAGCAAAATCAGGAACAACATTAGGTGCTTTTCCTCCTTGGGTAATTACATAATGAATTCGTGTACTTTCTGTAGTGTGCTCACGCATCATATTGACCATGTTATTCATCGCTTCAACTGCGTCAAGAGCAGAACGCCCCTTTTCGGGAGCACCAGCAGCATGAGCAGAAACTCCATAAAATCTAAACTTCGCAGATTTATTTGCTAGAGCTGGACGTATACTCGCAGAGTTTTTACTATCGGCATGCCAGTGCAAGGCTACATCTACATCGTCAAATAAACCCGCTCGTGTCATATATACTTTTCCTGAACCTCCTTCTTCAGCTGGGCATCCATAAAACCGAACTGTACCTGGTTTATTTTCTCCTACCAAATAATTTTTTATTGCAATTGCTGCTGCCGCAGAGGCTGTACCAAACAAATGATGTCCACAAGCATGACCTGCTTTTCCATCATTTGAAACTTTATATGGAACTGCTTTTTGTGATAACCCAGGCAAGGCATCAAATTCCCCTAAAACAGCTATCACTGGCCCTCCTGAACCATAAGTTGCTGTGAAAGCCGTAGGGATATCTGCAACTCCCGTAGTGATTTTAAAGCCGGCTTCTTCTAAAGTTTTTTGAAGTAAAGCACTACTTTGAGTTTCTTGATAACCCATCTCGGCATAAGACCATATTTGCTGAGCTATACCAGAATAATTAGTTTTATTGTCATCTATCGAATTTAAAATTCGATTGTATTTTGATTGGCCAAAAGTTATACTTAAACCAAACAAAAAAAGTGAAGTTAAAAGATATCGCATAATTTGTGATTATAGTTCTCTTCAAATGTATTAAATTAGTATGCCCAATCCTATAAATTTAAAGAGATCTCAAATTCTAAATTTATATTTTTTTTAAACTCAAATTATATACAATGAAAAACACTGCTACTTTGTTAATGCTCCTTTTTATGTACAACACAATTCTTGGACAGGAAGTTGATTTTGAAGAGTATGATCTAAAAAATGGACTCCATGTAATTTTACATCAAGACAGTACTGCTCCTTTAGTTGTAACCTCTGTCTTATACCATGTAGGTTCTAAAGATGAGCAAGAGGACCGTACCGGTTTTGCTCACTTTTTTGAACACCTTCTTTTTGAAGGGACAGAAAATATTGAAAGAGGAGAATGGGATTTACTTGTCACCTCAAATGGTGGGACTGGAAACGCATTTACTTCAGATGATATTACCTATTATTATGAAGTATTTCCTTCTAATAATCTGGAATTGAGCCTGTGGATGGAATCAGAGCGTATGCTTCACCCTGTTATTAATGAAGTAGGTATAAAAACTCAAAACGAAGTAGTAAAAGAAGAAAAACGTGCTCGATATGACAATAGTCCCTACGGAAGGTGGACGGAAGAGGTTCGGAAAAAACTGTTTGTAAACCATCCATATCATAGAATGCCTATTGGAAAAATGGAGCATCTAGACGCAGCAACATTAGATGAATTTAAGGCTTTTAACAAAAAATATTACACGCCCAATAACGCTGTTTTGGTCATTGCTGGAGACATTAATGTAGATGAAACAAAGAAAATGGTTTCAGATTATTTCAGCACCATTCCAAAGGGCGAAAAAGTTACTCGGAATTACCCAAAAGATATTCCCATAACAGAAGCACTTGAAGCCGAGGCGTATGATAGTAATATCCAGGTTCCTGCATTATTTACTGCTTACAGAATCCCAGATAAAACTACTCGAGAATCTAAAATATTAGATATGGTTTCAACCTATCTCAGTGATGGAAATAGCTCTAAACTTTACAGAAAATTAGTGGATGAACAAAAAATGTCGCTTCAGGTTGCTGCCTTTAATATTAGCCTAGAAGAATATGGGATGTATGTTATTCTAACCTTACCTCTTGGTGAAACTTCACTAGCAAGTCTTCGAGATGAAATTGATGAAGAAATTGAGAAGATTCAAACCAACCTAATTTCACAAAAAGACTATGAAAAATTATTGAACAAATTTGAATCTAATTTTGTAAGTTCTAATGCTTCTGTAGAAGGTATAGCCAATTCACTTGCTGAGTATTACATATTTTATGATGACACCAATTTAATCAATTCAGAAATTGACATATATCGTTCGATAACTCGCGAGGAAATTAGAGACGTTGCCAAAAAATACCTTAACTCTAACCAACGTCTAACCCTGAATTATTTACCTGGATCTAAAAAATAATATTATGAAAAAACATATCTCACTAATCCTTACGCTTCTATTTTGTTCTCTGTTAAGTGCACAAATTGATCGAACACAACAACCTAAACCGGGTCCAGCACCCATCATTCAAATTGATAGCCCTGAGGAGTTTAAACTCAAAAATGGACTTACTGTTTTATTGGTAGAAAATCACAAACTCCCGCAAGTTTCAATCAGTCTCTCAATTGACACCCCTTTAATATTTGAAGGAGATAAGGCAGGAACAAATGCTTTACTTTCCGCGATGATGGGCAAAGGATCAGAGTCTATTTCTAAAAATGAATTTGAAGAAGAAATTGATTTTATGGGAACCCGCTTACAATTCTTTTCTCGAGGTGCCAATGCAAGTTCATTAACTCGCTATTTCCCTAGAGTACTGGAATTACTTGCTGATGCTGCATTGAATCCTAATTTTCTTGAAGAAGAATTTGAAAAGGAGAAAAACAAAACACTTACCGGTTTAGAAACCTCAGAAAAAGATGTAAAAACAGCTGCGAGAAGAGTAGAAAATCTTGTAACCTATGGAGAAAAACATCCGTATGGTGAATATATATCTAAAGAAACTGTTGAACAGCTTTCATTATCAGATATCAAAAAAGCATACTCCTACATTTACAATCCTGCCAATACATACATTGTCGTGGTTGGAGATTTCAATACTAAGGAAATAAAAAAACAGCTTAAAAAAAGTTTTGGTAAATGGAAAGCTAGGGAAACGATACAAATGGCATTCCCTGAACCCACAAATAGTTCAGAAACTGAAATTGTATTTGTTGATATGCCCAACGCAGTTCAGTCGGAAGTTACCGTATTAAACACCGCTTCTTTAGATAAAAAAAGCCCAGATTATTTTGCTGCAATTTTAGCCAACCAAATACTAGGAGGGGGTGGTGAAGCTCGCTTATTCTTAAACCTTAGAGAAGACAAAGGATATACCTATGGAGCCTATTCTCAGCTAAGAGACTCTCACAAAACAAAAGCCCTATTTAAAGCATCAGCAAGTGTTAGAAACATTGTTACGGACAGTGCTACAGTTCAACTACTCTATGAAATTGACCGAATCACTAATGAATTAGTTACTGATCAAGAACTAGATATAGTTAAAGCAAAATATGTTGGGAGTTTTGTGCTTTCATTAGAAGATCCAGCAAATATTGCGCGTTATGCACTTAACATTAAAACTCAAAACCTTGATCCTGAATTTTATAGACTATTCCTTCAGAATATTAATACAGTTACCAAAGAAGATATTTATCGTGTTGCCAAAAACTATTTCCTGAGTAATCAAGCGAGAGTTGTAGTAACAGGGAAAGGGAGTGAGATTTTAGACGCTTTGGAAAAAATCTCCTTTAAGGGAAAAGTACTAAAGGTTTCCTATTTTGACAAATATGGAAACACCATTGATAGACCAGATTATTCAGTCGATACCCCTAATGGAATTACAGCCAGTGGGATAGTAGAGTCCTATATTGAGGCGCTTGGAGGGAAGGAAAAATTAAAAACCATTCAATCAATCAGAGAAAAAGCTGAAGCGTCAATGCAAGGAATGACTCTAGAAATAGTGTCTCAAAAAACAGATCAGAATCAGGCCATCACAGAAGTAAAAATGATGGGTAATGTAATGCAAAAACAAGTGGTCAATATCGATAAAGCTTTTATGGAAATGCAAGGACAAAAAATCGATTTTGAAGGTGATACGTTAAATGAAATGATACTTGAATCTGCCATTTTTCCAGAATTAAATATGGATTTAAGCAGCGTTAAATTGATGGGAATTGTAGACATTGATGGAGCCAAAGCGTATGAAATTAAAATTTCTGAAGCAAAAAGTAATTTTTATGACACCTCCACCTTCTTTAAAATTCAAACAATACAAACGCAAGAAATAATGGGAAATTCTCAAACTTCAACCACTAAGTTTGGGGATTACAGAAAGGTCAATGACATTAGTTTTCCGCACTCAACCAAAGTTTCAATGGGCCCACAGGAGATTGAATTTAAATCTATAGGTATTGAATTAAATGTTGAAATTGACACCACTATTTTTCAATAAAAAACATTATTTAACGTTAAAACACCTCATTTTTTGAGGCGTTTTTTTTCAGTTACAAGGTAAACTCCCAATAAAATAAAAGCACATCCAATCCATTGAATAAGACTAAAGGATTCGCCATCTAAAATTCCCCAACCTATCGCAACTATCGGCAATAGGTACGTTATCGAAATGGAAAACACAGGAGATGAAATTGAAACCAGTTCATTAAACATTACTTTGGCTATAGCTGTTCCAAAAAAGGCTAGAATAAAAATATACCCCAATGAGTTTGTTACCGAAGAATCCGATCCAATTGATAACCAAGGGAAATCAGATAAAAAAAGTATAAAAATCGCAGGAATTACAATTGCTAAAAAATTTCCAAGGGCAATTCCAAGAGCGGAGACCCCCTGAAGTTTATGTTTGATTACATTAACATTGATAGAATAGCAAAATGCTGCGATAACGACCAATAAAGCATACCAACTTTCTGAGCCAGTATTGATTGAAAATTCATTGGAAACTAAAATCAAAGTTCCCCCAAAGCCAATCAAAACACCAATTACTTTTCCCCATTTTAATTCAGATCCAAAAACTGTTATCCCCAATATTAAAGTAAATAGAGGTGTCATTCCATTTAGTACAGCAGCAACAGAACTGTCAATTACTGTCTCTGCAAAAGCAAAAAGATAACTTGGGAAAAAAGTACCAAAAAATCCTGTAAAAACCACCCATTTCCAGGCCGGAAGAGGGATTTTTTTTAGCTGCTCCCATCCAAAAATGGATAGAATTATTGTCGTCATTAAAATCCGTATAGATCCTAATTGCAATGGCGTTAATCCTATAAGCCCCTTTTTTATCAATATGTAGGAACTTCCCCAGATGATGGAAAGGACAATTAAATAAAGCCATTTCTTAAATGTATGCGTCATAAACACTACAAAAATGAACAATTTTATAAAACCCTCACGCAGTTAATTTGTATTTTTGATAAACTTAATGTGTTTCAAATGAAAAAAAATAGTGTGCTGATTCTATTCGCTTCAGTTTTTACTTTTCAGGCATGTATTAATTCAACAACTCCTAACGTAATAACTGTTGATTCAACTCCGGAATCAAAAATTGAAACCGTTCTCCTTGCAGAAGAGGCTTTTGCAAAAGTAACAATTGAAGGAATGACTTGTGCTATTGGATGTGCTGCAACCATAGAAAAAAATCTTAAAAAAACCCAGGGTATCGCTTCTGCTGAAGTAGATTTTGAATCCAAAACAGCTTGGGTTATTTATGATGCTAAACAATTAAATCTTGAGAACATTACAACCGTGGTTAAAACGACAGGAGAGGCGTATAGTGTAACTGAGATTGAAAGGCTAGAGTCCTTCAAATAAAATTTACTTCCAATTTAACGTTTCCATCAAATGAATAATATCTTTTTGCAAATAAACTGTAGCAGGATAAATTGAATCAAAGTTAGGTCTAGCATAGAAATATAATGAGCCAACTAAAAAATGATGGGTACTATCCGTTAAAAAAAATTGATGCTGTGAAGCCGCATTCCCTACTACAGAAAATAAGGTTCCGTAAACCTTACTTTTGTCATTTATAAATACTTTCTCTGGGATTGACTCTGCTTTTGAGATATGCTTGTAAGGGAGCTTATATGCGTCATTAAGAAGGGAGTCTAAATTATTGTTTATGTCCACATAGTTCAAATACAGCGTTGCTTTCATTTCAGGATAAACCAATCTTGGAGTGATTTGACTGATTCCTTTTACTTGTGCATTAGCGTTGTATTCAAAAGAAAAGCCTGAAAGTTTATCGTAGTTTAAATACTCTGCAGAAGGGTATTCTAAACGAAGATATCCCATAGGTTTGGGCTGTACATCAGAAGTACATCCTAATCCAGAAAATAAAACTATTAGAGCTAAAATACATCTCATTTCTTACTTATAATTATTCTTTAGGTAAGGTTACTTTTACTTGGGTAATTCGCATTTGATCTATTTCCTCAACTCGGAAAGAGTATCCTGCATATCTAATAATCTGTTTCTTTTTTGGGAACTTTTTTACGATTTCTAGTAGAAGTCCCGCTAGTGTTTCTGCATCTCCCTTAATTAATTCGAACTCTTCCGTTTCTTCACGATGAATTACTTTAAAAAAATCCTTCAAACTTATTTTAGCTTCAAATAAATAATTGAGATCATCTAGTTTAGAATAACTCGAATCAACTTCATCAAACTCATCACTAATATCCCCTACAATCTCTTCCATGATATCCTCTAGGGTAATCAAGCCTGAAGTCCCACCATATTCATCCACGACAATAGCAAGGTGATTTTTCTTCAGCTGAAACTCTTTTAATAAATCATCAAGTTTTTTATTTTCTGGGACATAAAGAGGTTGTTTTAACAGTTGCTGCCATTTGAAATTTTCTTTGTGAATATTAGGCAATAAATCTTTTACATAAAGTATTCCTTTAATAGTGTCTTTCTTCTCCGTGTAAATAGGAATTCTTGAATACCCTTGCTCTAAAATTAGAGGTATTATTTCTTTCATGGTTAGGGCATCAGAGATCGCAAACATATCCATGCGGGGACACATCACCTCACGAGTATCTGTATTTCCAAAATTTACAATTCCTTCTAGTATTCTTTGTTCATCTGAGGTAGTTTCATCATCACCCGTAAGTTCCAATGCTTGGGAAAGCTTATCTATTGAAAATTGATTTCCTTTGTCTCCTAGTCTTTTTTCTATAAACGTGGTCGTTCTACTCATCGGAAAGGTAAGCCAAAACAAAAGGTATTCATCTAAAACAATTAGAACGGGAGCCATTACTTTTGAGAAAGTAAGTGCATTTCTGTTTGCATAAACCTTAGGTAAAATTTCACCAAATATTAGAATTATAAAAGTGATAATCCCAACTTCAATAATCAGGAGTAAAACAGGGTTTTCAATATCTGACAAAAAGGCCTTACTCAGTAAAGAAAAAAGAAGAACAATTGCAATATTGATGAAATTATTGGCTACCAAAACAGTCGCCAATAACCTTTTGGGTTTTCGCAATAGATGAATCACTCGTTTTACTTCCGTTTCATTATTGGTGTCATATAACTCCTCAAGAGATTTCAGCTGAAGTGAAAAAAAGGCGACCTCAGCCCCAGAAACTAATGCAGAGCATATTAATAATAATAAAGCAAGCCCCAGTTGAATCCAAACGACATTAGCAATTAAAAAAAAGAGGCTCAAAAAAGGCAGTGGGTCAGGATCCAATCGATTTAATATTTAAAAGGGTAAATCATCAGTGTCTGGGGGCGTTTGCTCAACGTTTGGTGAACTTGCTGCGGGTGAAGGATCCCCTTGACCTGCTTCTTTTTTGGTGGAAAGAAATGTAAATTCATTAACATTGATCTCCGTAGAATAGCGATCGTTTCCATCCTCTCCAGTCCACTTTCGATTTTTAATACGCCCTTCAATGTAAATTTTGTCTCCCTTACTCAAGTACTTTTCACAAACTTCAGCAGCTTTGTTTCGAACTACAATATTGTGCCATTCTGTGTTAGTTACTTTTTCTCCAGACGTTTTGTTGACGTAAGACTCGTTTGTTGCTAATGGGAATCTACCGATTGACCCGCCGCCTTCGAAATAATGCATTTTTACATCATCTCCTAAGTGACCTATTAGCATCACTTTGTTTAATGTACCGCTCATAGTTATAAATGATTTAGGTTAGTTGTAATAGTAAATTTATGAAATCAGATTGCATTTTAAAAAAAATTTGCCATAAACTTTTGAATTACAACAGGTACAGCAAACTTTTGAAGGCTATCTATTGCATATCCTTCAGGGAGGGTTTCCTTATAATCTAAAACCCAAAAGTGTACCCAAAGAGCCTGATGGCTAAGTTTATGAACTATGGGTTCAGTATTCCAAAGGGTAACTTGATTAACCTCACTTTTTAGTTTAGATGGAAAGGCTTCGTGGTGAATCAGTTTTGAAGAAGTCATAATTCTAGTTTTACTCTCCACTAAAGGAAATTGATACAACTGCTGCCAGATTCCTTTTTCTGTTCGTTGCTCCATAAGACATTTCCCCTGAGAATCTAAAACAACTAAATAATTAAAATACCTCTTCCGTATTTTAATTTTGTTTGTTTTAACCGGGAGTAAGTGAATTTTATTTTGATTATAAGCTACACATTCTGCTGCAAAAGGACAGACAACACAATTTGGTGATCTAGGGATACACTGCGTTGAACCAAATTCCATGAGAGCCTGATTGAAATCTCCTGGCTGGCTTACATCAATCAATTCCATGGCTTTCGCTTTGAATTCCTTTTGCGCTGCAGAAGAATTTATAGGTGTTTCAATCCCAAAATAACGGGAAAGAAAACGATAGACATTTCCATCAACTACAGCCTCTGGAATATTAAAACTAATCGAAGCTATGGCACTTGCAGTATAATCTCCAACCCCTTTTAATTTCAATAGCTCGTTAAAAGTAGAAGGAAAAATACCGTTGTATTCAAAATGAATAAACTGAGCCGTGGCATAAAGATTTCGTGCGCGGGAATAATATCCCAAACCCTGCCAAAGTTTCAAAACATCATCTTCTTTTGCCAAAGCTAGATCCTTAATAGTAGGAAAAGCTGAAATAAACTTTTCATAATAAGGTAGCCCTTGAGCAGTACGAGTTTGTTGGAGAATGATTTCAGAAAGCCATATATGATAGGGGTCCTTGGTTTTACGCCATGCAAATGAACGCTGGTTTTCTAAATACCATGAAATAAGTTTTTTTGTCAAATTCAAACCAGAGAGACTTTTTAATAGATATTAAATAAAGTCAAGCAAGTATAATATAAAAACTTTACACAGAGCATTTTATAATTTAAATTTATATATTTGCGAGCCTTAAAATTTTAGCTATAAATAGTAAAATTATGACAAAAGCAGACATTGCATCAAATATTTCTGATCAGTTAGGGATTGACCGCGCTGATGTACAAGCCACTGTTGAAAAATTTATGAAAGAAGTAAAAGGTTCTTTAGAAAAAGGAGAAAACGTTTACTTGAGAGGATTTGGGAGCTTTATTATTAAAACTCGTGCCGAAAAAACAGGCCGTAATATTTCAAAAAATATTGCCCTTAAAATCCCTGCTCATAATATTCCTTCTTTTAAACCCGCTAAAATTTTCGTTAAAGGTGTTAAATCTAAAGTACCTGTTTCAAAATAATTAATAACATTTAAATACAATTTGCATATGCCAAGTGGTAAAAAACGTAAAAGACACAAGGTAGCGACGCACAAGCGTAAAAAGCGCAGAAGAGCGAATCGCCACAAGAAAAAATAGTGTTAGGCTAAACACTTAAAAAATTACCTAAAAGTTCATTGAAATGCAGTACTCTATTAATTACGAGCGCTGCTACAGGAAAATCCTGAAAATATTGTTTAATCCGTTATTTCAAGCCTAGCTTGTTATGACACAAAATAATTCAGAGTGAATAAAGAATTAATTATACGTTCGCATTCCTCTGCTGTTGATTTTGCACTGCTCAAGGATGGAAAGTTAATTGAGCTAAATAAAGAAGTGGAAGACAATAAATTTTCTGTAGGCGACATATTTGTCGGTAAAATCAGAAAAGCTATTCCCGGGTTAAATGCCGCATTTATAGATGTTGGCCACGAGAAAGATGGTTTTTTACACTATCATGACCTCGGTCCCAAACTCCCTTCGCTAATAAAATACATTAAACAGATAAGCACAGGTAAAAACAAAGATTATCTTTTAAAACAATTTCGTTACGAAAATGATATAGAAAAAGACGGTAATGTAGGTGATGTTTTATCCCCTAAACAAACTGTTTTGGTTCAAGTTGTAAAAGAACCTATTTCTACAAAAGGACCTCGATTAAGTTCTGAAATATCATTAGCTGGCCGCTATATGGTCCTAATGCCTTTCTCAGATCGAGTATCCATATCGCAAAAAATTGAAGATCGTGCAGAAAAAAATCGCCTAAAGAAACTTGTACAGAGTATACGCCCAAAAGGTTTTGGCCTAATAATTCGTACAGTCGCTGAAGGTCAAAAAGTAGCTGCACTTGATGCTGATATTCAACAACTTTTAACTCGTTGGAAAAATTTGTCTGCTAAACTAAAGCAGATTGATAAATATCCCACAAAGGTGTTGAGTGAAATCAATCGGTCTTCGAGTATACTTCGCGATATTTTTGACGATAACTTTACAGGTATACATGTTGATGATGCCGAAATGCAATCCGAAATTCAAGACTATATTGAAAGTATAGCTCCTGATAAAAAAGGGATTGTAAAATTGTATGAAAATCACCTCCCTATTTTTGAAAAATTTGGAATTGAAAGGCAAATAAAAAGTGCATTTGGAACAACCGTTTCAATGCAAAAAGGAGCCTATTTGGTGATTGAACATACTGAAGCATTGCATGTAATTGATGTTAATAGTGGAAATCGATCAAATCGTTCTAAGAGTCAAGAACAAACGGCCTTAGAGGTCAATATGATTTCCGCTACAGAAATCGCCCGACAATTGCGCTTGCGTGACATGGGGGGGATCATTGTAGTTGATTTTATTGATCTTAATAGCAACGAGAATCGAAAAAAACTCTTTGAGCATCTCTGTAATGAAATGAGTACGGATAGAACCAAACACAAAATTCTTCCACCAAGTCGTTTTGGACTCATACAGATTACACGTCAGCGTGTAAGACCTGAAATGAATATCAAAACAAAGGAGCCAAATCCAAACCAAAATGGAGAGGTTGAGGCGCCTATTATTTTAATTGAAAAAATCAACGCAGAGCTTAGTAAAATTACTAAGAACAAGCGGAATGATAAGGAAAAAATACATTTACATTTACATCCTTTTGTTGCCGCTTACCTTTTAAACGGGTTTCCATCCCAACGTTTAAAATGGTATTTTGAATATAAAAAGTGGATTAATATTGTTCCACGCCACGCTTATCAATATTTGGAGTTTCGTTTTTTAAACAAAGAACGAAGAAGACTTCATCCTTAATACATTAAATCCACCTAGTCAATTTTGATTTGGTGGATTTTTTTTTACCCGCTATTAAAAAAGCATAATTGCAGCCATTACAAGCATAATGGTGTTTTCAATAAAAGTAGCTTCCGTCATTGGAAGTTTTAAAGCGGTTCCTAAACAAGCGCATTGAATGCTCTTTTTATCCAACAAAGTTTTTGTGACACCTATAGTAGTTATCCCCAAAATAACGAGTGTACTGTACAAAGCAATTGTAATCTCAAAACGTAATAAAAAAAGAAGTCCTAAAGCTGTTTCTATAAATGGATACATCCATGCGTAAAAAGGAATTTTTTTTGCCAAGGGATCATACATTCTAAAAGAAGAAGGAAAATTTTTTAAATCTAGCATTTTGAAAAAACTAAATACAATGAAAAATAAACCCATAAAATCCAGCATCATGGCACTTATATCCCAATTTTTATAATGAAGTAATAGCGTTGCACCTAAAATATAGAATAGGATGATTAGCAAAGGTTGTAATTGTTTTAGTTTAGATTGCTCTTCAACTACAGTAAATAAATCCACTTTTTGATTAGATGTGCGCTGCAATGGAATTTCCGTTATACTGAATTTCTGTGGTAATATATTTTGAAGCACTTCAATAGCAATATTTTTATTCAATGAAAGCGATACTTCTTCATTTTCTAAACTTACCTCAATAGCTGATACCCCATCTATTTGGCTTAAATGTTTCTCAACAGAAGCTTTGCAGCCTCCGCATGTCATCCCCTTTAGAGAATAGGTGTGTTTCATTTTAATCTTATTTAAAAGCCATTTCAAAGGTAGGGTAAAAAAATCAGCTAATCTTTTTATCTTGAGCTATGCAAAAAAAGACCTCTTTCACACTCAAAGAAGCTCAAAAAAAACTTGAGCACTACTGTGCTTATCAAGAACGATGTCATTTTGAAGTAGAACAAAAATTGAAAGAACTACAGATGATTCCTTCTGCACAAGAAGTGATTATTTCTAAACTTATCGAAGAAAATTATTTGAATGAAAGCCGTTTTGCTCAAAGTTTTGCAAGAGGAAAATTTAGAATTAAAAAGTGGGGTAAACAACGGATTATTAGAGAACTTAAAGGACGAAAAATATCCGATTACAACATCAAATTGGGGTTGAAAGAAATTTCAGCCTTGGACTACCAATCTACTTTCTATCATTTATTTGAAAAGCGCAAAGAAGCCGTAAGCAACTATTCTATCTCTATTCAAAAGAAAAAAATAATTGATTTTATGGTTTACAGAGGCTGGGAAACTCACCTTATTTATGATGCCCTAAGAGAAAATTTTCAAAACTGATATTGTAAGGAAAATAATACATTCCTGCCAGGCATCGGTACTAAATTCGTTTCGTTATATTCTTCATTCAAAAGATTATGTACGGATGCTGTTACTTGAAAAGCATTCAAACTCCACTGTAAAGTGGCATCAAGAATGCGGTAACCATCCATAGAGGGTCTTTTTGCATATTTAAAGGCAGTAAACCAGTGTAATTTATCTGTAAACTGGGTTCTGTAACTTGAAGTAAAATGATGCTTTAAAGAATTAATACTATATCTAGAAAAATTAGCTTCCGTTTCTTTTAAATTATCTGTCAAATAAGTATATCCTAATTTTAGAGATTGTGGGGTTTTACCAATCAAAAAAGGATAATTGATCTCTGTTTCAAATCCTTTGGTATTGATACTTCTAATATTAGTCGCCTCCCACAAACTGTCTTCTGTAGCTTTCACATAATCAATTAAATTTTCTGAATTACGATCAAAATAAGCAGCATAAAAAGTAAGGCTGTTAGATGTAAATCGAAGACCTAACTCTTTAGACAAAGCTTCCTCAGGTTTCAAATTAGAATTTCCTACCGTTGTTCTATCAGAATAATATAAGTCGGTATAGGTTGGGATACGATAAGTATATCCTACATTTCCATATAGTCTCCACTCTGAATTCACTTGGAATCCTATATCAACGCCAGGATAAGCAAAATTTCCAAAATCAGAATATATGTTGACTGCAACACCAGGGGTGATATCTAACTTTTGATCCCAAAAAGCGAAACGCTGTTCTAAAAAGAAAGTAGCCAGCTGTCGAGAATGTATTCCCAAATTATTACTCGAAATAGAAACTCTAGAAAAATCAAAACCCACTCCTGTAGTCCCTAATTTTGATGCAACACTTACGTCTAGTGCTGAACCAACTTTGTGTGTAATGTGCCAATTTTCATAAACTTCTGGGTTGGCACGAATAAATAAATAGTGATCCTGTCCTCTCCTCCAATAGACCTTAGGCTTGAAAACCCAATTTCCCTTTTGTACTTTGGTTTGAATTGCTAGTAAACTTGCCTCAGTTTCTTCATATTGGTCTTTGGCCTCAGGGGAGGCATAAAATCCATTAGCACCAAATTTTCTACCATTAAAACTACCCAAAAGATCTAAGGGAAGTTTTTTATCAGTAAAAAGGCCTGCTTTTAAAAACACAGTATTGTTGTTTAAATCAGAATTAAACCGATATCCATCGGCTGAATTACGAGAAAAATGTGCAAGGAAATTTCCTTTTTCAGAAGTAGTTCTATAATTTAATTCTCCATGAATTTGTCCATAAGAACCACCCCTAATTTGAGCAGAACCACCAGTAGAAAACTGTTTTTTAGTCACAATATTAATTGCCCCTGTAAAAGCATTTTGACCAAAAACTCGTGCTGCAGGACCTTTTACAATTTCTATACGCTCTATTACCTCTATTGGGGGAAGAAAGTTTAATGTGTGATGACCCGTTTGAGCATCATCCAATTTAATTCCATCTAACAATAAAAGGGTTTGATCAAAACCTCCTCCTCTGATATATAGATCGGCTTGTGTTCCAGCGATCCCTCTTTGACGAATATCAATTCCTGCTATTTGTTGTAATGCGGTGACTACCGTCAATGCACCACTAGATTTTAATTCTTGACTAGAAATCAAATGAAGGGTTCTTGAATTTTCTGAAAAGTCTAAATCAATCCTTGAAGAAGAAACAACAACTTCTTTCAAAAATTGTTTATTAACTAAGCTATCTAGTTGTGCTTCTAATCTTACAAGAAAGAATAAAAAAAATGCCAGCCATTGAATGGGAATGGTTTTCATTTGATAAAAATATGGGGTTGAAACTCTATTAGTCTGTCAACAAAATAACTTTGTTGTCTCTCATTTCTAGCGCTCCTGATTGGATTTCAAAAAAGGTAAAGTTCCCTTCTTGAGAAAATAAACCCTTATTGGCATCATCTAGCTTAAGTTTACCTTGAATCTTAACTTGCCCTTTTGTTAATGTAGAAACGATAGGTGCATGATTATTCAATACTTGGAAAGATCCTGATGCACCAGGAACCGTTAAACTTTCTACTTCACCACTAAATAATTTAACTTCGGGAGATACAATTTCTAGGTACATAACTTATACTTCTGCTAACATTTTTTCTCCAGCTTCAATAGCCTCCTCAATTGTTCCTTTCAAGTTGAAAGCAGATTCAGGTAAGTGATCTAGCTCTCCATCCATGATCATATTAAATCCTTTGATAGTTTCTTTGATATCAACTAAGACTCCTGGAATACCAGTAAACTGTTCTGCAACATGGAAAGGTTGAGAAAGGAAACGTTGAACACGTCTTGCTCTAGAAACAGCTAGTTTATCTTCTTCTGATAACTCATCCATACCCAAAATGGCGATAATGTCTTGTAATTCTTTATAGCGTTGTAATAACTCTTTTACGTTTTGAGCACATTTGTAATGCTCTTCCCCTAAAATCTCAGCGGTCAAAATTCGAGAAGTAGAATCTAATGGATCTACTGCAGGATAAATACCAAGTTCTGCGATTTTACGAGATAATACTGTTGTTGCATCTAAGTGAGCAAATGTTGTTGCTGGTGCCGGATCAGTAAGGTCATCTGCAGGTACATATACCGCTTGAACCGATGTAATCGATCCTTTTTTAGTTGAAGTAATTCGCTCTTGCATGGCTCCCATCTCTGTAGCTAGTGTAGGCTGATATCCTACCGCTGATGGCATACGCCCTAATAAGGCGGATACCTCAGATCCTGCTTGAGTAAATCGGAAAATGTTGTCTACAAAGAACAATACATCTTTTCCTTGTCCGTCTCCTGCGCCATCTCTAAAATATTCTGCAATTGTCAATCCAGACAATGCAACACGTGCACGTGCTCCTGGAGGTTCGTTCATTTGTCCAAATACGAAAGTAGCCTTAGATTCTTTCATGGCAGCTTTGTCTACCTTAGTTAAATCCCATCCCCCTTCTTCCATAGAGTGCATAAAGTCATCTCCATATTTTATAATTCCAGACTCAAGCATCTCACGAAGTAAGTCATTCCCTTCACGAGTACGCTCTCCTACTCCTGCAAATACAGAAAGTCCTCCGTGTCCTTTAGCAATGTTGTTTATCAATTCTTGGATCAAAACTGTTTTCCCCACTCCAGCTCCACCAAAAAGTCCAATTTTCCCCCCTTTAGCGTAAGGCTCAATCAAATCAATAACTTTAATTCCCGTAAAAAGTACTTCAGTTGAAGTAGAAAGGTCTTCAAACGCTGGTGCATCTCTGTGAATAGGTAAGCCGTTTTCATTTTCTTTGGGAAGGTCTTCCATTCCATCAATAGCATCACCAATCACATTAAACAAACGTCCGTAAATATTTTCACCAATTGGCATTTGGATAGGGCTTCCAGTAGCGGTTACAAGTGTACCTCTACTCAATCCATCGGTAGAATCCATTGAGATGGTACGTACAGTTTCTTCCCCAATATGGGATTGTACTTCTAAAATCAATTTAGAACCATCAGAATTTATAATTTCTAAAGCGTCGTATATTCTAGGAAGTGGGTTGTTTTCACCTCCAAAATCAACATCTACAACGGGACCAATAATCTGAGAAACTTTACCTGTACTTTGTGCCATTTTGTTCTGCGTTAGCGTTTGTTTTTTATTCTTTATTTCAAGGTGCAAATATATGGGGTTCATCCTAAATAAAAACCCATTTGAACTGCTTTTTTTTAAAGAAATTTGTCTTTTTCAAAACCCTTTTAGAGCCGCTAATTGATCTACATGATAATTGTAGTCACCAAAAAGTTGCTGAGCCACTCGTGCCCGTTTCAGATAAAACCCAATATTTGCATCATCAGTCACTCCAATTCCACCGTGCATTTGAATAGCTTCATTAGTAACCATCTTAACTGTTTTTCCCAATTTAGCTTTTGCTAAGTGGGCATACCGTTTGGCATTAGCATCTTTTTCATCTATTGCCTGCAATGCTTTTAAAACTATTGATTTACATAATTCTATTTCCGAAAACATTATCGCAGCCCGATGCTGCAATGCCTGATAAGTACCAATAATGACTCCAAACTGACTTCGTTCTTTCAAATACTGAATGGTAATTTCAAATGCTTCTTGACATATCCCTAATAATTCAGCAGCTACACCAGAATAGGCAATGGTCATTAACTCGTCTAACATACGACTTCCATCCAATTGAATGTTAAGTTTATTTTCAGCACTTACTACTACTTTATCAAAAGTAATATCGGCGTAAGTACCTGAATCCATGAGTATATTTTTGGAAATATTTACCCCTTCTAAATCTGCTTTCACTAAAAATATACTAATCGCTTTATCTATTTCAGAAACAACAACAAAATGACTCGCTGTAGTGCCGTCTATTACCATTGTTTTTGTTCCGTCAATCACATAATTTTCCCCTTCTGGAACTGCCTTTGTTTGAAAAGAAGTTGTTTTATGGTATTTTCCTTCCTGCAGTGCCAAAGTTAGTTGAGTTGATCCCTCAATTAAACCGGGAAAAATTTTAGCTTTTAAAACCTTATTGTCTGATATTCTGAGTGCTGATGCTCCTAAAAGGATTGAGGATATAAGAGGAGATTTAGATAAATTTCTTCCCGTTTCTTCTAAAATTTGACCTAAACCTACATGTCCAAAATCTAAACCATTATACCTTTCGGGTATGGTCAAGGCAGTCCAACCCAAAGAAGCTATCTCCCTCCATAAATTTGAGTCAAAAGTCATGTACCCTTGATCACGAAGAGCTCTCATTTCATTTACAGGGGCCTTAGCTTTTAGGAGTTCTGCGGCAGAATCCTTGAGCATTTTTTGTTCTTCTGTTATAATTAATGCCATGTTTTTTTTATTTAGTGGGTAAGCCCAAAATGAGTTTAGAAATAATATTTAATTGGATTTCTGACGTTCCTCCTTCAATCGAATTCCCTTTTGAACGACAAAACTTTCGCGCTAAGTCGCCATCTGATTTTTCATTTTCCTCCCAAATTAAGGAGTCTGTTCCAGTTACAGCCATCAATAATTCCTGCCTTTTAATATTTAGCTCGGTTCCATAATACTTGAAAAACGAAGACAATGCCCCTGAATTATTCCCGGTTTTAGCTTCATCAGTAATGCGTTGAATAGTTAATTCAAAAATTTCTTCATCTATTTCAAAATCAGAAATTTGACTTCTTAACACACCATCAGAAATCAATCCTTTTGAATTTATTGGAAGATTTTCAATCGCAACTTCATGAACTTCTTTCCGGATGTCTGTTTCTCCAATTCCTCCTATCATTTGTCGCTCATGGGTCAATAAGAATTTGGCAATATTCCAGCCTTCATTCAATGTGCCTATTAAATTTTCTTTTGGCACTTTTACCCCATCAAAAAAAGTTTCGCAAAAAGGAGATTTTCCGCTAATTAGTTTTATTGGTCTGGTACTCACTCCCTCAGAAGCCATATCAATAAGAATAAAGCTAATCCCAGCATGTTTTGTTGCTTCGAAATCGGTACGTACTAAACAGAATATCCAATCCGATTTATCAGCATAAGAAGTCCAAACTTTGGACCCAGTAATTTCATAATGATCCCCCTTTTCTAACGCTTTAGTTTGTAGACTAGCCAAATCACTCCCAGCATTAGGCTCACTATACCCTTGACACCACCATATTTTACCTTCAACAATTTGAGGTAAGTAATGTAACTTTTGCTCTTCTGTAGCAAACTTCAAAAGTGCGGGACCCAACATTGAAATCCCAAAACTATACAAAGGTTTTCTGCAGCCTAAACGAGTCATCTCTTGAGTTAAAATATTATTTTCTTCAGGGGTCAACCCCCCTCCACCATATTTCTCCTCCCAATAAGGAACTATCCATCTCTTTTCAAGCATTTTTTCAAACCAAATCTTTTGGTCTTGAGTAGTAAAGATTGCATTCCGCCCTCCCCAATAAACATCAAAAGGATCTTTAACAGGCTGTCGCATACTATGTGGACAGTTAGCTTCTAACCAAACTCTTGTTGCTGTTCTAAAGTCACTTAAATCATTCATCTATAAGTATTAAAATAAGTTTTCAATTTTGTTTTTTTGAAATGCTTGTAACCCCATTTTTCCATAGTTAATAACTGCCTGGTCTAGATTTTTAAAACGAGCATCAGTAGTAAAACCATTATTGTATCTATAAAAAATTTGTTGGATAATCACTGTGATTTTAAACAATCCAAAAACGTAATAAAATGTAATATTGTCCATGGGAAGATTTGTGATTTGAGCATATTTATGCACCAATTCACTACGTGATAAATTACCTTTTTCAATACTAATATTCATATTACTTTTCTTCATGAAATCAGGATCTGACTCTTGAATCCAATAACCTAAGGTAGTCCCTAAATCCATTAATGGATCGCCAATTGTAGCCATTTCCCAGTCTAACACTCCTTTAATATTCAATTTATCGTCTTGAGAAAAGATGATATTGTCGTACTTAAAATCATTATGGATAAAAGCAGTGTGGTTTTTTTTAGGAATGTTTTTATTAAGCCAAGTGTATACCTTTTCTATCGTTTCTATATCGGCTGTTTTTGCATTGATGTAGCGCTTGGTCCAACCTTCCACCTGACGTTTGACATAACCGTCGGGACGTCCTAAATTCTCGAGTCCAACGGAATGATAATCTAGGGCATGAATTTCTGCAAAAGTAGTTACAAATTCATTGGACAACATCTGCATTTGAGCTGGTGCTGGAAGTTGTTCTTTGGGAGTATGCCCACGAAAAATCACTCCTTGTAATCGCTCCATAATGTAAAAAGGAGCATCAATAACAGATAAATCGTCACAAAACAAATATGTCCTAGGAATCTTTGGATAAATAGGTTGGAGTCCAGAAAGTATTTTAAACTCTCTCCCCATATCATGCCCAGATTTTATTTTAGCGCCATGAGGGGGACGTCTAAGTACAAACTCTTGATTGTCCCAACGTAATAAATAAGTTAAATTAGAATATCCTGCTGGGAATTGAAGCACCTCAAAATTAGAATTAGGTAATTCCATTTTACTTCTTAGATATGTCTCCAAAGAAGAAACATCCAAGGTTTGTCCTGTTCTTATTTGTCCTGCCTTATCACGCTTCATTACTGCTTTAATTATTATTTATAATTATATGATAATATGATTTTTATATTTGTTAACCTCAATTTTTTATTTAAATAAAAATAATCGTTATTTAGTTTTAATTGATCCCCTTATTATATCCATTTTATATCCCTGAGAAAAAAATATCAATTCTCTTACTTGTTAGTGTATTTTTTTAAAATACTTCTTGCCAAACGACTTTTATGAACCTCATCTGCGCCGTCATAAATTCGAGCAGCTCTTTCATGACGATAATATAACGACAATATGGTGTCATCTGTTACCCCTTTTGCACCATGTACTTGAATTGCGCAATCCACCACTTTCTGAAGTACTTGAGCACAATAAAATTTAATGATAGAAATCTCAGAGCGTGTTTCATAAGCACCTTGTACATCAATCTTATGTGCAGCATCCTGCACAAGTAATCGAGCTGCATTAATTTCTGCTCTACATTCAGAAATCCAGTTTTGAATGGTTTGCTTTTCACCTAACATAACCCCTTCTGCTATTTCACGAGAGACCGCTCTCTGGCACATTAAATCAAAAGCGCGTTCACACATTCCAATCCAACGCATACAATGATGAATACGCCCAGGGCCTAATCGCTTTTGAGCAATGGTAAATCCCTCACCGTCACCTCCAAGGACATTAGATAACGGAACTTTAACTTCATGAAATTTGATTTCTGCATGACTTTCCCAGCCGCTGCTAGAATGTCCCATAATAGATACATTTCTAACAAATTCTACTCCTTCAGTGCTCGTTGGAACGATCACCTGACTTGCTTTTTTATGTGGATTTTTTCCTTCAGGGTCGGTCACAAGCATAACTATGGCAAAAGTTGCACCATCAAAACCGGACGTAAACCATTTATGCCCATTGATTACATAGTTGCCGTTTTCTTTTGTGGCTATAGTTCCCATTTTAACTGGATTAGATCCGGCATGGTCGGGTTCAGTCATTGCGAAACAACTTCTTATTTCACCTTTTAAAAGAGGGTATAAATAAGTTTCTTTTTGATGATCAGTTCCAAACTCAATAAGAATTTCCATGTTCCCTGCATCTGGCGCTTGACAATTTAAGCAATAATGCCCGTAGGGACTTGCGCCTAAGATTTCACTTACTTCTCCATGCTGGGCATTTGTTAATCCCAATCCACCATAGGCCGTAGGAATCTGAGGAAGCCAAAGTCCTTCTGACTTAGCTTTATTTCTAAGTTCCTTTAGCTTAGGTAATTTTTCCTCCCATTCAACATTAAGAATCCAAGGTTCAAGAGTAAGTAATTCCTCTTTTACAAAGATTTTCGTCTTCTTTTTTATCTCTTCAAAATCCATTTTAAAATATTATTTACCTAAAAAGTTGGGTTTTCTTTTTTCTAAAAAAGCAGTTACCCCTTCTTTTAAATCATGACTTTTAAATGCAGCAACTTGTTTTCTTGCCTCAAAAGCAATAGCCTCATTTAAACTATGGTTTATTGCATAAAACATGTCTTCCTTTGCTATTCCTATGGCAAGTGTTGCTCCTTTAGCAAGTTCTTCTGCCCATTGTTTTGCATTATTTAAAAGCTCTTCTTGAGGAACGATCCTATTGGTAAGCCCCAAGGCCAGACATTCTGTTCCACTAACTTTTTTACCACTTGTAGCAATTTCTAAGGCTCGACTATAGCCTACTTGTCTAGCAAGTAGCCAACTAGCTCCTCCATCTGGACCTAAGCCAATGTTTACAAAGGCATATAAAATGCCACTTTCAGCACTCATTACTCTAAAATCACATGCCAAAGCAAAAGCAGCGCCTACTCCTGCAGCAGTACCATTTATTGCTCCTATAATTGGTTTTTTTAAAGTAAAAAATTGGTTCATTAAAGGTTGGTATTGATCAATAATATATTGACTTCTTTCTTCTGCTGTGGCATTATCACTAAACACAGACATATCAGCTCCTGCACAGAAACCTCTGCCTGAACCTGTTAGTACAACAGCTCTAATTGAATCATCGTTTTCGCATTTAGTCAAAGCAGATGAAATTCCATCAACTAAATCTTGATTGACCGCATTGTAACGATCGGGTCGGTTTAAGGTGATGGTAGCAACTCCTTTATTTGCTTCAAATAATACTGCGTTTTCCATAATTGATTAAGTATAAGCTAGTGCTAAAAATTCAGCAACACAGGCCGGTTTTTCGTGGCCCTCTAATTCTATCGTGACATTTAATTTGTATTTAGCTCCTTTTGGGATCATTTCAAAATCTGCTAAAATTACACGCCCTCTGAAATTTGTTCCTGTAGGGGTCGCATTTGGAAAGCGGACTTTGTCTAATCCGTAATTGATTGCCATTGAAACGTGTCCAATCTCATATGCATCGTACATTATTTTAGAGCACATGGAGAGCATTAAAAATCCGTGAGCGATGGGTTTCTGATATGGGGATTCTTTGGCGCAACGTTCTGCATCTAGATGAATCCATTGTTCATCCTCAGTAGCTTTAGCAAACGTATTAATTCGTTCTTGATCCATTTTTGTCCAGGGAGTTAATCCCAACTCTTTACCCACTGAACCCTGCATATCAGAAATATTTTTAAAAATACTTCTATAGGATTCTTGTATTTTTTGTGTTGCCATATTTCTATTTTTTTAAACTATCATGTGACCTCCGTCAACCGTATAAATACCACCTGTAGAATAACTTCCAGCATCTGAAGCAAGATAGACTGCCAAACCTGTAAGTTCTTGAGGTTGTGCCATTCTTCCAGCGGGGAGCTCTTTTACCACTTGTTTCATTATAGTTTCATTTTGCCAGAGTGCTGAACTAAATTTGGTTTGTATTAAGCCCGGGCAGATTGCATTAGAACGAATTCCATATTTACCCCATTCTTTAGCCTGAACTTGGGTCAACATAATTAATGCTGCTTTTGTTACTCCATAAAGGCCTAGACCAAAGCTTGGTTTTAATCCTTCAACGGAAGCAATATTGATAATAGAACTACCTTTTGAATCCTTTAAATATGGGAAACATAAATTACTCAAATCAAAGGCCGCTTTAAGATTTACATTCATCATCTTATCATAAATCTCTTCTGACATTGATTCAAGGCCCTTAAAAACAGGATTAATAGCTGCATTATTAATAAGTATGTCTATACCGCCATAGGTTTCAATTGTTTTGTTAACTAAAATTTTTCGTTGTTCTGAATCTCCTACATGACATGCCTGTGCCATTACCGTATGGCCTTTTGCCCTGAGGTTTTTTGCAACTTCATCTACAGAGTCTTGAGATCTACTGCTGACCACTACTTTAGCCCCATATTCAGCCAATACTTCTGCTAAGGCTAAACCAATACCCTTGCTGGAACCTGTTATCAAGGCCACTTTCCCATCGAGTTCAAAAAGATGTTTGGTTGTTTTCATTTTTTACATTGGCATTGATCCACCGTTAGCATGGAGGGTAATTCCTGAAATAAATCCGGCCTCTTTGGAGGCTAAATAAAGGTATGCAAATCCCATATCTTCTACCGTACCTATTCGCCCTACTGGTATTTGGGCAACTCCAGCTTTTATGACTTCATCCGGCATAGAATCCGTCATATTTGTTTTTATAAAACCAGGAGCAACAGCATTTACAGTTACTCCAAAACGCCCTGTTTCTTTGCATAAAGCACGAGTAAAACCAGCAACTGCTGCCTTAGTAGCAGCGTAATTGACCTGACCAAAAGCTCCTGCAAATCCATTAATTGATGAGGCAGAAACAATACGTCCATAACCTGCTTCTTTCATATGAGGCAATACTGCTTTTGCAGTTGTGTAAAGTGAATTTAAATTAACATTGATGACAGTATCCCATTCGGATTGTTCCATTTTCATAAAAGAACGATCACGAATCACACCCGCATTATTAATTAAAATATCGATTTTATGATACTTGGCTATAATCTCTGAAACTGCAATTTCAACAGAATCTTTGGAGGTTACATCTACTTTTTGAAAAAAGATTGATCCTCCTTGCTTTGAAATTCTTTCTGCTGTGTCAACACCTACATCTAAAACATCCCAAAGTGCGACCGTCGCTCCTGCTTTACAAAAAACCTCACAAATACCCTCACCAATTCCTCGAGCCCCTCCCGTAATAATGGCTAACTGTCCTTCTAAATTTATCATATGTAGGTTTTAAATTATAAAATGAAATTGTGTTCTTTATTAATTACTATTAAAAATAATGAAGCTCTTTAAAGATAACATTATCTATAGGTTCATGAAAAATATAAGACTCTTTTTCGGTCAATATAAATTTGACTTTTAAAAGATCATATCGGAAAGGTCAAAAAATTAAAACATAAAAAAGGAGCGCAATGGCCCCTTTCAAACTTTATTTTTATCAAAAAAACGGGTAATTGTTACGCAACTACCCGTTGTAAAATCGACTAAAAATTAAAAATTGTATGTTGCTTTTGCAAGAACTCTTCTTCCAATTACGGGAAGTCCTGGCATGGCTCTATATTTTTGATTGAAAATATTATTACCAGATAAATCAAGCGCAAATTTTTCGCTAAACTTATAGCCAATATTCATATCAACTAAATTCTTTTCGTCAGCAATACCGTTGATAAATAATCCTTGTTCAACAGTAAAGGCAGCATCATGTTGAAATGAAATTCTCCCTCTAAAGCCCATATCAGGTGAAAAGGAAAATCCAGTTCTGTATTTAAATTTTGGTGAATTCAAATAAGAAGTGAAAGGTAAATCGTCATCACCAACTGCCCAATCGGTTTGACTAACCCATGAGGAATTTCCAAACCAAGTCCATTCGTCATTTATAAAATATTCCATCGATAAGTCCATTCCATAATGACTTCTTGTAGCGTCATTAAATCTTCTGTAACCAGAGGCAGCGTGAACCATTCCATCTTGTGGAGCCCCGTCTGCCTCAAGAGCACCTATAATAGGATATAATTGAGATAAGGCAGAGGCATTAAGCCCTTGTCCAGCTGCTTGAAACCCTAATCCATACCCTCCAGCAATTGCCGCTACTGTTCCGGCTGCTTGAGCTGCAGCTGAAGGCACCGCTGCAGGAAGACCAAAAGCTGCTGCTGTAGCCGCATCCAATCCTGTTATAGGAAGTCCTGCTGCAGCATATTGAGCAGATATTGCTCCAAGCACAGTTGCATTGATCGTTGGATCTGCAATCATATCCGCCACAACACTATTTGCTAAATCACCTGGCAGATTTTCACTTCCACCGAAAACATAAGATGGTGCTAGTTGCGTAAACCTTGTAAATCCTGTTCTTTCATAGGTATATAAATCATATGAAACAGCAAGTTTATCACCTATAATACCTTGGTATCCAAGCTCAAAGCTATTTAAAGTACCTATTTCCCCTTTACCGGTATCATCATAGTTTGTCATTGGTGATCCTGTAAATAAATCAAAAGGTATTAGAGATCCAGTAGCACCTGATGGTCCTGCATAAGTTTCAAAGAAAGAATTAAAAATAGGTAAAAGAGGCGCTGCCGCTGGATTAGCTGCTGCTACCCCTGCTGATGCACCTGCTAAAGTTTGAGCTATTCCACTCGCTCCCAAAGCACCATAGAAATAAGCGAGTGGGATTTGAGTAGATCCTTCTGGAAGATTTGGCCATCCAGGTACACTCATGTCTATTGAAGCGTTTGAGAAAGTTTGAGCATTAGCCTGTCCTGAAAGCCATATGTCGAATACTCCTGGTGCTGGAGAGTTTACTGGGAAATCAATAAACATCTCTAATGCTGAAGGAATAAATGCCGCTTGGTTGTAAGAAGCTCTAAATGTATGCTTCGGGCTTGGCTTATATACCAACGCTACTCTGGGAGCAAAAGAACTATCGTCTAAAAAACCATAGCTGTCATATCGCCCTGCAAAAGTTAAGTCCAATTTAGACCCCAACTCTAATGTACCTTGTAAATAAAGACCAGATATTTGATAATCATCATTTAGTTCATTTCTTCCCCAAATTGTATTTTCAGAATCTTGTCGGTTGTTACGCGTATCAAAACCAACAGTAAAATCAGAATTTAAAAGTGAAGGGATTTGAAAGTTATATTGAACTTGAGCTTCTAAAAGGTTTCTTTTTGCAATTTGATTTAAACCTGTTCCGTACAAAAATGTAGGATTGTCATCTCCCCCTCCATCGTTATCTACATAATAGATTTGAGCGAAAAGACCTCCAGTTTGGATTCTAGCTTGCGTCCAAAATTCTGTTCCGTCTGTTCTTCCATAACCTTGGGAATTTGCAAAAAATCCATCACCAGTATTCGCTCCTGCTGAAAGAAACATACTTGTTTTATCAGAGGGTCTAAATTCTAGATGTGCATTAACGGTTGAGTTTCTGTAATTTGTTTTAAGTCCTTTTCCGTCAGGATATAATTCACTTGTTGACAAAAGAAGGTCCCCTTGTTGTGTTGCATCAGCAACTCCATTGGAAATAACAGGTTTTCTAATTTCGTCTTTAAATGACGCGATATTTGCCTGATCTCTTGGATCATTTGGATCGAAGTTAAAATCGTTTCCTTTTAAATATTTTGCATTTATTTTATATCCAAAAGTTTTCTTTTCATTAGACCATGCATGTCTAATTGCTGCACCCGTCGTGGCTAGTTCTCCAGCAATTAATTCTACGGTAGTTCCTGGATAGTCAATAGGATTTTTTGTTAAGAAGTGAACAATTCCTGAAGAAACCCCAGGCCCATACAATGCTGAGTTCGCTCCTCTTACAACTTCTATTCTTGCAATATCAATATTTGATAATCCACTTTGATAACTCAAAAAAGAAGAAGAAGTTGGATTAAATAAATTTCTATAATCAAGCATTGGGAACGTTGAAGTTCCAAAAACTCCAGAGCCTGCTCTCATTTCAATATTTATAACATTAGCCGATTGTTGCTGTAACTGAACACCCGGAATGTCAACTAAAGATCTAATTGGATCTGTCACATTTGAGTTATTTTCCAAATCTCTCGCGGTGATAATAGAAACAGACTGAGGTGATTCCGATATTTTTTGCGGTCTTCTAGAGGCAGAAATGATTATTTCATCTAAGTTTTGACCTGCTTCAAGGGAAATGCTTATTTGTTGATCTGCACTTGTAACCTCCAAAATAGTAGAGTTGAATCCGATAGAAGATACCTCAATCGAAAAAGGAAGCTCTGTGGAAGAGGTTAAAACGAAGTTCCCATCAAAATCTGTAGCCGCTCCTGTTCGTGAACCAACGACAATAATGTTTGCTCCTGGAATTGATTCTCCGGTCTCTGAATCAGTAATTGATCCTGAAATAGTGGTTTGAGCCATTGCAAAATTTCCTATTAAAAGCAATAGTGAGAACATTGCTATTTTAATTAAATTGTTTGTTTTCATTTGTTTGATTTTCATTTGTTTATTTACATAAAAAATTTAAAAACACTTCTAATTGTTTGTATTTAGTGTGTTTTGGCTTGTTGAGTTATCTTTTTTTTAATTCAAATTATCTAATTTCCGTAACAATATAGTATATTTTTTTGGCATCTTGATGATTTATTAAGAGGGCATTTTAACACTAATTAACATAAGTGAATTATTATTGTTTTAGATTTCAGCGAGAATATTTTAATGATAATGTCCAAAATATAAGCTATATATTGATATATATGTGTGTTCTACTATATCTAAAAACGTTTTTATTTGAGAAATTCCTTGTAAATTTTAATGTAAGCCAGATCGCTGTTTTAATCATCTTTGTTGAATCTGAGTTTCCAAAATGATCATTCAAAAACTAATTTAAGATCAAAACAAATAATAATTCATGTTTGTGATTCACCGCATGTATATTTTTTTATGAAAGAGCTTTAGAACTTTTGATGGTTTCACAAACAACACAAGGTTTAAAAAATCTTAGGTTTAATCCATAAGAAAATGTATTTTCGAAACCATAGTAATACGTCTCTTTTGAAACCAATTCTCTATTTTTTATTCAAACATCTTTTCCGCTATTACAATTGGATTTATTTTAGATCCATTTTGGTCTACGGAGAAGAGAACCTCCCCAAAGATGGAGGAGTATTATTTTCTCCCAATCATCAAGGAGCATTTCTAGATCCCCTCATAATTGGCTCCATGACCCCTGATAAAATGACTTCTTTAACTAGAAGTGATGTTTTTGGAGGACCATTACAGTGGTTTTTAGATGCCTTTCAAATGCTGCCCGTATACCGGATCAGAAACGGCTATAGCAATCTTAAAAAAAATGATTTAACCTTCGCTAAATGTTATCAAATTTTAGGGGATGGAAAATTCTTATTAATGTTTTCAGAAGGGGGACACCATAATGAATACTTTTTGCAAAATTTATCAAAAGGGAGTAGTCGTCTTGCTTTTCAAGCACATAAAGAAAATCCTAATAAAAAAATATACCTACAGCCCATGGGAATAAATTATGGGCATCATCAACAACCCCGGTGCACACTCCATTTAGTCTATGGAAAACCCATTGAAGTAGGTGGTTTTATTTCTAAAGATTTGACCGAGGCGGAAAATATTAACAAACTCAAAGAAGAACTTCAACTTCGAATGAAAGACTGTCTTTGGCTTCCAGAAAAAACTGAAGAGTATCAGGAAAAGAAAAAGAGAATCAATCGTATTACGACCCAAATGAATTTTGATCAACTTAAATCAGCACTAGAAAACGTTCCCGAAAAACTCCCTTTAGCAAAAGCCCCGTCCTCAACAAAACGCTTTTTTGCTTTTGTATTTAGCCTTCCCAATATTATACCCTTGATAATTAGCAGAAAGATCATTGGACAATTTAAAGATATTGTCTTTTTCAGCTCCATGAAATATGCTTTAGGGGTGTTTTTCTTTCCACTATGGTGGTTGCTAAGTTCAATTGGTATTGCCTATGGCCTTGGAAACTCCGTAATGGTAGTCTATTTACAAATTTGCATTCTCTCTATTTTCATAAGACAACGTATTTTGCTATCATAAACAAAAATACTATAGATTTTTATTATAATTACCAACATAAAGGATTATTTTTAAAAT
>JABGUL010000001.1 GCA_018646605.1 Flavobacteriaceae bacterium
TAATCTGTAGAAAAATGGATAATCGAAAGTTTTTTCTCCTCTGCAAAGTCAATTAAATTTTGAAGTCCTTCGGTATTGATTTTAAACGCGCTTTCTTCCTCTTTCTCCGCCTGATCAACATTAATGTAGGCAGCGCAATTGATAATGCCATCAAAAGGATTTTTGCTATAAAAATTTGCAAGGGTTTCCGATCGTGTAATGTCTACTTCGTTTCTAGAAGTAAAAAATAAATTTATCGCAGGTGATTCTTTAGCAACCGCATGAAAGCATTGTCCCAGTTGACCTGACCCACCTGTTACTAAATAACTAGGCATAAAGGTCTAAATTATAATCAAAAAGGGTAGCCTCTGCAAGGGTAGGATGCTTTTTATCTTTCTCAGATTGAATCCATTGTGATTGGGGTATTTGCCAATCTATCCCTAAAGCAGGATCATCTGGGGTAATGCTTCCTTCACTGGCAAAATTATAATATTGATCTACTTTATACATAAAAATAGACGTCTCACTTAACGTTATAAATCCATGAGCAAATCCTCTGGGGATAAAAAGTTGTAACTGATTTTCTGCGCTTAATTCAAAACTAAAATACTGTCCAAAGGTGGGAGATCCTTTACGTATATCCACAACCACATCCAATACGCTTCCTTGAATCACACTAACTAATTTTGTTTGACTAAAGGGGGGTAATTGATAATGTAAGCCCCTTAAAACTCCTTTTTTGGAATGGGTAAGATTGTCTTGACAAAACATTGTTTTTTTCCCTAAAACTTTTTCAACTTCTCGTTCATTAAAACTTTCCATAAAAGAGCCTCGTTCATCTAAGTGAAGGGTGGGCTTTAAAATAAAAACCTCCTTGAAAGGAGTGGTTTTGATATTCATGATGGATCGTTTAATTGAAGCTTAAAGTTATGATTTATCGCTGTATTTTTTTAATAAATAGATTCCGTATTCTGTTTGTTTCATTTTTTCTGCACCTTCCAAAAGTTGCTCTTTTGTGACAAACCCTTTTTCAAAAGCTATTTCTTCAAGACATCCTACTTTAAGACCTTGCCGTTTTTCAATGGTATGAATAAATTGTCCCGCTTCCAATAAAGACTCATGTGTTCCTGTATCCAGCCAAGCGAAACCTTTACCCAAAACTTCTACCTGAAGATTTCCATCTTCCAAATATTTTTGATTTACAGCCGAAATTTCTAGTTCACCCCGCTCTGAAGGTGTGCTTTGTTTTGCAATTTCAATGACAGAATTAGGATAAAAGTACAAGCCTACCACGGCTTCATTACTTTTTGGATTTTCAGGTTTTTCTTCAATAGATGTGGCTTTACCTTGATCATCATATTCAATAACTCCATAACGTTGGGGATCATTGACAGTATATCCAAAAATAGTCGCCTTCGAACCAAGACTTGTTCTTTGTTTGACCGCTTCTAGTTGTTTTGAAAAATCTACACCATAAAAAATATTATCTCCTAATATCAGACAAACCGCTTCCTCTCCAATAAATTCTTCTCCCAACAGAAAGGCCTCTGCCAATCCGTTGGGCTTTGGTTGAGCTTTATATTGCAAACTAATTCCCCATTGACTTCCATCGCCCAATAACCGTTCATACTGCCCCAAATCTTCTGGAGTACTAATCACTAAAACTTCTCGAATCCCTGCCTGCAAAAGTACCGACAAGGGATAATAAACCATAGGTTTATCATAGACAGGTAATAACTGCTTAGAAACACCTAGTGTGACTGGGAAGAGTCTGGATCCTGTGCCGCCGGCAAGGAGAATGGCTTTCATGTGTAAATTTTTTTAAAGATAAGAAGGTTTTCTGTTTGTATTAAAAGATTTTTATTTTGACTACAGCCCGTAGTTATTTCAAAACTATTCTTTGTCAGACCCTGCATTTATTGACTTTATATGTTAAATAACATAAAAAATAACGTATATTTAAATGTAAATTTCAAACAAATTTACGTTAGAAAATTTTATTTAAAATGTTAAATGAACTTTGAAGTTAGTTATAATATTCACAAATCATATGAAAATTAAACAATAAAAAATGCGTGATTATAACGATAAAAGTTGCTAGTGGTAGAGATCAAGGGGTATTACTCACTCAGATCTCTAACTATATAAAACATGCACCTCTAAGAAGACTTAAAAGAAGTGGCTCACTTGGTTTGTCCAATAATTCTATTAGGAATCTAAAACGTTTTTATGATTTAATTCAGGAATTTGAATCTGATTTTGGTCAATCGATCATGTTAAATACAATAGATCACATGTTAGTTAATGCTTTTAAAGAGTGGCTTTTAACTGAAAAAGAGTA
>JABGUL010000010.1 GCA_018646605.1 Flavobacteriaceae bacterium
TCAGAAAGAGCAGAAACTTCTTCAGAAGAAGCAACATCAGCAACAGCAGCTTCGATAGCTGTAATATCCGCTTGGATATCAGCAAGACCATCAGCAACAGCTGTGTCAATTGTACTTCCTAGATTGCTTACTGTGGACGTTAGAGAACCAACAGTTCCTGCTAAGCTAGAAAGATCACTCTGAACCTGAGACAAACCAGCTACTGTCGAAGCAAGTGCGCTAATTTGAGACTCAAGGTTAGTAAATTGATCGTCGTAATTTTGACATCCCACTACTAGTAGTGCACTTGCCAAAATACTAAATAAACCTTTTTTCATTTTGATAAAAAATTAAATTAAAATTAAAAATATTAAATGTTTGTAAAGACGTGCTCATAGAACACGGCGTTTACAGTTCATGAACAATTGCAAGTACCATGCCAAAGTTATTTTTTTGTTAAAAAAAGAGTGGATTTTACGTAAAAAAACGTTCATCAAGCGTGTGAACTTAGTAAATATAGGGTTTTTAGCGCAAGAACTACCGAAAGTTTATTCACAATTTCACATAAAACACCCTGCTTTGGGAGGGAAAAACAGGGTTTTAGAATGAAAAACCCCCTAAATAAGGACTTAGGTTGGTTCCATACCGGCACACAATCTTTCCACGGGCTCGTAAGAAAACAAAAAGCATACCTGGGACACTCCTATATAATAAGGTAGGATGCCCCCCGGGTGAAAAGCGATTAAGTCATCATAATTTATACCTTTGAAAAAAACAAGAAAAAAATGAAAACGATTTATGGAGTACTATTTGCCCTATTGTTGATTCAATGTCAAGACACAAAGCAAGTCCCCGATGTTTCCTTACTTCAGAAAGCACAATTAATTCATTTAACAACAACAACGCTAGACACCCATGATGACATAAATGTCAAGAACTTTACAGACAGTCTAAACTACACTCAAAACTTAGACACCCAAGTAAACCTTCCCAAGATGCAGGCAGGTGCTTTGGATGTTGCTTGGTTTATTGTTTATACAGGCCAAGGGGAGCTGACCCCAGAGGGATATAAAAAGGCAGCAGAAAATGCCCAGGCCAAATTTGATGCCATACATCGGTTGGTCGAGGTATATGGGAAAAACAAAATTGCATTAGCAACAACCTCAAAAGAGGTAGATAGCCTTCGTAAAATAGGTAAAAAAGTGGCAATGATTGGGGTTGAAAATGCCTTTCCAATAGGTGAAAACATCGAGGAAGTAGCCCGCTATTATGCGATGGGGGCACGTTATATGTCTCTGGCGCACAATGGCCATAATCAGTTTTCGGATTCAAATACTGGGGAATTTGACAATACCGCCAAACACAATGGAATCAGTGAGCTCGGAAAGCAAATCATTGAAAAGATGAACTACTACGGGATCATGGTAGACATTTCACACCCTTCAAAAGAAGCCATTCGCCAAACGATTGCCCATTCCAAAGCTCCGGTGATTGCTTCCCATTCTTCTGCTAGAGCGTTGAGCGACCACCCAAGAAATTTAGATGATGCGCAGTTGCAGTGGGTAAAAGATAGTGGCGGGGTCGTTCAAACCGTTGCCTTAGCTGCCTTTTTAAATAAAGAAAAAGCGGCCGCCCATAAAAAAGCCAAAGACTCCCTTCTAAAAGCAGACCCCAATGCCGACTTGGCCGCCCTAAAAGCAACCTACCCTCCCGTAAATGTTTCAGATTTTGTGGATCATATTGACTACATAAAGAACAAAATAGGAATAGACCATGTAGGGATTAGCTCCGACTTTGATGGGGGCGGCGGAATTGAAGGGTGGAAAGATGCCTCAGAAACGTTTAATGTAACCCTTGAACTTGTAAAGCGTGGGTATAGCGAAGAAGAAATTGCAAAAGTGTGGAGTGGAAATTTACTTCGTGTTTTAGACCGTGTGCAGGCAGTAGCTCAGGAACTACAAAACATCGAGTAGCCCTAGCGAAGTTTTCTTTCAAACCATTCCAAAAGGGTTCCAATACCCTCGCGTACCTCTGCAGTATATGCTGTATGGTGGTTTACCATGATTGAAAACACGTAGGTTTTCCCCTTTGGATGGACCCAATACCCTGAGAGGTTGTGGTTGTGGCGTAAGGTTCCCGTTTTTGCATAAAGAGCCGTATTGGAGTATTTTTTTAATGTCCCTGAGGTTGCGCCTTTTGGGAAATACGATTCAATTGTTTGCCATCCCACGGTTTCGTAGATTTTTTGTAAAACACGAACTACGGTTCTGGGGGTGATCATATTGTACCGAGAAATCCCGGAGCCGTCTACCCACGCTATCGGGTCGGGAAGCCAGGGCTTCCATTGGTCCAGTAACAAAGCAATGGCTTTTTCTGGGGTCATTCCATTAAAGTTTTTTTGGGAAACCATAAGGAGTAGTGCCTCAGCAATTCCATTATCACTGTCTTGTAACAAGGCGCTATAAAGGGTCTCTTCCGCTGCGGTATATAAAAAATTCCATTGCGGCTCCGCGCTATTTCCATCCGCCACATGAACCGGTTGCCCGATTTCATGCTCAAGTAATTTCACAAAAAGGGAATCGCTGGTGATAAAAGGGCGATACAATGTGTCTCCAGCCGTCCATGCAGCAGGGTTGAAGTGAAAAGTATTGCGATCATACGCTCTTTTAAACGCCTTTCCCAAGGAGTCTAAAATAGTTTTAGAGGCAAAAAAAGAAGGGCTCATTTTGAGTTCCTTAGCGTCTATTTGAGCCTGGAGGGTGTTTCCATAAATAGGAAATACACTGGTCTCGGCAGCATAATAATAGGAATAATCATCCCATGCCCAACCGCTCCCATGTGGCTTGGGGGAATCTTTATTTACATGATAGTTCCACAATCCCTTTTGATTAAAAAAAGCGTCTAGAATAGTATCCTTGTAAAAAGGGTGAAACAATAAGGGGTAGCCCGTACTCTTGAAGTGAATGATGCTGTCCTTTTCTTTGAAATAAGAAACTGCAGGAAGCTCCTTAAACTGTTGGCTAGCGCCCAAAAAAGTAAGTAGCTTGGTGTTGGAGGCGGGCGTCATATAGTGTGCCGCCTGATATTGTGCCATAGGCGTTGCCCCTTCCAAAGGGGAGATGCTAATGGCTACATGGGCCTTTTGAAAGGCCTCAATTTTTTGCACCTGCCGCCCCACACGCTTTTCCGAAAGGCGCTGGCTCCAAAGGGAAGAAACACAAACAAAAAGAAAGATGAATAATCGCTCCCGCATCCCGTAAAGATATTAAAAAGAGTTCTACTCAATTTCATATTATAGAAAGCACCTTGATTACCTAAATTGGTTGTGATCCCAATCGGGATTCCTACGCAGACACCTTTATGGAAGGCGTCATGCAAATCGTAAGGTAAGCGGGCAATCGCCACTGTTAAAGATAATTCCCTCTTTTTAGAGGGGAGTTTTTAAAACCCGAAGGAAAGTCCCCCAAAGAAATTTCTCCCAGGCGCAGGCTCATAGTGTCTCCCCCCAAAAGCGTTTAGGCGGATGTTGTCAAAATAAAAAGTGTTGAAAAGGTTATGAACCCCACCAAAAACAGCAACCTCTCCCCAGGCAAAGGAAATGCCTTTACGTGCCTGTAAACGCACCCGTTGATAGGCGTCTACGGCAGCAGTATTGGAATCATTGGCATAAAATTTTCCTATATGCTCCCCTGTCAGCTGAAAGCGCCATTGGGATGAAGTAGTGTATTCCACTTGAATAAAGGCTTGAGAATTAGGAATTCCTGGGAGCCTTTTCCCCTCCATTTCAGAAGTTGTATCTGCCCCTGCAAAAAGATAAGCCGCTTGTGTCAAGCTCGCCTGCAGCTTCCATTGGTCCCAGCGGGTCTCCCCAAAAAGCTCAAGGCCGTAGCGCTCAGTAGCGCCAGTGTTACGATAAAAAGAACGCCCTGGAAAAGCCTCCAGCTCATACGGTAAAATTTCATTGGAACTTTTTATGTAAAAAAAGCTAGCCTCCAGTCGGGTATGTTCCCCCAATGTCTTCCATCCTGCTTCATAGTTGATTGCACGTGACGGATCCAGGCTTAAATTAAGCCCTTCTTCCCCTGAGGGATTTGCAGAAAGCTCAGACAAAGCAGGCGTTTCGTAACTGGTAGAAAAATTAAAAAAGATGCGTTGCTGCGGGGCTAGGGAATAACTAAGCCCTACACTTGGGTTTAAAACGGTGTAGATTTGATTTTCAATAACAGTGTCCGCACCCACGTTTTGGCGATCAAAACGCAAACTTGTTCTGAGCAGCCATTTTTTTGATTGTACCTCATCCAAAATATAAAGCCCAAAACTACCAAAGCGTTCCTCTTGAGAAAATACATTAGCTCCCTGGGTTCCATTTTGATTTAAAAACCGATCCCGTTGGTCTCGCTGAAGTGCCGTCTCTGTCCCTATTTGCCAGCGATGCAAGAGGTCTTCATTTTCTTCGGTATAAGTCAAACGGCTACCCAAGCCGTAATAATTTCGGTATAGATCAACAATTCCCCCATTTTCAAAAGGGAGTTTTCCGTAAAAATCACGAAGCGAGTAAAATGCGTAGGTGTCCAATTTCCATTGGGTTCGCCAGTTTTGAAGCCAGCTTAAGCCTACTTTAAATTGATTTACTTTTTCAAACGTGTCAAAGGCCACGTTGCGCTGTCGCGCTTGGTTTCTGTCGGCCATCACCTCATCCATTGTAAGTCCACCCGCATCTTCTGCACGAGGGCTTTGGGTATAATTGAGCTGGGCTTGAAGTAGTGATTTAGAACTCAATTTATGCTTTATTTTGGCATTAAAAACGTTTTGTTCCAACCCACTAAAAGTACGATACCCGTTGGTTTGTGTTCTGTTAAAATAAAATAAAGAGGTGGTTTTTGAGGAATTTAAAGATGCACTGAGCTTATAAGATTGCAATCCAAAAGCACCCAGTGTAGATCTAAAACGCACCGACTCTCCTTCCAAACGGTCTACTGTATTTAAAGAAAGAACCCCCCCAGAAGCATTTCCATACAAACTTGCCGAAGGTCCGCGCAGAACTTCAATGTTTTGAAGCAAACCTAGGGGTAGATTATCCAATTGCCCCTGACCATCAGGCGTGGTCTCTGGTATCCCATCTACAATTATTTTTATCCCCCGAATTCCAAAAGCAGCACGTGCCCCAAAACCACGTATGGAGATGCGTAAATCTTGAGCGTAGTTATTCGCGTTTAAAGAAAAAAGCCCCGGTACAGCACCCAAATATTCCTGTAACGAAAGTTGCTGATGCAACGCCTGTACATCCTTCAGGTTAATAACACTTAATGAAAATGGAAGAACACTTCTGGGCGTGTCAAATTTTGAAGCACTCAAGGAAACTTCTTCCAGGGTAATTGTACTGGTTTGGCTTGTGTTTTGTGCACGTATGTTTTCAATTGATAAAAAAAGCAATCCATAAAAAACAAAACCACAAATTCGTCTCACAACAACTCTCATCCTAACTCCTATTTTTTAAATTTGCACAAAGATACTCATTTATGTACCTCTCCGATTCTGAAGAAATTGTTGCTTTTATTGTTGCTATTGCAATCGTAATTGGTTTTGTAGCAAGTACGTATATGGAAATTAAAAACACCATTGCTGAAGAAAAAGCGAAAGTGGCTGAAAAGTTGGAAAATGAAGAGAAAATCAAAACACTGATTACTTATTTTGACACCAAAAAAAAACTTATTGATACCGTAGTTCAAGCAAATAAAAAAAAGGCCGCTGAAATAAATAAACCTAACAAATGAAAAAGACCCTACATACTTCAGAAACTCGCGGAGCAGCAAATCATGGATGGCTCCAGGCAAAACACTCCTTTAGTTTTGCTAATTATTACAATCCCGAACGGATTCAATTTGGCGCCCTTCGGGTATTAAACGATGATATTATAGCACCAGGAATGGGTTTCGGTACACATCCTCACAACAACATGGAAATTATTACCATTCCCCTGGAAGGTGCCTTGGAACATAAAGACAGTATGGATAATATTGGGGTGATTGAAGCCGATGAAATTCAAGTGATGAGCGCGGGCACTGGAGTGTATCACAGTGAGTACAACAAAAATAAAGATCAGCAGGTCAACTTATTACAACTTTGGGTGATGCCCAACAAAAAAAATGTAACCCCCAGATATGATCAAAAAAGCATCAAAGAACTTAAAAAAACCAATGCCCTTTACCCAGTAGTTACCCCAGAGTCCAATGGAGATGCCCTTTGGATTCATCAAGATGCTTGGTTTCATTTAGGTGACTTTAATCAAAAAACCGAAGTGAATTATACCCTTCACAAAGAAGGAAACGGCGTCTATGCATTCCTGATTGAAGGAGGTGCTGAAATAGCAGGAGAAACCCTCAACAAAAGAGATGCAATAGGCCTTTGGGAGACGAATACCTTTTCCCTTACTGCCCAAGAAAATACACGAATTTTACTCATAGAAGTACCCATGAATTAACTCTAAAAAAATATGAATGAACCCTCTGCAAATGAAGTTTTAACTTTATTAGAAAATAAAATTAATACTGGTCAATACAACGATAGTGTACACAAAATAAAGCTCATGACTGCCCGAGATGTGCTCAAAGAAATTTTAGCCTCTGGGACGTAACCCCTACTGATAAACTCTTACATAATCAATTAAGTATTCCTTTGGAAATTGAACCGAGCTCGCCACTGGACCTCCGAAATTTCCACCAATTGCCAAATTGATTAATAAAAAGAACGGCTTGTTAAAGGGCCATGTTTCTGCTGTTTGAGTTTGAGCTGCATATCGATATACCCGGCTCTCATCCAAATAAAAATCGATGTAATTTTCAGTCCAATCTATTGCAAAGACATGGAAATCATCTTCAATATTAGGAACGGGCGTAATTTGGGTATTGACGGTATTCCCATAGCTACTTCGTGTATGTACAGAGGTGAAAATTTGACCTGGGTTTTTACCAACATATTCCATGATGTCAATCTCCCCACAATCAGGCCATGAATTGGTGTCAATATCACCGCCTAATGCCCAAAATGCTGGCCATAGACCTGCACCTGATGGTACTTTTACGCGTGTTTCTATCTTTCCGTATGTAAATTCTTGCTTCCCCTTGGTTAAAATTCGAGTTGAAGTGTATTCATTTTCGTTTTTTGCAGAAATAATTAACATCCCATCCTCTAGACGATGGTTACTGTCTGTGTACGATTGAAGTTCATTGTTCCCCCAGCCACATAAATTAGGACACCCATCACCTAATTCAAAACTCCAATTGTTCAAATCTAACGTTGTTCCGTCAAATTCATCTGACCAAACTAAAACCCTGTCATCTTCCTCAACCTCAGGAATTATTTCAGCAACAATATCATTATCATCTTCTTGTTTGACGGTTAAATCCGATTGACAAGAAAATAGTAAAAGGGGCGTTAAAAAAATAAAAAGTAAATGCTTCATGTTTAAAATATCTAGTCCGCAAAGATAATCGATTTGTTATCTTTAGCATTACAATAAATTATAGATGGAATTAATTCCTAGTGCGGGTATTTCGGTTACTTCTTTGTTTAGGGGGGTGTTGGGCATGGGTGTGCTCCTTTTAATTGCTTTACTCTTTAGCGCCAACAGAAAAAAGATCGCTTGGAAAACAGTAGGTTTAGGTCTATTGACACAGATTATTATCGCGATTGGGGTATTAAAAATTAGTTTAATTAAGCGTCTTTTTGAAACCCTTGGAAATTTTTTCATTAAAATTCTGGACTATACCGGTGCGGGAACAAAAATGTTGCTTGGCGAATTTGGAAATGTAGAAACCTATGGGTTTATCTTTGTCTTTCAAGCCCTTCCTGTTATCATTTTCTTTTCAGCTCTAACCTCAATTTTATATTATTTTGGGGTCATTCAAAAAGTGGTTGGTTTTTTTGCTTGGGGATTAACGAAGCTTTTCAAAATTTCAGGGGCCGAAAGCCTTTCCGTTGCAGGGAATATATTTTTAGGTCAAACAGAAGCCCCATTGTTAATCAAGGCCTATTTAGAAAAAATGAACCGCTCAGAGATTTTTCTTGTTATGGTAGGAGGAATGGCTACTGTTGCTGGGAGTGTTCTTGGAGCTTACATTGGATTTTTAGGAGGCAATGATCCTGTTCAGCGCCTGGAATTTGCCAAGAGCCTTTTGGCAGCCTCTGTGATGGCTGCGCCAGGAGCTGTGGTGGTTGCAAAAATAATATACCCACAGACAGAAGAAATCACAACCGACATTGAAGTTTCTCATGATAAAATTGGTGAAAATTTCCTTTCGGCCATCTCAATTGGAACTGGGGAAGGAATTAAAATGGCGGTAAATGTTGCCGCCATGCTATTGGTTTTTATAGCGCTTATTGCCTTGGTGAATAATGTTTTTAGCGGGGTGGGTGACCTTTTAGGCTTAAATGTGTGGGTGGTAAACAATACGGTTTATGACGGCTTTTCTATTGAATTTGTATTGGGGTATCTTTTTGCACCCCTTATGTGGCTCGTAGGAGTGGCTCGGGAGGACATGACCCTAATGGGTCAACTTCTAGGGATAAAATTAGTGGCGAGTGAGTTTGTTGGGTATACGCAGTTAGTCGATTTAAAAAATAGCGCCAGCAGTCTCCATTTTACGTATCAAAAATCTGTGGTGATGGCTACGTATATGCTCTGTGGATTTGCCAATTTTGCTTCCATTGGCATACAAGTAGGAGGGATCGGAATTATCGCCCCAAAAACACGTAAGCTTTTAACAGAACTTGGCTTTAAAGCCATGATCGCTGGTTCTTTAGTCTCACTAATGTCTGCAACAATTGCAGGAATTATTTTGGGTTAAAGCACTGTTGCTTTTACTTTTTTCCACGTTTTTACTAAAAAATAAGCCGAAACAATAGTCAATCCAGTAAGTGGAAATGCCAGTTGGTAATCACCATAAATATAATATCCTGTTGCAAACATGGTACTGTAAATCATCAAACAGCCCAAAAGCATGGCAATGATTCCTGAGGGTACACTCCACCCTTCATCATGATCAACAAGTTCAATGGATTCTTTCTTGGCTTCACTAATGATTTTTGACCACCCCGGCCCTCCTGGTTGTGTTTTTTTATAAAAAGAACGCAAGACATCCGTTTTTTCAGAAGGTGTAATAAAGGTTACCAATAGCCAGAGACTGGTGGTTACAAAAACGACAAAAGGAAATTCTGCCCAGGATGGGAAAACACCTTCACCTCCAAAAAGAGCGTTTTTGATTGAAGGAATCGTTAACAATAAAGAAACCACTCCAGAGGCTACCATTGCGGTAATTTCACTCCACGCATTGATACGCCACCAAAACCATCTAAGTATAAAAATAAGTCCAGTTCCTGCTCCAAAGACCAACAACAAATTAAATAATTGCATTGCATTTTGTAATAAGAGGGCAAGCAAAGTACTCAACACCATAAGCACTACGGTAGAAATTCTCCCCACGGCAACCAATCGCTTTTGAGAAGCATCAGGATTAATTTGGGTTTTGTAAAAATCGTAAACAATATAAGAAGATCCCCAATTTAGCTGAGTAGAAATGGTACTCATATAGGCAGAAATAAGAGAGGCCAAAACAAGACCTAATAAGCCTGTAGGAAGTTTGGTTAACATTGCAGGATACGCTAAGTCATGCCCCAGCTTGTCTGGAGTAATGTTTGGAAATGCCGTTTGTAAACTTGCTAAATCTGGAAAAACAACCAAAGACGCTAACGCAACCAAAATCCATGGCCATGGACGTAAAGCATAATGCATAATATTGAAGAAAAAAGTCGCTCCAATTGCATGGTTTTCATCTTTTGCTGCAAGCATACGTTGTGCTATATAGCCTCCTCCACCAGGTTCGGCGCCAGGATACCAGGAGCTCCACCATTGCACAGCCAAAGGAATAATAAGTAAGGTAATCAGTGCCTCACGATCTCCAAAATCAGGAAGAATCGCTATTTTTCCAGCTACATTTTCATTCGCCAATAAGGCTTGGATTCCTCCTACCTCCGGCATATTCACCAAATAATATGCTGCTCCTATAGCGCCTCCCATTGCAACGAAAAAAAGGATAACATCCGTATAGACAACTCCTTTAAATCCACCAATGGCGCTAAAAGTAACGGTTACTAACCCCGCTGTTAAAACTGTTTGCCAGGGCTCAAGACCTAGCATTATACCCCCTATTTTGATTGCGGCAAGAGTAACTGCAGACATGGTAATAACATTGAAAACAATCCCTAAATAAATAGATCTAAACTGTCTTAAAAAACGAGCTGGCTTGCCTCCATAGCGTAATTCATAAAACTCAAGGTCTGTGTTTACATTTGATTTACGCCATAATTTAGCATAAACAAATACGGTCAATAAACCTGTAATTAGAAACGCCCACCAAACCCAGTTTCCAGAAACACCATTGGTACGTACAATGTCGGTAACTAAATTAGGGGTGTCAGTTGAAAAAGTAGTTGCCACCATAGACAATCCCAATAACCACCATGGCATACTTCGCCCGGATAAGAAAAAATCGTTCGCACTTTTACCAGAGGTTTTGGAAACATAGATTCCAATCCCCAATGAAAGAGCAAAAAATATAAATATTATAATCCAATCTATTGTAGCGATTTGCATAAGTCTATTCTTTTGGTTTGCTTCTAAAGGTAAATAAAAAACTATTTTATCCTATAAATTGTTGTTAAATCCCTTGAGAATACGCTAATTTCCAACTAGGTTTGCTTAGTGATTACTCTTTTAGGTCTATGATTCACGTAAAACGTCTTGTTTTTATAGCTTTATTCTCCTTCTCTTTTCATTCGGTTTGGGGGCAAGTCCCTATTGAAACTACCAAAAAACCCAAAGTTGTTATTCCCCCTCCAGAAAATAAAGGCCCAAGCCTTTTAGCGCCAAAAGAGAAAAAAGCTTTTCTATCCGAAGACTTTTTTAATCCTACTATAGAATTTAAAGATCCCAAAAGCGACCTCAATAACCCACCAATTAATATGGGGGCTAGCGAACAGTTTTTGGACGCTGGGAAACAATACTTAAACCGGCTAAACAGAGGTAGGGAAAAAGAAAAAAACCCCAACCAGTTTAAAACAGATCAATATCTAGGTGATTTTAAAAATAATGGGCGTTTTGTTCAAATTGCGGTCCGTGATCACGAATCTCCTGATGGGGATTTAATTCGTATTATGCTTAATGATAAAGAAGTTGTCTCTAGAGTTCTTTTGACTGAAAACTTCAAGGGTATTTCTATCGATTTAGTAATGGGTTTTAATAAAATTGATTTTGTCGCGCTAAATCAAGGTACCTCAGGTCCAAACACTGCTGAAGTTCGTGTTTTTGATGATGAAGGAAAATTGGTAGGTGCCAACCGTTGGAATTTAGCTACTGGTGTAAAAGCTACTTACATTATCGTTAAAGAAAAATAACCATTACCCCTGGTAAACCTCCATCATTCCTTTAATAAAAATACTAACCTCTTCTTGCGTTCCTGTGCTAATTCTACACCAATCATAGAAGGGTGGAAAGGGACGTCCAATTCGGACTCCCTTGGCCAACATCGCTGGACCTAGCTCCCTGATGTCCTTTTTTGCATTAAAGAAAATAAAATTAGTATGTGATTTTACATACGTTAATTTTAATTGATCTAAAAGAGAATAAATACGTGCTTTGGCTTCTTTGTTCTGTGCTAAAGAAAATTGATAAAAGGCGTCATCAACTAGGGCCTCTTTTGCTGCTTCTACAGCTAGCACATTACTCATTGCAACTACGTTCTTTCGAATTTGAGCAGCAATTTCAAGTTTGGCGATCAAATAGCCAACACGTAAACCAGCCATTCCATATACTTTTGAAAAGGTTTTTGAAACAATCACATTGTCTCCACGTTTTACAGCGTTGATCATGCTTGGATAATTTGGTGTTTCTATAAAGTCATAATAGGCTTCATCAGAAAATACAATGGCTTTTTTGCTGGCAACATCACAAAAATCAACCAACTTTTTTGCAGGTACTAAAGTACCCGTTGGATTGTTTGGATTGCATAAAAAAATCAATTTCGTTTTACTAGAAATTCGTTTTTCAATTTCATCTAAATCGTACCCTTTATCTTCCCCCACAGGAACCCAATTTATGGTGGCTCCCCATTGTTCAGCATAGTCCATCATGGCTAAAAAAGTGGGCTGTCCTGAAATTATTTCTCCGCCATTTGAGGCAAAAGTTAAGCCTGTAATACGAAGTCCTTCCGTTGAACCACCCGTAATAATAATTGATTCTGGAGCAACGCCATGTTTTTTGGCTAGTTGTTCTGCTAGATCATCAGAATAAGCATAAGGATAACGACAACCATGGACAAAAGACTGCTTGATTCGCTCTTGAACTTTTTTGGAGGGACCGTAAGGGTTTTCATTTGAACTCAACCGAATAATAGGTTCTAAACTTCGTGGTTGAAAGTCTGCTTTTTGTTGTGCTGAAAGAAGCCCAGAAGGCGCTAACATTAATCCTCCTATTCCTATAGAAGAACGCAACCAATCTCTTCGTGTTTGCATGATATAGTTTTTATAAAGTTTATGCTTTTTATGTAATTAACAAAATTTAATTACTATTTTTCACATATGAATCAATGGCTTTCAACCTTTGAAGAAATTCTAAAAACCCTTATTAGCCCTTTAGAATGGATAATGCTTTTTGCTATTGTTGGGGGCGGATTATTTTTGACTTTTCAAAGTAAGGGCTATCCCTTTTTAAAAATTAAAACCGCTTTTGGTTTATTACTTACTAAAGAAAAAAACCAAGGGATTTCTAGATTTCAAGCATTGTCCGCTGTACTTGCTGCAACGGTAGGTTTGGGAAATATTTCAGGCGTTGCCATTGCCATACATTTAGGCGGTCCAGGTGTATTGGTTTGGATGTGGATTACAGCTGCCATAGGAATGATTATAAAGTTTTATTCCTGTACTCTTGCGGTTCAACTAAGAGAAACAGATACAAATGGGGAGCCTCTCGGAGGGCCAATGTATTACATGTCCTTAGGCATGAAAAAATGGGGAAAACCCCTCGCAATTTGGTTTTCTATGGCAGGTCTCTTTGGGGTGTTGCCTGCCTTTACAGCCAACCAGCTAACCCAAACCTTCATGAACGTGGTTGATCCAGTTTCCTTTATCGCATTAAGTGATTTTCAATGGAAGTTTATCGTGGGTGTGGTCTTGTCCATTGCTAGTGCCTTTGTCATTTTTGGAGGTTTAAAATCAATTGTAAAGGTGACCTCAAGTCTTGTTCCAACCATGGTAGGGCTCTATTTCATTCTCGGGGTTTATATTCTTATTGCAAATATAGAAGCTGTTTTGCCTGCATTTTATCTTATTTTTTCTGAAGCTTTTAATTTTCAAACCATGATTGCTGGTGGCTTTTGGGGGCTCGTTATTTTAGGCGTGCGAAGAGCTGTATTTTCTAACGAAAGTGGTGTTGGAAATGCCCCAATGTATCATGGTCAATCACAAAGTAAAAAGGGAACTGATGAAGGTCTTGTGGCCATGTTAGGCCCTCTTTTAGATACCGTTTTGGTTTGTACCATTACTGGACTAATTGTAATTATTAGCGGGGCTTATCTTGTAGAAGATCTAAATGGAATTGTTCTGACTCTTGAGGCGTTTAGACGGTTATTTTTTGGTTTTGGAGATCAATTATTACTCATCATGGTTTTTGTTTTTGGAATTTCTACGCTTTTCACCTATTCCTATTATGGTGTAAAATGCTTTGGTTTTTTGACCAAAACCCATTGGGGAAACTACTATAATTATTTTTATATCGGTAGTATTATTTTTTCGGCATTGGTCACGGTAGAGGTCGTCATTGGAATCATTGATTTATCTTTTGCCCTGATGAGCATTCCAAACATGATCGCCATTCTTTACCTCTCAAAAAGAGTGAAAAAGGAAATGCGAGAACGTAACTGGTTAGCTTAATTCTCGCATTGCTGTTTTATTCTTGTCCTAATGGCGGTGGGCCTGGCGGCAATAAAGGTTCGTATTGATAATCCCCTTTTCGTATTTTAAATTCTTCTTTAACGGATTCTAACAAAGCCTTGTCTGTAAATAAATCGACCATCGTCATGCTTAAAGCTTTGGCAGCATAGACCATCCCTTTGTGGCCAATAGACATTCCACCACAGGCAACTACAGCCCAGGAATGCCAGGGGGTTCCCTTTGGGGCAGTAGTCACTCCTAATCGAACAACGGGCACTAAAAAACTAACATCCCCAACATCTGTAGAACCTCCCATAGGATGTTCTTCTGTCGCTTTTAAAGGACTGATTGATCCGTCAATTCCAATTTTAGGCTTGAAAGTCGCTTCTTGGATTTTATAGGCAAAATCTTGTTCTTCATCCGTATAATCTATGGCCCCCAATTGTTCCAAATTTTTCTGAATTGCAGCTCCTCCCGCACGATTGGGGAGCACTTCATGAATTCCAGAAATCAAGTTTACTTCATAGTCTACATTAGCTAAAATCGCTGCACCTTCAGCCATTTTTACAACCTGCTTGTACACCTCATTCATTCCCTCTCTTTTTGTATCACGAACACGTACCCACAATCTAGAATAGTCAGGAACAACATTGACCACTTGACCTCCATCTTGAATATGATAATGAATTCTAACGGTTGGCTTTACATGTTCACGATATGAATTGATTCCATGTGTATACAATTCCAATGCATCGGACGCACTTCGACCATTCCATGGATCGGCTGAGGCATGTGCTGTTTGCCCAAAAAACTCTACTTTAAAATCGACTAAAGCCAACGTACTTTGCACATCTGCTTCGGTGTGATCTGCAGGGTGCCAGTCTACACAAGCATCCAAATCATCAAATAAACCCGCTCTTGCCATCCACAATTTTCCAAAAAACTTTTCCTCTGCTGGAGTACCAAAGAATTTTACGGTTCCTTTCAATTCTCCTGAAGCTATCTTGTTTTTTATTGCAACCGCAGCCCCTAAACTTGCTGTACCAAAAAGATTATGCCCACAACCGTGTCCTGCAGCACCTGCCTTTAGTGGTGTTTTATTAGGTACTGTTTTTTGGGAAATACCTGGCAACGCATCAAACTCTCCTAAAATTCCAATGACGGGTTTTCCACTTCCATAAGTCGCAACAAAAGCGGTTGGCGTTTCAGCGACACCCACTTCTACTTCAAAGCCATTGGCCCTTGCATATGCAATTAAAGTCTCAGAAGAAACCGTTTCTTGAAAGGCAATTTCTGCTGCTCCCCAAATGGTATCACTAATCTCAATTAATTCCTTTTTTTGCGTTTCAACATCTTGAATAACTCCTTTTTTAAGGGTTTTTTTGTTTTGTGCTTGAACTGAAAATAGCATTCCTATAGCAGTTAAGACATAAATTAATTTTTTCATTTTTTTAAATTTTTTAATGATTAAACCTTTTTTTTGACTGGAATTGCGAAAGAAATAATTAAAAAAACGAATCCAACAATTGCATAAGGCCAGTCAATAAAAGAAAGTTTGGTATACATAATTCCCACGATAACACTACACAAAATCGCGCAGATTAAAAAAACAATCTTTAAAGTCCATTTTAATTTCATTTTAACACTTTGATTCTAAAATACACATTACAAATTAAAGTTTTTTATTTTTGAATAGGATTCGTCATTATTTTAAATGAATGGGGTTCTTAATCAAAAAGTTTGTAAACTATGACTAGTACTGTAGCGTACCTTGGAAATCTCAGAACTACGGCCACACATCTGGCCTCAGAAAAAATAATCATAACCGATGCTCCTGTTGATAATCAAGGAAAAGGAGAGGCTTTTTCGCCTACCGATCTTGTTGCCACTGCACTGGCCTCTTGCTTGATTACAATCATGGGGATAAAAGCACGCGACCTAGAGGTAGATATCGAGGGGACCAAAGCAGAGGTGAAAAAAATTATGGGTACAAATCCGCGTCGCATTGTTGAAATAAAAATCGCTGTTTCGCTCCCAAATGCCTTTGATGAAAAAACACAAAAAATTCTTGAAAAAGCAGCGCTTACTTGTCCCGTAGCAAATTCTTTACATGCTGAACTTAAACAAGATATTCGTTTTATTTGGCCTTCCTAAACTGTCTGATTCCAAACAGTAAAAAACTATACATCATTACTCCAATGGGTCCCAACATAAACGTACAAAGAAGAGGAAAAATAATAGCTAAGTGAGCAATGTTGTTTTTTCTACTGTGCCGAATGATCCAGCAACCAACCCAAAAATCAAAAGCAAGATAATGTAACCAGCCAGCAGCAGCAGACTCTGGTGTTGTGTTTTTAAAAAGGGTTACAATTCCATCCAGACTTGAAAAATCAGCTTCTGCCAAACCTCCTGAGACAATAATAAAATAAGTGTAAAAAAAACTAATTCCAAGAGGGACCCAAGGATATGAGATTAACTGCTCAGATATTTTCCATTTTGGTAGAAATAGGATGAGACTCCAGACCAAGAGAATTGTTAGGTTACATATGTTAAATAAAAAAGGTGTCATAAAAATGAATTGCGTTTGTTCAAGCCAAATTAGTATATTTAAGTAAGTTTTAAAAAATGCTCCTATTCAAAGACATCCATGGTAATCGTATTGACCCTGTAACCCATACGTTAGAGGTAATCAAAAACTATCCTTATGCTGAAATTCATATTGGTACCGATTCCCAAAACATCAATAAAGAATCTCGATATACTACCGTTATCGCCTATCGGCTTGGGTCGCGAGGAGTGCATTATATTTTGAGTAAATCAACAATGAGTATCATACGAGACATGTGGACTCGACTGTGGAAAGAAGCTGAGTTAAGTATAGATTTAGCCGAATGGATTACTGAAAAAATAAGTGTTAAAGTTCAAATTGATATGGATTACAACGAAGATGAAAGTTTCAAATCCAATAAATTAATCTCAGCCACAAAAGGGTGGGCCAATTCACTTGGTTATAAAGTAAATGTCAAACCCAATAATCAAATTGCAACAAGAGCTGCTGATTATCATTGTAAATAGTTAGGGATTTCTAAATACCTGTGTAAAAAAGGCAATACTATCTTTTGTAAAAGCAATTCCTACGCCCAACTCTGAATAGTCTCCAATCATATTGGTATAATGTCCTGGTGAATTTTTCCAGCCTTCTACCACACAGTTTGAAATAGCTTCTGCCGATCTTGTGTCTCCACAAGAACTCACATTTTCAAACCAAGGAACTTGACCAATGTTTTCAGCGATGCTTGTCCATGAAAAGGATAGCGCATTAGCGCGTTCTGAGGGGGATTTATCCTCGTGATCGACATGAGCAAAGAAATTAAAGTCAACCATATTTTCACTGTGTAAAGTTGCTAGAATATCCATTTCATCATTTTGAGCTAGGTCCGTTTTCCCTTGAGATTTTCTTATATCATTTGTTTTTGCTAAAATTTTTTCTGCGATCTCCTTAAATAAATCTTTTTCTATTTCTTGTGCCTCAGAATCTTTAGCACAACTCATTACCATAAAGAAAAGAAGAGGAATGAAAATTTTATTTAAAATGACTTTCATGATATTGGTTTTTGATATAGTCAAAAGTACTCAAATTGAAGTATCTTTAGAAATCAATTGTTAAAACAAATTTTATGCGTTTTGCTATAATAGCCCCTCCTGTTCCAACGCAAAAATGGAAAGAAGGTTTTGATAAAATTGCACCTCATATTCCTATATTAATTGGAGCGGAAACAGATACTCCTGAAGATGTGGAATGTGCATTGTTATGGAGGCAGCCTGAAAATTCCCTTAAAAAGTTCAAAAACTTAAAATTAATTTTTTCAATGGGTGCTGGGGTAGACCATATCTTTTCCGATGAAAGTATCCCTAAACAAATTCCTATATGCAGAGTGGTTGACCCAATGATGGCTTTTTCAATGACCAATTATATTTTAATGGCTGTTTTAAACCACCAACGGTCATTTTATGATTTTCAAATAGCACAACAAAATAAACATTGGTCTCAATTTGAGATCAGCGAAAAAGATTTAAAAATTGGTGTGCTGGGTACGGGTCACCTTGGGATGGATGCGGCAACTAAACTAGATCATTTGGGTTTTTCTGTTTTTGGTTATAGCAATAGCCCCAAAGAAACTCCTTTCCCCTCCTTCAGCGGCGAAGAGCTTGATGTTTTTCTTACAAAAATTAACGTTTTAATTTGTACCGTTCCGTTTACATCCAAAACCAATGGTTTATTGAGTAAGAATTTATTTGACAAGCTAAAACACCCCACTTATCTTATTAATGTTTCACGAGGTGCAGTTCAAGTAGAAAAAGACATTCTAGAGGCCCTAGATGCAAATATACTCTCAGGAGCTTTTCTTGATGTTTTTGAACAAGAACCGTTAGTGAAATCAAGCCCCTTGTGGGAGCATCCCAAAGTTAAAATTACCCCACACATTGCCAGTTTAACGTATCCAAAACAAGGTGTATTGCAAGTTTTAGAAAGTTTTGATCTTGTCAAAAAAGGACTTACTCCACGATACCCAGTAGATCGTGACAAGATGTATTAACTTGAAGCGATATGCTTCCCTATTGAGTCAATTCCAAACCGAACAGGATCAGTAACTAATATCCCTGTTTTTTCTGCTGTTTTTTTCAAATATATTTCAGCATCTTCAAGAGAAAGCATGCTTGTATTAGCGGCAATTCCTATGACTTTTGCCTTTGGAAATGTACCCCCTACTGTTGCCAAAGACTCATTTAAAGCAATAAAATCGTTCAAATCTGGTATCTTAATATGTTCGGGGCTTCTAAGTGTGGTTTTTTCTGCCCGAAGACATAAAATTAGATGTGTTGGGCAACTTCCTCTCATCAAAGGAAGGGTTGCTGTACTCCCTGGATGTAATAAAGAACCTTGTCCTTCAATAAGAACTATTTCTTTATCTGCTTGTTCCATAACAACTTGTTCAACTGCACCGCAGGCATGATCTACCTTAAAAGCATCTAGTGGAATTCCTTTTCCGGTAATCGTAATTCCAATTTGTCCCGTAGCCACAAAACCTACATTAACTTTCTCTTTTTGAAGCCATGAGTATAGTTCTAAACCTGCGGTCATTTTTCCAACCGCCATGTCTGTACCAACAAATAAGACCCGCTTATTTTCAAGGTTTGCTGCTCTACCTGTTGCAATATCTGGAATAAACTGAGGGACACGTATATCCCAAATCCACTGCCTTTCAGGGTTCTTGATATTAGATTGCCATTTAGGCTGTAATAAATCATGTAAGCCATTGACTATTGATAATCCATTTTCCAAAGCTTCTTCAATGACACTATTCCATGAATCAGGAATTCTTCCACCTGATGGAGCAATTCCAAGAACCAATACCTCAGCTCCCTTTGAAATTGCTTCTTTAAGTGAAGCTAATATCGGAACGGACTTAGTGGTATCCATAAACTCACTCATTTGTCTTCCGGCCAGTGCTTTGTCAATTACTGCAACAATTGGGTTCATTAAATAGCGAACCACTCCAGTTCCCATTTTGCCATAGTCACTATCAATATGGCCTTCCATATAAACAGCAATTTTTTGTTTGGAATTAAGCATAAAATTCTTCTTTTAAATAAGCCCCGTGCCCAGGAATTTCGGGAGGAAGTGTTACTCCGTTTATAAGAGGCGCACCATGAGCGGGATCTGGAGCTAAATTATAATGTGAATCTAAATCGATGTGGTCAATTCCTCCTGTCATAGCTGCAGCTGCAGCAATAGCAACAGAAGATTCACTCATACACCCGATCATTGTTTTTAACCCATGTGCTCTTGCCGTTCCAATAATCCTAAGGGCTTCTGTTATACCCCCACATTTCATTAATTTCATGTTTACCCCGTCTACATGGGCAGCAAAGGAAGGAATGTTTTGAGAAAAACGACAAGATTCATCAACATATATAGGGAGTGGTCGGCTTTTAAAAAGTGTCTTTAATCCTGCTTCATCTCCCTCTTTTAAGGGCTGCTCTATATAATCTACCTTTCGATCAGCAAGCCATTGCATCATATGTTGGGCCTGATTTACATCCCATCCTCCATTTGCATCTACACGAAGCTTAACCGGATATTTTTTAGTGCTTTCAACCACCTGTTCAAACATAGTTTTGTCAGCATCAATCCCTTCGGGCGAGCCTAATTTTATCTTCAGGGATTGAACTGTTGTTCCCTCCAAAAGCAAAGGAACACGTTCTTTTATCACTTCAGGAGGATTTATTCCGATGGTCACTGAAGTGGGAGTATGTGGTTTTGAAAAACCTAATAATTGACGTAAAGGGAGTTGCGCTTTTTTTGCTGTCCAATCCCAAAAAGCTGTGTCTAAAGCGACATAAGCACACGGAGGAATTTTCATTTCTCTTGCTCGATCATATAATTCTTGAATGGAAAATCCTTCAATACCAGTTGCAATAAAATTTTCCAAAGCCTCTTGAACAGCCTCAGCTGTTGCAGCACCCTCAGAATTTCCTGGGGCTGCTTCACCCCAGCCTATATGTCCGTCTTTTTCATAGCAAACAAAAAGATTCTCTGAATTATATCTCACCCCTCTACTTATTGCTAATGGGAATCTTTTTTTGAGGGTAACTTTATGGAAGGTAAATTTCATTGTTAAAAAAATTGAATTCCGAAGATAATAAATTATACATTCTGTCAAGTGCTTTTAAACGTTCTACAGGCAATGAATTTCTCCTTTTTCTTTTTTAAAACAAAACTACTTTTTACTTAGTTCTCTAATTTGTAAGTTTTCAATTTTAACGGTCTCGGCATTCGTTTTTAAGCTCAGTGTTTCAAAGGGTGACTGACTAAAGAAGATCTCTGTCATTACCGTCTCTCCTTCGTCAAAAAATACTTCTAGAGACATTTTATCAACAATAAAATAAATATCTAATGAATCAGACATTTTGGTTCTAGGGGCTGTTGAGGGTTTTGCACTAAAGGTTTCAGAAAAACTAGTATCCCCGGACTGACTTCTATCAATAAAAAACTGATGCTTGTTTTGATCATAACCAAACATAAGAGAGTCACCCATGCTGTTTTCAAGTAAAAATGTATATTTATTATTCTCCAGGTTGACCAAGTTTAAATTTATTTGAAACGCAGATAAATCAAGGGTACCCTTTTCAATTAAAAGTGTTTCTTTTTGATGAGAAAAGGTTTCTTTTTTTAAAGTCTTAGTCGTGTATTTATCCCAGTCTTTGGGGGCCTTTGAGCGTAGTCTATAGCCCTCTTGATTTTCTGTTAATTCTAGTTCCCGGGGTAGTGTCATAGCACTTCTCCATTTGGTTGTAGGAACTTGATTTGCATATTCCCAGTTAGACATCCAGCCTAAATATAAAACACCCTTAGCCTCATTTGACCAATTTGAGAATGTTACCCCTGCATAGTTGTCTTTTCCAAAATCAATCCAATAAGAATGATCCTTTTCCATTGCTTTTTGAAAATCAGGGTCGACAGTAAATACTTTTCCATCAAAATCTCCAACAAAATACTGAGTCGCACTCCCTCCGTTAGGTCCACCAGGATTAATACTCACTAGTTGTACCCACTTGCTAATTCCTTTTCCATTTACAGGAAGCGGAAAAAGATCAGGACATTCCCAAACACCTCCATGATTTCCTATACCATCACCAAAAGAAGATAAATAAGACCAGGATAATAAATTTTTGGATTCAAAAAACTGTATTTCTTGTCCTGCAGCTAAGGACATAATCCATTTTTGATTGGGTTCATACCAAAAGACCTTTGGGTCTCTAAAATCTATTATTCCCGGATTTTTAAGCACCGGATTTTTTGTGTATTTCGTCCAAGTAAAACCATCATCTAGAGAATAAGCAATACTCTGTGTTTGAAAATCAATTGCCTCTTTCTTGTCTGCTTTTTCACTATCATGATTTGTATATATAGCAATAATCGCGGGATTTTGTGTGGTCCCAAGACCAGAAGTGTTGTTGTAATCTACCACGGCACTTCCAGAAAATATTGTCCCTAAATCATCTGGAATTAAAGCAATTGAATGTTCTTCCCAATGCTTTAAATCCTTGCTTGTTGCATGCCCCCAATGCATTGGTCCCCAGACACTCTCATTTGGATTATGCTGAAAATATAAATGGTAAATCCCTTTGTAAAAAAACATACCATTAGGATCATTCATCCAGTTATTCTCTGGAGAAAAATGAAATAAAGGGCGATATTTTGCTTCTTCAGTTTTAAATTTATTCATTCTGTCTGTATTGCTATCAAAATTTTTACATGCGGTAACGCAAAAAAATATTAGTGCTGCAAAGAAAAAGGTTTGTTTAAATGAAATCATTTTTTTGAATTAATATTATCAGAAATTAATTTGTCGCTTAATTCTTCCAAAGAAATCCCTTTTGTCTCGGGCATCATAAAATGTACGAAAAGTAACTGCAAAACCATAAAGAATGCAAAAATAGAAAAAACTACTCCTGCCCCTATTGAGCTAAATAAAAGCGGAACAAGCGAAGGGATGATTGCAGCTAAAACCCAATGGACACTGGTTCCAAAAGATTGGCCAGCATTTCTTAAATGATTTGGAAATATTTCAGAAATATAGACCCAAATAATAGCTCCTTGTCCTATCGCATGGGCTGCAATAAAGAGGAATAAGAAAATTGGAATTAAAAGCCCTCCCCATTCGAAGAAAAAGGCACAAGCCACCAAACTCAAAGAAATAATGTATCCAAAAGAACCATAATACATCAGGGTTCTTCTTCCCTTTTTATCAATTAAAGAAATTCCTATGTAGGTGAAAATTAAATTTGTTACTCCAATACCAATACTGCTTAAAAGGGATGCGCTCTCTCCTAGTCCTCCTTCCTCAAAAATTCGAGGAGCATAATATAAAAATGCATTGATTCCCGAAAGTTGATTAAAAAATGCAACTAAAAATGCGAGTTTTAATGGGAACCGGTATTTTTTATTAAAAATTGATTCTGATTTATTTTCACTTGTAACACTTTGATTTATTTCTTGCAACAATTGATCAAACGAACCGTTTGGGTCTACTTTTGCATAAATAGCTTTTGCTTCATCCACTAAGCCACGGGTGATCAACCAACGAGGACTTTTAGGAATCGTCAAACATAATAAGGTAAAAAGTATGGCTGGAAAAGCTTCAACCCCCATCATCCATCTCCAGGCATTATCTCCAATGTCACTTAACAAATAGTTTGAAAGAAAAGCTAATAAAATTCCGAAAACTAAATTAAATTGATACAGTCCAACCAAACGTCCTCTGTCTTTAGGAGGTGCAATTTCAGAAATATATGCTGGTGCAGCAATGGTAGAAATACCAACTCCCAAACCACCTATAAAACGAAATACTGCAAAGACAATAGGGTCATTCGACAAAGCTGAACCTACAGCTGAAATGGTGTACAAAACACCAATCCAAAAAAGAGTTGTCTTACGCCCTAAACGTTGCGTTGGAAAAGATCCAAATAATGCACCCACGACAGTTCCCCAAAGCGCCATCCCCATGACAACTGTACCATGAAAACCATCTGAAGATTCCCATAGATTTTGTAATTTTTTGTCTGCTCCTGAGATTACAACAGTGTCAAATCCAAATAATAATCCTGCTAAAGCAGCAACAATGGACCAATAGAAAACATTTTTCATTGATGAATGTATTTAAATGCGTTTTTGATTTATTAAACTTTGTATCAAGATAATTAAAAACCCTTTCAAAGGAATAATTTCTTAATTAAAATCATTGGCATAAAGTTCTTTATATTTATTAAAAAATTAAATCAATGTTTCCACTTATTAAAAAGTCCTTGTTTATCTTATTTGGGTTGGTAATAATCCAAAGTTGTCAATCCTCAAACGCTAAAAATGAAGCGCCAAAACCAAGAATTGCCATTGCTGGTTTAGCGATTGAATCCAGCACGTTCTCACCTGCAAAATCTGAGATAGATGCTTTTTTAGCCAGAGAAGGTGAAGATGTTTTAAAATATTATCCTTTTTTAGAGGAAACTTCAGCCCAGAGACTTGCTGCAACCTGGATTCCAACCCTAAGGGGTCATGCGCTTCCCGGGGGAATAGTAACTCGAAAAGCTTATGATTCATTGGTAGGAAAAACACTTACACTCTTAAAAGAAGGTATGCCTTATGACGGTCTCTTTTTTGACATACATGGGGCAATGAGTGTGGAGGGGATAGATGATCCCGAAGGAGATTTTATAGAAAAAATAAGAGCTTTGATTGGGACTAAAACACTCATTTCAACTTCTATGGACTTACATGGAAATGTTTCTGAACGTCTTGCCCAACATTCTGATTTGATTACTTGTTATCGAATGGCTCCTCATGAAGATGCACTAGAGTCAAAACAAAGAGCGGTAGACAACCTTTTAGACCGAATCGCCTCTGGTAAGGGAAAACCAAAATTTAAAGCATGGATTCCAGTTCCTATATTATTACCTGGTGAAAAGACAAGTACTCGAATTGAACCTGGAAAAAGTCTGTACGCAAAAATAAAGCCGATGACCGAAAAAGAAGGTGTCATTGATGCTGCAATATGGATTGGCTATGCCTGGGCAGATGAGCCTAGAAATCATGCCGTAGTAATGGTAACAGGTGATGACCAAGTCGCGGTAACCGAGAGTGCTGAAATTTTAGCAAAAGCTTTTTGGGACGTTCGAAATGAATTCGAATTTGTCGCTCCAACTGCTAGCCTTGAAAAAAGCCTGGAACTTGCCTTAAAATCTAACAAAAAACCATATATCATAAGTGATATGGGAGACAACCCAACCGCCGGAGGAGCTGGTGATGTAACGTGGACCCTCCGAGAATTATTAGCAAATAAGGCTTTTAATACAGCCGAGGGACCTTCGCTTATTTATGCTTCAATCCCTGGCCCAGAAATGATTTTAGCAGCAGAAAAAGCAGGTGTAGGCGGAACGGTCTCAGCATATGTAGGAGCGCAGGTAGATGATCGCTTTGCACCCCCCTTACTTATAAATGGTGTGGTGGAAGCAATTCTTCAAGGAGATGTACATGCAGAAACAGAGGTTGTTGTTAAAGTAGGAAGTATCCGAATAATTGTTACTAAAAAACGGAAGCCCTATCATTATGAAAAAGACTTTACCAATCTAGGTCTAGATCCAAGAACTGCAGATATTGTGGTGGTAAAAATTGGATATCTAGTCCCAGAGTTATACGAAATGAGAGGAGATTGGATTATGGCACTCACCCCAGGTGGGGTGGATCAAGACCTTGATCGATTGGGATATAAGAGAATCAAAAGACCTATGTTCCCCCTTGATCAAGACATGGAGGAGGTGGATCTTCACGCCCGTTTAATTCCTGCTTCTGATACATTTTAATTAAAATTTACGGTATGAAAATGTTTTTTGTCTCTCTGATGTTTGTTTTCATTTTAGGTTGCAATTCCTCAACACAAAACTATTTATCTGAAGAAAAAAAAGTTGGGGGTCTAACTGACTCGGTAGAAATATTACGTGATGAATGGGGGATCAACCATATTTATGCTAACAACCAAAAAGATCTCTTTTTTGCTCAGGGATATGCTGCTGCTCAAGATCGCTTATTCCAATTTGAAATCTGGCGTAGACAGTCTACTGGCACCGTAGCTGAAATTTTAGGCCCAGATGAATTAGCACGTGATATTGGAACACGCCTTTTTCAATTTAGAGGAGATATAACCACTGAATTAAATCACTATCATCCGGAGGGAAAAGAAATTATTGAATCCTATGTTCAGGGCGTAAATAGTTATATCAAAGAAATTTTAAAAACCCCTGAACAGCTACCCTTACCTTTTAAAATGCTCGGTATTTCTCCACAACTATGGACTCCAGAGGTGGTCATTTCTAGGCATCAAGGTCTATTAGGAAACATTGGTCAGGAATTGCAAATAGGGAGAGCTGTCGCACTTATAGGTGCAGAAAAGGTCAAAGAATTATTATGGTTTCACCCCCAAGACCCTGAAATTAATTTAGATAAAGAAATAGACAAAGCTATTTTATTTGAAGACATTCTTGCTCCCTATTTTGCTTACAGAAAAACGGTCCGTTTTAAAGAAGAACATCTCAAAGAATCCTTCAGAAAAAAGGAGTCCATGGCTTTTCTGAATCTTTATAATGACCTTTCTGAAGATTCTTTAGATTTAGGTAGTAATAATTGGGTAGTCGCTGGAAATAAAACAGCCGACGGTAATACCTATATGGCCAATGACCCCCATCGCACGATCGCAGTACCTTCCCTCAGATATATGGCACATTTGGTGGCCCCGGGATGGAATGTTATTGGAGGTGGAGAACCTGAAATTCCAGGAATTTCAATTGGGCATAATGAATTTGGCGCATGGGGTTTAACTGTTTTTAGAACTGATGGTGAAGACCTTTATCAATACGAAATAAACCCTAAGAATGCGTTACAATACAAACACAATGGCGTTTGGAAAGATTTTACACTAATTGAAGAAATAATTCCCGTAAAAGGAGGTGCTCCAGAAAAAGTACGCCTTTATTACAGTCATCATGGTCCTGTGACCTATCGCAATGAACAAAAGAACATTGCTTATGCCGTTCGATGTGCTTGGCTCGAGCCCGGGGGCTCTCCCTATTTAGCCTCTTTACGAATGGACCAAGCGCAAACTTGGGAGCAATTTCAAGAGGCATGTACTTACAGCAATATTCCAGGAGAAAATATGATCTGGGCAGATAAAAAAGGAAATATTGGATGGCAGGCAGTGGGAATCGCTCCAATAAGATCCAATCACAGTGGTCTTGTTCCTGTGCCCGCAAATGGAAAATATGAATGGAATGATTACTTGCCTATTATTCAAAAACCCAATGCATTAAACCCAGAGAAAGGTTTTATTGCAACCGCTAATCAAAATGTAACTCCCAAAGACTATTCTTACTGGAATGCAATAGGGTATTCGTGGTCAGACTCTTACAGGGGTGATCGAGTAAATGAAGTTCTTGAAAAGAATAATGCGTTGAATATGAATGACATGAAAGCGCTTCAAGTTGATGTCACCTCACTTCCTGCAAGGACATTAGTCCCAATGCTTAAAAAGCTTTCATTTGAAGGTTTTGAAGCCGAACAAAAAAATCGGCTTCTGAATTGGGATTTTCAATTAAACGCTTCTTCAATTGAAGCTGCTATTTATGTTAGCTGGGAAAATGAAATAAAAAAAGAGGCTTATAACTCCTTTATGCCAGAAAAAATAAAGCCTTACGTAACTTCGCTACAGTTAAAGCCTATTATAGATTGGATTGAAAATCCAAAAACTTCTTTCTTTGAATCAGTAAAAATGCGCGACGCTTTTTTAAAGGAAACATTCCTTGCATCTATTGTAAATCTAAAAGAAAAATTGGGTTCAGATCCCAAAAAATGGAACTATGGTCAGGCTAAATTTAAGCACAGTCTTATGGAACATGCCCTTGGAAGTATTGGTAATGAAGCAGCTGGATCAAAACTTAACCTGGGTCCACTTCCTAGAGGAGGAAATGCCTACACCCCAGGATCGACGGGGGGAAATGACCGTCAAAGTAGTGGTGCTAGTTTTAGAATGATTGTTAATACAGGAGATTGGGATGCTACAGTAGGAACTAATGCACCCGGACAATCAGGGAATCCAGAAAGTCCTTTTTACAATAATCTTTTCAAAGATTGGGCTGAAGACCGCTATTTCCCTGTTTTATATACGAAGGAAAAAATAGAATCCGTCACCTACAAACGCACACTTTTAATTCCTTAATGTTCAAATTCCATATTATTGGATTCTCCTTGAAACCTGGGGACACTGATGTGGTTTCCTAAAAATAACGCATTTAAAAATAATCGATTGGCGCCATAAGTGGTTCCCCTAAAATTTGGATTTTCTGCAAATAAAATAACCCGTCCCTTTCCTACTTTGCTTACTAAAACTGGCGCTGCCTTTGGAAGGTATTCAGTTCGAATATTTTTTGAAATATAGCCGTCTACATGAGGGTCCTTATCGTAAAGAACTGGAGTGCCATAGCTGCTTTTACTTGGTTCAAGCCAAACTAAATTATTTTTATACAAACTGACATTTTTTTGGGTAAACCCAAAACCGAGTGGATGTGTTAAATCTATATTTCCTTTTAAAAAGATCCCTCCTAACTGTTCCCTACCCAAATTTTCAGCTGCGTCTACATAGGGTTTTATTGAAGCTGTAGCTGTTGAATCTTTTTTAAGGGTAACGCGCTTTTCATTTATGATTTTATACTTAATCAATGCGTTATTAGCTGTTCCAATTGAAATTATTGTATTTCCATTGTTTACCCATTCTTTTATTTTTTCTGTCGTTTTTTCATCCCATTTATAATTTCCAGAAACTAAAATCATCGTGTTATAGTCCTCTAATGATACGCGGGAAAAATAATCTTGTCTAACTTTAGTAATGGGCATTCCAACACGGGTATCCAATAAATGCCATACTTCACCAGCTTCATAGGAACGAACTCCGTTGCCAATAAGCATCAATGCTTTGGGTTGATCCAAAGGTCGGATGGCTCGACTTCCTAAATCAACTCCTTGGGTACTGAATCCTGTGGAGAGGCTATGGACTTGAAGCCCATGTTTTGCTTGTAATTTTTTTAAAACAACATGTACTTCTTTTTCTGATAGCTTTTGAGAAGCAACAGGGATCATTAATGAACCATAAGAAAAATCTTTATTCTCCTTTGTACTAAAAGGTTTAAACGCAGACGCTACCACTATTTTATGTTGTTGCGCATCAAAAATAAAGGCCGGTACGTTATAATCTTTTGCATCTATAGCATAAGCATAAGAAGAAGGTTCTAGTGGTTTTAAGGCGATTAGATTCTTAATTGAAACTACGGGTGTTCCTGCTGGAACTTTAGTCAAAGAATTGTATTTAATGTTATAAAAATTAGCCACAGACCATGCTGAAGCATCATAATAAACACTGTCTCGATAGTTTTCATACGTTTCAAAAAAGGTCTGAACCATTCGGTATTGGGGTTGTTGGGTAGGAACGGCAAAACTATTTTCAGCTGTTTTAATAACCTCCACCTTATGCTGCAAAAGTTTATCAATAAATGCTTTGTTTTTGTTTTGATCTGGCTCAGTGAATGCATAGGCTTTTATCTTACTTTTTGCACTGCGTTCCATGGCACTTTTGAAAAAGTCTTTTTGGTATTTTCGCAATAAGCTTTTATTTTCTACAGCCGCTTGAACCGTTGCTAAACTTGAAACAAACTGATTTCTGATGGTAAATGGAAAAGTAATGTACCCATATTTTGTTTTTTGTTTTAGTCCTCGAGAACTTGCCTGCTCAAAGAGTAATCCTAACCCTCCTTGTAAGTCAGGGTAGGAAGAACCATATCCAGGATAGGTTCCGTCAAAAGCTTCTTTAGTAAAATAAAGAGAGCCTATACTATCCAGGTTTTTTGAAAAATAAGTGCCAAATAAATTGTTCAGCTTTACATAATTATCTTTTGGCATGATGGGATCTAAGGATCCGTTTGGTTTCATCGGTTCAAAAAAATAAGTGCTCTGCGATCCCATTTCATGAAAATCAGTAACCACATTTGGATACCATTGGTGATACCAATTTAGTTTTCCCTGACTTTCTGGATTTATTGCGAGTAACCAATCCCGGTTAAGATCAAACCAATAGTGATTTGTTCTACCTCCTGGCCAAGCCTCGTTATGCTCTGCATCCATTGGGTCTGAAACTAAAGGTGTCCCTTTATAGGTGTTTGCCCATTGGGTATGCCGGTCTCGCCCATCAGGGTTGATGGTTGGGTCTACAAAAATAATGGCCTTTTTTCTAAACGATTGTATTTGGTCATTTTCAGATGCACTTAAAGTGTAAGCTGCAAGCAGGGCGGCTTCTGAACTGGAAGGTTCATTTCCGTGAACGTTATAAGCCAAATTTATAATTAAGGGTACATCTGGCTCTTCGGATAACCGGCCTTGTGCATAATCCAAATGTGCTTTTTGAATGGATTCTAATTGCGCTAAATTTTCTTTTGTACTGATGAGCAATAAAGGCAATTTTCTCCCTTCGTGGGTTTTGCCATAATATATAATCTGAGCCCGATCTGAGTGGGAAGCTATCTCCTCAAGGTAACTCACAATCATATCGTGACGCGTGTGTTGTGATCCGATTTCATATTCTAAAAACTTTTTTGGTGAGGGAATATTCTCATTAAAAGGTTGGTAACGCTCTGTAAAATAATCTTGCCCAAAAAGGCTTATTGTGGTAAAAAATAAACACAGTAGAAGTCTCATATAAAGTGATTTGTATCAAAAATACACAAATTAACAAAAGGACTGAATCTATTCTAACTTAAAAAACAAAGACGAAATCAAAGGGATTTTTACTTATTTATAATTGTTCTAAATAGTTTGTCAATTTAAGAAACACTTATTATATTTGCCTAATATTAATTTAGACTAAATATAAATAAATGCGAAAAGCCAAACTATCATTAATTATTATCTTCTCTAGTTTTGTTTTATCTGGACAAAATAAACAAAGTTATGATTCACTTCAAATCAGCTCCAACCAAAGAATTTTAAATAATCTTGCAGGACTTCCACAAGGAATTACACTAGGTGGTTATGGGGAGGTTTTATATAACAAACCCGAAAATTTAAATGCTGAAATAGACATTCAACGCTTGGTTTTACTTTTTGGGTATAAATTTGATGAGCGGGTTCAATTTGTTACTGAAATTGAATTTGAACACGTAAAAGAAGTTTATGTAGAACAAGCCTTTGTAAATTATAACTTAACTCAAGGGCTCAACATACGTGCGGGGCTTATGCTTGTACCCATGGGTATAATTAATGAGTTTCATGAACCAACTATCTTTAATGGTGTGGAACGCCCCAGTTTAGACAAATACATCATTCCGACTACATGGCGAGAAATTGGAATTGGGTTGTCTGGACGCTTAAATAGAATCAGCGCCAGATATCAAGCCTACCTCTTTAATGGTTTTTTATCGCATAACGGTGAAACTGGCCTTCTAAAAGGAAGTAATGGCTTACGTAGTGGTCGTCAAAAAGGAGCCGAATCTACAATGAATCATGTCAATTTTGCAGGAAAATTTGATTTTTATGGCATCCGAGGTCTACGCCTAGGGGTCTCCGGCTACCATGGGAAAACGCAAGCTGTAGACGGTCAGAATCAAATTCCAGGAAGTGAAATTGGAGTTTCTATGCTCGGTATAGATGGACGGTATACGTATAAAAAGTTTTCAGCTCGAGGGCAATATGCACTGGCTTCTTTAATCGATACCGATCTTTATAATGAATTAACAGGGCGTGATTTAGGAAGCAAACTAATGGGGTATTACTTGGAAGCAGCTTATAATGTTCTTCCTTTTAAAAACAGACAACGTTTAGAGGGATTTGTCCGTTATGAAAACTTCAACACCCATCATGAAGTGGGAAATATTGTTCTCAAAAACAAAGCATTCCATAGAAAAGAATGGACGTTTGGGTTTTCCTATCATATTGCACCTGGTGCAGTGTATAAAATGGATTATCAAACAAAATCTACTGCAATCTCAAATTCTACAAAAGGCCAATTTAATATGGGTGTAGGAATTTGGTTTTAATTATTTTTACACATGAAAAAAACAGTTTTTCTTTCTTTCTTCCTTTTTCTTTTCCTAAGCCTTTCGTCTTGGACAAAAGAACTCCACTCAGATAGAGAGTCGAAATACATTCTAAAAGAAACTCGTAAAGCTATTTCTGCGACCTTCCCTTTTGAGACCTTTTCACTCGAACAAAAGGAACAAAAACTCAATACGAGTACTTTTTTAGAAGCTCATTCCTTTTTTAACATTATTTCTGAAGATGCGCTTAAAGGATATGCTATTATAGCAACTGCTCCTAGTAAAACGGATAGCTTTGAATATTTGTTACTTTTTGATTTGAATCTAAAAATTAAAAAAGTTAAGGTTTTAATTTATAGAGAGAACTATGGTGGCGAAATTTCTAGCAAAAGGTGGTTGTCTCAATTTATAGAAAGTCCTGAAGACGACTCTTTTGTTTATGGAGATAATATTAGTGCCATTTCTGGTGCTACTATTTCAGTAAAATCTATTACAGAGTCTATAAACGAGGTGATGGTTTCGTTAAAAAGACTTGAATCTGAAAAACAAATCTAATGGGATTTCACTACACCTTAAGAAACTTCCCAAAATCCTTTAAACAGTTTATCGCTGCTTTTGTTATCGTTCTTGGAATTGGCTTTTTTACTGGGCTTTTATTTATTGGACAAACAGAAAGTAATACTCCAAAGGGTGTCGTTGAAAACTATAATGGAAATGAGGATCTTGCGGAAGTGGAAGTTATGAAATTTAAAAAAGGGGAGCGAGAAATGCTTACCATAATCCATACACACATCCTTTCCCTTTCTTTTATTTTTTTTCTGTTGGGAATTTTAATCTGGGGAACAGAAATTTCTAATACATGGAAAAGCATACTAACCATTGAGCCTTTTGTTTCAGTTTTAACAACTTTTGGTGGAATATATTTGATTTGGTTAGACTATCATTATGTTTCATATCTTGTTATTATCTCAGGGGTACTAATGACTCTAAGTTTCGTTGTCGGTGCGCTGTTAGTTTTTCAAACTTTACTTAAATCACCCTTGAAAAAGTAAATCCATGACTAAAAAAATAGCACTTGTTTTTTACGATGCCACCTGTGTCCTATGTGATCGTGCTATTCTTTGGTTGATTAAAAATGATGTTGAGAGTCTATTTTATTTTTCCCATGTTACAAGTAATACTGCCCAAAAACAGGTCTTTATAGTGACTACAGAAGCAATTTCTGTTTTAACTCCCGAGGGAGAATACTTAAAAAGTAGCCAGGCCGTGCTTTATTTACTTGATAAAACAAAACGCTTTTCCCTCTTTTGTTCTCTCTTGAAGCTTCTTCCACTAAAAATATTGGATGTGTTTTATAAAATACTAGCCTCAAATAGATATCGTTGGTTTGGGCAATACTCTAACTGTAAAGTTCCAAATAAAGCCATAAAATCAAAATTCCTAGATTACTAGTTTTGGTTAAAAAAGAGTAAAAAACATCTTTTTTTAATATAAAAGTGCGTAAAATGAACAAAAAATGCTTAAAAAACACTCAAAATGAATTATTCTATTTTTGTGTAATTCATGTGTTTTTTTAAAACAGTATCTTTTAAAACTATTTTACATATCATGAAAAAACTGTTTTTAAAGTATCTATTCGAGTTTTTTGTTCTTGTTTTTGGGATTACCCTCTCCTTTTACCTTCAAGAATATGGTGAAGATTTAAACTCCATTCAAAAACAAAAAGAAGGATTGACTAGAATTCTGGAGGACCTAACCTCAGATGAAGCGATTTTTAAGCTTACCTTAATGTCAAATGAAAGTCAAATAAAAACTACCAAACAATTGCTGGGTGGAGTAATTACTGCTGCTATCTACAACAAAACCGTACCCTATTTTGGAACTTTTTTTAATGACACTTCTATTAAATCACTTATTGCCACTGGAGTTGTAGAAAATTATCACAACCAGCAGATGATCACAGACATCTTAAAATACTACCGCAACGATTATGATTTTATTACTGATCAAAGTAGTGCCGATGAAGTATTGTGTTTTAAAAGAATTGATTATGTTGCAAAAACCATTCAAATTGATTCTGTTTCTGATCTAGTGCAAACTGATTTTGGAGGTATTAAAATGCCCTATTTTTATATTGCCCAAAAAGAGCTAGACAAACTTAAAAAAGACTCTTATTTCAGAGGGCAGTTGCAAAACATGATATATGTTAAAAGCTCTTATAACACTTTTGTAAAAGAGGCGATTGAGACAAATCAAACCCTTCAACAGATGATTAAAGAAGAAATTCTTTTAATGAATTAGTCTGCCCTTATTTTTTCCCCTAAAACACTATATGAAACTTCTTTACCCTCTTTAAATACTTTTTCAGCTTGCTTGATTCCATCTGAAGAATAATAAATCCATTTCCCTTCAGGAACTCCATTATCGTAATTTTGCTCCCATCCTATTTGACCGTTTTGAAAGTACCAAAACTCTTTGCCGTGCATTTTACCTTCTTTAAAATTCCGTTCAATTCGTCTATTCCCATTTTCAAAATAAAATACAGTTTTCCCATGCTGTACCTTATTTTTAAAATTCTTTTCGAACTTTAAAGCGCCGCTTTCAAAATATTCTTTTTTAACGTCTTCAGAAAGAGGAATTATATTTTGTCCCAATAAAACTATTGGAGAGAAAAAGAAAATTAAACAGATGGATTTCATATATGCAATTTAATTTAAAGGTATTGTTTTTAAACTAAAAGAGTTGAAAATCTGAATAGTTGACCCTAAATCTCCCTACAAATTAAAAGGAATTCTTTTCTTTTAAAATTTTCTTATAGTTTTACCTATCTAAAAAATAATTCAAAATGAAAAAAACGCTTTTAGTATTCGTTCTTATGTTCTCAAATTTAGTTCTTGCTCAAGACAAGAAAAAGGAGGATTCCGATAAAAAAGAAGAAAAAACCATTACAGATCTCACTGAGTCAAGTGCGAAAATAGAAGGCCTCTTTACCATTTATCAAGACACCCTAACAGGGGACGTTAAAATGGTTTTAAAAGAAGATCAGCTCAACAAAGATTTTATTTATTTCGCGCAAATCGCTGATGGAGTAACGGAAGCAGGAACTTATAGAGGTTCATATAGAGGATCTACAATTATTAATATTAAAAAGTTTTTTAATAAAATAGAAATTGTGGCCCCCAACACTAATTTTTACTTTGACCCTGAAAACCCACTTGCAAGGTCTGAAGGCGCAAACACATCAGATGCGGTGATTACAAGTAATAAAGTTTTATTTCATGATAAAGAAGAAGGGCTCTATTTAATTGATGCAAATGACCTTTTTCTTTCAGAAACATTAACTCGAATTAAATACCCAAAAAGACCTGGAGCTTCTCCCATGGCTTTTAGTCTGGGAAGTTTTGATAAGAGTAAATCGAAAATCGAGTCCATAAAGAACTATCCAGAAAACACAAACATCAAAACAGAATATGTTTACAAAAACCCATCTGTATTAAATGGTGGTTCTAATGCTATAAAAGACGGTCGTAATGTTTCTATTAAAGTTTTTCATACCTTTTTAAATATGCCTGAAGCGGGTTATACTCCGCACTACGATGACCCAAAAGTAGGTTATTTTACAACTCAGGTTAATAATATGACCTCCGAGGAAACAACTAATTATAGAGATTTAGTACACCGCTGGAGATTAGTAAAAAAAGACCCTAGTCTTGCGATTTCAGAGCCTGTAAAACCAATTACTTGGTGGATCGAAAACAGTACTCCTTTGGAATGGAGAGAAACTATAAAAGAGGGTGTTTTGGCTTGGAATGAAGCCTTCGAAAAAGCTGGATTTAAAAATGCTATGGAAGTAAAAGTTCAGCCAGATGATGCAGATTGGGATGCAGGAGACGTTCGTTTCAATGTTCTGCGTTGGACCTCCTCTCCAAACCCTCCTTTTGGTGGCTATGGCCCGAGTATGACAAATCCACGTACAGGAGAAATCATCGGCGCTGACATCATGCTAGAGTTTGTTCATTTTACCAACAGAGTTTTTTATGATAAATTATTTGCCTCGGCCAGTGCAAATATGGCTCTTGAAACTCAAGAGGAAATAGAATTTAACACAACACAAGAGTCCCAATTATTTTGTTCGATGGGACATATAATGCATGAAAATATGTTGTTTGGAAAGACTTTAGCACAGGTTTCTGGAGCTTCAGCTTCTGATTTAAAACAGATTATTGATGAAGGGATGAAATCCCTTATCATGCATGAAGTGGGCCATACCTTAGGTCTCAATCACAACATGAAAGCAAGTGTAATTTATACTCCAAGTCAATTGGCTGACGCCTCTTTTATTGCAGGAAAAGCATTGACAGGCTCTGTAATGGATTATGCAGGAATCAACCTTACTTTAGATAAAGAAAAACAAGGACAATATTTTGATATGGCGGTTGGGCCCTATGATATTTGGGCCATTCAGTTTGGTTACACTCCGTTTAAAGACGAGAAGGAGCTTAGTGATTTACTTGCTCGCTCCACTGAACCTAAGCTAATTTTTGGAAATGATGCGGATGATATGCGCTCTCCAGGAAAAGGAATTGATCCTAGGGTAATGACAGGTGACTTGTCAAGTGACCAAATATCCTATTCTATTGATCGCTTTACATTGGTCAATGCAGCAATGAAAGAAATTAAAACCAAAATGAGCGAAAATGGTGAAAATTATGAAGATTTAAGAAGAGCATATTATACACTAAACGCGCAATCAGCTCGTGCGGGTGATGTGCTTTCAAGGTTTGTTGGTGGGGTTTATGTAGACCGTTCTACTATTGGTCAAAAGGGAGGTTCTGTACCTTATACTCCAGTAAGTTTACGTGATCAGAAAAGAGCATTAAAAGCAATTGAAAATTATGTGTTTGCACCAAATGCTTTTGCCGCTTCAAGTAGTATATATAATTCGTTAGCAAAACAGCGTCGTGGGTTTGATTTTTTCAGTGGTCCTGAAGATCCAAAAATCCATGATAGAATTTTGGGTTATCAAACACGCGTTTTGTCTCACCTTTTGCATCCTAATACCTTACAGCGAATTATGGACTCTGAATTGTATGGAAACCAATACCATTTGGATGCATTTATGACGGACATGAATGATGCTTTATTCAAAGCAGATATTAAAGGAAATGTAAATACTTTCCGCCAAAATTTACAAGCTGTTTACGTGGGCCGTTTGATTGAGATGGTGGTTGGGAAATCAAACTCAAGATTCAAAGTTCCTGCAAAGTCTTTAGCTATTTATAACCTAAATAAAATTGCAAAACTTACAAAAAATCCTAAAGGAAATATTGCCAGCATTGCACATAAAAATCATTTGAATACTTTAATTACAAATGCGTTAAAAGAGATTAAATAAAGTAATCCTTATTTTCATTCAATTAAAAACCCTCCAAATGGAGGGTTTTTAATTTCTTCACTACTATCAACTTCTTTTTCATGTCTATTTTTTTCAATACATTAACATGAACTAAATTTTAAAATAAAATGAATAGTAAATTCAGAAATATTATTGAAATAATAAGCGTTTTTGCAATTGTCCTTTCTCTAATTTTTCTTGCTTTGGAAGTAAAGCAAAGTAATCAACTTGCTAAAGCTACCATACGACAGGCCTTAAATGAAACGGATATGGAGGTCTACAAAGTCCAAATGGACGAGGATGTAATCACTAAGGCGCTTTATAAAATTAAAAAAAACATTCCCCTTGATGACTATGAAGCCTACCAAGTAAATGAATTTCAAACATTTAATTTTAGAGATTTTGACAATTCATTTTATCAATACAGAATTGGTCTTTTTGAAGAAAATGTATGGTTGGCCTACAGGCGAATTATAAAGTCTCTATTGAAAGATCAATATGTTGCAATAATGTGGAAAAACAGTTCACATCAGTTTAACTTTGAATTTCAAGAAGAAGTAAATACAATTCTAAACGAATAGTTGTTTCTTACTTTAAATATTAATTATTAGAGTTTGTTGAAAAGGAAAGTTCATTTTTAAAAAGCTTTCCGTCCTTCATAATCAGTTTCAAGTTTTCCTTGGGTTTAACAATAACATCAAGGTTTTTTAATGGATTGCCCTGATAAATCAAGAGATCTGCATAAGAACCCACTTCAATAACCCCCAATTTCCCTTCACGGTAGGGATTTGTTTGTCCCGATAACCCTAACAACTTAGCGTTTTCTGAAGTAGCTTGTTTTAAGATTTCGATAGGTGTAAACCACTGTGTTCGTGCGGTAAATTCTGTTAAAGCTAGTTTTTCAAACCCTAAATTACCATAGGCATCAGATCCAAACCCAATGTTCACAGCATACTTCTTTGCCAAGTTCATGGCATTTACCGTTCCTGCTAAAACAGGTTTTATTTTCAAATCAAGTTCAGGAGGAATAGTCCCCAGGCCAGGAGCCCAAAAATCGGGTGGTGCTGTTGTCCAAAATGTTTGGGGAACAAGCCAAGCATCTTTTTCCTTTAGCAATTTTATGACTTCTTCGTTGATTAGATGCCCGTGATCCAAACATTTTACTCCAGCATTGAGCGCGCGAATAGCTCCTTTTGCATTATAAATATGAACCGCAACATAGGTGTCCCAATCCGCTGCCGCTTGCACTGCAGCCTCCATCTCTGCAACCGTAAATTGAATCGAATGAATGGGGTCAAATTTAGAGTCTATACCTCCTCCTGCCATTACTTTAAGCTGTGTAGCACCTTTGCGCAAATTTTCACGTGACGCTTTTAGAACTTCAGAAACTCCGTCAACAACAAAAGACCATCCCATAGCATCTGAAGGGTGCATTGGTCCTCCAGACCAATGAGTACTTGGTTCGTTGGGATTTCGGCCGTCTCCATGGCCAGAGGTTTGACTAATATATGCTCCCGATGGATAAATACGAGGGCCAGGATAAAGGTCTTCGTCTACTGCTTTTTTGATTCCAAATGAAGGACCACCTAAATCGCGTACGGTTGTAAAGCCAAGCATTAGAAAATTCTCTGCTGATTTTGCAGCACGCATTGCGGTATACATCCAGTCCATATCGTTTCTAATTTTTGAAGAACTCATGGTTGATGCTAAATGAACATGAGCGTCAATCAGACCTGGAATCATTATTTTTCCATTACCGTCTATGATAAGATCGGCTTTTGCCTCAACAATATTTTTAGCAATTTCTGTTATCAAATTATCTGTAATCAAAAGGTCCATCCCCTCCTGAAGTTTTTTACTCGTTCCGTCCCAAAGATTAACATTTTTAATAAGTGTCTTTTGTTGTTGTCCAAACGTAAAAAATACAGAAAACAGCAAGGCCAATAATAGATATAATTGTCTCAAAGGTTTAAAAGTTTAAAAGTTAATAGTCTAAATTATGCCGTTTCATCGCTCGTCGATAATTCATAGCAACCGTGTCAAATTTCAAGTGTAACTCTTCCGCCAAGTCAAAAGGGACTTGACGAGGGCGCTGAGACTCTACAATGCGCTTGTCTTGGTCAAAGATTACTTTTTCAAAGTCTTGTAAAATAGTGTCGGGTTCTTCCAAGTTATAATTTCTCCCAATGATGCAATACCCTCTAGATTCGTTCTGTGAAATGGGTTGAGAAACAAAAAGATAAAGCATCCCTTTGGGTCCGCCCCATCCTAAACGAAGTACTATGGTGTAGGGAAGATGAAGTTCATAAACACTTCTCCGCTCTGGCTTTACAATAGCATCATTAGCAAATACTGGAAAATCATCTGTGTTGGTTGCCTCCGGTCTAACAATATCATAGTGCAATACGGTCTCTTTTAAAACCACTTTACAGTCAGGTACTTCAGGCCGCTCAGGATCTCCAAGCAATCCGGGATGTACCCATGGAAAATGTCCAAAATCTGTAAAATTTTCTAGTTGTCTTGAGCTAGAACTTTTCCAATCAAAAGGTCCTGTATTTACATGTTTCCAATCGCTGTTACCGAATTCTGGAATTTCAGGAAGCGGATATAACGGTGTCTCTAGAGAAACCCAAACCAATCCATATTTTTCTTGACAATGGTAAGTAGGGGTCTTTGCCTTTTTGGGAATTTCAACATCTGGGGCCTGTGGAATGTGAACGCAAGCTCCCTTTTTATCATACTCCCAAGCGTGATAGGGACAAACCAAACAATCATTTTTTATCCACCCTAAAGATAAAGCAGTACCTCGATGAATACATAGATCCCTCATAGCATGAACAGTACCGTCGGAGGTCCTCCATAATACCAAGGCTTGATCCAAAAGAAAAGTCCCAAAAGGAGTGTCTTTTTTAATTTCATAACTGTATCCCACTGGATGCCAACAAGCCATCAATTTCTTTGGGAAAATTAGTTTGGTATCGGTCATAAAAAATGAATCTTTGTTTTAATAATATAAATTTATTGTTTTCTATGAAAAGGAACGCAGTTTGTGGTCTTCAAATAGATATAATATTAAAAAGTGTGCTTTTTAAGTATTGGGGGTTTTAAGAATATTGCTTGAATTAATTACCTCTAAACTCCAAGAAAAAGGTAATTATACTTTTTTAAGAATTCTAAATGATTTGTTATTATGTTTTTTGATTGTTTTGTTATTTTTTTAAAATGCTTTTTTAGAATAATAATGGCTTTAGTATTTAATTAAATTGGTTTTTCATTACATTTAAATCTTAAAATCAGAAAGTTGAAAAAAATAGTTCTTTCCTTATTTTGTCTTGTTTTATTCTTGGGTTGTAATCCGGGAGGTACGAAAAACAAGACCGTTTCTGATTTAGAATCCATACAGCTCAAAACTTCATTTGTAGATTTAAATGATACTAAAGTAGATTTGACCGCTTATAAAGGAAAGAAAATAGTTATTAATTACTGGGCAACCTGGTGCGGACCTTGTATAAAGGAGATGCCTGGGCTCAAAAGGGCTGAAGAAATATTAGAAAACCATAACTACACTTTTTTATTAGTTTCTGACGAAACAATTTCTAAAATATCTGCGTTCAAAAACAATAAAAATTTTGACTTCACCTTTTTGAAATCTCTTAAGTCTAATGAATCACTTGGAATTTATTCGTTACCAACATCGTATATTTTTGATGAGAATGGAAGAAAAGTTGAAACAATTGTTGGAACAATTGCTTGGGATTCTGAACAAACAATTAATAAATTAAAACTATTATAATATGAAGGTGCTCACTATCCTTTTATCTTTCCTGATGATTGTTTCTTGTGCCTCAAAAGATATAGTAATTGAAGAAATTCCTTTTTTATATGAGAATAGTAATGCGCAGCCTAGTTTAGTTTCTAAAAACGGTTCTCTGTCATTGTCATGGATATCCTCTAATGGAGAAAAGAATGCTGCTTTAAATTTCAGTCAATTCAAAGAAGGAAAATGGATTAATCCCCAAACAATAGCGACTGGCTCTGACTGGTTTGTTAATTGGGCTGATTTCCCAGCTCACGCAATTAACGGGGATTTGATTCTATCAAGTTATCTAAAGAAATCCGCCTCTGGAACCTATACCTATGATGTTGTTTTGAGTCTCCAAAAATTATCTGGAGAGAAAATAAAAGAAGATTTTATTTTGCATACTGATGATGTTAAAGCTGAGCATGGTTTTGTAAGTATAATTCCAAACAATAACAACGGCTTTTTTATTACCTGGCTGGACGGAAGAAATACAGTAGATCAAGGGCTCGATGGACATCATAAACCAATGACCATACGATTTGCAGAAATCACCAGTGTTGGAGATGTTACAAATGAAAGTGAACTTGATTCAGCGACTTGCGATTGCTGTCAGACCTCAATAGCAGTGACTAATAACGGACCCGTAGTTGTTTATAGAGACCGAAGTAACAAAGAGGTGCGAGACATTTATATTGCCCGAAAAATAAATGGTGTTTGGGAGACTCCTGCGTCTGTTCATAACGATGGATGGATAATAAATGGATGTCCTGTAAATGGTCCCAAAGTTGCCTATAATTCAAATAATTTAGCTGTGAGTTGGTTTACAGTTTCTAACCAAAAGCCAACCGTAAACCTTTCTTTTTCAAAGTCTAATGGAGCTTCTTTTGGTTCTCCAATTAAAATTAACGATAATGATGCTATCGGTAGAGTAGATGTTGCTTTCTTAAACGACCAAGAGGTGCTCGTAAGTTATATTGAAGTAGATGATGTTGGAACCTATTTAAGGATAAAAAAGGTTTCAATAGACGGAAACGTATCAGCACCAATTACAATTTCTCAGATTGACGGTGGAAGAAATACAGGAGTCCCTCAATTAGAAATATTTAATGACGAGGTTTTTGTTGTTTGGACTGTTTCTGTAAATGAAAAAAATCAACTAAAGTCCATCAAGTTAAGTTCTAAAAACATATAAATCCCTCTTGAGTTTATCTTTTAACTTCTACTTAATGCCAACTAGTTTTTAAATAAAAGTTTACCTAAAGAATAAACATACTGTTGAGTATAATTCACTCTAGGAGCGATCGCTTAAAAAGAGACTTCATTTTTAATTGATTTATGGTTAATAAGCTACTAATATGAAAAATCTATAATATCTCTACTCCGTGTTTTTCTTCCTGAACCTACTGAACAAACAAAGGCAAGTCTTCACTTACTTCATTAGTAGTTTGTTTCATGCTTGGCAACGTATATTGTAATCCCAGAACTTACTGAAGATGATATACTGGTGGTTCGGGAATTTGAATAGGTGGTGGTGGAGGAGGAAGCTCATTCTCATCTATAGTATACTTTATCTTTGCCTCTGCTTTTTCAAGTGTTAAAGCATCAAGGTATAAAATGTTATCTCTGTGCAGCTTAATGACAACCTTATCTCTGGGTTTTATTGAAAACTGCTTTACGTCTTTTTCAATTGATTCTAATCTAATCTGAAATTCAATAGTACCAATATTTTCTATTAAGGCATATGAATAATCTTCATCAACGTAAGGATTGATAGTTGCATCTTGTCCCTTGCCTTTTCCAATCATACACATACTTTGTCCATTGGTTAATTCAAAAGATTGCCCAAAAGACACAAGTGGAATAAACAGTAAAACAAGAAGTAACTTTTTCATTAAATTCTTTTTAAGATAGTTCAATATACCATTAATAAATAAACCAATCTATCACAAAGGCAAGTCTTCACTTACTTCATTAGTGGTTTGTTTCATTCTTGGAATAACTTATTGAAGATGTGCCTGGGGTTAAGGTAATATATCATTATACGAACGCTTCCCCAAAAAGAAAAGATGAATTCTGCGGCTTAGTCTATCTCTAACTCTTTAGACCTTTTAAAAAAACCCTCCGCTCAGGAGGGTTTAAGAAAATAAATATTAATTACTAGTATGACGTGTAAATAAGAGTAGCTTCAGCACTAACAAATTCTCTTGAGTTTAAACCGTGCTCAATGATTTTATCATTTAACCATTTATTTGAAGAAATAAATTCAACATCATTTGGATTAGCATTATTATTAATGATAAAAGTCATATGAGTTTTATCTAATGCAACTTCATTTTTATTAATTACTTTGGTAAACGACCACTGTTTTATTTTTCCATTTAAAAGTTGTTTTTCCCACATAGGCATAAAAACATTCAACTCATAATTTTCATAGTCATCATTTAATTGTTTCATTGCTCCAAATGAAAGCTTATCTCCAATCTTAACCTCTCCACCAGCACGAACAGTTTGGTCAATTAGTTTAATTGTGTATTGGCGTACTTCATTTTTAATTTTTTTATTGAAAATATTTCTTAATGTTGCCTTTGAAAACTTTCTTTTATTTAAAGATTCAATTTTTTTTCTTGCCATCTCCCAATCAAAATTATCTTGATATGATTTTAATTGGTTTTCATCCTTAAAAAAATTGAAAACTAAATAATCGGGGGCTTTGTCCATTTCTGGAGTCTTATCGAATTTCCAAACAGCCCAACCCACCTTCTTTCCTTCTTTTATTTCTTGAAGATGAAAAGGTTCCCAAATTTGCTCAAGTGTATGATAGTCATTATCAGCATCTTTTTCAAGATGTACAAAATCTGCTACAGCAACTTGACCAAAAGTCATTATAGGTAAAAATAATAGAAATAGTACTTTTTTCATTTTAATTGATTTATGGTTAATAATAACCTAAACTATAAATATTATTTAACATCTACAAATCCTTGAACTTACTGAACATACATAGACAACTGTTGACTTACTTCATTAGCAGCTTGTTTCACTCTTTGTAAAGTATATTGTAGAACTTAATGAAGATATGCCTTTGGTATAAAAGAAAAGCCCTCCACTTGGGGGGTTAATTGTATTGATAGATTACTTTAATTATACAACAGTCATTACACCTTTTACTGCTGCAACAACATCACCTGTAATTGTCATTTTGTGAGCCTCAGTAGCATGGTCTAAGGGTAAAAAAATACGTTCATATACCAAAATATGAAAGAATTGTTATCCCAATAAATACTGTTGACACTAAAAAGTCTAAAACTTTCTTTTTTTGTATTTTTCAAACCTATGGATCTCTCTGCCTAAAGCAGCTAGAAAAGGGATTCCTAAACTATCATACTCGTAGTTATTATCATTAAACACTCCGTTTTTATTTACTAAAACAGTGGCGGTTATAAAATAAGACAGCTTGTTTTTATGGTCTTCTATATAAGCGCAATCTGTCAGCGTTCCGAAGGCATATCCTACTTTGTTATATATTTTTATGTGGTTCGGTATTTGTTTTTTAGTATCTCCAAACCATAGAAATTTTCCATAACTATCGTAATAGATTTTTGGATTATAGCCTTGTTCCCTTGGAAGTTTGTGCATTGATTCTAGTAAAAAGGTCCTTTTTTCTTCGGATATATTAAAGCGCTCTGATTCTTTGAAAGCTTCAGGGAAAATGACTCTTTTTATCATTTCGTGTTGTGCCCGAAGTGAAAAGTAATTTTTATAAGAAAAATCAAAAGGAGTGTATATTGTAAATCCATTTTGAACATATCCAATTCCTTTATTGAGGTGACTGAGGTTTAAAGGCTTGGGATTGCTATTGATGTTAGGCTGAATGTTAACTAACTCTAATCCCTTGGAAAGGACTTCTATTTTCTTAGTATTTGGATTAGCCGCATCTGAAGTAGATAGTCTATGTGATATTCTTACTGGGTGAATACCTTTACTTTTAAGCTTGCTATTGATATAATCACTCCCTAAAAACTCAAAAAGCCTATTGTTAGCTTCATTATCACTTACCGCGAATATTTCATTGATAGTGTTGGCAAAACTATAAGTAACAGAATCTTCTTCCACCTGATAATTGTCCAAATGAGACCTGTTTAGGCTGGAGAGTTTTTCAAGAGATAATAATGCTATAGGAAATTTCACTGTACTAGCAGGGTAAAAATAATGGAGGGAGTCTAATTGAAATGAATACTCATGAAATTTTATGGCGTCTCTTTTATCTCTTTCAACAGTAGTAAATAAAATTTGTAGCTCGTGGGCCTCCAGGTTATCCATGACCCTCTTAATTTTTTTTGAGGGGCTTGAAATGGCAAAATCCAATGCGTTTTCATAGTTTTTAGGATGGCTACCACAACTGAATAGCACCATTGTTACGGTAGATAAAATAATAATTTTAAGCGTATTGGCCTTTGTTTTTGAAAGCGACTTCATATGGGCTAATTTTAAGATACTTTTTCTCCCCTATGTGGTCTAAGTAGGTCTCTAAACACAATCATAAGGCTTTTTGAAACCAAAATATATGCTGTGCTGTGCATTTCCGAAATAAGGGAAGTACCAATTTCTAATTCTAGATAATTTTCTTTTTCACAAAATTCCTTTAGATGGATTTTATGATGTGCTGCAGTTGGCGCAGCGTTTGGACCTCTGAAATCCCAAATTAACTTTATTTTTTCTTCCATTTTAATTTCCGTCAAAGTAATGAATTAACCTAATTTTAAGTTGATAAACAAGTCTTAGGTCAGTTCATTTCATTCTTGGTAAAGTATATTACAGAACTTACCGAAGAAGATATGTCAATTATATAAAAAAACCCTTTAGAATCATCTAAAAGGTTTGATATAAAGCATTAAAAAAATAATTATTCAACTCTGACATTAATGGCGCTAGGACCTTTATCAGTTGATTCTAAGTCATAACTTACTTTGTCTCCTTCAGTGATGTTATCAACTAAATTATTAGAATGTACAAATACATCTTTTTCTCCTGAATCAGGTGTTATAAAACCAAAACCTTTGGCGTTATTAAAAAATTTTACTGTTCCTATACTCATTACATTATTATTATTTGTGAATTGCAAAACTAATTGTTTTTAATTCATTAAGGACTAAAAACCTTTTTTGAATTAACTAAGATGGTTTTTAGTTACTTCATTCGTAGCTAGTTTCATTCTTGGTAAAGTGTATTTTAGAACTTACTGAAGA
>JABGUL010000011.1 GCA_018646605.1 Flavobacteriaceae bacterium
TACTTTAGAATAATAAATCATTCAATTAAAAATTAGATGTAAATATAAAAAAACGGCTACACTTTATAAAAGTATAACCGTTTTATTGTTTTAGTAGCGAGGGCAGGACTCGAACCTGCGACCTTCGGGTTATGAGCCCGACGAGCTACCACTGCTCTACCTCGCGATATGAACGGCAAATCTACAAATTAAACCGACATTGTGCAACACCTTCTTCTATTCATTTTAAAACTTAGAAAAAGGATCCATTTAAATAGTTTACTTTTGCAGTCAAATTCAAATCATGAGTAGTATTGTAGCCATTGTTGGACGTCCCAACGTCGGAAAATCCACTTTTTTTAATCGAATGATTCAAAAGCGCGAAGCGATTGTTGATTCTATTAGTGGTGTTACGCGTGATCGTCATTATGGTAAGTCCGATTGGAATGGACGCAACTTTACACTCATTGATACGGGAGGATATGTTGAAGGAAGTGATGATATTTTTCAAAAAGAAATTGATAAGCAAGTCAATTTAGCTATTGAAGAAGCTGATGTTATTGTTTTTATGGTGGACGTTATGGATGGTGTAACCGGAATGGACGAGGTTATTGCTGACCTATTGCGTCGTTCACAAAAGCCTATTTTTTTAGCAATTAATAAAGTTGATAATGCGCAGCGCCTTGAGTCTACCCTTGAATTTTATTCTCTTGGTTTTGAGCAATTTTATTGTATTTCTAGTGTCAATGGTGGGGGTAGCGGTGAATTATTGGATGACATAGTCAAAAAATTACCAGAAGAGGAAGAAAGAGAAGAAGATCCTCTGCCACGTTTTGCAGTTGTTGGAAGACCCAATGCTGGAAAATCATCATTTATCAATTCATTAATAGGTAAAGACCGTTATATCGTAACGGATATTGCAGGAACAACACGCGACAGTATTGATACACAATACAATCGTTTTGGATTTGATTTTAACCTGGTAGACACGGCTGGAATAAGAAGAAAAGCTAAAGTTAAAGAAGACATTGAGTTTTATTCTGTAATGCGTTCAGTAAGGGCAATAGAATATTGTGATGTTTGCCTGCTAGTTGTAGATGGCACACGTGGATTTGATGGGCAGGTTCAAAATATATTTTGGTTGGCACATAGAAACAATAAGGGAATTGTTATTCTGGTCAATAAGTGGGATTTAGTTGATAAAGATACCAATGCTTCGAAAGCCTATGAAGCTAAAATTCGTGAAGAAATTGCACCTTTTACAGACGTTCCAATTGTTTTTATTTCGTCAATCTCTAAACAACGGATTTTTAAGGCTGTAGAAACGGCTGTTGAGGTATATAAAAGTCGTTCTAGAAGAATACCTACAAAAGCTTTTAACAACACCATGCTTCCTATTATTGAAAAAACACCCCCCCCAGCCTATAAAGGTAAATATGTAAAAATTAAATTTTGTACGCAGCTCCCCACACCTCACCCACAGTTTGCGTTTTTCTGTAACCTCCCACAGTATGTAAAAGATCCTTACCGTCGATTTTTAGAAAACAAATTACGTGAGGAGTATGACTTTACAGGAATACCAATTCAGATTTTCTTCAGAAAAAAATAAGACTATAGTTTTTCTCTCAGCAGCTTTAGTGCTGCCTTAATATTTTCAAGCTTGGCTAGAATTTCCTCCTTAGGATTTTCTTTCGTTTTGAGGCGTAGTTGTTTTTTAGCTCCTTGTAGCGTTAGTCCTTTTTCTTTTACTAAGTGATAGATAAACTGAATGGTTAAGACATTCTCAGGAGTGTACTTTCGAGTGCCGCTTTGTTTTTTTTTAGGTTGAATTTCTTCAAATTCTTTTTCCCAAAAACGGAGAAGTGAGGGTTTAACATCAAATGCTTTTGCAACCTCACCAATAGAATAATACCGTTTTTCGGGAAGGTTTACATGCATCTTAATCCATGGATTGGTTTTCTTGCTTGGCTTGAGTTACCAGTACATCAAATTCTTTTTGAGATAGATTTCCGTAGTAGAAATTCAATGGATTGATACGTTTTTTATCTTTAAAAATCTCGTAGTGTAAATGAGGTCCAGAAGAGCGTCCTGTGTTTCCAACGTAACCTATAAGGTCTCCACGCTTCACTTTTTGCCCTCTTCTAACATTGTATTTACTTAAATGAGCATACAAGCTTACATATCCAAAACCGTGATCAATTCGGATGTGGTTTCCATACCCTGAGGCACGATTGTCTGCTCTTTTTACAACACCATTCCCTGTAGCATATACTGGAACGCCTTTTTTTGCAGTAAAATCCATACCCCAATGAAAACGACGCTTTTTAGTAAAAGGATCATTTCGATATCCATAACCAGAAGCCATACGCGTAAGGTCTTTATTTTTAATGGGCTGAATAGAAGGAATTGCCTCTAATAAAGCTGCTTTGTTGGATGCAAGACGCTCAATCTCATCTAATGATCTAGATTGAACAACCGTTTGTTTAGAGAGTATATCTAGGCGTTTTGAGGTATTGATTATTAATTCAGAGTTGTCATATCCCTCTAAATCTTTATACCGATTTACCCCTCCAAAACCAGCACGGCGTTGCGCTTCAGGAATTGGACTCGCTTCAAAGTAAACACGATATAAATTATTATCTCGTTCTTCAATATTATCAACAACAGATTCTATTTGTGTTAACTTTTTATTTAATATGTCGAATTGTAATTCATAGTTTTGTATTAATCTTTTTTGAGCAATTTCAGCAGGAGTATTTATCCAGTCTGAATTAAGTAAAATTAATAATGAAAAAAGACCAAGTAAAAAAGAAGAAAGTATGAATAATACGAAATTAGAAATGCGATTTTTGTTAGTTACACCGATAGGACGATAAGAAAGCGTCTCAGGATCGTAATAGTATTTAACTTTACTCATAAAGTATTGTAAATTTTCATTTCTTTTGCACTAACAAATACAAAAACGTTAGACAAAGATACAAAAATTCAATCTAATAGTATTTTTTTGAACTCAGTTGCACTAAATATGTATGCAATAACTATTTTAAATAAAGTTTGACATGAAGTCCTTTGAAGTAAGACAACAATTTTTAGATTTTTTTGAATCCAAAAAGCATAAGGTAGTACCCTCTGCACCCATGGTCATAAAAAATGACCCCACCCTGATGTTCACAAATGCAGGAATGAACCCTTTTAAGGAATATTTTCTGGGAAATGCAGTGCCAAGCTCTAAACGAGTTACGGATACTCAAAAGTGTTTGCGTGTTTCAGGAAAACATAATGATCTTGAAGAAGTTGGTATAGATACGTACCATCATACTTTCTTTGAAATGCTTGGGAACTGGAGTTTCGGAGATTATTTTAAAAAGGAAGCGATTGAATGGGCTTGGGAATTACTTACAGAGGTTTATAAAATTGACCCCAATAAACTTTATGTAACCATATTTGAGGGTGCCCCAGAAGAAGGAATTGAAAAGGATAATGAGGCATTTGATTTTTGGAAAGCAATACTTCCAGAAGAACGTATTCTGTTAGGAAATAAACAAGATAATTTCTGGGAAATGGGAGATCAAGGCCCCTGCGGCCCCTGTTCGGAAATTCACGTAGATATTCGTTCGGAGGAAGAAAAAGCAAAAGTTTCAGGAGCGGAATTGGTGAACCAAGATCACCCACAAGTAATTGAGGTTTGGAATTTAGTCTTTATAGAATTTAACAGAAAAGCAAACGGTAGCCTAGAAAAACTTCCCGAGAAACATATTGATACAGGAATGGGATTTGAACGTTTATGTATGGTGCTTCAAAACACAACGTCTAATTATGATACTGACGTATTTACACCTTTAATAAGAGAAATAGAAACGCTCACAAAATCGACTTATGGAGAAAAGCAAGACACTGATAGAGCCATTCGAGTCATTGCAGATCACATACGAACGGTCTATTTTGCCATCGCAGACGGGCAGTTGCCCAGTAATAATGGAGCAGGGTATGTGATAAGAAGGATTTTAAGACGTGCTATACGCTATGGATTTACTTTTCTAAATCAGAAAGAACCTTTCATTCACCTATTGGTGAATACACTTTCCCAACAAATGGGAACCGCTTTTCCTGAGTTAATAAGAGAACAACAATTAGCCTTTAATGTTATAAGAGAGGAAGAGAACTCCTTCTTAAAAACACTAGATCAAGGATTGGTTTTGTTAGAATCTTTAATGACCAATTCTAAATCAAAAAAAATTGACGGGAGCAAAGTTTTTGAATTATATGATACATTTGGATTTCCTTTTGATTTAACTGCGCTAATTGCCGGTGAAAAGGGGTTTAGCGTTGATGAGGAAGGCTTTCAAAAAGCAATGGAAGTTCAAAAAAAACGCTCCAGAGCTGCTGCAGCATCTAAAGCAGGAGATTGGGTTATTCTTCAAGAAGATAATGTAGAAGAGTTTGTTGGTTACGATCACTTGAGTGTTAAAGTTAAAATAACACGCTATCGAAAGATGACTACTGCCAAAGAAGGAGATTTTTATCAGTTGGTTTTTAATTTAACCCCCTTTTATCCAGAAGGAGGAGGCCAAGTAGGGGATAAAGGTTATTTGGAGGCAAGCAATGGTGATATTTTTTATGTTTTAGATACTAAAAAAGAAAACAATCTAATTGTACATCAAACCAAAAGTATTCCTTCAAAACTTGAGTCTACCTTTACTGCAGTTGTTGACCCGAAGCAAAGACAACGGTCTTCAAGTAATCATACAGCAACCCACTTGATGCATCAAGCATTGCGCTCGGTATTGGGAAATCATGTTGAACAAAAAGGGTCTATGGTGCATTCAGGGATGTTCCGTTTTGATTTTTCACACTTTGCTAAAGTAACCGCAGAAGAGCTTAAGGCAGTAGAGCAATTTGTAAACGCTCGAATACAGGAGGGCATTCCTTTGGAGGAAGGAAGAAATACACCCTATAATAGCGCTATAAAAGAAGGTGCTATGGCTTTGTTTGGAGAAAAATATGGAGATACGGTACGCACCATCCGTTTTGGACAATCTATTGAATTATGTGGAGGTACTCATGTTGCAAATACAGCTGTAATTTGGCATTTTAAAATCACGTCAGAAAGCGCAGTGGCTTCAGGAATTAGACGTATTGAAGCCATCACTGGAGATGCAGCAAAAAAATATTTTGAAGAGCAAACTTCATTGCTTGAAAATGTAAATGAATTGCTGAAACAAGCTCAAGATCCGCTAAAAGCGATTCAATCGCTGCAGTCAGAAAATACTGCTCTCAAAAAGGAACTGAGTGTTTTATCAAAATTAAAAACCCAGATTTTAAAAGACGATTTGTTACAGAAAATTAAAACAATAGATGGAATTCAATTCGCCGCCAGTGAAGTAGATATAGACCCACAAGGGATGAAAGATTTATCGTTTGAAATAGGTTCTCAGTTAGACAATGTAATTCTTGTTTTAGGATCGGTAAAATCTGGAAAACCCTTATTGAGCTGTTATGTGTCTAAGTCTTTAGTCGCTGATAAAGGAAAAGACGCCTCAGCATTTATCAGAGATTTAGGGAAATTTATCCAAGGTGGTGGTGGTGGACAGCCTTTTTATGCCACAGCAGGGGGTAAAAATAATGAGGGAATGAATGAAGCCCTTGATGCAGCTCAAGGAATTTGTATTTAAACGCTATTCTACAGTAGGGGGATAATTTGAAATAATTTTTTGTACAAAAAGCGCAATGCGCTCATCTCTATTTTTATAATTTTCTTGAATTCCTCCTTTTCCTTTTCCTTGCCAGATCAATTGTTTGGTGGTTGCATCAATTAAATTAATATATAAGGTTCCCTCAGTACGAGTACTTACAGAATTAAAATTGGAACCCCAAAACCAAGGGTTAAATCCCCATCCCCAGTTGTAGTTGTTGATATTGTTGACGTAAATTTGTTCTTTGGCTTTAGTCGTAAAACCAATAAGTAAATCTGGAGTTTCAGACTTTGACATTCCTTTTTGACTCATTTCAGAGTCTATGGCTTTTAGAATTCGACGTTTGTCTAAATCTGAAATATTAACTTGATCTATCTCTGATTTGAAATAAGCAAAAGTGCTATATTTTGAAAAATCGATGCTACTATCGTGATCTGAAAAGACCTGAACAGAAGAACAAGAGACTAAAAAAAACAATGCGGAAAAAAGAACAGTATATTTCATCAAATTTAAATTTAGAGTATAAAATTTCCAATAATCGTGCCGAAATATTTTAAGTCAACTTTGGATCATATCCAAAGGGACAATGCCTACAATTGCTTTTACAACAATAGCCTCTTTTAAGATGATATTGTTCTGTGAAAACTTTATATCCTTCTGGGGATAAATAAAAGTCTCCTTCTTCGAGAGGGGGTAATGAACCTAACGGCATTTTACTGTATTTTTAGGCATGCAAATTTTTGAATCTTTCAAAAGTAGTATAAATCATCCGCTTGAACCGCTTGAGGGGCATTCAATTGTTATTAAGCGAGAGGATTTATTACATCCTGTGGTCTCTGGGAATAAATTCCGTAAGTTAAAATATGTTTTTAAGGAGTTGGAAGCAACACAAAGTCAGATACTCTTAACTTTTGGAGGTGCTTTTTCAAATCATCTTACAGCTGTCGCAACAGCAGGTAAATTTGGGAATATCCGAACAATTGGGATTGTTAGGGGACAGGAGTGGCAGAACAAAATAGAAGACAGTACTACGTTAAGTTATTGTAAGAGTCAGGGGATGGAATTATATTGTGTCTCAAGAGTAGATTATGATTTAAAAGAAAAATCGGAGTTGGTAAGATCCATTAAGCTTCAAAATTCATTGATTCGAATTCTTCCCGAGGGAGGAACAGAATCCCTTGCAGTCAAGGGATGTGAGGAGATTTTACAAAAGGATGATGAAAATTTTGATGTGATTTGCTCCAGTGTGGGGACAGGAGGAACTCTAGCAGGATTAATTAATAAAAGTACATCCATTCAAAATGTAATAGGTTTTAACGCGTTGAATAATCCGGGGGTGGTGAATCAAATTTCCAAATTCACTCAAAAGCATAATTGGACCATAGAAGACCAATATACTTTTGGAGGTTATGCCAAGGTGAATGAAGTCTTGATCTCCTTTATGAATTCTTTTTATCAACAATATAAAATTCCGTTGGATCCAATTTACACTGGAAAGCTGCTTTTTGGTATTTTTGATCTTATAAAACAAAAAAAATGGCATTGGGGCAAGAAGATTTTGATCATTCACACAGGAGGACTGCAAGGAGTCAGAGGAATGAATCATCAGCTTCAAAAAAAAGGGAAACCATGGCTTACTTATGCCAACGAATTGCCCTTTTAGGATTCACATTTTTAATTTTTTCCTGTGGCTCATCTAGGAAGGTAGTAATTCGAGATTCAGCTACTAAAACGAAACAAAAAGAAGTAGTGACAACCCCAGCTGAAGAAAAGAAGTCATTAACACCTCCAAAAACCCTAACCAATCAAGAGAAAATCATACATTATATTGAAACGTTTGGGTCAATTGCTCAAGATGAAATGAATCAATACGGAATTCCTGCAAGTATCACAATTGCACAAGGGATTTTAGAATCTGGATTGGGGTATGGCCGTTTGGCAACCGAGGGAAATAATCATTTTGGAATAAAATGTCACACCGACTGGAAGGGGAAACGAATGTATCATGATGATGATGAAAAAGGGGAGTGTTTTAGGGTTTATAAAAACCCATCAACCTCTTACAGAGATCATTCTCTTTTTTTAGTGGAAAGAGTGCGTTATGCTTTTTTGTTTGATTATAAGATCAATGATTATAAATCCTGGGCAAAAGGCTTGAAGAAAGCAGGTTATGCTACGGATCCTAAATATCCAGAAAAGCTAATCAGTTTGATTGAACGATTTGACTTAGCTCGTTTTGATACTAAAAAAGGAAAAATTGCAAAATCAAGTTCCAAAAGAAAAGAAGAGCGTGAAATAATATTTCATACCGTTGAAAAAGGAGATACTCTGTATTCTGTTTCTAAGAAATATAAAGTTTCTTTAGAACAGATCATTAAACAGAACAACATAAAGGATAAAACAATTTATTTAGGACAAAATCTAAGCATTCCTTCAAAGCCATAAAATTATGCAATACCAAAGAAGTAGTGCGCTTTTTAAAGCGGCACAAAACGTAATCCCCGGAGGAGTGAATTCTCCTGTCCGAGCCTTTAAAGCTGTTGGAGGGACGCCCATTTTTGTTGAGCGAGCAAAAGGCGCTTATCTTTATGATGCCGATGGTAATAAATTAATTGACTATATAGCAAGTTGGGGCCCCATGATTCTGGGACATGCCTATGCACCTGTAATTGAAGCGGTAAAGTCCAGAGCTGAATTGGGGACTTCTTTTGGGATGCCTACAGCCCTTGAAACTCAAATTGCTGAGCTAGCAATTGCTATGGTACCTAATATAGATAAAATTCGTTTTGTAAATTCAGGTACAGAGGCCTGTATGAGCGCAGTTAGATTAGCTAGAGGTGCAACAAAACGGGAGAAAATAATCAAATTTGCAGGATGTTACCATGGACATTCAGATGCTTTTTTAATCCAAGCAGGGAGCGGAGCGGTCACTTTTGGTAGTCCAAGTAGTCCTGGGGTGACCAAGGGTACAGCAATGGATACCCTTTTAGCACCCTTTAATAATCTTGAGGCTGTAGCTCAACTATTTAAAGAATATCCAGATGAAATCGCTGCCATTATTATTGAACCAGTCGCGGGTAATATGGGGTGTATACCGCCTGTTCCAGGTTTTCTAGAAGGCCTACGCTCGTTATGTGATCAGTTCAATACATTACTTATTTTCGATGAAGTAATGACTGGTTTCCGTTTAGCCAAAGGAGGAGCGCAGGAACTTCTTGGAATTAAAGCCGACATTGTCACTTTTGGAAAAGTGTTGGGTGGGGGTTTACCCGTAGGTGCTTTTGCTGCAAAAAATGAAATCATGAGACACTTAGCACCTGAAGGACCTGTTTACCAGGCAGGAACATTGAGTGGAAATCCACTAGCCATGGCTGCAGGTCTTGCGATGCTTCAAGCCTTACATTCGGATGCTCAAATATTTGATCGACTTGCTGCAAAAACTGAGTGCTTACACGAAGGTTTAGAATCTGTTTTGAAAACAACTAAAATACCTTTTCAAATCAATCGCGTGGGATCTATGATTTCACTTCATTTTACGGCGCATAACGTAATTGATTTTAAATCCGCTACTTCTGGCAACAATCAGAAGTTCAATAATTATTTTCATGGCATGTTAGAGGGAGGAATTTACTTGCCTCCAAGTGCCTTTGAGAGTTATTTTTTAAATGATGCGCTTTCCTATGAGGATATTGATTTTACAATTAAGAGGTTTAAAAAGGTGATAAAGAGCATTTAATTCTTTAGATTAGCTTTTTTAACCAAATCTTTACCCCCAATGAAAAAAAATTACTTAGCCATTTTGGCACTGTTTTGTGTGCAATTTATATCAGCACAAGAATACTTCGAAACGCTTCCAGAAAACCCCGATCCAAACAAATGCTTTGCAAAATGTATTGTTCCTGATGAATATAAAGAGGAAACGGTTACTGTCACTATCAATCCAGCGTATAAAAAGCTAGAAATTATTCCAGCGGTTTATAAAACAGAATATGAAGAGATTGTTATTCGAAATGAATCGAAACGTTTTATTTACGAACCTGCGGTTTATGAAGCAGTTGTTGATACTATTTGGATAAAGGATGATTATCATAAGTTAACTGTTCATCCAGCGGAATTTTCTCAAGATTATGAAACAATTAAAATAAAGCCTCAAACAGGAAACTGGGTTGAGGGAGAAAAAGATCCTGACTGTCCTTCAATAGACAAGTCAGACTGTAGAATTTTTCATTATGTAGAAAACCCTTCTGTGGTTCGGGAAATTCCTATTCAGAAATTAGCAGCTAATGAAAAAACTACTGCTGAGGAAATTAAAGGTAAGTACCACTTAATCACAAGACAAGTAGAGGTTTCTCCTGCACAAACACGCCAAGAAGTAATTCCTTCAAAGAGCCAAACTTTAGAGCGTCAGATTTTAGTGACTGATGAAACAACAAAAGAAATTACAGTACCTGCTGAATCAACAGAAATTATTAAAAAGATTCTAGTGAAAAAAGGAGGAACTACAGCATGGAGAGAGGTGCCTTGTACTATCCCTGAACGTGGAGAGCTTTTACCAATTCATTATGCGCTAGGAAGTGCAGCACTTACCTCAAAATCAACAAAAATTATTGATGAGTATATTTTGGCCAGAATGAAAGCGGATAAAAATATCTTAGTTGAAATTGGGTCACATACCGATTCACGTGGAACAGATTCATTAAACATGAGCCTTTCAGAGAGAAGAGCTAAGTCCGTTGTAGAATATTTAATTTCAAAGGGAATCAACAAACAACGATTAATAGCCGTAGGATATGGTGAAGATAAATTGTTGAATGATTGTGAAAATGGAGTAGATTGTTCAGAATCACTTCATGCAAATAATAGAAGAACAGAGTTCAAAGTGTTCTAATAAATAATAAAAAAAAGACTGAATAATTTCAGTCTTTTCTTAGTGCTTTAAATTTAAGGAGGGTTACGACCCTCCTTTTTTTATATGGGGTTTCATTGGGCCTCCTCTTTTTCTTCCTTTTTGATTTTGAGTAGACTTTATTTTTTTCCATTCTGCATATTGTTTCTCATTCAGAATGTTTTTCATTTTTGCTTGCATCGCAATTTGACGATTTAATTGCTCTACTCTCAACGCATAACGATCTTCAGCGTTTAATTTTTCTCTTTTTTGTTTTGCTTTGGAAAATTGACTCCTATTGTTTTTAAATTCTTGTTCAATCTGTTTTGATTGTTCTTTGCTTAAATCGAGCATTAGTTCAAGCTTTTTTGTTTGGAGGATGGCTTGTTGTTCTTTGCTAAGCTCGGATTTTTTGTGATGCTCTTGTGCGGTTCCTAATAAAGAAAATACAAGGGCAATAAGAAGAGGGATTTTTTTCATTTTATAAATGTTTATTTCTTCTTAGATGCATTTGACGGTAAAAAGTTTAATGGTAGGGATTATTTTAACATTTCAATAAAAAGGCCTTCGTCATTTTTTATGATTTTAACGAGCTCCTTTTGTGTTAAGCTTTTAATGGAAATATCCCATTTTTTATTGCTCAAACCAGCAGCTGTTTTAATAGAAATTAAATCAGTTGTTTCACTTTTTTTAATTTGTTGAATGATGTTTTTTTCTTCTTCTGTTAGGGAAACCGCTTTTTGCTCAGGTTTCATTTGTGGAAAAAATAACACCTCCTGTATCGAACTATTATTGGTCATTAACATGACAAGTCGATCGATGCCAATTCCAATGCCAGAAGTAGGAGGCATTCCATATTCTAATGCCCTAAGAAAATCTTGATCAATAAACATAGCCTCATCATCTCCTTTTTCACTCAAACTTAGTTGGGCTTCAAAACGTTCACGTTGGTCTATTGGATCATTTAGCTCAGAATACGCATTGGCCAATTCTTTTCCATTTACCATCAACTCAAATCGCTCTGTGAGCTTTGCGTTTGAGCGGTGTTCTTTTGTTAAGGGACTCATTGATTTTGGATAGTCAGTGATGAATGTGGGCTGGATGTAATGATGTTCACATTTTTCACCAAAAATTTCATCGATTAACTTTCCTTCTCCCATGGTTTCATTCACTTCAAGGCCTAATTTTTTTGCTGTTTCACGAAGTTGATCTTCATTCATTCCTGAAACATCAAATCCTGTGTGGGTATGAATGGCTTGTAAAATCGGTACACGTGGGTATGGGGATTTAAAACTAATTTGATGATCCCCTACAGTAACATCGGGTGTGCCATGGACTTCCATTGCTATTTTTTCAAGGAGTTCCTCTGTCGTTTCCATCATCCAGAAATAATCTTTATATGCGACATACAATTCCATTACTGTAAATTCGGGATTATGGGTGCGATCCATACCCTCATTTCTGAAGTCTTTTGCAAATTCAAAAACACCTTCAAAACCACCTACAATAAGTCGTTTCAAATACAGCTCGTTTGCAATGCGAAGGTATAATGGCGTGTTAAGAGCGTTGTGATGTGTTACAAAGGGTCTAGCGGTCGCTCCACCAGGAATAGGCTGTAAAATAGGAGTCTCGACTTCTAAATATTCTTTTTCTGTTAAAAAATCACGAATGGCTGTAGTGATTTTAGAGCGTTGTAAAAAGGTGTTTTTTACTTTGGGATTTACAATTAAATCCACATACCGTTGACGGTATCTTAATTCTGGGTCATTGAATTCATCAAAACTATTTCCGTCAGCATCTGTTTTTGGAAGTGGTAATGGACGTAATGCCTTGTTTAAAACAGTAAACTCAGTAACTTTAACTGTTTGTTCTCCAACCATGGTTGTAAACAAGGTCCCTTTTACACCAATGATATCGCCAATATCCAATAATTTTTTATAGACTTCATTGTATAAAGTTTTGTCTTCTCCAATACAAATTTCGTCTCTATTGAAATAGACTTGAACTCTGCCTGAACTATCTAGGAGTTCCGCAAAACTAGCTTTTCCTTGAATCCTTCTTGACATTAACCTTCCAGCGAGTACTACTGCTTTTCCTTCAACATAGGTTTTAGGTAAATCTTTAGCATAAAAATTTACTGGAAATTGTGCAGCAGGGTAAGGATTAATCCCCAATTTCTTGAGTCCATCAAGTTTTTCTCTACGAATAAGTTCCTGTTCGGAAAGCTTTGCCATAAGTCTAAATTTCTTGCAAAGATACATAGACTAAAAAAATCTAAGGAATCAAATTTTATATCTTTGCACAAGAGACTTTAACAATGGGATTTTTTCGCGTTTTATTGGCCATCTTTTTCCCACCCCTTTCAGTAATTGATCAAGGTTGTGGCTCGGTGATCATTGTATTTCTTTTAACTCTTTGTGGCTGGGTGCCAGGAGTGATCGCTGCTTTGGTGATTTTGAACAATCCAAATCGATGGAAATCAAGTTTTTAATTTTTTATGGCACCTCAAAACAAACAGATTGAACTTATTGAATTAGGAAATACTCCTTACCAAAAAGCTTTGGAAATTCAAGAAACATTATTCAATCAGATTATTACCGTGAAAAGAGCCAACAGGCAAAATGAAATTCCAGCGCTTACAAAGAATTATTTTTTGTGGGTTGAACATCCTCCAGTATTTACGCTTGGAAAAAGTGGAAAACAAGAGCATTTGTTACTTAATGAAGACGGATTGAAGAAAAAAGGTGTTGAATTTTTTACTACAAATCGGGGAGGAGACATAACTTTTCATGGGCCTGGTCAAATCGTGGGCTATCCCATTTTAGACTTAGATAATTTTTTTACGGATATACATAAATATTTACGATTGCTTGAAGAGATGGCCATAATGACGCTCAAGGATTATGGAATTGAGGGAAGTAGAAGTTCAGGTGAGACAGGCGTTTGGCTGGATGTCGACACACCCTTTGCTAGAAAAATATGTGCTTTAGGAGTGCGTGCAAGTCGTTGGGTTACCATGCATGGTTTTGCTTTTAATGTAAATACTGATTTAACTTATTTTGAAGGGATCATTCCATGTGGAATACAAGGAAAAGGAGTTACATCTTTGGCTAAAGAGCTAGGAACTCAAGTTGCAATAGAAGAGGTGAAAACAAAACTTAAATTTCATTTTTCAAATTTATTTGAGGCAGCTTTTAAAGAGTGATTTTCTTTAATTAATTTGATAAATTAAAAAACTATTGGTTTCTGACTGAACCACCATTTCAATAGCTTTGTCGTCATCAGCATTTGTTAAATCTACTTTAGAATTTCCATACACTGGAAAACCATTCACAGCAGTTCCATTACTATAATAAGCATACACTTTTTGAGTATCAAGGTCTGTGAGAGTTACGTAAATGGTATTATTGAGATAGTGAATTTTAGGAGGGGTATAATTTCCAAAGGGTAACACAACAGGAATTCCTTTTATCAATAAATTATTTTCAGAAAAACTAACCAATGATTTAGAAGTCATGTCTATTGTATGTCCAGAGCGAAGATTTAAATTGCTTTTAGTCAAGTTTCCTTTCGTGTCAATTTGAATTAAATCCCCGTCTTTATCTGTAGTAGCAAATGTATTTCTATATTCAAAAATAGGGTTGTTGGAAGTGTTGGCCTTACTTTTTACCGAAACAAGGCTTTTTCCTTGGCGGTTCAAAATTTTGACTTCCCCATCAATATCTTGTAAAACAATAAAATCTTTTGATCCCATTCGGATATGCTTAGGAGGGTTTTGTAATGGTTTACTTAACTTCTTTAATTGAAATCCAGAGACTCTTTTGCCTCGGTTATCAAACATTTGAACTTGTTTTCCCTGACTTAAAAGAAAACGGTAATTTCGATTTAAATCGTAATCAAATACAGAAAACTGCTTGGGTGTTTCATTAGAAACTTTGATATCAAAAGGGGGGACCACTTTACCATTTCGATCTAGAATCATAAAACGATCTTCCGTCTGGAAGGCCATTTGTAAACGTCTATTCTTATATAAATCTACTTGATAAATGTCTCCTATAATAGCACTTGATAGTTGTTTCTTCCAAAATAACGTGCCCGTATTAGAAAATAAGTAGAGGACATTGTTTTGGTCTTGAACAACCACATCCATTGTTTTATTGATATGATTTTTAATCCATTGTGGTGAGCTTGATGCGGGTGCATCTAATGAAAAACTATATTGATTGATAACTCCACTTTTATTTTTTTCTAGATCGTTGTTCTGAGCAGTAAAACGGGTTTGAATATAACCCGATTCAGAAACGCCCTGAAGGGCGATGAGGGGGTACTTTTTTACATCAATATCCTTCCATTGCTTTTCAGATTCTTTTAGGTCTTCACTCCATATTGAAACGAGATTTTTGGTGCGCCCCAGCCACAAGAAAGTACTGTTGTCAGCTAAATCTTCATTAAGATTTTTATAGTTGAGGTCATTTGACAAGGTTTTACCATCTAAATGTGCTCCAATAATTTGTTTTAAAAAGGTTTCGCTTTCAGCAAAAATTAGAAACTCATCTAATTGAATAACCCATCTAGGGTCAGAACGGGATCCGTAAACCTCTAAAAGAGCTAATAGGTCCTGAGGTAATTTTTGGCTGTACAACTCCAATCCTCTAAAAGTGCCTTTTAATTCTGTATTTGAAAACAAATCGGGGCTTATATTTTCATTGTTTGCAAGGTGAAAAAAGACAGCTTTGTTTTCTTGAAGTTTTAACAAAGCAATTTCATCCACAGTACTCAAAAGATCGAAATCGATATTAGGAAGTGCAATATTTTTAAAGCGACTGTATTGTTTAAAATTATCCTCTAATGTTTTATAATCATCAATTGCTAGTGCTAAAAAACCATCAAAATTTTGGGGAATAAATGTAGGACTCAATATCCGTTGAGGATTCAAACCTTTCAAAAGACTCAATTCATCGGGTAGAGAATCATTAATAAAACTAACTCCGTCTAGTGTAAAGGGGTCTTTTTTGGTGTTGAAATCAAATGAAAACCAACTGCTTCCTAGGGGAGGAAAAAGTGGTGTTTGAGGGAAAAGACGTTGAAATACTACCTTGAAGTCTCGGTGTAAAAGGATGGTCATTGGTGCATTATCATCACTAATTTTTGCTAAATTAAAAAAGAAATGATTTTGAATTCCAGGTCTTTTATTTTGTATGTTCCGAATACTATTTTCCAAAACCAATTGAGAGGAGCTGACGATTACAATCCCCTCTAGTTGGGCGCGAAATATTTTTTTCTCAGCTTTTCGAGAAACGGTAATCGTTACATCATTATAGTTGAATTCTTCTCCTGTTGTTATAGAAATGCTATCTGTAGGCTCTGTTTTGTAGATGAATGAAAGTGCTATTTCTGATTTTCCTTCTGGAGTAAAACACAACAAGGCTTTTGAGGGAAAACTTTCAGGAATAAGATTATATATATCCTCATGAAGATTTTTGTCTAGCGCAATTATTTCCTCTAAAAATGGAAGATTGGTCAGTGCATTTTCAAGCATGTTTTGGTCGTTTAGCTGAAATGCCGCAAGACTATTTTGTGGGACACAATCAAGTAAGTCAGGGACTTTTTTTACCGCAGTGTTACATGCTGAAAAAATGAGTAAGACAAGAAAAAATAGTTTAAAACGCATAGTCATCAAAATTAAAAAACTCAATCTTCAATTGACCTAATTTTGAGAAATGTTATTAACGAACTAATAAACTTAAATGAAGGGGTTTAAAAAACTATATATCCTCCTTTTTGGATAGTAATTGAAACGAAATTCTGTGATGAACAGTTGTTCCAAAAGTTGCAATCGCTTCACGATGTTTTTTTGTGGGGTATCCTTTATTTTTGTTCCAATTATATTGGGGAAACTCAGTGTCTAATTTTTTCATATAATCATCTCTATATGTTTTGGCTAAAACGGATGCTGCTGCGATATTTTGATATTTCCCATCCCCTTTTACTACACACGCATGTGGAATGTCTTCAAATTGTTTAAATCGATTTCCATCTACGACTATAAACTCAGGTATCAGCGAAAGTTGTTTTAGGGCCAAATGCATCGCTTTAATTGATGCGTTTAAAATATTTATTTCATCAATTTCTTCTTGATAAACATGCGCTACTGCATATGCAAGCGCTTGTTTTTCAATTTCTGGACGGAGGGCATAGCGCTGTTTTTCAGTTAATTTTTTGGAGTCGTTTAACAAAGGAAGATTATTTTTTTTAGGTAAAATTACTGCAGCAGCGGTCACGGGTCCTGCCAAGCATCCTCTGCCTGCTTCGTCGGTACCTGCTTCAAGGCTAAGGGTGTATTGTGTTTTAAGCATTTGTTAAAAGGCTACTTTAAGTTTAATAAGAGTATTACAAATTACTTACAATTATCATAACTTCGCAAACAAATCAAAGCTTGCATGCGATCTGGTGTTTTTATTCTTTTTTTAATTCTTTATCATTCTGTTTGGGGTCAAGAGGCTGTAATAACCGTTAAGGATAGTTTGCCTGTACCCGAAGAAATAATTGAGAATAAAAAGGATTCAATTTTAATAGTTGATAAAATCATCAAGGATAAGTCAATTGATTCCCTCACAATTAAAGATAAACTTAGTAAAAGTAAAGCAATAGATTCTACCTCAAAACGTTTCATTCCCTACATAAAACCTATGGAACGTGTTACTGTTGAGGATTACAAAATTTTACATTTTGATGGCTCAGAAACAATAGTAGATACCACCTTATCTCTTGAGGGAGAATATGCTTTCAATTTTTTAAGAAAAGATTATTTTGAATTACTTCCCCTTCCCAACATGGGAGAAGGCTTCAACAAACTTGGTTATGACTTCCATGAAGATCCCCTGACGCCACAGATGGGAGCTCGAGTTAAACATTTTGGGTATTTTGAAAAAGAAGACGTGAATTATTACGAAGTACCTTCCCCTTACACAGAACTTTTCTTTAAATCTACCTTTCAGAACGGGCAGAATTTAGATGCTACTTTAGCTATTAATACTTCTCCAAAATTCAATATTGCTGTTTCCTTTAAAGGGTTTCGCTCTTTAGGAAAATACTTTTCCTCCCTCAGTAGATCCAGACAGTTTAGGTTGAGCACCCAATATCAAACCTACAACAAAAGATATCGATTGCGACTCCACCAAACCACTCAGTCTCTTGAAAATGAAGTAAACGGGGGTCTTACAAACGATGCGGTTTACTTTTTTGAAAATGCACCTAATTATGTTGTCGCTGATACAAGTGGAATACCAATTCTCAATGAAAACGGTGAAGAAGAATACACATTTTATGATGGCTTTTTAAATCGATCCATACTCTCAACTCAAATTAGAGCTGAAAATGAATTAGAAGGGAAGCGTTATTTTATGGAGCATCAATATCAAATGCTTCCTGTTTCAAAAGATTCTATGGCCTATAAAATGACATTGGGTTATCGCGTCTCTTTGGAGAACAAGAAATATAATTACTCCCAGGATCGAGTGAATTATTTTTTTGAGGCTTACAGTCCAAATGTTATTGACAGTATTGACAACAGTATCTTAGAAAATAATGTTTATGTAACCTATAAAGATCAAGTGATTGGTGATCTGAAGTTAGACGTCTATCATTACAAGTGGAAATATGCTTTAGGACCAAATGATTATGAAAAGGATACTATTTTACCAACCAAGATAGACGCAAGTCAATTGGCTGCACAAGTACGATGGTCTAAATCACTTTTTGGGTTCAGTGCTGAGGCTGAAGCCTACCAATCCTTTAAAGAAGAGTTTGCCACAACTGCTTTTAAAGGGGCCATACGAAGGGAACTCTACAAAGATATATCTGCATCAGCAAGCTATCGATACCGTTCACAGCCACTAAATTTTAATTTTCATTTATTTCAAAGTGACTTTGAGGAGTATAACTGGTCTAACGCCAATTTCATCAATCAGAACACTGCCACTAAAGGATTGAGCTTGTTCCATCCAAAATGGGGAACGGTAGCTGCTTCTTGGTCTACAATAGATAATTATGGATTTTTTAATAACACCACACGACTTGCAGATTTAAATAAAAAATTCAAGGTAGTGGCTCTTCAGAGTGATAAACAAATTGATTATTTCAAGGCGCGTTTCGACCAACGTTTTGATTTTGGAAAATTTTCATGGGTCAACAATGTTCAATATCAAAAAGTAACGCAAGAAGAAAACGTGGATGAAATACTGAGTGGTCCTTTAGCTTTAAATGTGCCGGAATGGTTGATAAGAAGTACACTCATGCTAACTTCTTCTATTTTTAATAAAGCACTCTTTTTTCAATCTGGAGCAACCTTTACATTCTTTACTGACTATTACGCAGATCAGTATAATCCATTAATAGCGGAATTTGTCACTCAGAATAATACCAAAATTGGAGAATATCCACGTGTTGATTTCTTTTTTAATGCCAAAATTCAAAGTTCACGCATTTATATTAAGTTAGAAAATATATCTGCTCCGATAGAACATTTGATAAAAGTTGACACTCCATATGATTACTATGCAGCTCCATTTACTCCTTATCGTGATTTCGCAGTTCGATTTGGCTTGATTTGGAACTTCTTTCAGTAAAATTAATTCACTGAAAATCAGCACGTAAGATATTAAATGAATATTTTTTTAAAAATCATTGAGAAACCCCTTGTAAGATAACAAAAGGGTTTTATATTTGCATCCGCTAAAACGCTCAAGAGCATTGTTTTTTTTGAGTTTGTTTTTAGTTTAAGTTCATTGAAAGAAAAATAATATAAGAATGACAGCGCGTATCGAAAGATA
>JABGUL010000012.1 GCA_018646605.1 Flavobacteriaceae bacterium
CGTGGAGTGCTGATGTCACCTTTGCTTTCCTATTGGTTATATGAATTTATTAATTCTGAAAAAGTATTGCCTCAAGCGGTAGCGATTAATCGTTTTGAAACCTATTTTTGCAATCCAAATAAGAACGATGTTTAATGCACATAACATTACGGTTAGTTTTGGAGGGGAAACCCTCTTTGACTCTATTTCTTTCAGATTGGGAAAAGGAGACAGAGTAGGTTTGATTGGTAAAAATGGAGCAGGTAAATCAACTTTATTAAAATTACTAGCTAAGGAAAACGCACCTACTTCAGGAACATTTGCATTAGAAAAAAACTGTCAAATAGGATATCTCCCTCAAGATTTAGATTTTGAAAACGGACGTACAGTTTTAGAAGAAGCTTATTTAGCTTTTGAAGAAATTATAAAAGTAGAAAAACGTCAAGAGGAAATCCATGAAATAATGGAGAAAACCCAAGATTATGAAAGTCAAGTCTACATGGATATTTTAGATGAACTCAATGAGCTCAACACACGATACGAAATGATAGGAGGCTATCACTATCAAGCACAGACAGAAAAAATATTGCTTGGTTTAGGATTTTCCATGGAGGACTTAAATGCTCCAACAGATACTTTTTCTGGTGGATGGAGAATGCGTATTGAATTAGCAAAATTATTATTAAAAGAAAATGATATTCTTTTATTAGATGAGCCCACCAACCATTTGGATATCGAATCTATTATTTGGTTAGAGCAGTTTCTTAGAAAATACAAAGGTGCCTTGGTCATGGTTTCTCACGACAGGATGTTTCTCGATCAGGTTACTAATCGTACAATAGAAATAGTACAACAAAGAATATTTGACTTTAAAAAGTCATACTCCGAGTATATGTTATTACGACATGAATTACGTGCTCAGCAACAGGCTGCTCAAAAAAATCAAGAAAAGCAAATTCAGCAAACTGAAAAGTTGATTGAACGATTTAGAGCAAAGGCTTCTAAAGCCAGCATGGCACAATCTCTGATTAAAAAATTAGATAAGATTGATCGTATTGAAATTGATCCCGAAGAAAATAAAAAAATAAAATTCCAATTTGGGATATCACATCAGCCAGGAAAAATCATTTTAGAAACTCAAAATATTTCAAAAGCATACGGTGATAAGCAGGTTTTGAATGGGGTTAACTTACAAGTAGTAAGAGGAGAAAAAATAGCATTTGTTGGTCAAAATGGTCAAGGAAAATCAACTTTAGCCAAAATTATAGTCGACGAAATTTCATATGAAGGCAACTTAAATCTTGGTCATAATGTTCAGCTGGGTTATTTCGCTCAAAATCAATCTACCTATTTGGACGGAACAAAAACAGTTTTAGAATCTGCCGAGGATTCTGCTACTCCAGAGAACAGAACTAAAGTTAGAGATTTACTGGGTTCCTTTTTATTTCAAGGAGAAACCGTAGATAAAAAAGTGTCTGTGCTCTCTGGTGGAGAACGAAATCGACTGGCTCTTTGTAAATTGTTATTGCAGCCTTTCAATGTTTTGATTATGGATGAACCCACGAATCATTTGGATATCGCTTCAAAAAATGTTTTGAAAGAGGCATTACGTAATTTCATTGGGACGTTAATATTAGTTTCTCACGACCGAGATTTTGTTCAGGGTTTGTGTGAAAAAGTAGTTTCTTTTAAGGATCGTGAAGTAAAACCTTTTCTAGGTGATATCAATGCGTATTTAGAATTCCAAAAATTATCTTCTCTTAAGGAATTAGAAAAGAAAGCGCCAGTGGCTCGTCAAGAAAAAAAAGAGACTGATTCGGTAACGTATGAAAAGCAAAAGGAACTAAAAGCTACACAACAGAAAGTTGAAAAGTTAGAAAGGCAGATTGCGCGACTTGAAAAGGAAATTAAAGAAATTGATTTTGAGCTAGAAATTGAATATGACAAAACCATAGCTCAGCCCAATTTTTTTGATCACTATCAAAAGAAGAAGAAAGATCTTGAAGATTTTATGGAAACGTGGGAGCAACTTCAATCTTCTCTAGAATAATTAAACAGTAATGGAGGAGCATTTTTTTCAATGTCCGTATTGTTGGGAAACTATTTCCATGCTTTTTGATACTAGCCTGAATCAAAGTCAATATGTTGAAGATTGCGAGGTGTGTTGCAATCCTATCCAAGTTGGTTATCAGAAGGGGGAAGACGGTAGCGTTTTAATTGAAGCGCTATAAAATGTTTTCTTAAAAAATAGTTAGATCGCTTGTAAATAGCGTTCTGCATCTAAAGCTGCCATACAGCCTGTACCAGCAGCTGTTACCGCTTGGCGGTATTCTTTATCTTGAACATCACCAGAGGCAAATACACCAGGTAAATTAGTTTCTGTGGTTTTACTTTTGGTAATTAAATAGCCAGCACTATCCATATCTAATTGACCTTTAAAAATTTCGGTATTTGGTTTATGACCAATAGCAATAAATAATCCAGTAATCGGAATTTCCTCCAAGGCTCCGGTTTGGTTATTTTTCATTCTTAAACCTTCAACCACTTGCTCACCCAACACTTCGTCAATTTCTGTGTTATAGCGTAAATCAATATTAGGAGTGTTTGTCACTCTGTGTTGCATTACTTTTGAAGCTCTCATTTCATCTTTACGAACAAGCATTGTAACCTTAGAACATATTTTAGCTAAGTACGTTGCTTCTTCAGCAGCAGTATCACCACCTCCTACAATAGCAACTTCTTGACCTTTATAAAAGAAACCGTCACAAACTGCACAAGCAGAAACGCCTCCACCTCTTAATCGTTGTTCGCTAGGAAGGCCTAAATATTTAGCAGTTGCTCCAGTACTAATGATAATGGTTTGAGCATGAATTTCAGTACCTTGTTCTGTAAATGCCTTATGCATTTTTCCTTTTTGGGTAGCAAACTCTACTTTGTTGATAAACCCAATCCGAACTTCAGTCCCAAAACGCTCTGCCTGTTGCTGCAATTGAACCATCATTGTTGGACCATCTATTCCTTCAGGATAGCCTGGAAAATTATCAACTTCGGTTGTGGTAGTTAGTTGTCCTCCGGGTTCCATTCCAGTATAGAGAACTGGTTTCAGATCAGCACGAGCTGCATAGATTGCCGCGGTATATCCTGCAGGTCCACTTCCAATAATTAAAGTTTTTAAGGTTTCCATTGGTTTCAATATTTTTGTCAAATGTAAAGGATATAATTTAGTAGTTTCTTGGTTTTTCATTAGTTTTATCAATAAACTTATCAATGTTTTCTTTTTCAAAGTTCATCTTTCCAATTTTACTATTACTAGTTGCTTGTCAAACACCAAAGACTATAAATACTGATGAAATTATTCATAAAGCAGTTCAAGTTTCTGGATTTGATACCCCTATTTTTTCTATTAACTTTGATTTTAGGGAGTATCACTATGAGTTAATTCGCAGGCCTTCTTTTTATTCTTATTCAAGATTAACAACTCGAAATGGGGTTGAAGTAAAAGATATAATGACATCAAATGATCCTTTGAAACGTTATTTGGATGATGTTTCTACCCAACTTTCAGACAGTACTCAAAGGGTTTATTCCAATTCCTTAAACGCTGTAATGTATTTTTTTCAACTTCCAAAACCACTTCAGGACGCTGCTGTTATTAAAGAAATAAACGGTTCTGTCATAGTGAACGATAAATCTTATTGGTCAATTAAAGTAACCTTTCAAAAAGACGGAGGTGGTGAGGATTTTCAGGACGAGTATCGATATTGGATAAATCAAGAAACCTATGAAGTTGATTTTTTAGCTTATAATTATCAAACGGATGGAGGTGGCACTCGTTTTCGTAAAGCAATAAACAGAAGAGAGATCGATGGATTTTTATTTCAAGATTATGAAAATTATAAACCTTCCAAAAAATTTGAACCATTAGATAGTTTGCCAGTTCTTTTTGAACAAGGTTATTTAAAGCAAGTCTCTTTAATTAGGAACAAAAACATTAGGGTAGTTAAATAAAAAAAGCCCAAAAACGTTGGGCTTTTTTATTAATTACTTGGCGTCATGTCTTGTTGCGATACGACCCATTTTTTGCACTCATCAAAGGTTTCAAAAAGATGTTCTTCAGAAATCAATTTACCAATAATACGAATACTTTTCATTAAGTATTTGGGTTGTGATTTCAATCCTACCATCAAACATTCAATATTCCGTTGACTTAATTCCATCAAAACATCTTCAAGGGCAAATAAGCCAGATTGATCCACATAAGGAACCCTATCCATACGAATGATTACAATACTTGCTGTTTTTGGAATTTGTTTTGATATGCTTATGAATTCTGAAGTAAATCCAAAAAACAAAGGTCCGTTGAGGTGTTTTATAAAAACATTTTCTAAAAAAGTATCACTCAATTGACTCTCATCTTTCCAATATTTTTCTTTTGCAACAGAGGAAATTCGGGCATCTTCTTTGGAAATATCACCCATTTTTTTCATGAAAAACAGGGCGGCTAAAATTAATCCTATCCCAACAGCATAAACCAAATTCCAGAAAACGGATAATAGAAGCACTACTACCATAACGATAACTTCTGTTCTAGGAATTTTATTCAAGGCTTTTAACCCTTTATAATCCAAAACACCAATCCCAACAGTAACAAGAATACCTGCTAGCACAGCGGCAGGAATTTTAGATGCTAATGGGCTGAGAACTAAAAGAATGATTAAAAGCGCTAAGGAAGCAACCATACCAGAGAGTTTTGTTTTACCTCCAGACTGAATATTTACAACTGTTCTAATTGTAGCACCTGCTCCAGGAATTCCTCCAAAAAGAGATCCTATCGAGTTTCCAATTCCTTGACCAATTAATTCTTTATTAGGTAGGTGTCTTGTTTTAGTGAGGTTGTCTGCAACTACAGAAGTAAGTAGGGAGTCAATCGCCCCTAATAAAGCCAGTGTAATAGCAGTACCTACATAAGGTAAAATTTGGATGAAACTAAATTCAGAAAAAATCCCAAGTTGAATTTTAGGAAAGCCTACTGGAATTTGTTGAATTGGTAGATAATTAATATTAAATCCAACTGCAATTCCAGTCACTAAAAATAAAGCAACTAGTGTACTCGGTATCACAGTTGTTATTTTTTTAAATCCATAGATAATAAAAATTGTACTCAGTGCTAAAATTACTTCTATCCATTTGACTCCTCCAAGTGCACGTGGGAGTGTTTTGATAGTTCCAATTACACCAGAGGCATTGTTTTTAGCAAGACTTTGTGCTTCTTCATAAATTGTGGCTTCATTAACTTCTCCAGCTCTTTTAATTGTTTCTTCAAAGTTTTCTAAGACTAAAAGGCCTTCTTTGGTTTCATCAATAAGTATTTTTTCAAGAAGTATTTCTTCAGCTAGTGGTTTAAATTGTTCTATATATTCTTGATCGCTCTTAGTTTCATATCCTAGTATAGGTAGGCATTGTGTGATTAAGATAATTACACCAATGGCAGTCATGAACCCTGAAACAACAGGATAGGGGATATATTTTATGTATTTCCCAAAGCCAAAAAGCCCCAGGACAATTTGAAATAAACCACTTAATAAAAAAACAGCAAGTATATATGGTAAAGCTTTCTCAAGAGATCCATTATTTGCTGCAATAATAGAAGCAATTACGACCATGCTTACTGCTGTCATAGGTGCAGTAGGTCCAGAAATTTGAGTAGGTGTTCCACCAAATAAAGCGGCAAAAAAGCTCAGAAAAATAGCTCCATAAAGCCCGGCACTTGGTCCTAAACCAGAGCTGACGCCAAACGCCAATGCAAGTGGGAGCGCAACTATTCCAGCTGTTAAGCCGCCTAAAAGGTCCCCTTTAATGTTTGAAAATAAGTTTCGCATAGTTATGTTTTATTCCTTAGCATAGGAAATTAGAATTAAATTTTTTAGTGTAAATCTGGGGTTTAAAAAAATAATTAGACTTCTGGAGGAGGTTTAAAAAGTCTTAGGTGAATAGATTTATAATTTTTATGAAGACTGTAAATTAGTGAATTTGAATCTTGAATAACACTCAAATTTACCGCTACAAAAAATTCAATAGTTTTAGTATCTTCATTTTTTTCTTCAACTTCATTATAACTTTCTGAAGCAACCCAATCAATTGATTCCTCTATTGTGTTAAAACATAAAACAGTTATACTTGGGATTAACAAACCAAAACACAAGTGTAAAAGAAATAAAATTGATAATATTTTTTTCAACTAAAAATTATTTTAGTAAAGATACATATGATTTTTAGCGGTATTGAAAGAAATTGTTTTTTTTCATACAAATTTTAAAAGAAATCCTAAATTTGGTGTTCGCAATAATTTTTAGGATGAATAAGGACTCAAAAACAGCTTTACTTGATTACAAAGCGCCAGGTAGTTTTGAAGAAACAAGATATGAAAAATTACATAATGTAATTGTTAATTCCTCTACGGAAGGATCATTAGAAATCGCTCATACCATAGCGAATTTAATAAAGGAAAAACAAGATCAAAAGGAAATGTGTGTTTTAGGTCTTGCCACTGGTTCAAGTCCGTTAAGTGTTTATAGAGAATTAGTAAGGTTACATATTGAGGAGGGGTTGAGTTTTAAAAATGTGATTACATTTAACTTGGACGAATATTTTCCCCTTTCAAAAGAGGATGTTCAGAGTTATCATTATTTTATGTATTCCAATTTGTTTGATCATATTGATATAAAAGAAGAAAATATCAACATTCCAGATGGAGAAATATCTGATGAAAATGTTAGAAACTCTTGTATCGCTTATGAAGAAAAAATAAAGAAAGTAGGCGGGATTGATTTGCAAATCCTCGGAATTGGTAGGACCGGTCATATTGGTTTTAATGAACCTGGGTCTCATTTAAATTCTCAAACACGAACTATAACCTTAGATCATTTGACACGCTTTGATGCTGCTCCGGCATTTCAGGGTATTGAAAATGTCCCAAGAAAGGCAGTGACCATGGGAATCCAAACAATACTCAGTGCAAAAAGAATATTATTAATGGCTTGGGGAACCTATAAGGCTGAAATTATTCAAAAAGCAATTGAGGGTAAGATTTCCCCCATGATACCTACAACCTATTTACAGCATCATAAAAACACAACACTCATATTAGACGAGGAAGCAGCTGCAGAGCTCACAAGAATAAAAACACCGTGGCTTGTAAGTACTTGTAAATGGGATGATTCAAATCGATCTAAGGCAATTGTTTGGTTGTGTGAAAAAACAGGTAAGTCAATTCTAAAATTAACAGATGAGGATTATAACCAGCACGGGATGTCAGATTTATTAGCATTAAGCGGAAGTGCTTATGATTTAAATATTGGAATGTTTAATCGCTTGCAACGTTCAATTACTGGTTGGCCAGGAGGAAAACCGGATGCTGATGATAAATATAGACCTGAACGTTCGAAACCCAATTCCAAACGCGTCATCATTTTCAGTCCACATCCTGATGATGATGTAATTTCAATGGGAGGGACATTCGATCGCTTAGTGTCTCAAGGGCATGAGGTGCATGTCGTTTATCAAACTTCTGGGAATATTGCAGTATCCGATCAGGATGCACTTAAATACCTTGAGGTTACCTCCGATTTGATTCAATTGGATGCAAATTCTGTTCTTGACAAATTAAGAAATGAATTTTCAACAACAAATTTAAATCAGCCAGCTGCCCGTTCAGTATGTGATTTAAAGGGGAGCATTAGAAAAAGAGAATCTTTGGGAGCAACCCGCTATTTTGCAATTCCAGACGAGCAAGTTCATTTCATGAACCTTCCTTTCTACGAAACGGGAATGATCGCTAAAAATCCTATTTCGCAAGAAGATATTGATCTTACTGTTGCAATGATTGAAAAAATAAAACCCCATCAAATATATGCTGCTGGAGATTTAGCCGATCCCCATGGAACGCACCGTGTTTGCTTAGATCTTATTTTTGCTGCTTTAGAACTACTTAAGCCTAAATCCTTTATGAAAGACTGTTGGGTTTGGTTGTATAGAGGGGCTTGGCATGAATGGGATATTCATGAGATTGAGATGGTTGTCCCAATGAGTCCAGATCAGGTTCTTAGAAAACGAAAAGCTATTTTTTACCATCAATCTCAAAAAGATGGTGTTATGTTTCAAGGAAATGACCACCGAGAATTTTGGGTAAGAGCAGAAGAGCGAAATGCTGCGACAGCCAAAAAATACCAATCCATGGGATTGGCAGAATATGCTGCAATGGAGGCCTTTAAGCGATATTTTTTTTAACGGTAGATTAAAGTTTGGATTTCGTAATCATAGGCAGCTCTCAAGTAATTGATCTTTTCCAAAGAATCTAGAAAATAACTTTTACGTATTTTATTTAAATACATACCAGTTTTAGTTTCCACAACTTCATTTATAATCAAGCTTATTCTTCCCTCGTGATTAACTTGCGTTGCACTTAATTTAAATGTTTTAGCATCAAAAAAGTAATGCCAAATATCATTTTGGTTTCCTTCCGGGTAAGTAACCTTAAGGACATGAACGGGTAAACTATCGAGAAGATTTGTTTGTCCTTCGTATTCTAATTTTGTTCCTATATCAAGTAATTTGTATGGCTGCCAAAATACATAAAGCGCTCCATTCGAAGATTGGCGTACTTGAGATAATTGAAGTGAATCGTAAACTTCAATACCATTTTCAAACAAATGTATCTCCCCATTCTGGACTATTGATTTGTATTGCACATCTGATCTCTCCCATTCTATTTGAGTACTATTTGGCTGGAAGTAATGGGATATTTTCTGTCTATTTTCTTGCTCAATCTCTCCGTTCGGCTGATATAGTATAGTTTTCTTTATGTAGGTTATAGTGCTGACATTTCCCCATTTTTCTTTACCACCGTGAGCGGCAATACTTTTATTTATTAATAGTGCCGTATCCATTTTTTTGGAACAACGGTATTGTAAAAGTGAAATCCCTAGTATAAGGATTAAAAAGGAGGGTCTAATAAAAAACGAATAACGATTCAATTAATTTGTATTTTAGTTAAAATTAAAATTACCATGCATAAATATAAATCAGTATCCGTAAAATTAGCGTTTTTACTTTTCTTTCATATAATAGCCCTTCAGGCGCAGCAAAAGTTTTCAAAACGACAAATACAGCAAATAAAGTCTGAAACCTTAAAAAGAGTTCAGGAGCAACATAAGAACACCCAAGTAATGGTTGATAAAGTATTCAGTTTTGCTGAATTGGGATTTCAAGAATATGAATCATCGGCTTATCTAACAGGTATTTTAGAAGATGCAGGCTTTACAATAGAGAGGGGAATTTCTGGAATTCCAACTGCCTGGATGGCGCGTTGGAGTCATGGAGAGGGTCCTGTAATTGCTCTTGGTAGTGATGTCGATTGTATTCCCAAAGCTTCCCAATATCCAGGAGTAGCCTTTCATAGGCCTATGGTTGAGGGAGCGCCCGGTCACGGGGAAGGTCATAATTCTGGAATTCCAGTAATAGTGACTGCTGCACTTACTTTACAAGAACAAATGAAAACTAAAAATATGGGTGGTACTTTGGTGATTTGGCCTGGAATTGCAGAGGAATTGGTTGCCTCAAAAGCATGGTATGTTAGGGACGGATATTTTGATAAAATAGACATGTGTATTTTTACTCATGTAAGTAGCAACCTGTCGGTTTCATATGGACAAGCTACTGGAACTGGATTGATTTCTGTAGAATACACCTTTGACGGGGAAGCAGCCCATTCAGCAGGTTCTCCATGGAGAGGTAGAAGTGCACTTGATGCTGCAGAATTAATGAATGTAGGATGGAATTATAAAAGAGAACACTTACACCCATTGAAGCGTTCCCATTCTATTTTTACTGATGCAGGTGACCAACCCAATGTTGTTCCATCAAAAGCATCGATTTGGTATTATTTTAGAGATATTACCTATGATGGAATTATGAAAATGTATAATGACGGAAATAATATCGCTGCAGGTGCTGCTCTTATGACAGACACCAAAGTAAGTTCTAAAGTACTTGGAACGGCTTGGCCAAGACACTTTAACAAAGTTATTGCAGAAACGATGGATGAAAATATTAAAAAAGTAGGCCTTCCTGACTGGTCTGAAGCGGATCAACAATTGGCGAAAGCAGTTCAAAAGGAGGTTAACTCAAAAAACGAAAAAGGATTAGCCACTGAGCTTTCCGGAATAGGTAAGCCTTTGGATAACCCAAAAAGTGGAGGGTCGGATGATATCGGGGATATATCATGGACAATCCCTACTGTAACTTTACGTTTTCCTTCAAATATTCCAGGCCTTCAGGGGCATCATTGGTCTAACGCAATAGCTATGGCAACTCCAATTGCACACAAAGGAGCTACTGCTGGTGCCAAGGTAGTTGCAACCACGGTTATTGATTTTTTAACTCAGCCTCAGTTACTTTCAAGTGCTAAGGAATATTTCAAGAATGTTCAAAGTAAGGATACTGAATACAAACCCATGATTACAGAAAAAGACCCTCCACCCATTTATTTGAATGAGGGTATTATGAATCAATTCAGGCCTCAACTTGAAAAATTTTATTTTGATGAAACAAAATATGACACTTATTTAGAGCAACTTAATGTTCAATATCCAACGATAAAGTAGATGAGAAAAATTTGCTCTGTAGTGTCTTTAGTTTTATTGTTTTCAATTCAATTGACAGCACAAAAACAAGTTATAAAATCAGATTCCCTAGCTATAGTTTCAAAACTATTTAAACAACAAGAAGATTGGAATAAAGGCGATATTGACGCGTTTATGGAAGGGTATTTAAAATCAAATCAATTGGTTTTTTCTGGATCCTCTGGACCCATTTATGGATGGAAAGCTACTAAAGAGCGGTATGAAAAAAATTATTCAAGTCGTTTGTTAATGGGTTCTTTGACTTTTGATGTTTTGAATTTAATTTCACTAAGTCCTTCAGTTGTTCAGTTACAGGGAAAATTTTATCTCAAAAGAGAAATACAAGATAGCAGCGGATTTTTTACACTTACCTGGTTGAATGTTGATGGAAATTGGCTCATCATTTCCGATCACACCTCCTCTTCTGATTAAATTAAATATGCAAAAAAAAATAGGTCTATTCCTGGGTCCAATTATATTCCTATTCGTACTCCTTTTTGGTTCGTTTGAGGGGCTTTCACCACAGGGTCAAGCTGTTTTAGCAACAACATTTTGGATTGCTATTTGGTGGATTACTGAAGCGGTTCCCATTGCTGCAACCGCGTTACTTCCTATTGTTTTGTTTCCTCTCACAGGAGGAATGGAACTGACTACAACAACTGCTGCTTTTGGCCATAAATACGTTTTTCTCTATTTGGGTGGATTTCTCATTGCAATAGGAATTGAAAAGTGGAATTTACATCGAAGAATAGCACTCAATATTATTGCTTTCATAGGCTCTGATATTCGAAAAGTAATTCTAGGATTTATGATTGCTACCGCTTTTTTATCCATGTGGATTTCCAATACTGCTACATCTGTAATGATGCTCCCCATTGGAATTGCCATCATAAAACAATTGAAAGATAATCCTGCAACAGAAGAAGATGAAAATAAGATTTTTGGGAAAGCGTTAATGCTTGGAATTGCCTACAGTGCATCTATTGGTGGAATTGCTACATTAATTGGGACTCCTCCAAATTTGGTTTTGGCTGGAGTTATATCTGAAACCTATGGCTACGAAATTAATTTTTTGCAGTGGTTTCTTTTTGGATTTCCAATATCAATTACGCTCTTATTTTTTTGTTGGATATATTTAACACGTTATGCTTTTAGTTTTAAACAAACAGAATTTCCAGGAGGACTCGAAGAGATTAGACGTTTAAAAAAAGAATTAGGACCTGTTTCTTATGAAGAACGTTGGGTTGGTTTAGTTTTTATGTTGGCAGCTTTCTCATGGATAAGTCGTTCTTTTATTTTACAGCCTATATTACCCGCCCTAGATGACACTATCATAGCAATTACCTTTGGTTTGTTGCTATTTGTACTGCCTACTAAAAAGGGTGGGGAAGCCATTATTTCATGGAAAGATACAGTTAAGCTTCCTTGGGGGATTATTATTCTATTTGGTGGAGGTATGGCTTTAGCTAAGGCATTTGAAGTTAGTGGATTAGCCATTTGGTTAGGACAGTTGATAACAACTTTTGGCGGCCTTCCTCTAATTCTTCTTTTATTTGTTTTAGTAACAGCAGTAAATTTCTTAACGGAGATCACCTCTAATTTGGCAACCACAGCGATGTTACTTCCCGTATTGGCGCCACTGGCCTTTGAGGTTGGTGTTCATCCCTTTGGATTGATGGTAGCCGCAGCCGTTGCCGCTTCATGTGCCTACATGCTCCCAGTTGCTACACCTCCAAACGCAGTTGTTTTTGGGTCAGGATATTTAAGGATTCCTGATATGGTTTCAAAAGGAATTGTACTCAATCTTTTTTCCATATTATTGATCACAATAATGGTGTATTTTTTATTACCTGTATTGTGGGATATTGATTTAACAAAGTTTCCAAAAGCCTTATTGCCTTAGGCTAGTATTCTGTGAAATCAAAATATGTTTCTGGGAAAGGCTCATTTTTAAGACTAAAGTGCCACCATTCTTTTTTATAGGGAGAAAAACCTTCTCTGGTCATAACCTTTTGAAGAAGTTCCCTATTTTGTTTTTGTTCAGGGGTGATTTTTGTGAAGTTAAAATGGGATCTTTCCCCAAAAAAATCCCAATTTCCTCCCATGTCAAGTTCTTTTCCTTTATTTATTCCTACAAGATGAATAAGAGTAATATCAACAGTACTCCCTCTGGTATGGCCACTTTTTTCTGCAATGTATCCTAATTCAAAAAGACTTTTTTTATTTATGTTGGGATAGTATTCTTGTTTTCGCAATGTGTCCGAGTAAGATTCTGACCAAGACATAAATGAATTTACAGCGCTTTGGGGACGATACGCATCAAAAATTTTTAGTCCTAATCCATTATCTTTTAGTTTGGCTTGAACTTTTTTTAATGCTGTTGCAAGTTCTTTTGTCCCAATTGCTTTTGAAGAATTATAGCCAGGGACAATTTTTCCAGTAAAGTTTTCACTGGAAGCATACCGCAAATTAATTAAAAGAGAGGGAATTTCTTCTTTCAAGTAAACAAAACCATCTGGAATTTGTTGAGCTGAAAGTGAAAAGCTAATAGCAAGCAATAAGAGGATAAGCTTAATTTTCAATAGTGACATTCAATAGTTTTCTCCTAATTCCTAATTCATACAACCCTCTTTGATTTCGAGAAGGATAAACTCGATTACTCAAAAAGACAACAAAACTTTTGTCAATTGGATCGACCCAAATAAAAGTACCTGTAAACCCACTGTGACCATAACTTTCAGGACTTACCAATTCAGAAGGATAGGGATCGTCTATTTTAATTGAGGGCTTGTCAAATCCTAATCCTCTTCGGTTTTCACTTTGAGGAAAGGTTCTTTGAGTGAAAAGTTCTAGTGTTTTTGGCTTCAATAATTGAATCCCATCAATGGAGCCTTTCTGCAGGAACATTTTTAATAATGGGGCGATGGAGCTTGCATTTGCAAATAAACCTGCATTTCCAGAAATCCCTCCCATCATTGCTGCTGCTTCATCATGAACCCAACCTTGAACTAATTTTTTTCTAAATAGAGAGTCGATCTCTGTGGGAACAATTTCATCTTTAGGAAATTGATTAGAAGGCAAAAAAGTTAGTCGCTTTAATTTTAGTGGTGAATAAAAATGAGTATTTAAAAAGCCTGTAAAGGAGAGTCCACTTAATTCCAATGTTAGTTCTGGCAATAAGAAAAACCAAAGACCAGAATATAAATACGTTCCACTATCTCCAATTTTGGTCTTTTTTATACGCGATAGAATTTTTTTAGCATACTTTTTGTGAATAAAAAGCGAATCACTTATTTGAGTAGGGTACTTATTATTTTGTTTTGAACTCACAGTCCTATTTTTGAAATCCCCATTCTTTTTATAGATCAAGTTTTGATGTGCGATATAGGGAATCCATCCTCCGCTGTGGCTCAAGACTTCTTTAAAGCTTGTGTTTTTTTTATTACTCCTCTTTAATAAAGGAATATAGCTTGAAACCTTTTTATTTAAATCAATATCATACAATTCATAAAGCTTCATAAAAGCCAATGTACTTGCCAAAACTTTGGTTACAGAGGCAAGATCATATAAATTACTATTTGTAATAGGATTGAGTGAGTCGTATGTTTGATATCCATAGGACTTGTTAAGTTGAATAGAATCGTTTTTGAAGATTAAAACTTGTGCCCCAGGAAAAGCTTTATTTTGAATCCCATATTGAATAAGACTGTCTACTTTATGTTCTAAAGAGTTCCGGGGGGGGGATGCTTGTGAAAAACTACAAAGAGGAATAAGAAGTAAAGCAGGAATTAATAGGCTTAATAGTTTTTTCATTTTTGTGAGTAATCAGAGATATTTTGAAGAATAAAAATACTTTAACTTAATTTTTGTTGATATGAGACTGCTATTTTATAAATTTAGCTTTTTAAAATAAAAAAGCCCCATTTACTGAAACCTAAATTAATCCACGATGAAAAAAAAGAGTTTGTGTTTGACAAGGAATATATTTTTATTCATCCTAATTATTTTCAACTTTCAACTTTCCATTGCACAAGAAATAGAAGAGGAAGAGTTGCCATTTGATGCCGTTATCCAATCTACTCTGAAAGGGAAGCGCTACAAGTTTTATGGAAATACCCGATTTAATTTCAATCAAGCTTATTTTTCAAATTGGATTTCTGGTGGGGAAAGTGCACTTACCGTATTATATGGTTTAGATTATAACCTAAATTATTCATACAGAAATGGACTTGTATGGGATACTAATGTTTTACTTTCAGTTGGGACTACATACATTTCGGGGAGTAAATTCTTCAAAAAAGCAGATGACCGATTTGAGATAGGATCCCTTGTAGGGAAGCAAATTAATCAATATTGGAATTATTCAGGATTATTGAACTTCAAAACTCAATTGCTACCCGGATATCGATTTTATACTGAAGACGGTATTGAAAAAAGAGATCAAGTTTCTCAGTTTTTATCTCCAGCATTTGTTCAGTTGAGTTTGGGTTGGTATTATAAAAAATCAGATAATTTATGGCTTAACCTTTCCCCTATATCAGGAAGGGTATTATTGGTTTCTGAAAAATATACAGATGCTCTCGCTGCAGGGCAAAAATATTTTGGAGTAGATGCAGGAAAAGGAACTAAGTTTTTCTTTGGAACCGCCATTAGTGGCTTTTACAGAAAAGAAATTATGAAAAATATTTTTTGGGAAAATAAGTATAGTATCTATGTCAATTATCTAGAGAAAACCAAAAACATTGATTTTGAATGGGATATGAACATACGTTTTAAAGTAAATAATAAAGTTTCTGGAAACTTTATTATGCATTTACTTTATGATGATGACTTAATTAGCGAATTACAAGTAAGAGAATTGTTGGGTCTAGGAATCAATATTGATTTATAACTATTTTTCTCCTCTGGCTTTTTTAAGAAACCAGTCATAATTATAATAGGTAACAAAAATATTAAAAACACTTCCTTGCCCTCTGGGATCGACCTCTACCACGGTTTTTTTATCTGGATCAACAAAGCGGATACAAGGTAAATTTTTCTTTACCAAGAGTGGTTTTGACCAGTTTTCTTGAGCATAAACGGTTTTGTACTTATTAGCTTCAAAGTGTGCTCTTGCGTCAATTAGATATTTTTCAGCTTGCTTGAGGGTTAAATTATTTTTACTCCACAAGTTTAAGCTAATTAAAATATCATCTTCTTTAACTAATGATTTTTTACGAACAGCATAGGCTGTTTTTGCGCCAAAGGCAATATTGGTTAATACTTTTTGATTTTTTTTTAAAATTTGTTTTGCTTCTGCAATGGGCATTTCAAAATAAAATTCATCAAATAAGATGGCTTGAGCTGCACCTTTAGATAGACAAAGGATGAAAAAAAGTATACTGAGGTATTTGATTTTCATTTTTATGGTTTTACAAGTATCAAATATAAGTGAGTTTTTTTAAAATCAAATTCAACTGATTCAAACATTACCAGCTTCTTGAAATAATTTTACTTGAGAGCTGTTTTTTTGGTTAAATTAGAAACTATTTCATTTTAAGAATAGATAATACAAACACAAAATGAATTTTAAACGTCCTGTAAGATGATTTTTTATTCATAAAATTATATGAAAAAAACATACGCATTAATTACCGGAGCTTCATCTGGAATTGGATTAGAGATTGCAAAATCTCTTGCCAAGAGAAACTATAACCTCGTTCTTACTGCCCGTAGGGAAAATCTTTTAAAGAGCTTAGCCGAAGAGTTAAGGTTGAACTTTGGAGTTGAAGTGGATTATATATCATGTGATTTAACTGACCCTAAGGCTCCAGAAGTGCTCTATGATTTCTGTAAACATAAAGAGTATCAAATCGACCTACTGGTCAATAATGCTGGATATGCGATTCCTTCTTCCTTTGATCAAACTCCTATGGAAGAGGAAGAAAAATTTATTCGAGTTTTAGGAATTTCTGTAATTGCACTTTGTAAGTTATTTATTAAAGACATGTTAGATAGAGGCAAAGGGCGTATCATGATTATTTCTTCTGTTGCAGCTTATGCACCTCCCTCTTCCATTCAGACCCTTTATGGTCCTATTAAAACTTTTATGAATCGATTTAGTGAGGGTTTAAATCTAAATTACAACCATAGAGGGATTACCTCTACAGCAGTATGTCCGGGGTATACAATCACTAATTTTCACAGTGCAAGTGGAGTGCAAAATGAAATGGATAATGTTCCTGGGTTTATGAAAAAAGATGCGCCACGTGTAGCTGAAGAAGCTGTTCAAGCAACATTAAAGGGGAATCATGTATACGTTCCGACAAAAACATTTAAAGTTATTGTCTTATTACTTAAGATCATTCCTCATTCTTTTTTCTCTCTCGTAAGTTCGGTTTTGGCGCCTGGGCGTTATGATAGTAAGTAATGTATATTTCTTATTTTGTTCCTGTTAGTACAAGCGTTCCAGACCAATTTTCTTTAGCACCTACACTCCAGCTTTCAACTCCTTTAAAGCCAGCTTGAATGAAGAAGTTTTTCCAGGTAGATTTAGACAATAATTGCATAATAGAAATACCACATTCTTCTGGCCAACTATGTGAGATTGGATTTTCAAGATAAAAATCAAGACCAATAATAAGACGTGCATTTTCTTTAAGCCAGTTGGAATAAATATGCTGAATGAGGGCTTCTGGATTTTCTAGATAATAAAATACTTCCATGGAGTGAACTAAGTTGACCTTTTCTTTAGGAGACCACGTTAAAAGGTTTTCACAGATATAGTTGTTTTGGGGATCTTCTTTTTTGGCTTTATCAATCATGTTGAAGGCACCATCAACCCCTGTAGCAGAAATGCAATTGGGTATTTTGGAAACGCTTCGGACTACCCAACCATTGCCACAACCTGCGTCAATAAAACTAAATTTTTCAAGTTTTTTAGTAGCAAAAGAAATCATATTTTCAACCGCTTCACTGTGGTTTTTTTGCATGCCTTCATCTTTTCCTAGGGTTACCCAGGAATCAAAAACTTCTATGGGTGCTTTTTTCATTCTATAATTTTTTAAAGTAAAAAACGGTATTTTTTATTCTAGTTCATTGATCCATTCATACAATCGATCGGTCCACCCTTGAAGGCTTCCTTTTCCTATAGCGAGTGAATATCCATGTCCTCCTTTTGGGTAAATATGTAATTCTGAGGCTACTTTGTGTTTTTGTAGGGCATCATAAAACAGCATGCTATTCTGATAAGGCACCGCACTATCATCTGCTGAATGAATCAAAAATGTTGCGGGTGTATCTTTTGAAACTTGGAGGTTATTAGAAAAGTGATCTATCATTTCTTGGGAAGCATTTTTTCCAATAAGTGCGTTTTTAGATCCACCATGATAATATTTTTCATCAAATGTAATAACAGGATAAACCAACACCATAAAGTCAGGCCTTGCACTAATCTTGTTTAGAGGATTGTCATTCGGTTCTTTTAAAGTGTTTTCGTCGTAATGGGTTCCTAAAGTTGAGGCTAGGTGCCCGCCAGCAGAAAATCCCATAATTCCAATTTGAGTAGGATCTATATTCCACTTTTCTGAATTTTCGCGAACGATCCTCATGGCGCGCTGTGCATCTTGTAAGGGAGCTAAATGTGGCTCAATCAGCGAAGGAGATCCCGGAAGACGATATTTGAGAACAAAAGCAGCAATACCTTTAGAATTAAACCACTTTGCAATATCGGTTCCCTCCCAATCGTAGGCTAATATTTTATATCCTCCACCGGGACATATAACAACTGCTCTTCCTGTATGATTTGCTTTTGCGGGCAAATAAACTTCTAATGTGGGCGTTTGAACATTGTCAATCCTTATAATATCACTATTTACGATATTTTCTTTCTCTTTTGAGGGATTTTGATTTGGAATACCCTCCGGCCACAGGGGAATAGTTTTTTGTCCAAAAAGCGTAATGGTAAAAAGTATAAGTATAGAAGAGGTGTAAAATTTCATCGGTTTGATTTTTCTTGAATATAAATATTTTGAATAAGAAAGACTGAAATTGTATTTAAAAAATTCAGTTAAAAGCTTATATTGCTTACATGAAGAATAAAGCACAAATAGTAATTAAACGTCCTGAGGGTTTGCCAGACAAATCAACTTGGGAGTTGGTGGAAAATGAAGTTCCTGAATTAAAGCCAGGAGAATTTTTAGTAGAAAATCATTTCATCTCTTTAGATCCAGCTATGCGTGGGTGGCTCAATAGCTCTAGATCATACATTCCCCCTGTAGAATTAAATGCCGTGATGCGCTCAGGATCCGTTGGGAAAGTTATTAAAGCGGAAGGAGACACAAAATTCAACGTAGGAGATTTTGTAAGTGGATGGGGTGGAGTCCAACAGTATAGTATTTCAAACGGTGAAGGATTTTTTAAGGTAGATCCTAATAAAGCACCTTTAACGCAATATATAGGGACCCTAGGGATGCCCGGTATGACAGCTTATTTTGGAATTCTTGAAGTAGGAAAGCTAAAAGCTGATGATGTAGTTCTGGTTTCTGGTGCTGCAGGAGCTGTAGGTAGTATTGTAGGACAAATTGCAAAACTTAAAGGTGCCACTGTAATTGGAATTGCAGGTGGAAAAGAAAAATGTGATTACATCACTAAAGAGTTGGGTTTTGATGGTGCGATTGATTATAAAAATGAATCTGTTTTTAAGGGAATTAAAACACACTGCCCTGAGGGAATTGATATTTATTTTGATAATGTAGGAGGTGAAATTTTAGATAATGCCATGATTTTTTTGAGAAGGAATGCTCGAATTGTTATTTGTGGTGCGATATCTCAATATAATAATTCAGTAGTTGAAGGGCCTAAAAATTACATGTCCTTGTTGGTAAATCGAGCGAGCATGCAAGGAATGGTAGTGTTTGATTACGCTCATAAATATAGCGAAGCTGTCTCAGATTTAGCAACTTGGATTATAGAGGGGAAATTAAAAAGTAAAGAAGATGTTTACGATGGAATAGAAAATTTCCATGACACTTTCCTGCGTTTGTTTAGTGGTGATAAGATGGGTAAATTAGTGTTAAAAGTCAAAGAAACTAACGATTAATGTGTTTTTTGTTATAGTCTTCAATACTTTCATAAGTACTTACCAAAAAAATATTTGAATTTCATTTGACTTTCACTGTCTTTAACTTTGTGTAAAGAATATTTTTTTTCATTCCTACTTCAATAAAGAAGGAATTAGGTTTTTCTTAATTATTCATATACTGTTGTTCAAAAATATTTTTTGGTAAATCAAAAAAATGTATGCTTTTCATCACACTATTCTATGAATAAAGAAAAGTAGAAATTGAAGTAAGGATCACGAATGTAATTTTTTTCATTTTATGTGATTTATGATTAATTATAGACTAATCTATAAATCTTTATAAAAAAGCATAAATCATAGAACTTAATGAACAGTCAGTTGTACGTCTTTATTCACTTTATTAAAGACTTCTGTTTTAAATTTATTATAATTATTCTTCCCGTATATTTGAATGATGTTAGAAAAGTTGAAATATTTAGGATTATCGATTAGTGTTTTTGCATGTCTTTTTAAACTTTTGTCTTGGCAGGGAGCTAATATTTTGTTGATTATCGGTCTGACTTTGTTGGGTGTTTATTTTTTGATTAAAGTTTTTAGGGGTAATAATGATATTTTATAGAATGAATATTTGGTGGGAAAATATAGTTCAACTTGGAATCCCATTATTAATAGTTATTGTAACTATTATCATTGCAATTGTTTTAGTTAGAAAGGAAAACAAAAAGAACTAGCTAGTTTCATTTTGCTCTTCGGGATATTTAAAATCACTAATATTAAAGCTGTGTATATGTCTTTAACTGATTATAAAAGGACAAATTCTATATGTCAGGTCGATTAGATATCTATTTGCATTGAGTAGCGTATGGATTACAACTCCATATATTCTTAAACATACGCTACAAAATTAATTTAATCCCTAAAACTTCTAACGCACTCTCCATACCCAAACACAGGGGCATGGGTTACAGAAAACAGTTTTTCTATTTGAACATGGGGTTGTAATTTGATATGTAATCTAAACTTTATATCTTAGAGGTATTATTAACCATAAATCATTTAAAATGAAAAAAACATTATTTCTTTTCTCGCTTCTTATTGGATTATCAGTTTCTGCTCAAGAAGGAGAAATGAGAATCAACATGTGGTACGGAACAATTAATAATTCTGATGTTGAAGAACATTTAGCTCTTGAAAAACACTTTAAATCGGTGTGGAAACAACAAAGAGATGCAGGACTATTGATAAATTGGGAAATGTGGCAACTTATAAATCCTCATGAAGCATCAACAGAAACTACGTATTTATATACTAAGTTTTATACGGAAGAAAATAGAAAAAAATCAGCTAATATTAGTGGAATACCTGAGGGCTTAGATGCTGAAACTTGGGAAGTAATCAACAAAAAACAATTGTCACATTTCACTAAAATATACAGTACTGATGTATCTTATAAAGGTGGATTTAATAATTCTGTAGAAGGAAGTAAACCAGCTGACTATGCTGTAATTAATAGTATGAGTGTTGATTGGTACAGACAAGCTGAGTATGAATCAATGGAACTCAAAACTTTTATGCCAATAAATCAAAAAAATGGCATGAAAGCATGGGCTCTTACAAAAGTTCTTAATCAATTTGGGACAGAAAGAAAAACTAATTATTATACTGTTGATTTCTACGATACTTTAGAAGATATATACACACTCAGGTCGAATACATCTAAAATGAATAAAAGTACTATAGATGCGAATAAGAAAATGGATCAAATACGATCACTTCTCAGCTCTGGCATCTTTAAACGTGTTGATTATTTAAATAAATAATAATTCAAAAGCCCTCCCAAGTGGAGGGTTTTTCTTTTACACCAATGGATACAATCCAAACCTCTTCTAATTCATTGATATCATTGATTTTAACCAGAATTTTATCTAGTCATTTTAGGGGGAGCTGTCTGCGTTTTGTTGGTAAAGGAAGCGTATGAATTATAGCTCCATATACTCTACAACGATTTGACCCAATCTTTGTAATGCCAATATATATAGTTAACTATGGAAAAATATAATTTTTAAAATGACACAAGACTGACACAAACTAACATAATAGATAGTTCTTAATGGAAAATATAAGAATAATTTGGACACTTTGGACAGTGGTTTTTGATGCTGTTGGAATATAAACCCTTAAACTTCTCAACCACTTCTATCCCAAACTCAGGGGCATGGGTTTTAGAAAATGGTTTTTCTGTTGAAAAAGGGAGATGAGATTTGATATGTAACCCATTATCTATATCTTAGGAGTATTATTAATCATAAATCAATTAAAATGAAAAAAATAGTACTATTACTAGTATTTGTCTTTTCCCTAACATTAACAAATGCACAGGAGAAAGGGTATTGGGTTTGCTTCAATGTTGAAGTAGATGCTGACGGTGCTGGAGATTTTGTTCAATCACTTGATAATTTCATGAACTCTGATACTGCAAAACAATTACCATTTGTAATTACTCTTAATGAAATTTTGTTTGCAAATGAAGATAATTCAATAACTCATCAACTTTGTTTTCTTGCTCAAAACGCAGACGCAATGGCAAATTGGGGCTCTGGACCACCACCAACTCCAGAAGGAATTATTTTACAAATGAATTTTCAAAAACATGTCGATGTAAAACAATCTATTCTTGGTTCTCCATTAATATTTGATCCTAACGGCTTGGGTCTTGATTATTTTAATATTTGGCAATTTGGTGTTAAAGATGCAGCAACGTATGCAAATGCATTTGTCAAATTTCAAAAAGATTCAAGTAAAATGATGAAAAATGCAACCTTTGGACTACATGAGGCTATTGCAGGTTCAAGTAAGGGTGTTACACATTATTTTGCTGCAAGAGCATCAAATCTTCCTGAATTTTTAAAAATTCGTGAAAACATTTCTACCTCTAAGGCAGCTGCAGATTTTTTCTCAAAGACAACTCCTATATCAGAAATAATTGGCGTTTTTGGCGGAAGAATAATCAAAAGATATAACGTGAATTAAGATTTAATTTATTTGTTATTAAAGTAATAATAGACCCTCCCAAGCGGAGGGTTTTTCTTTTACACTAATGGATACAACCCAAATCCTCTCTTATCGATTGATATCATTGCCTTTAGACGAGATGCCTGTGTAGTGTCTTATGGAATCTTGCCTTCTTTGATAGGCACTTGTTATTGAAAAAACTAATGGAAAAACAATAGCTATACTCAGAATAGTAAGGTCTATATCTATTTTAATAGAGAACATTTTATATAGTTTTAATACTATAATTGTTTCTATCAGAATTATAAAAAGTCTAAGATTAAATACTGAGTATATTGCTTTAAACATATATTTTAATTATTCCTGACTCTCTGGTCCTGTTTTAGTTGTTTGATCCCCCTGCCCTAGATTGATTCTAAGTACAATTTCATGGGTTTTA
>JABGUL010000013.1 GCA_018646605.1 Flavobacteriaceae bacterium
AACCTCTTGCCTGCGCGTGTCTAATAAAATATAAGACTCATCAACCCCTTAAATTCCTTCTATTACTGGTCTTAACAGGAATATGTTTAGTACTTTGTGTCTAGGGGTCAAAAAAATGGGCACAGGGGTTACTCCTGGCCTGTGAGTGTAACATAATTTTGTTAGTCATCCAATCTGGAACAAACTCCTAAAACGCTGTCGTATCTTCCGACTGCGTGACCGAGTTTCATTTTTAGATATACCAAAATCAGAAAGTTGGGTACGTCCTTGTGACCGAACTTTTTATTTAACCCAAAGTCAGATAACCTTAAATAGGAAGGGTGTAAACCCTTTACACTTTACACTTAATTTAAGGGGGGTGTAAACCCTTTACACTTTACAGTAAATTATTCATAAATTAGTTTCAGCATCTTGGCAAGAAAAGCTACTTTTGCTCTCGTTCTTTGAAACCTGTTTTCGCATTTTTTGTAATTATGATTGTGATTTTTAATTTTAATGACAATTTAAATTTTATATAATACTGTGCGAAGCACTATCAATAAACAGAAAGGACGCGTAGCTCAGCTGGATAGAGCATCTGCCTTCTAAGCAGACGGTCACAGGTTCGAATCCTGTCGCGTTCACAACTTTTAAAAGCCTTCCATTTGAATGGAAGGCTTTTTTTATTTTCAAAAAGTAAATGAATTTATGATTTTTTTTGTGACTTTAGTTCAGCTAAAATTTCCTCTAAAAGTTCTGATTGGCGTTGTAAAAGTTGAAGTGTTTCACGGTCAGTTACCTTTTGCTCAATGGTTCGTGTTTTATTAAAATATTTCATGAGTTATTGATTTGTTTTTTCAAGTTAAATAAACGTTTCGAATTTTTGAACCTTTTTGAAGAAAATAATACCCAATTGTATATATTCGAGTAAAATTTAGATGTCCTAAATACTTATAATATTAATAATTTAACTCACAATGAAAATAGGAGTTCCAAAAGAAATAAAACCCCATGAGGCTAGAGTAGGGATTACCCCTGCAGGAGCACAAGCACTCATTCGTAAAGGCCACCAAGTAAATATTCAAAAAGGCGCAGGTCTGTTGAGTGGATTTTCGGATGAAGAATTTGAAGATGTAGGCTGTTCTTTTTCTGAAACGATAAAAGAAGTATACGAAGCTGCAGAAATGATTATTAAGGTAAAAGAGCCTATAGCTGCTGAATATGACTTAATTCAGCCAAATCAATTGTTGTTTACTTATTTTCATTTTGCATCAAGTGAAAAATTGACCAATGCAATGATAAAGTCTAATGCGGTTTGTTTGGCCTATGAAACGGTTGAGGAAAATGGAAGACTTCCTTTATTAATTCCAATGTCTGAGGTTGCCGGAAGAATGGCAACACAAGAAGGCGCCAAATATTTAGAGAAACCACAAGGTGGATTAGGTATTTTATTAGGGGGAGTTACAGGAGTTAAACCAGCAAATGTATTGATTATTGGTGGGGGTGTTTCAGGTACAGAAGCTGCTAGAATGGCGGCTGGAATGGGAGCTAACGTAACGATTTTGGATACTAATTTAAGTCGTTTAAGAGAGTTAGAAATTATTATGCCTGCCAATGTTACCCCAATCTATTCAACATCGCTAACCATAGAACAAGAAGTAGAGCGCTCTCATTTAATTATTGGGACAGTACTGATACCTGGCTCTAAGGCACCAAAATTGGTGCGCAAGGAAATGCTTAAAAAAATGCTTCCTGGCACTGTCTTAGTAGATGTTGCGATTGATCAGGGTGGCTGTTTTGAAACAAGCGAACCGACTACACATGATGATCCCATAATAATAAAAGAGGATATTATACACTATGCGGTAACCAATATGCCAGGAGCAGTTCCATTTACTTCCACTACTGCACTTACAAATGCTACTCTTAGCTTTGCCTTACAATTGGCAAACAAGGGTTGGGAAAAAGCATGTATTGAAAACAAAGCGTTAGCCAAAGGTTTGAATGTTGTAAAGGGTAAGGTAGTTTATAAAGAAGTTGCCGAAGCTTTTAATTTAGAGTATATTGAACTCGCATCAATTTTAAACTAGTTCGTGAATTTCACACTTTCAAAGCTAAACCTCTTTACTTTTTTCAAATTACCCATGGTGTGGTGGTCTGGAATACGTGTGGTGGTTTTTGAAAAAAACTACTGTGAAGTAAATGTGAGACATCGTTGGATTAATCAAAATCCATTCAAATCAATGTTTTGGGCTGTGCAAGGTATGGCAGCGGAACTTACTACTGGGGTGCTATTGATGCATGAAATTCAAATTTCAAAGCAAAAAATTTCAATGCTGGTGCTAAATAATAAAGCAAATTTTTCAAAAAAGGCTCGTGGTCGAATTCTTTTTTCATGTGCCCCTGAGGATAAAATAGCAAAAGCAATAGAACAATTAATCAAAACAAAAGAACCACAGACCTTATGGTTAATTTCAAAAGGGGTAGATGAAAATCAAGACGTTGTTTCTACTTTTGAATTTGAATGGACTTTATTATTAAAAAAATAAAAATTATGAAACCAAGCTTTATAAATGACTTGTCAGTCCCTGCTGTTGCTGCCCCCATGTTTTTAATCTCTGGACCAAAATTGGTTATTGAGTGTTGTAAAAATGGAGTTGTGGGAACTTTTCCTGCATTGAATCATCGCTCGACAGAAGGATTTGAAGAATGGGTAATTGAAATTAAAGAGGCGCTTGCCGCTTTTGAAAAAGAAACTGGAAAAAAAGCAGCTCCTTTTGGAGTAAACCTTATTGTTCATCCAACAAATCCCAGAGTTCAGCCTGATCTAGAAATATGTATGAAGCATAAAGTTCCTTTGATTATTACTTCTTTAGGAGCGGTGTCAGATTTAGTCAATTCTGTACATAGCTACGGGGGCCTGGTTTATCATGATGTGATAAAAAAGCGACATGCTGAAAAAGCTGCTGAAGCAGGAGTTGATGGTTTAATTCTCGTTTCTGCTGGTGCTGGTGGACATGCAGGAACCCTAAACCCTATGGCTTTGATAAATGAGATTAAACAGTTTTTTACTAAAACTATATTATTGTCTGGATGTATTAGCACCGGAAACGATATTGCATCAGCATTACAAATGGGTGCGGATTTAGCTTATATGGGTACCCGTTTTATAAACGTAGATGAAAGTATGGCTGACGAAGAGTACAAAAAAATGATAATGAATAGTAAGGCAGAGGATATTGTCTATACTGCTGCAGTATCTGGGGTAAGTGCAAATTTTTTACGTCCTAGTTTAGAGGCAATGGGGATCACTGAAGAGTTGTGGAACCAAGCTAAGAAAATAGATTTTGGTAGTGAACTTGATGCGGCTAAAGCAGAAGCAAAAGCTTGGAAAACAATCTGGTCTGCAGGCCAGGGGGTAACCTCCATTAAGAATATTCAATCAACTCAAGTTTTAATTGAAACTTTATTAGAAGAATTTAAAGAAGCCTTGACCCGTCAAAAAGATTTATACGAAAACTACTGTTAATTCATTGAAATTAATCTGTAAATAAAGATTGCTGTACGTTGAATCAATGCATTCATTGTTTTTAAATTTACAGTTTCTTTTGGGGTATGTGCTCCATTCCCCATAGTTCCTAGGCCATCTAACCCATCTACATAATCTGCAACAAACGAAATATCAGCCGCTCCTCTTCTTCCGGGGTCATAAGCAGTTACTCCTTCATGACCTAGAGAGAGACTTACCTCATTTAAAATAGCCAATAACGCTCTGTTTCCATCGGTTGGTCCCATAGCAGGATAACTATCGGTGAAACTAATTTTAGCTTTGGTTTGGGGTAGGTTGTTAGAAACTATTTCACGCATCTTTGCACGTGCATTTTCTTTTTGTTCTTCTGAAATGAATCTCAACCCACCGTGAACCACTGATGTTTGAGCAACAACATTTGTTTTACCAAAAGTATCACCACTACTTGTTTGGGAATCATAGTTTATAAAAGTCCCCCCTAAGAGTGTCCCAGGATTGAATGTCAAATATTCTTCACCCCTTACTTGTTCATAAAAAGAATTCAGTATTCTACTCATTTCAAAGATGGCTCCCGCTCCTGTGTAATCACTAAAAATACCTGAGGAATGGGCTCTTTTTCCTTCTACTTCTACTTTCCATCCAGAAGCACCACGCCTTGCAATTGTTGCATTATCAAATCCAGTTGAGGTTTCAAACCCTAACGCAATATCCGCTCCTTTTGCAGCTTCAATCAACTCTTTTCGTGATATAGATAATGGCTTCCCTGTGCTTTCTTCATCACCGGTAAATGCAACAGTAATGTTAGCGTCTTTTAATAAATTTAAATCAGCTAGTGCTTTTAAGGCATAGAAAACGACAACATCTCCACCTTTCATATCATTTGCACCTGGTCCATAGGCAATACTGTCATTTGTTTTTTTAAATTTTTGAAAAGGACTATTTTCTTCAAATACGGTATCTAAATGACCAATAAGTAAAAGTTTTTTCCCTTTGGTTCCATTTAGTGAGGCAAAAAAATGTCCTGCTCGATTCATTTCTTCTGGCATTTCAATCCATTCCGTTTTAAATCCTATTGATTTGAATGCGGTATCAAAAACAATTCCTACTTCGCGAACACCCTTCTTATTGAGTGTACCGCTATTAATATTGACAATTTTTTCAAGAAAATCAATACTCTGATTATCCATGGTTTGCACTTTTTTGACAATTTTTTTCTCAATACGGCTTAGCTTTTGTGCATTACTAAACCACTGAATAAATAAGATAAAAAGGAATGTGAGTACTTGTTTTTTCATAGTAAAAATTAAAAGTTTTTGGTCAGTGACTTTACTATTTTATTTTCAGCTAAAAACTCTTGTGAAATAACTTTTAAGGTTGTGTATAGCGGAATGGCAATGATCATACCCACTGGTCCCAAGAGTGTTCCTGACGCAAGAATAACAATAAATATTTCTAAAGGATGGGATTTAACACTATTAGAAAAAATGAAAGGCTGACTAAAGAAATTATCAATTAATTGTCCAATCACAAAACCAATCATTACATAGGATGTTTTGGGAAGTATTACCGAACTGAAATCAGCACCAATAAAACTACTCATAGTCAATGTCATCATTAATAAACCCCCAATGATAGGCCCCAAGTATGGGATCAAATTTAGAAGCGCACACAAGAAGGCAATAATAAATGCATTTTCAACCTTAAATACTGCCAAAACAATACTATAAATGATTAATAGAATACTGATTTGCAGAAGAAGACCTAAAAAATAACGCGATAATAGACGCTTGGTTTTTTCAATTGATTTTTCAACTCGGTCTGTAATTTTATCATTCACTAATGTGAGTATTATACTATCCTGTAAATGACTGTCTTTTAAGAAAAAGAAGAGGATAAAAAGTACAGAAAAAAGACCAATAGTGAAGCCTCCTAATAGTTCTAAAATTTGATTCAATAATTCGGGTAGCAGACCGAAGTTTACATTTTGGAAGAGGTTATCAACTGCAAGTTGCTGCTGCCAAAAACTATTGTCAACTTGAAAGTAGATACTTATTTCCTGTATTAATGTTTCCGTTGTTTTTTTTAGACTCTCCACATCTAGAAGTGAAAGGTTTTCACCTTGTTGAATAAGTAAGGGAACAAAGAGTGAAAAAACGCTGATAAGAAGACCAAGTAAAATAAATAATGTAAGCGAAGTAGCTAATATATTTTTAAAATGAAGACGTTTTATAAAAAACTGATTGATAGGACGACCAATTAAACTGATTACTCCAGCGATAATCATATAAATAAGTAAAGTTTGTAGTTGAAGCAGGAGCCATAATACTATGGCAATGCCTAGGAGCTGGAGTATAGCCAAAACAATACCTTTAGAAATTTCTTTAGCATTCATAAGTTAAAGATAAGGAAGTTATGGGTTTGTGTTTTGTTGTTGCTTAATAAATAGTGTATGACATCCTAATAGTCCAGCGGTTTCGGTTCTAAATCTTTGATTGCCTAGGCTTATTGGAATAATTTCTTTTTGAATTGCCGCGTTTATTTCAGAAGGACTAAAATCTCCTTCCGGTCCAATCATCAAACAGATTTGGGTGCCGCTTAACGGAATATCAATTAGTCTTTGCTTGGGTTGATCTTCACAGTGGGCGATGAAAATTTGATCAAATTCAGGAGTAGCAATAAATTTACTAAAAGACATGGGATCATTGATTTTGGGTAGAAAGAAATGTTGTGCTTGTTTTAAACCTGCAACGATAATCTTTTCAAACCGCTCTTTTTTAATAATTTTTCTTTCAGAATGATCACATAGTACAGGCGTAATTGAGGCAATCCCTAATTCGGTAAGTTTTTCCAGCATCCATTCCATTCTGCTGTTATTTTTTGTAGGTGCAATTGCTAAATGAATTTGATGTTTTTTTTCAAGATGTTGAAATGATTTTTTTATTTGTGCAATTGTTTTGTTGGGAGATACAAATGTAAGGGTTCCAGTCCATTCTAGTCCACTTCCATTTGTAACGGTTATGGTTTCACCACTTGACTTGCGTAGTACTTTTGCAATATGTTTACTTTCTTCTTTATTAAAAGTAAATTCCTTTGTTTTTAGATCAATTAAGGCGTCATAAAAAAGAGTCATAGGCCGTACTTTAATCTTGCATTCGAGGGATCACCAAAGCCACCAAATTCTTCTTTTTGAATTTTATAATATGCTGCTATACCAATCATTGCAGCATTGTCAGTAGTATATTCAAATGGTGGAAGTGATACTATCCAGCCTTCTTTTAACGCGATATTTTGTAATTGCGTTCTGATTTCTGAATTTGCTGCAACTCCGCCACCAATTATTATATGGGACAGCTTTTTCTCCTTGACAACTTTAACGATTTTCGTAAGAATTATTTGAACCAAGGTGTACTGTATACTAGCGCATAGATCGTTTCTATTTAACTTGATAAAGTTGGGATCTTTTTGTTCCTGATTTGACAAAAAATTAATTACTGCTGTTTTAACTCCGCTATAACTAACATCATAGCCAGGCAAGTTGGGTATTGGAAAGGTAAAGCGATGAGGATTTCCTTCTTTTGCTAACTTGTCAATCTGAGGGCCTGAAGGATACGGTAGTCCCATGCGTTTTCCACACTTATCAAAAGCTTCGCCTATAGCATCATCTAGGGTTGTTCCTAAAATTTCCATTTTAAACTGGTCGTGCATAAGGACTAGTTGGGTGTGTCCTCCGGATACAGTTACTCCAAGACATGGAAAGGCGGGAGTTTGGATACGTTCATCATCAATAAAATGGACTAATAAATGTCCTTGCATATGATTTATTGGGATCAATGGGATGTCCAAAGCCAGCGCTATAGACTTTGCAAATGCACTTCCGACCAATAGAGACCCAAGAAGTCCAGGTCCTTGCGTATATGCGATTGCAGTTAGGTCTTTTTTGTCGATATTTGCTTTGCGTAAAGCTTGTTGAACTACGGGAACTATTTTAGACTGATGTGCACGTGAAGCTAATTCAGGAACCACCCCTCCATAAGCGATGTGAATTTCTTGATTAGCGATGCAATTGGATAATATTTTCCGTCCTTTGATTACCGCTGCAGCGGTATCATCACAAGAGGATTCAATGGCTAATATTATAGGAGTTTTATGCAACATTAGATTTTAAACAACGTTACAAAAGTAAAAGATTACAATCAAAAAGCGCAGAAAAATAATAGGCATTACATTAGGAGCAATTCTCCTACTTCTCCTTGTTGGATTATGGCTTGTTTCTTCCTCCTTTATGCAGACGAAAATCATTAAATCCATTACACAAGATTTTAAATTCAAAACAAAACAGGAATTCAGTATCCAAAAAGTGTCTTTAAAATGGAATGGAAAACTTCAGCTTTCTGACTTTTATATTGAAGACCATCATGGAGATACTTTACTTTATGCTAAAGAATTTAAAACCTCTATACTTGATTTTAAAAAGTTAAGTGATAGTGATCTTGATCTATTCACGATTGAAGCTTCCCAAGTATATTTTAATTTAAAGAAATATGTTAATGAGGAAACACACTCCTTAAAAATATTGATCGATAAATTAAAAAAAGACACTCCTCAAAAAAATAAATTTCTGTTAAAGAGTTCTTCCGTTGAAATTTCTAAGGGGCATTTTGTTTATAATGACCTGAGTAAAGATTCAAGTCTAACTACAAATCTCAGTAACATAGAATTATTAGGATCTGATCTTATTTATAAAGAGGAACACATTGATGTAGCGTTAGAAAGTTTAAACGGTTTTTTGATTTCTCCAAAAGAACTTCCGGTTTCTCTAAAAGGAATAATGCACTATGAACCAGGTATTCTGGCTATCGATTCACTAGAACTCGAAAGTGATTTAAATCGTTTTAAAGGGGCTTTGACTCTTACAGGAAAGGATAATACGTTAAAAAACGTCTTTACGTCTGGGTCTGTAAAGCTTGTCATATCAGAGGGGTCACTCCATGTTGGAGATTTTTTAGAAAAACCATCTTATTTTAAAAACACGGATACTTTTGCAATTTCCCTTACTGCTGAAGGTCCTTTGAACGAACTTAAGTTCAAGAACGTCAAAATTGCAAATGAAGCAGTTTCATTTGATGGATCTTTGGATGTTCAACATCTTTTGGATCCTGAGAAACCAAATTTTTTATTGGATATTGAATCAATGGAGATACTAACGGCTTCTTTTGCAGAGCACATTCCGAATCTAGAAAAAAACAATAATCGATACCTTGAACTATTAGAAAAGATTCAGTTTTCAGGGTCAATTTCGAGCACTACAAAGGGTCTAAATTTAGCTTTATTATCTACAAATGGTTGGGGTGATTTTTCTTTGAGTGGTGGAATAGGTATGGGTTTTTTAGAAAATCAAGATAAGAATAGATCTTTTGATTTATCAGTGAATCTGCAAGATGTTTCTTTAGGTAAATTTTTAACTAATGAGTCAGAATATAAATTATCTTCTGAACTATATTTCAAAGGAAACGTTCCACTGTCGGATCCTATGTCTATAAATTGGAAAGCTACAAACACAAGCTTAACGTCTTCTAAATTAGCTCTTAGAAATATCAGTTTTGAAGGGCGTTTCCAGGATAAAATATTGAGAAATACATTGAGTATAAATTCATTACCTGTTGAATTAAAGAGTGATGCACTGTTTAATTTCAGTGAAGAGGTTCCATTACTTACACTAGTAGCAAATATATCAAAGTTGGATTTAAATTCATTTGGCCTTAAGATAGGTGCAGATAAAAAAGACTTTTCAGGTGTCGTTATATCAAATGTTAAAGGAATCAATTGGGATGATTTAGTAGGGGAATTAAAGATATCCTCCGCGAGTATTACGAATGACTCAAAAAAGGTGTTTTTAAATCCCATTTCAATTAAAAAGCAATTTTTTGAAGATGAAACGCAATTGTCGATTACTAACTCTGATTGTATTTCAGGAAGTGCAAAAGGTATCTTTAAGCTAAGTGAACTGGGTGTGTTGTTTCGGAATGCTTTACATCAGGTGTATCCATTTTTACCGCAAACAATTCCTTCCGAAGGCCAATATTTAGGGTTCAATATGAAGATTTACAAAAAATTATTAGATGCTATATATCCTTCGCTATCAATTTCCGAAAATATATTCTTAAAAGGCAGATTAGCATCAGACGGTATGCGATCTGAAGTTACATTAGATGCTCCTATTTTAAGATGGGATGATATTCAATTTAAAAATATTCACTTTCAATTAGACACAAAAAATCCACTGTATAATACCTTTTTAAGTGTTGGAGACTTGAAGCATGAGTATTATTCAGGAAAGGAGTTTAATATGATTAGTACGCAACTAAGAGATACCTTATATTTTAGATCTGAATTTTTGGGAAATAATAATGGTCCTATCCCTTTTGAAGTTAATTTCTATCACACAAAAGAAGTAAATGGAACTTCTCATTTTGGAATAAAAAAATCAGAATTACCATTGGGTAGCGATTCATGGACAGTCAATCCGTCAGATTCAGCAAATGAAAAAATAAGTTATTCACCGAGTACCAAAACTATACAAGTTTCAGAGTTTAATGCGATTTCTGGTGCACAAACAATCTCGCTTTCAGGAAGTCATAAAACGTTAAATGATTTTAAGTTTAATATTGATGCTAAGAATGTTTTATTGGAGAATATTCTTCCTGACAATCCTATTTTTAGTGTTAAAGGAAAAGCCTCTGTTTCAGGCTCGATAGAGCGATCACTCCTCAATAATAAGTTGGATTTTTTAGGGGAAATAAAGGGTTTGACAATCAATCAAGAGGAGCTAGGAGAATTTAAAATACAGTCAAACGGAAACACTAAAACAAATATTTTTTACACGAATCTAAATATAGAAAAAAACAAAAAAAACACTCTGTCTGTTTTAGGAGTATGGCAAGATTTAGAAAACCCAATACTTAATTATGATCTTAATGTTAATGATTTAGACTTAAGTTTTCTTTCCCCTCTTGGGAAAACAGCATTGAATGAAATCAAAGGGATGTTAAGTGGATCGGTAAATGTTTGGGGCCCATTAGAAAATCTAAAACATAACGGATTGTTGTCTGTAAATGATGGAGGGTTAAAAATTCCTTATTTAAATGTTGAATATGCCTTTAAGCAAACAGATATTCGTTTGTATGATCAAGTATTTGAATTCAAGGACATAAAAATGAACGATACTGCGTTGGAAACCACTGCAGTCTTCGATGGAACATTTTCACACACAAACTTTAGAGATTGGACCACGAATTTAAGAGTTGCTTCAGACAGAATGTTGCTTTTAAATACAGAACAGAATCCGGAATCATTATTTTTTGGGCAGGGCTTTCTGGAGGGTGAGGTGCTATTAGTAGGACCAACAAAAAATCTTATGATTAGTGTTGAAGGTAAAACGGATAACGGAACATCAATTAAAATACCTTGGGCGGAAGATTATGGCTTAACAGACACTTCTTACATCAGTTTTATTGATAAGAATAATAAAAACAGATTTACAGTCGCTAAAACTGCAACAGAAATTCAGGAAATAAGCGGGTTAGAGCTTAATTTTGAATTGGATGTAACGAATGAAGCAGAGATAGAAATTGTAATTGATCAAGAAACTGGAAGTTATTTAAGTGGAAAAGGTGCGGGGAACCTCTTTATGGAAATTAACACCAATGGTAAATTCAATATGTGGGGCGATTTTATTACATATGAAGGAATTTATAATTTTAAAAACCTTGGCGTTATTGATAAAAAATTCAATGTAAAGCCAGGAGGTACTATTGTTTGGGAAGGAAATCCGTTGGAAGCTCAAATGGATTTAGAGGCAGTATATGATGTTCCTGGCGGGGCAAACCCAGCATTACTTCTTGACAACCCTAATTTTAATAAAAAAATACAAACAGAGGTTTTGATTCGACTTCAAGGGAATTTATTAAAACCAGATAATCCTGTTTTTGAAATTGATTTTCCTAATACTAGCGGAACAGTTGCGTCAGAAATTAATTATCGCTTGTCTGATCCACAGCGAAGTCAACTTCAGGCAATATCTCTGTTGTCACAAGGTATTTTCATCAATGAGGTAAGTGTCTCCATGCAGGGTATTACTAATAATTTATATCAAAAAGCATCGGATATTTTTAGTGACCTGATAGGTGAAGAGAATGATAAGTTGAAAGTAGGGATTGATTATTTACAGGGAGATAAAAGTGCTTTACTAGATATAGCTACAGAAGACCGTCTAGGATTTACACTATCAACAAAAATTAGTGATCGGATTTTATTGAATGGAAAGATTGGTGTTCCAGTAGGAGGTTTAGAACAAACATTAATTGTAGGAAATGTTCAGATTGACTTTATACTTAATGAAGAAGGCTCTCTCCGAGCAAAAGTGTTTAACAAAGAAAATGAATTTAGATATATAGGAGATGAATTGGGCTACACTCAGGGGGTAGGTCTTTCATATAATGTAGATTTTGATACTTTTAAAGAGTTGATAAAAAAGATTTCAACACTAAATCCGGATTTATCTGATGAAAAGATTTCAAAAAGTGAAACTAGCTTAGAAACAGATCTGATTCAATTTGTAAATAAAAATTGATTCCCACCTTTTAGATTTACATAAAATTTTAACACCAATGATACTGCTCTTAATTTATTGATTAAATTTGCAGCGAAACTTATTAAATGAATTCAACAATTAAACGCATAGGAGTTTTAACCTCAGGGGGTGACGCTCCAGGTATGAATGCAGCTGTGCGAGCTGTTGTTAGATCTGCAACTTTTTTTTCTATTGAATGTGTCGCTATTTATCAAGGCTATCAAGGCTTGATCTCTAACAAGACTAAATTAATGAACGCTCGAAGTGTAAACAACATCATCAACAAAGGTGGGACTGTTCTCAAATCTGCACGATGTCTAGAGTTTAGAACTCCAGAGGGACGAGAAAAAGCTTTTGAGACAATCAAGAAAAACAATATTGACGGACTTATAGTAATTGGTGGAGATGGTTCTTTTACTGGTGCCATGATTTTTCAATCTGAATTTAATATTCCCGTAATTGGAATTCCAGGAACTATAGATAACGACATTTATGGTACAACACACACCATTGGATATGACACCGCACTAAACACCGTTATTGATGCGATTGATAAAATACGGGATACGGCAATTTCCCATAACCGTCTCTTTTTTGTAGAAGTAATGGGGAGAGATGCGGGACATATTGCTCTAAATACAGGTATTGGTGCTGGTGCAGAAGAAATATTGATTCCTGAAGAAGATATGGGATTGGATCGTTTATTAGATTCATTAAAGCGAAGTGAAAAGTCAGGAAAATCCTCAAGTATTGTTGTGGTAGCTGAGGGTGACAAAACAGGTAAAAATGTTTTTGAAATAGCTGAATACATTGAAAAAAACTTACCTTATTATGAGGTTAGAGTTTCTGTTTTAGGTCATATGCAACGAGGAGGTAGCCCGAGCTGTTTTGATCGTGTTTTAGCTTCGAGAATGGGAGTTCATGCTGTTGAATCGATGATCAATGGTAAATCGAATGTAATGGTAGGGATAGACGACTCAAAAATGATTTTAACTCCGCTATCAAAGGCAATAAAAGGAAAATCAAAAATAAACAAGGATTTAATCAGAGTATCAGATATACTCACAGTATAATAATTTAAACTTAAATAAATAAAAATGGCAATTAGAATTGGAATCAATGGTTTTGGAAGAATAGGTAGATTGGTTTTTCGTTCAGCAATGAAGCAGAATGATGTAACTGTAGTTGGAATAAATGATTTACTAGATATTAAGCACCTTGCTTACTTATTAAAATATGATTCTGTTCACGGTACGTATGATGGAACAATTGAGATTGATGGAAATAATCTTGTTGTAGACGGTCATCCTGTTCGTATTTCTGCAGAACGCGACCCTGCAGCAATAGGTTGGGGAACCCTCAATACTGATGTAGTGGCTGAGTGTACAGGTATTTTTACAACACTTGAATCTGCTCAAGCACACATCAACGGTGGTGCAAAAAAAGTTGTTATTTCAGCTCCTTCAGCTGATGCACCGATGTTTGTAATGGGTGTAAATCATAAAGAAGCAAGTAGTTCTGATGCTATTGTTTCTAATGCATCTTGTACTACAAACTGTTTGGCTCCAATCGCTAAAGTACTAAACGATCACTTCGAAATTGAAGAAGGTTTGATGACAACTGTCCATGCTACAACTGCGACTCAGTTCACTGTAGATGGACCTTCAAGAAAAGATTTTAGAGGAGGGAGAAGTTCCTTGCTCAATATTATGCCGGCTTCAACTGGAGCTGCAAAAGCAGTAACAAAAGTGATTCCAGCACTAGTAGGAAAACTTACTGGAATGGCATTTAGAGTTCCTACAGCCAACGTTTCTGTTGTAGATTTAACGGTTAAATTAAAGAAGGAAACTTCTTATGAAGAAATTAAGCAGGTAATGAAGAGTGCTGCTGATAATGAAATGAAAAACATATTGGGTTACTGTGATGATCCTGTTGTTTCTCAAGATTTTATAGGTGATGTACGTACTTCTATTTTTGACGCTGAGGCTGGAATGGAATTAAATTCACGTTTTTTCAAAATAATATCTTGGTATGACAATGAGTGTGGTTATTCCAATAAGTTAATTGATTTAGCCAAGCATATTAATAACCTATAAGGAATTCCAATGATTTTAGTAGTTGATAGCGGTTCTACAAAAACCGACTGGATTTCTGTGGATGATTCTGGTAAAACTTTATTTGCAACGCAAACTCTAGGGTTGAATCCTCAAGTACTTTCAAGTGCAATTTTAAAGGAGAGAATCATTAATAATTTTGATTTATTTCAAAATCGAAAACAAGTAACACATTTGTATTTCTATGGTGCAGGCTGTGGTGTAGATTCACCACAGCAGCGCATCAAAAAGGTTCTTGATGAAATCTTTATCAACAGTGAAATAGTAATTAAAGAAGATACCTATGCTGCCGTATATGCAACGGTCCTGCCTAAGGAAAAAGCAATTGTTTGTATTTTAGGCACAGGCTCAAATTGCACCTATTATGATGGAGAGAGTATTGAACAAAGGGTTACTTCATTGGGCTATATTTTAATGGACGAGGCGAGTGGTAATTTTTTTGGAAAACAATTGATAAGAAGCTATTATTTCAATACTATGCCAAAACAATTGGCACTTGAGTTTGAAAAGGAACACGACCTTTCTCCGGATACAATTAAAGAAAACATCTACAGAAGAGAAAATCCAAATACCTATTTAGCAACTTTTTCTAAGTTTTTGATCAAGCACAAGGAGATCCCTCTTTTTCAAGATATCATAGCGAAAGGCTTAAAGCGTTTTATAAACCATCAAATTTTACAGTTTGACAATGCACGAGAGATTCCAATTCATTTTATAGGGTCTATTTCACATTTTCTTAAAGACGAAATTGAACGTGCTCTAAAGTTGAAAGGGTTGACCATGGGAAGAATTGTTCAGCGGCCAATTGATGAATTGGTGAAGTATCATAAAATACTTTTAGACAAAAAGGGGTAACCTTTTATTTAATTGCAATCATTGAAATTTCAATACGTACATTTTTAGGAAGCGTTTTTACTGCTACAGTTTCCCGCGCGGGGGCTGAATCGTTATCAAAATACCGACCATAAACATCATTTACTTTTCCAAAATTTTCCATATCATCAAGAAAGATGGATGTTTTAACCACATGTTCAAAGTGCATGTCTGCAGCTTCTAAAATTTCATTTAAATGACTCATTACCAATTCGGTTTCCTCTTTAATTGTCCCACTAAAAAGCTCCATTGTTCTTGCTATTATAGGAATTTGTCCTGATATATAAAGTGTGTTTCCTGATTTGACGGCCTGATTATATGGACCCAGAGGGGCGGGTGCATTTAATGTTGTGATAATTTCTTTTTTCATCCCGATAACGTTTTTGTTAAAGATAATAAAATATAAAAATCAATAGGATCGATTGGGCTCACTCTGTTTTTCATATTTAATATCACTCAGCATTCCTGATTTTATGCCAATGAAAAAGTTCCATGATGCACGATCGCTAAAAGGAACCCAGCTAAAATTCAACCTCCAACTTTTAAGGTCTCGATCAAAGCGCAATTGAGTGTAAGTAAATCCTTTACCTTTAAAATCATAACCTGATGAAAGGCCTACCTTCCACATTGGAGTTAAGTCTACATTCCCGGATGCCATGACTGAATTATTGCTGAAATCTCTTTGATTACGAGAATTATTATAAGTTAAGGAGTAAGCTAATTTTAAATTCCAAGGAATTTTACTTCGATAACTTGGATATAATGGGGGAGGTTCCCCATTACCTTCGTTCATCCTCCGGTCTGTAAAATCTTCAGCTTTTCCAAACAAATCATCATCACGTCCTCCACTGGATGTAGCTTCCCTTTGTGTTCTGTCTTCATCGTTTTCTTTATCACCGTTTTCAAATTGGGTACTTGAAAACGAATAATTTAAATTAACATTGGCACTAGTCATTCGGAAAAGACCCCCGTTAGCAGCAATATTGTAAGTGTTAATTCTTACATTTTTATCATTGAGGGCATAAGGATCAAAAGTACCCCCTACATTAATACTCATTTTATTTTTTAATAATGAAAGTGCCGTACTCATTCGCAGTGGACTCCAGCGAAGTGAATCAGCAGCAAAATTATGCGCAGTTGTGATATTAAAATTATTCAACAACACTACTTTTTTAGGTTCTGTTGCGGTAGAATCTTTATTACGGACTTTAGCTTCAAAATTATTTCCTAAACTAATACCCATATTATTTGATAGGGATCTCCCGGGAACTCCAAAAAGACTGTTTTGATAACGAGTATACTCTGCGGTATTCCCATCAGCATCTACAATATAAGTATCATAATATTGTTCAAAACTAGGACGGTTTGAATAGCTTATTGAAGGTCTTAATGTATGACGAATTGATTGAATTTTTTTATCCTCTCCAAAGTTTACTGTACCATAAAGTGTAGTCCCTAAAGACGCGCTAAGACCATATTGGCGGAAAGTTCCTATTTTGTTTATGGTATCCTTTACTGCGGTTTGAGATTCGAGATTATAATCATTAAATTTTACTGTGTTTTGTGTCCATACCTCTTCATAATTTGCACTGGTAGAAAAACTCAGGTACTTAAATAATTTAAAGTTAGTACTTAAAGGGATGGTATGCTTCATCCCAGTTTTTGCATTTTCGAACATGTCGGGTCCAAAAAGGGCTTCTTCGGTTGTGATAATTCTATTTTCGGCTCGGCCTGAGTATTGAAAGTTAATGTTTTGAAAGAACCCTTTTTTTGCACCTACTTTTGGAGCAAAAGGATAGATTCTTTCCATTGTTGCTTGAAAGGTTGGGAGTGTTAAATTAACAACTTTTGATTGTGAGTTTTGCGACATTGCAGTCGTTAATGAAACGTTTACTCGTGGATAGTCAGGAAAAGATTTAGAATAAGATATAGAGGAGCTCAGGTTGTTATTCAAGAAGTTAGGAGAATTCAACTGATTCACCGATTGTCTATAATAATCACTACTTCCAAAGTTGACAGAGGCAGAGAAAGTAGAGTTTGGACTTGATTTAGGATCTTTAGAATGAGACCAACGAACATTAAAAACAGTTGATTTTGAATAGTCAGGAAGACCTCTAGATTCATTTATGAGGTTTTCATATCGAAAACTAAAGTTTCCTTTAAACTTATAGCGCCTATTATACTGGGAGTCACCTCTAAAGCCATAACTACCATTGGTGTAGTAATCTGCAATTGCCGTGAAGTCAAAATATTCAGACAGGGCTAAATAGTATCCGCCATTTTGAATGTAATACCCTCTTAGGTTGCTTTCTCCTATCGAAGGAATGATAAATCCAGATTCTTTTGTTTGAGAGGATGGGAAATACGCAAATGGAACACCCACCGGAGTCGGAACATTAGCAATAAACATGTTGGTCGGTCCTGTGATGATTTTACCGCCAGGGATAATTTTACCTTTCCGTACTTTAAAATAATAATCAATTCCTTCTTCATCATCTCCTCCAACAAGCTTTCCGGCTGTACTTACCCGGGCATCTTTAATAAAATAGACCGAATCATTTTCCTTTTTGGTTAGAGCTGCATAAATGTCCATTCCATTTTGTCCCGATTTGGAATTCCATATGAGTGCTTTTTGAGTGTCAAAATTAAATCGAATCGAATCGGGGTTAACTTCGTTACTACCTTGCTTAAAGAATGGATATTGAACTAATACGGAGTCTATTTCTATTCTGCCTGCATTGACTTCATTTGTTTCATAATCCAAAATAATTATCCCCGCTCTAAGCTCTATGTCTTGATAATAAAGCTCTGCCTCATTGAAAAGAATCAGCTTATTATCCTTTCGATTGATCCGAACACAATCTTTTGCTGTATACTTCACTTTTGCCAACAATAGAGGTTTTTTTGCAGGTTTGTTGATACTGTCTAAGAGTATTTCATCTTTTATTTCATTTTTAACTTCTTGCGCATGCAGTATCAGTCCTCCGAAGAAAAAGATTAGATATGCTATATGATAAAACTTTGATTGCAAAGCGATAAACCCTAAATTTGTTGTACTTGGTTTAAACATCAAAATTAATGATAATTTTAAGGATGCATCAGGATTTTTTAGCTTATTCTCATAGATTTAAGGAGAACAAATTTTGTGGTTACTTATTGCCTCTTTTTTTTACATTTTTTTTCTTTCTCTATTCAACAGACAGTTTTTCTCAATCAATTGGAGTTAAGCCCTTTGTAGTGGTTTTAGATGCGGGACATGGAGGACATGATTCTGGAAATACAGGCAATGGTTATAAAGAGAGTAAAATAGCCTTAAATATTGTGCTTAAAATAGGCAAACAGCTAGAGCAAATTCCAGGTGTAAAGGTAATTTATACAAGAAAAAAAGATGTGTTTGTTGAACTAATTCAACGCGCTAATATAGCCAATAAAGCAGATGCAGATTTATTTATATCCGTTCATTGTGACGCGTTTACGTCTTCACGTGCTTTTGGAGCCGGAACCTTTGTGCTTGGGCTGCATGCCAATGAGAGAAATTTTAAAGTAGCTCAAAAAGAAAACGCCGTGATTTTTTTAGAAGATGATTACGAGCAAAATTATGATGGATTTAATCCTAATGATCCAGAGTCGGTGATAAGTTTGATCTTGATGCAAGAAACATACTTGGATCAAAGTATTGAAGCGGCAAGTTCAATTCAAAAAAGTTTTGTGAGTAATTTAAAGCGAAAGGATAGAACGGTAAAGCAAGCCGGTTTTGTTGTTTTAAAATACACCTATATGCCTAGTGTACTTGTTGAAACAGGTTTTTTAACCAATGCTAATGAAGGGGCATATTTAAATTCTTCAAAAGGGCAGAGCAGCATGGCTAATGCAATTTCAAAAGCAATAGTAGATTATAAAAATAAGCTAGATGCTAGCGTTCAGAATCAAATTTCTTTTTCTGATTCAAAAAATAAGGCAACGCAAACGAGTTTGTCATTTAAAATTCAAATAGCTGCAGGTAAAAAAAATATAGAAACTAAGCCATATAACTTTAAGGGTTTGAAATCCGTTTCAAAAGTACAGAGTAGTAATTTATATCGTTATTTTTATCAACAAACAGCTAGTTATGAAGAAGCACAAAATCATCTTGAAGAAGCGAAATCTAAAGGATTTTCAAATGCTTTTATTGTTGCTTTTGATGGGGATAAAAAAATAACAATTAGTGAGGCACTGCGCCTTTTAAATTGAGGTTGGTCTGAAAAATATTATTAATTTTGTTATGCATCTAAAACGTAAACTATTTTGAATCTTTCACGCGAAATAAAAACAGCTATTCTTGTTCTTGGTTGTTTGGGTACCTTTATTTTTGGCTTTAGCTATCTCAAAGGGACTTCATTATTTGATAATGACTTAGTACTCCATTCAGTATATCAAGATGTTGAAGGTTTGGTGGTAGGTGCCAAAGTTACCATTAATGGATATTCAGTTGGGAAAGTAAAAAATATCGACTTTGATGAAAATTATCAGAAGATAAAAGTAACCTACAGCTTGAGGAAGGATCTTAGTTTTTCAAGCCAAAGTGTTGCACAGTTATATGAAGCTGGTCTAATAGGAGGAAAAGCGATTGCAATTCTGCCTGTATATGATTCGGGTGTGACCATAAAAAATGGAGACAACCTACCTTCAGCTGTTAAACCTGGTTTGACAGAATTAGTTAATCAACAAATAGCACCTCTTCAGGATAAAATAGAGGGTCTTTTGACTTCTGCAGACTCCCTCTTTGCTGGGGTTAGCAATGTTCTGAATTACAAATCCCAAGAAAACTTAAAATTAGCTTTAAATGGTTTAACAGAGAGTATCTCCAATATAAACTCACTCTCAAAGAGTATGAGCAGAATCGTTAATTCAAATGAGCTGGTTTTTAATTCCACCATGGAACATGTGGGGGCAACTTCTAAAAATTTAGCGCAACTTACAGATTCACTTTCCAAAATAGAATTTGGCACTACAATGAAAAATATGGAAGTGGCTTCAAATCAATTGAAAACAATATTATCAAATTTAGAACAAGGGGAAGGTACTGTAGGAAAACTCTTGAACGATGATGGGCTATACAATGAATTACTTCATTCCTCAGAATCTCTGGAAGCCTTGCTTACCGATCTTAAAGACAACCCTAAAAAATATGTTCATTTTTCTCTTTTTGGTAGAAAAGACAAAAGTGTGGAGAAAAATTAAAAGATGAATTATATCCCCAATATTATCTTTCTTGTTCTACTTTCAGTAAGTCTTGCAATTTTTATAAGGAATATTAAACGCATCAATAGGAATATTTCTCTTGGTAAATCAATTGATAGAAAGGATCAAAGTGAATTGCGTTGGAAAAACATGATTCGTGTGGCTTTTGGTCAATCAAAAATGGTTAGTCGTCCCATTGCAGGTTTTTTACATGTAATCGTTTATGTAGGTTTTGTGGTAATAAACATAGAGTTATTAGAAATAATAATTGATGGGCTTACTGGTAGCCATCGCGTTTTTGCAAGCTTATTGGGTCCGATTTACAACATACTTATTGCAACTTTCGAAATATTGGCATTCCTCGTTTTGGTAGCTGTAATTTTTTTCTGGACAAGACGAAATATTGTAAAAATTAAGCGCTTTTGGAAAGCGGAAATGAAGGGTTGGCCAAAATTAGATGGGGATGTTATTCTTTATTTTGAAGTCGTATTAATGGTTTTATTCCTCATGATGAACGCTACAGATAGTATCTTACAAGGAATTGATCCCAAACACTATATTGAAGCAGGAAGCTTTCCTATTTCACAATTTTTAGTCCCTTTATTTGAAGGTGTTTCTACCGAGAACCTTCGTGTTATGGAACGCAGTTTATGGTGGATGCATATTACAGGAATATTTATTTTCTTAAACTATTTATACTATTCCAAACACTTGCATATCCTTCTAGCATTTCCAAATACGTACTTTGCAAATCTGAACCCCAGAGGTAAATTTCCTGTTGATTTTAATATTAAAGGGGAAGTTCAAATGATGATGGATCCTAGTGTTGCTATTCCAGAAGGAAATACATCACCACCAGAAAAATTTGGAGCAAGTGATGTTTTTGATTTAAACTGGGTTCAACTGATGAATGCATACAGCTGTACAGAATGTGGTCGTTGCACAAGCGCATGCCCTGCAAATCTTACTGGCAAAAAACTTTCTCCAAGAAAAATAATGATGGATACTAGAGATCGTCTTGAAGAAGTTGGTAAAAATCTTAATGAAAATAAAGGGGTTTTTAAAGCGGATGAAAAACAACTTTTAAATGATTTTATCACTCCAGAAGAATTATGGGCATGTACTTCATGCAATGCATGTGTGGAAGCTTGCCCTATAGAAATAGATCCTTTATCTATTATAATGGACATGAGACAATATTTAGTGATGGAAAAATCAGCAGCCCCCACCGAATTAAATTCTATGATGGGTAATATAGAAAACAATGGTGCCCCATGGCCGTTCAGTAATCAAGATCGTTTACAGTGGGTAAACGAATAATTAAAACCAATTAACAATGCATAGAGAAGAAGCAGAAAATTATTTACATCAAAAAGTAGAATCAGGCGAAATAGTAAGCCCCGTTCTTCCCGAAGGAATCAAAAATTATTTAATCGATATCGACGGGACAATTTGTGATGACATTCCAAATGAAGAGCCTGAACGTATGGCTACAGCAAAAATTTATCCAGATGCACTTGAAACTTTGAATAAATGGTTTGATGAAGGACACTTGATTTGTTTTTTCACTTCAAGAGTTGAGTCTCATCGTGAGGTTACTGAAAAATGGTTAAAAGAAAATAAATTTAAGTACCACAGCTTATTAATGGGAAAACCTCGTGGAGGTAATTACCATTGGATTGATAATCATTTGGTGAAGGCTACACGTTACAATGGAAAATTTACTGATCTTGTGGAAAAAGAAATGACTATTGAAGTATTTGATGATAGTCAAAATAAATCTTAAGTAATTATGTTAAACGTACCTACCTTGGCACAACTCCAATCAGAGGGGAAGAAGGCGGAGATTGTTTTTTGGGTTGGCTGTGCCGGAAGTTTTGATGATAGAGCAAAAAAAATCACCAAAGCATTCGTTAAGCTGCTAAACCAAACAGAAGTTTCCTTTGCTGTGTTAGGAACTGAAGAAAGTTGCTCTGGAGATCCTGCAAAACGATCAGGAAATGAATTTCTGTTTCAAATGCAAGCGCTTCAAAATATAGCAACACTTAATGCATATGAAGTAACCAAGATTGTAACAACTTGCCCACATTGTTTTAACACTTTAAAGAATGAGTACCCCGATCTAGGAGGTAATTATGAGGTGATACATCACACGCAATTGCTGAAAAAATTATTGAAAGAAGAAAAACTCACGATTCAAGGGGGAAAATTTAAAGGAAAAAGAATTACATACCACGATCCTTGTTATCTAGGAAGAGCAAATCAAATTTATGAAGCCCCAAGGGAATTGCTTCAAAAATTAGATGCCGAATTGATTGAAATGAAATCATGTAAATCAAAAGGGTTGTGTTGTGGTGCAGGAGGAGCACAGATGTTTAAAGATGCTGAGCCTGGTGATAAAGAAGTAAATATTGAACGAACGGAGCAGGCACTAGAAACACAACCTGATATTGTTGCTGCGTCTTGTCCTTTTTGTAATACGATGATGACCGACGGAATAAAAAACAAAGAACAAGAAGACAAGGTTCAAGTAATGGACATTGCTGAGTTGATTGCTAACGCTAATGATTTATAAAAAATGCTAGTCCCTTTTGATCAATTACCTGAAGAAGCAAGAATATGGATTTATCCCTCCGATCGTCCGTTTAGATCGGATGAAATACTGCAATTAGAACAAGCGTTATCTGATTTTTTGGCTCAATGGACTGCTCATAACCAATCGCTAGAAGCAGGATTTGTTTTGCCACACGATCGCTTTATTGTAATAGGAATAAATCAAGAAACTGCTCATGCTAGTGGCTGTTCAATTGATAGTTCAGTTCGTTTTATTCAAGAATTGGAGGAAAAATTTGAAATTGTTTTATTGGATAAAATGAACGTTACCTTTAAACAAGGGGATTATTTTGTGCACAAACAATTGAGTGACTTTCGTAAAATGGCTAAATCAAAATCTGTAACTAAAGAAACCATAGTTTTTAACAATTTAGTAGATACTAAGAGTGATTTTAAAAATAATTGGGAAATACCTGCCGAGCAAAGTTGGCATGGTCGATTCATGAGTTAAATCAATCTCCTTTAGCATCAAAGACCTCAATTAAATTCATCTATATGAAGCCGATTATAACAACCCTTTTTTGTTTTATTTTTTCTTTTTTCTCTTGTGGACAAGAAGTTGATCCTCTTGCTGTTTCTAAGGAACAACTCCCTCTTCAGCAAAAATGGGTGGATAGTGTATACCAAGGATTGAGTTTGGATGAAAAGATCGGACAATTATTTATGCCCATGGTTTTTTCAGAAAGAGACAGTGCCCACTACAATCAAACATTAAACTTAGTTAAGAATGAAAAAGTTGGAGGACTTGTTTTTTCTCTAGGAGGTCCAGTGGGACAATCACAATGGCTTAATAGTTTTCAATCTCATGCCAAAACCCCTTTACTTGTTGCTATGGATGCTGAATGGGGGGTTGCTATGCGACTTGATTCGGTAAAAGCATTTCCATGGCCAATGACGTTGGGTGCAGTAAAAGACTCTGTTTTAATTAGAGCCATAGGTAAACGAATGGGGGAACAAGAAAAAAGACTAGGTATTCAGTATAGCTTTAGCCCTGTTTTGGATATCAATACTAACGCTAATAACCCTATTATTGGAAATAGATCTTATGGTTCTTCAAACGAACGCGTTTCAAGACAAGCACTAGCCATTATGCAGGGACATCATGATGCAGGAGTTCTAACTTCTGGAAAACATTTTCCTGGTCACGGTGATACTTCACAAGATTCTCATAAAACGCTACCCACAGTTAACTTTTCTGCTGATCGTATTAATACTATCGAACTGGCTCCCTATAAAGCATTGATCGAAAAGGGATTGTCATCAGTAATGGTGGCGCATTTGAACGTACCAAGTATTACAAAAGAAGGATTACCTACTTCGCTGTCAAGTGATGTTATACAGGGTCTCTTAAAACGCGACTTGGGGTTTAAGGGTTTGATTGTGACTGACGCTTTGAATATGAAAGGAGTCTCAGAGTATTCTAAAGTAGATAATATTGATTTGACCGCTTTTTTAGCAGGACATGATTTACTTCTTATTTCAAATAATATTTATGAAGGAATTAATGCAATAAAAAATGCCTACAGAAAGGGAAAAGTTACTGAAGCGCGCTTAGCATATTCAGTAAAAAAAATATTAAGAGCAAAATATAAAGTGGGTTTAGCACACTATAAACCTGTAATAACCAAAAACCTTTATGAGGATTTAAATACGATAGAAGATCAGTCACTTTATACAGAAGCTATTGGGAAAGCCATAACCTTGCTTAAGAATAGTAATTCAATTCTTCCTCTAAAAACAACTAGTAAAATTGGACATATTGCTTTGGGTGATGCTGCTGCAAACACATTCGTAAATCAGTTAGATAAATATGGTTCCTTTGATTTAATAAAGGACCTTACGGCACAAAATGCCATAGAAAAAACAAAAGCTTTAGACACCCTTATTGTAAGTTTTCATAGGTCAAATGATACACCATGGAAAGCTTCTAGTTTTAATAAAGAAGAAGTACAGATTATTGCTGCTCTTGCAAAAACAAAGACCCTTATCCTAGATGTTTTTGTAAAACCCTATGCATTAAAATCTTTAGAGAAAATAAATGGAATTGATGCTATATTGCTGAGTTTTCAAAACAGTGAGGAATCACAGCGACTTAGTGTAGATGCGATTTTTGGAGCACAAGCCCTTTCCGGAAGGCTCCCAGTAGATGTTTCAGAAACGTTTAAGGAAGGAGATGGAATTGATTTAAAAACTCCAATCCGTTTTGGTTATGCAGCTCCTAATTCTCTTGGCTTCAGCGACACCAAACTCCTTGCACTAGATGTTTTAGCAAAAGTTGCAATTGATTCTATGATGACCCCAGGGATGCAAATATTGGTTGCTCGTAAAGGGAAAATTATCTATCAAAATAACTTTGGTTTTCATACTTATAAAAAAAAACAAGCAGTCACAGACTCAGATTTATATGATTTGGCCTCTTTGACCAAAGTATTAGGAACTCTGCCTTTAGTAATGCAGGCTTTTGATAAAGGAATACTTTCACTATCCACTAAGGTATCCGACCTTTTACCTAGTTGGAAAAATAGCAATAAGTCAGATTTGAATTTAAAACAAATGTTGTCTCATTATTCACGCTTGTGGCCTTGGATTCCGTTTTACAAAGAAACATTGAATAAAAAAGGATTTCCCAAAAAGTCAATGTATCAAAGTGAGGCCTCAAAAAACTTTAGTCTACCGGTAGCAAAGAACCTTTTTTTGGCTTCTAATTTTGAAGAAGAGATGTATACACAAATAGAGCAAAGTGAATTAATTGATTCCTTGCATTACAAGTATTCAGATTTACCTTATTATATTATAAAAAAATATTTTGAAGACACTACAGGAATTCCTTACGACCAGTATGTAAGGACAAATGTTTTTGCCCCATTAGGGTTGAAAACAATAGGCTATAAGCCATTAGATCGTTTTGATGCTTCTCAAATTGTTTCTAGTGAAATAGACACCTATTTTAGACACAGTGAGTTGGATGGTTTTGTTCACGACATGGGTGCAGCCATGCAAGATGGGGTAGGTGGTCATGCAGGATTATTTGGAAATGCTTATGATGTTGCTTCTGTTATGCAAATGTATTTACAAGGAGGGTACTATAATGGAGTTCAATTAATAAAACCAGAGACAATAGCTGCTTTTAATACCTGTTATTATTGTGAAGAAGGCAATCGTAGAGGTGTTGGTTTTGACAAGCCTCAACTAGAGGGCATAAATGGTTCAACTTGTGGTTGTGTTTCAAAAACTAGCTTTGGGCATTCAGGATATACTGGAACCTATGCATGGGCGGATCCAGAAAAAGAAATTATAATCGTTATTTTAGCTAATAGAACTTTTCCTAATGATGATTTTACATTTAGTAAAAGCAATATACGAACTCGAATGCAAGCCTTAGTTTATGAGGCCTTAATTAACTAATTTAAATAGAAGCTTTTGAATATAGCTATCGTTTGTTATCCAACTTTTGGAGGAAGTGGAGTAGTGGCAACAGAATTGGGTATTGCCTTATCCAAAATGGGACATAACATCCATTTTGTGACTTATAACCAACCTGTTCGATTGGACCGAATAAACACTCCTAACCTTTTTTTTCACGAGGTCAATGTACCCGATTACCCTTTGTTTAAATACCAACCCTATGAGCTTGCTCTTTCTAGTCGCTTAGTAGACGTTGTAAAAGCACATAGTATTGATGTCTTACATGTTCACTATGCTATTCCTCATGCTTATGCAGCATATATGGCAAAGAAAATGTTATTGGATGAAGATATCTCTATACCTATTGTTACAACGCTACACGGTACCGATATTACTTTAGTAGGTAGTCACCCTTTTTATAGACCTGCCGTTACTTTTAGTATCAATCATTCTGATTGCGTAACGGCTGTTTCTGAGAGTTTAAAACAAGATACCCTTCGTTTATTTGACATAAAAACGGAAATTAAGGTAATCCCCAATTTTATTGACACAAAGAAATTTGAAAATAAAGAAAAACCTTGTGAACGAAGTTTACTTGCCCCAACAGATGATAAAATAATTACCCATATAAGTAATTTTCGTCCTCTTAAAAGAATCAATGATGTGATTGACGTTTTTGAGCAAATATCAACTAACGTTTCTAGCAAGTTACTCATGGTAGGTGAGGGGCCCGAAAAGTCAAAGGCTATGGCATATGTTAAAAGTAAAGGACTTAACGAAAAAGTGGTGTTTTTAGGAAACAGTAATGAAATCGATAAAATTCTTTGCTATTCAGATTTATTCCTATTGCCTTCAGAAATGGAAAGTTTTGGTTTAGTAGCTCTTGAGGCTATGGCAAATGGAGTCCCAGTGATTTCGTCAAATGCTGGAGGTTTATCAGAAGTTAATAAACATGGTTTTTCTGGTTTCCTTTCAGATGTTGGCGATGTAAATTCTATGGCAAAAAACGCTTTAGAATTACTCCTGGATGAAGAAAAACTGAATAAATTTAAAAAGCAGGCTAAAAAACAGGCACAGTTATTTAATATTGATAAGGTGGTAACGGAATATGAAGATATTTATAAAAGAGCCTTAACTAAATAATCATTTTAAGATTTATTGTGGATTATAGATCTTTTTAGCATCAGCATAAATCTTTTTTTTGTCAAGGGTCATTTTCTTTGTTTTGAAAGCTGCATAAAGTTCCATCTGATCATTGTAGTGTTCCGATTCAGGATGGTCTGAACTTCCATACGAAATAACCGATTCTATTTCTGGACCACTTTTAGTAAAACGGACCAGTTCTATATAAGATTCTCCACTTACAACCTTAACTTTCCCATCTTTGTAAGGTCTAGCGGCCATTGCTGTAACAACATCTGGTAAACCAAATATGGGAAGTTCTTTATTACCTCTTACTAATTTTTGATAGTTTCCTAGACTAACATCAAGGGTGTTAAAATACGTTAATAGATACTCTTTAGTGTTCTTAATCGCTTGAACAAGTACCGACGGAGGGAAAATTTTGGGGTAGGGTAACTTTTGATAAAAGGGACGTAATTGGTCATATAACACTGCAAAAGTACCTGCTCCCAAGGAATTAGGTTCTGCTTTTCTATCCCATGCTTGAAGTCTCTCAATTAGCGATTTAATTTCAGGATATTGATTGGGTTCTAGTTTATCTAAGTAATTTATGTCCATCCAATTAAAGACATATGGTTTAGGATATTGATGATCGTATTTGATGTTTTTAAAGTCGTCATAATCTACCTTATCATACTGATCAATTAAATTCTTAAGACGTGTCGACCTATTGTTGTCATACATTTCAAAACCCATTGCGGGGTCAAAGGAATCTTTATTGGGATTGTCTCCTTCGTCACTTGATCTAAAGGGCGTATGATTTGCATTGTAGAAATATCCTGATTTTGGTTGTATCACTTGAGGTAATTCTTCAACAGCATAGGTTTCTTTCCAAAGAGTTTTTCTAGTATTTCCGGGGACAACTTCTGCCCAGTTGTATCCTTTAGCTCTTTTTGGTATTAGTCCATTTGAGATATAGAAGATGGTGTCATTTTTATCAGCATAACCAATATTATATCCTGGTAGCGCCTCCATTTTAAGTGCCTTGTAGAACTCAGTAAAGTTGGTTGCTTTATTCATTCTCCACCATTGCTCTAGAGCACGAATTTCAAAAAGGGCAGGGGTACGCACAGAATAAAAACCGGATTTGTTTTTTAAAGTAGGTCCATAAATACTGCTATAAAATTTCTTTTTTATTTGAAGAGGAATTCCCAAAAAGCGAACTTGAAGTTTTGCTTTTTTGGTTTCAAGCAATAAATAATCATCATCTACTTTATATTTTAGTTTGTCTTTAGGATGCATTTCAAGAGCAAAAACATCTGTTTTATCGGGTTGGTTAACAGTGTGCGTCCATGCTAAATTTTCATTAGCACCTATTAGGATATTAGGACTTCCAGCAAACAGTGCTCCTAAAATATTAGTACCTTCATCACTACACAAATGTGCTTCATACCATGAAACAGGTCCGTCCAGGGGTTGGTGCGTATTAATAGCCAAGTAGGTGCTGCCGTCTTTCGTTTTTGAACTATTAAAGGCAAAAGTATTTGATCCTTTCGGGGTTTCTTCGGCTTTAAAGTCATATTGTAAATCATTATTTATGATGCGTTGTACCCACTGATCACCTTTAGATGAAATGAAAAGCTGCAGTTGTGCATAGCGAATCATTTCTTTTGTAGTAATTGGAAAAAAACCGGTAACTAAAACTTCCTCGGGGTGTGTTGCTGCATAATTATTAATTCCCTGTCTGTAACCTTCTACCACTTTTTTATAAGCCTCACTAATGTCGCTTTCATACCGCTCCTTATAAAGTGCCTCAGAGCCAATAAATTGCGCAATGAAATCTGCTCCTAAGCCTCCATTTCCTATGCTTTTCGATAATTGGTTATTTCCTGCTAAATAGCCTTGTTGAATTGTTTTGAAATCATCTTCAGCATGAGCCCATGCAAGACCATAGGCAACTTCAGCATCTGTAGGAGCAAAAATATGAGGAACACCATAATCGTCTCTTACGATATCAATAGTATTAGGGTCAATTTGTGAATAAACAATACCTAACGAAAGTATAAAAATAGTGAGGGTGTAGTTTCGCATTATTTTTTCGTTGAAGATATTAAACTTTAGAAACTTTTGACAATAAAAAGCATATTCATCAATCTAAATTATATATATTCATACTTCAAAAATAAAAACATGCAAAAACTTATTTTACTTATTATGGTTGTGTCTTTGAATCAATTTCTTTGTGCACAGGAGTCATTATTTAATGGTGAAAATTTAGAGGGCTGGAACATTCATGGTACAGAATTATGGTATGTTGAAGACGGGCTTTTGATTTGTGAAAGTGGTCCAGATAATGCATATGGATATTTATCTACTACTAAATATTATGATGATTTTGAATTAACCCTAGAGTTTAAACAAGAAGCCAATGGTAATAGTGGTGTTTTTATTCGGTCTACGGTTGAGGGGACAAAAGTAAGTGGCTGGCAAGTTGAAGTAGCCCCTCCTGGAAGTGATACCGGTGGTATCTACGAATCATACGGGAGAGGTTGGTTAATAAAGCCTGAAAAGGAAAAGGATAAATCCCTCAAAATGGGTAAGTGGAATAAAATGAAGATTCGAGTGGTGGGAGATCAAGTAGAAACTTGGTTAAATGGTACTTCGATGGTTTCTTTAAAGGATGAGAAAATTGGACAAGGAAAAGGCTCTATTGCACTTCAAATACACGATGGTGGTGGGATTAAAGTTCGCTGGAAAAACCTGAAAATTAAGACGTTATAGTTCGATTTGATTGATGGCTAACGCCAAAGTAAAATCTTTTTTCGTAATGCCTCCCGCATCATGCGTGTGCATTTTAATTTCAACAGTAGAATAGGAATTTGTAATTACCGGATGATGCTTTTGTTCCTCAGCTATAGCTGCTACTTTATTTATAAATAGAATTGCTTTGTGAAAAGTACTAAACTTGAACTCTCTATAGATATATTCTTCTTTCAATTCCCATAGTGGATATTGATTTAACTCCTGTTTGATTTCGTTATTACTTAAAACGTACATTTAGGAATAATAAATACTTGTAATAATTCTGTAGGCTAAATAAATTGCAGTAACAGACCAAACCCACCATCTGTTTTTCATATACCATTCCATAATCTTATTTTTAATTAGTTTCTTCGCAAGCACCTTCTGTATAGTTCAATACGCCACTAATATTCGCAATACAGTCATTTGAATAGGTTACATTGTTACACCCACAGACAGGAGCATAAATCATATAACAGGCCATTGTTTCATCAATTAAACGTTCATCAATACAGGTTTCTTCTACTTCTGTGTTTTTTACACAACCAAAATTAATAAGAAAAAGTAAAAGAAGCGGATGTATTATGTGTTTCATTAGTTTAAAGTGGTGATTAGAATTGATTTTGTACAAATTGTGTTAATGGATTTATGAGGAGGCTAAAGATTTCATTGCTTTTATGAAACTATCTAGTTCATTAGTAGTTGTGAAAACATTAGGTGTTATTCTACAGCCCTTAACATTCGCATAATCAATAGCTACGGTAAAAATCTTAAATTCATCGTAAAGTCGTTTTGAAAGAATCTCAGGTTTCATATTAGCAACCCCTACATTTCCAATACCACAGCTTCTTGAATCATCAAAGGAAGTGTTAATCACAATATTAGAAACATCCTTAAGTGCATTTAGCCAATAGTTTTTGAGAAAGCGTAATCGCTTTTCTTTTCTTTTGACACCTATCCATTGTAAATATTCGATAGCATTTACTATCGCTAGATCGGTATGTACAGGAATGGTTCCGTTGTGACTATGCCGTTTTATTTTGTTAATATTTTTTTCGTTATCAGCCATTAGGGGCCATAGATTAGGTATTTCGTTATCAGCCACATACAATAATCCAGCTCCTAGGGGAGTGGCTAGCCATTTATGAAGACTGGAGCCATAATAATCACAGTTCAATTCCTCAATTTCAAAATCAAAATGACCAATACAGTGTGCTCCATCCACCAAAACTTTTACTCCATAGCCATGGGCCATATTACATATTTTTTTGACTGGTAAAATATGACCAGTAATATTAATCATATGACTCACCATGAGAAGTTTTGTGTTTTTGGTGATTTGGGATTCATACAATGAAACTATTTCTTCATCATTTTTCGGATGGTTGGGGACAGAAACTTTCTTTAGGGTTACTTGGTAGCGTTTGGAAATTTGTTCAAACATATCTTGCATGGCACCGTAATCTTGAATAGCAAAGATTGCTTCATCTCCTTGATTCCATGGAAATCCACTAATTACTAAGTCCAGCGACTCAGTAGTATTTCTAGTTATAACAAGATTTTCACCTTTGCACCCAACTGTTTTAGCCAACTGATTAGTTATCGTACCCTTGTCTTCAAAACGGTGTTTCCGCATGTAGTATGAACCTTCTAAATTGACTCTTCTAATATGATTGAAATGATGTTCTAAAGTGGGGGTTGGGATTATATTATAATAGCCGCTTTCTAAATTAATAAAGTCAGGATGAAGTTTATATTGACTTCTAACAAGACTCCAGAAATCATCTTCATCTATTGGCTTGACGGGAAAATCAATTTGATTTTTAGAATCTAAATCTTTTTTGAAAGGAACTAGCGGAGCTAAAGTTAACGCGCTTAAATTTTTGATGAAAGTTCTTTTTTTCATAATAATGACATTAAAATTAAAGTTACTAAAATTCAACAGAATTTTCAGCTACTAGATTAATTATCTAAAAATTATGATTTAAAATGAGTTAATTCAATAAACACAAGCTTTAGGATCATCTTTGATGTAATAGGTTTTATAGTTTATAGCTTTTTTGTCCATGCAGCCACATAGATTGAGTAGTTCAATGTTTTTAAAATCAATTGGATGACTTTCAGCTTGAAGGGCAATATATCCTTCCTCAATAATTTCACCTTTTCTAGGAATCCATTTATCTTTATTTGATACCCCCATATTATCCCAGTCTTTTCCTTCTCTGTTTTTGCTGATGAATGCGTCATCTATTTGAGGCGCTTTATATTTCAATACGGTATCGTTTTCTACGATATGCGTGATCGATTCTCCCCCTAAAATAATTGCTTCCACATGCACCCACTGATCTCCATGGTATGTTTTTGATTGTGATGAAATACAATGTGTAAAATCTAGTTGATCTCTATAGATAACTGCTGTTCCTGGTGTACATAAATTTGCAGTAGGTCTTTCTTCTTCTCCAAGACCACCCAAAAGTTGAATTTCAATGGATACTGGAAAATGTTGACCATAGGCATTCGACTGCGCTGATTGCGAATGAATCATCACACCGCTATTTCTATTATTCCATTGCTCTCCTCCTGGAGTTTGATTCCCATTAAAACGGTAATCAAAACGTAATTTATAATAAGAATACGGCTGTTTGTAATACATATGCCCGTATTTGTCATCAAAATCATCATACGCATCATAAACAATTCTGATAGCGCCATCCGATACTTGAAAAGTATTCTTGTAATTTTCGTTTAACGGTCGGTTGGCTATTTTTATAGTCCAATCTTTTAAATCCGATCCGTTGAAAAGTGAAATCCAATTTTCTTCTGTAGACGTTTTATTTGGATTTTTTATGCAAGAAAGAAAAAGTATAAATAAGCACAAAGTAAGAATAGGCTTCATATTAAAGGATTAAGATTGAAAACGTATTTTAAAAGTAAGCAATTTAAAAGGTATGAAAGCAAATCATTCCAGGGTATTATTTTCCGATACAGAATATTACAATTTACATTACTGGTTTACATTTCCCATCTTTCATATCAAATTATCATAATTATTGAGTCATATTTTTTGGGAGTTTTACCCCAACTGTAACCTCCATATTTTACCCAAGAATCTGAGTTCTTTATATTATCCGTAATAACGCTAACAGCTTCTCGGACTACCTTGCTACGTTTAAGAAGATACTGCGTTCAATTGATTAATAAACTGACTGTTACATAATTCTCACTTATTTAATACTGATTATCAATTAGTTAGATAATTTCATCTTCAATTATTTTAATCAAGTTTACCACCATATCTTTTTGTTCATTTAGGAAATTTATTGAGGTGTCTCTGTACCCAATTGATAAATCAAATGCATTGTGAAAATTATTACTTGCATTCAATTTTTTGATGGAATATTGCATCTCTTCTTGAGAATGACTATTTACCCTAACCAAAGGGCTAACACTATTTACATATAATAGTTGTAAAGTCTCTCCAAACTTTGTTTGAACTTCTTTGAAATAAGAAGTTTTCTCATAATATTCAAGAAGCATTATTTTAATGATTTTATTTTTAATTATACCATTAGATATAACCAAGTTATTTCGTTCTACATTTTTACTAAGTGGTGTGAGAATTGGAAAGGCTGTTATTGAGCGGTTTAAAATCTTAGTTTCACTCTCATTAAGAGTGTTGTTATTGAGTAAAAATATTCCATTTTTTATGAGATCATTTATCTCTGAAAACTGTGCAATCTTATTATTTATATTGTCTAAATCTTCGTTCAATTCTTCAAGAAGACTTACTAAAAACCTTCCTTGCTCTTCTTTAAATTTTCTAGATTCATTCCAATTATTAGCTTGAATAGCTATTGAAATTCCAATAAAAACTAATAAAATTTCTTGAACTGCATATTTAAAAGTCTTCATTTTAGAATTCTGTTTTATTAATAAATTAAACCAATTTTTAGAAGGTTTTTTGTTCAAATAAATATATGAAATTTAAAATATTAAAACCTTTGATTTTCTGAATCCAGATACCTCAACTCAAGTAGTATTCATTTTACGTTAAATTATTTTATTTAAACTTGAAGATTATTTTAATTGTATGATTTTCCATCACGTATCCCCACAAATCCAAGTACTTAATTAATAAAAAAAGTCAAGTCATCACTTACTTCATTTGTAGCTTATTTTACTCTTGGTAAAGAGCATTGTAAATCTTACTGAACAAATGCCTGTGGTTAAAAGAAAACGCCTCTAAATGTGATTGGTGATGTTAGTATTTAAAGGTTGCATTGTAATTTTGATTAGTTACAATTTGTAGAATAAGTTGTACCTTCATCTACTACCCAAGAGGATGAGATTTCATAGTTTCTTGGAAAAAAATCTTCTTCTATCCACGCTGCGTTGTCATAACAAGATTCTTCTTCTTGATCAGTATTGTTTGGCAATCCTAAATCTGAGCAACTTGGTGGTATTGCATTTATCTGTGCTTCACTCAAAGTGACACAGCTAATCTGATTTCCGGTTGCTCTTAACCAAAGTAAATTTTCCAGAGGTGATACATCTAATTCATTTAATTGATTTCCTTCGATAGCCAAGTACTGAACTTTAGGATTATTTGAAAAGTTAATCCCAGTTAATTGATTATTACTCAAATCTGCACGTTCTAGCTTCACTGATGTACTCAAATTAACGATTTGTTGCAATCTATTGCTTCCTAATCCTAAAACTTTTAGACTTGAGTTTATTGGGAGTATAATTTCACCACCATTAGAATCATTTAAAACATTCCAGGCAACTAAATATTCAAGCTTTGACAAATGGCTTAGATCAAGCTCTTTCAATTGACCATCCCAAATTCGCAAGTTGAAAATATTGGGTGAATTTTTAAGGTCATAGCTCTCGATTCTATTATTGTGAGTGGTAAGTGAATACAAGTTTGGAGAATTCGATATTTCCAATTTTTCTAAGGTATATGTTGCGTAAATCCAAAGGTTTTCGAGTGCAGGGTTATTGTTTAAGTATAACTCTGTAATTGGATTAAATGGCAGGTCTATATTGACCAATTTAGTATTGTATGACAAATCTAACACCCCGGAAATTTGATTTCTAGCAGCACTAATTCCCTCAAGATTTTTAAACTCCTCAATTCCAACTAGAGCATTGATGTTTCTGTCACTAGCATTCAGATAACCAACTCTGGCTATGGAAGAGGTCAGTACAAAATTATCTACCACATCATCTAAGCCTTCCTCAATTAGGAGTTTTTCAAATTCCAAATCTGCGATATAGGTTTTGTTCTCTTCGTAAGTCTCGTCTTTGCTTCCTTCTAAGTCGTTTTGACAATTTCCTTCTAAATTAAGAGTAAAACTTATTTCAGATCCGCTCACTTGAATATTAGTTAATTCTCCTAATTTCAATCCTTGATTGTTTGCTAAAGAGATGTTTTCATCTGAAATGACCTGATAACTTCCAAGAAGTATTCCATTATCAGCAGTATAAATTTTAAAGGTAAAGTCACTGTTCAAAATGAGATCGGTCACATCACATTCACTTTTTTTAGAGGAAGAAACCCCTGCTTTTTTCTTTATTTTCCATTTCCCCACACCTAGAAAAATATCCTGTTCCAAATCTATGAGTTGTTCTTTTTCTGAACAACTATTGAAAACTGCTAGAAACAAGATCGTTAAAATAAAATATATTCTCAAGTGCATTAAAAAAAATGAGTCGCTCATAATTAAGTGATTGAGTACTTAAAATTTGTCTTATATAGATATAGTAAAAACAAAATGACCTTTAGTTTTACAAACTTAATTAATTGATCAAAAAACTATAAATCAAAGATATGGGAAGAACAGCAGGAACGCCTAATAAAATAACAGCAGAAGTAAAAGAAAAATTAGAGAGTCTTATTGACGGAGTAGTAGGTTTGTTAGACATTAGCGAAATGAACACGAACCAAAGGATTTGCTATTGATTTTTATTCCTATTGTATTGCAGATTTACCTTTGTCTATTTTACATTACTGATGTCCATATTTACATTACTAAATGATAATATTAATGTGAATGTAATGCAAATTTGATGAAAAATAATGAAGATTAATGAATCCTAATAAAGTATTAAGTATTGTATTTACTAGGTTTATTGTGGATTGATGTGGTTAAATGAAAAAGATATCATTTTCCAATACAGAACTGCCCAAAAATAGTTCCTAAAATATCCTCATCGGTATCAATCTTTCCGGTGATACTTCCTATATGAAATATAGTTTCTTTTAATTCTACACTTAAAAGATCTCCAGGGATATCATTTTTGATCCCATCCATGACCACTTCCAATGATTCTAAAGCTTGTGTTAAGGCATGAAAATGTCGAGTGTTATTTACGATAACAGTGGAATTATTTCCTATCGTTTGAATGGTTTTGACTAGATGTTTTTTAAGGGGTTCTAAAAATTGCTCATCTAGTGTAGATATTCCCATTCCATGAACAGATGCGCCTTCCTGAATTGTGTTCAATAACCTCTGATTGAAATCGGTATCAAATCCATTTATTGATTGATCAATTTTATTTTCAATCAAAACAATATTTAAATTATCATGCTGAAGTGTTTTTACTTCTTTTGAAAGTTCCTGAAAATCAGTTGTTCTTTCATATAGGTAGAGTAGCAGTGTGGCCTGATTGATTTTGTCTTTTGCTTTTTTAACTCCCATAGCCTCTACAACATCTTTGGTTTCTCTTAAACCAGCGGTATCAATAAATCGAAAACTAATCCCTTCAATAATTAATGTATCCTCAATTAGATCTCGTGTCGTTCCAGGAATATCTGAAACGATGGCTTTCTCCTCTTTAAACAGTGCGTTGAGAAGAGAAGATTTTCCAGCATTAGGTTTTCCTGCTATGGCAACAGGAACTCCTTTTTTGATGACATTCCCATATGCAAAGGATAACTTTAAGGTATTTATGTCCTTGTGTAAAGCGCGTAATAATTGGCTGAGTTGATCTTTATTTGCAAAGTTGACCTCTTCTTCACTAAAGTCAAGTTCAAGCTCAATGAGGGCCTTAAACTGAATGAGTTGCTGACGTAACTCTTCCATATTTTGTGAAAAACCACCTCGCATTTGTTGCATAGCAATTGTGTGGGCAGCTTCATTCTCGGAGGCAATGATATCTGCAACCGCTTCAGCTTGACTCAAGTCCATTTTTTTATTTAAATAGGCTCTGAGTGTAAATTCTCCAGCTTGAGCTGGTAAAATACCTTCCCCTAAAAAGGATGTGATTATTTTTTGTTGAATATAAGACGAACCATGACAAGAAATTTCAACAACATCTTCTCCGGTATAGGAATGAGGTCCTTTAAAAAAAGTAATTAGAACTTCATCTATCAGTTGGTTACCTACTTTAAAATCTCCTAAAAAAGTAGTGTTAGGAATAATTTCATTCCAACTTTTCTTAGATTTAGTATGAATAAAATAAGCTGCCTTTTCTATCGCTAATAGTCCAGAAAGACGAATGACACCTATAGCACCACTCCCTTGTGGCGTGGATAGAGCAATAATGGTTCCTTCGCTGAGCATAGTTTAAATCGTTTTTGTGAAAGTTGCTCTTTTTTTATGTTGACGATTTTCATAATTCTTCCAAAGCTTTTGAATGGCAGTATTTTCCTCTAGTTCGGGATTCGTTTCAACAATTGTAATATTTTTTTTATTAAAAAGCTTTTGGACCTCATTGAAAATTATGGCAGTAATTCCCTTATTTTGAAATTCAGGATGTACTCCAATGAGATAAAAGGAAGCTCGATTATTGAACCACAAGGCTTTTAATAAGTGTATTGAGTTAAATATATTGATCTTTCCATTTACTTTCTGTAAGGCAGAAGCAAATGAGGGCATTGTAATGGCAAAAGCGATAAGGCGTTCATTTTTATCAACAACACACTTAATGAAATCTGGATTGATGAATTTAAAATAACGATCCTTATAGTGCTGTACTTGATAATCTTGAATTGGAACAAAAGTCTGAAGATTTTTATAAGTCTCTCCTAATAATTCAAACATTTGATCTACATAAGGTAAAATGTCTTTTCGTTTTTTAAATTCTAATAGCCTTAAATGATAGCGCTCCATGATTACACTAGAAAAACGTTTTACTTTTTCAGGAGATGTTTCAAAGTCAGAAATTTTAATTTCATATTCTACCCATTTTGCCTGAATTGTATAGTTCAATGCCTCAAAATGCTTCTGATAATATGGCGCATTGTAAAGGGTAATCATTGTATTCCTTTCGTCAAACCCTTCAATTAGTAAACCTGCTTTGTCAAGATTTGAAAAACCGACTGGGCCTTCAATATAGTCTAGTTGATATTCCTTACCGAATGCAACAACTTGATCCATAAGTAGCTCAGTAACACTTAGATCATCTATTACATCAAACCAACCAAAGCGAACTTTTGATTTTTGCAATTCTTTTACTTCAATCCAATTGACCATAGCTGCAATTCGCCCCACCACTTTATCTCCTTGATAAGCAAGGTAAAATCGTGCATCTGCATTTTGGTATACAGGATTAGTTTTAGGATCAATTGTTTCGATTTCCTCATTTATGATAGGAGGTACCCAACAAGGATTGTTTTTATACAATTCAAAAGGGAACATGACAAAAGTCTTGTAGTCTTTTATTGTATTAATTTCTTTAATAATAACTTTTTGATACATAAAAGTTAATTTCTTGCTTTACGATTTCTTTTGCGTTCTCCTTTGGTGTTTTTCTTTAAGGTTTTTTTTAATTCACGTTCACCTTTTTTTAACGCTTTTTGCTCTTTTTCTTCTGAAGAAACATAATCTTCATGGAAATCAAGCCTGTAAGAAACACCAATATTAACAAGCAGTTGACTTGGTGTTGTCTTTGTGTTTGCCCCGATTGTGCCTTCTATCTGTATATTGTCTGAATATAGATAGGCAGCCCCCAGCCTAAATAGATAATCATTAAATAAATCACTTTTTTGACCTTGATGTTCTAAATAAATAGACCAAAATGGATCTAACGAGTGTGTTAGGGTAAGAATATAGCTCATTTCAGGATAATCTGAAAAGTATCGGTCATAAGTGAAATTAGTAACAAAAACCCAAGTTCCTAAAAAATGAGATTGGGTAGCTAAAGTTCCACGTAAATTAAAAAAAGGTTCTTTGTCTAATGGAACATTTAGATTTTGATAAAAAATGGGGCGATATAAATTACCAAAAATATTATTGTAAGGAAAAGGGTTGTTACTTTCAAAATTAATATTTGTTCCTAGGGTAAGAGAAACAGCTGGAATAAGTTCACGAAGCTTGAATCCATTGTTTGCTTTCCAGCTATATACATTGGTGCTTTTTTCTTTTTTGAATGGATCGTATAATAAATATTTTACCCCAATAAAATTTTGCAAAAAGCCCTTGCGAGTACTAAGGCTAGGGATACTATTAATCTTAGAGTTCAATGTGCCTAAAATGTATTTCCCCTCATAGGTCAATTCAAGTGTTTCCATTAAAAAACCCCATCGTAATGAAAGAAAACCAACCCCTCCATCAAAAGTTGAGTTGTTATAACCTGAATGTGCATAGTGTCTGTATGCAATCCCTACTTCAGCTTGAACAACATCTTTTCCTACTGCAAAGGCACCAATAGATAGACCTGGTCTATTCGAGTTAATTTGATCGGTATATTGCGCTTCTATAAAAAAAGAGATGAATAAAAAGAAGCAGATTATAGGATTCCTTTGCATCTTACAAATATAGAATAACTATACATTATAACGGATTATTGAATGCTGTTAATCATTTGTGAATTTTATTTGGTTCCAATGGAATTAGTTACTTTTGTTATATAAAATATAGGGTGTGCTTTTTAAAATAATATTTATCTTTTTGTGTATAGTTTATCTCTTAAGATTGCTATCTCCTTTTTTGTTTAAACTTCTTTTTACAAGTGTTGTAAAAAAAGCAGCATCACAACAACAGGCAAAACCAAGTCAATCTAGCGCTAAGCCAAAGCAGGATAAGACTTCATCGGATTCTTTAGGAGATTATATAGACTATGAGGAAGTTGAATAAAGACGCTATTCGTTCACTTATAATGCCCCATGGATTAGTTGTTTTTGGTCTTGTTCTAATTTCCATTTTATTTTATTATCCTTTACTAAATGGTAAGACTTTGCTTCAATCAGATATCCGCCAATATGAGGGCATGTCAAAAGAGTTGAAAGAGTATCGTTCAGAAACTGGAGAGGAAACCTATTGGGTCAACAATGCATTTGGAGGAATGCCCACCTATCAATTGGGGGCAAAATATCCTGCTGATTTCCTAATTCCTATCTATTCATTTTTTAGAATTCTCCCACGACCAGCACATATTCTTTTTCTCTATTTATTTGGAGCTTACATTTTACTGTTGGTACTCAATATTCCGTGGCCTTCTGCGCTTTTTGGTTCTTTAGCATTTGGGTTTTCAACATATTTGTTAATTATCCTTCAGGTAGGTCACAATACCAAAGCGTTAGCAGTAAGTTTTATTCCCTTTGTTTTATCAGGTTTGTTATTGGTGTTTCAACGAAAGCGCTTGTTGGGTTTTATACTTATGACCCTTGCGCTAGGAATGCAAATCCGTGCAAACCACTATCAGATGACCTATTATTTATTAATATTGATGGGCATTTTTGTGATTGTTTTTGGTATTCAAGCCTTGAAAGAAAACCGCGTAAAAATATTTGCGAGTTCTATAGGTCTACTATTTCTCTCAGGAATACTTTCACTGGGTTTTAATGCAACACCACTGCTTACTACAGCTGAATACACAAAGTTTAGTACACGAGGATCAAGTGAACTAAAACTCAACCCCGATGGCTCACCCAAAGAACAATCAACAGGCTTAGAGTATGACTATATCACAGAGTATAGTTATGGAATATTTGAAAGTTTAAATCTTATTGTTCCCAGAGTTCAAGGAGGGGGATCAAGCGAGGATCTTGGGCAAGATCATGGCGTCTATGACTTCCTCAGATCAAAAGGAGTAGGGCCAGAGCAAGCAAGGCAGTTTTCTGAGAATGTTCCTACCTATTGGGGGTCACAACCCATCTTAGAAGCACCTGCATATATCGGTATTAGTGTTTTCTTTTTTGCCCTATTGGCATTAGTATTTGTTAAGAGTCCTATTCGTAATGCTTTATTCATAGGAATTGTTTTTTCATTACTCTTGTCTTGGGGTAAAAATTCATCCTTTTTAACTCAATTTTTTATTGATTACGTTCCCTTTTACAATAAGTTCAGGGCAGTTTCTTCGATCCAAGTTATTTTAGAATGTTGTTTTCCTATTCTGGCCGCATTGGGGGTAAATTGGGCTTTTGAAAACATAAAAGAAATTGATTTAAAACGTTTTATTAAAGTAGCTCTGTCACCCATTGCGCTATTTGGATTGCTATTGTTGTCTCAAGGAATACTTTCTTTTTCTGGACCTAATGATGGTTATTTTCAGGAAATTTATGGGGAAGAATTGGTCACACAAATTATAGCGGCAAGAAAATCTATTTATCAAGCGGACTTGTTCAGAGGAATCATCATATGTTTAATTTTAGTACTTAGCCTAGTTGCTTTTCAGTTTAATAAAATTAAAAAGCAAACCTTATATTTCGCAGTAATTGGGATATTGCTATTTGATTTATTAGGCATATCAAATCGCTATATCTCCCATGATGGATTTGTTTCTGAACGTTTTTCTAAAAATGCCTTTCAAATAACAGAAGCAGATCGGGCTATTTTACAGGACACTTCTGATTTCAGAGTGTATGAACCTCAGTTAGGACTTACGGGTGCCAGAACGGCTTATTTTCATAAGACTCTGGGAGGATATCATGGAGCAAAACCACGACGTTTTGAAGAGCTGTATCAGTATTACAATACGCATCAAATTGAAGGCGTATTGGATATTTTAAATGTTAAATACATTCTGTTTCCAGAGGAACAGTCGGGTGAATTAAAGCCCATGCGAAATCCAAATGCATTAGGATCCGCTTGGTTTGTAGATAAGCTTGTTTCAAATCCTACTGCAGATGCTTTGTTGGCTAGATTAAAGACAATGGATTTTAGGAACGAAGCACTCTTTATTGAGGGGGACCTTCCCAGCACATTGCCTCAAAAATTTGATAAAGATTCTATTTCTTCTATTGTTTTGAAAATGAGCAAACCAAATAAATTGGTATACAGTACTGAGTCTTTAAATGATCAATTTGCTGTTTTTTCTGAAATGTATTATCCCAAAGGGTGGATTGCTAAAGTTAATGGGAAGGAAACTTCAATATATAGTGTCAACTATATCTTACGAGGAATTGAGGTGCCTGCTGGTAAAAACATAATTGAATTCAGTTTTAATCCTCCTGTTGTCTCTAAAGGAACAAAACTACGTTGGATGAGCGCCTTTTTATTTCTTGGAATTGTCATTGGAATAGGATACCTTCAATACCGTACTAAAAAGTCTACATAGACTATGGGAATTATAGCCAGACAATCCATTTATAATGTTATGAGCATTGCTTTGGCCTTTGTTATTGGAGCTGCAAATATGCTTTTTTTATATCCTAAATTTCCAGGAAAAGAGTTTCAAGGGCTTGTAGTTGCTTTGCTTGCTAATTCAAACTTAATACAACCTTTTATCTCTTTTGGAGTTCAACATACTTTGATCAAATACTTTAGTGTTAGTAAATCAGAGGATGAACGAGACCGTTTGTTGTGGTTTGTTTTACTGCTACCACTATTTGTCTTGGCAATTATTTTTCCTTTATATATTGTTTATAATGTTCAGATATTAGAGTTTCTGTCCAACAGCAACAAAACGGTACTACAATTTCCTGTTCTGATTCTTTCCATCGCAATTGCTACTGCTTATTTTGAAATCTTTTTTAGTTGGTTAAGAGTACATTTGCAATCGGTTTTTGGTAATTTCCTTAAAGAAGTGTATCCACGTTTATTAACCTTTATTTTACTTCTACTTTACGCTTTTCAAATCATCAGTTTAGATCAATTTATAGTTTATCTGATTCTTGGATATTATCTACGATTATTGATTATAGCACTATATTGTTTTAAGGTTTACACCCCTTCTTTTCAGTTTAAATTACCTAAAGGTTGGCAATCCATGCTCCGTTATAGTGCTTTGATTTTTCTTTCTGGTGCTGCAGCAAGTTTTATCTTGGATATAGATAAATCAATGATTTTTTCACTTTCCACCAATGAAAACGTTGCTTTTTATGCAGTTGCATTATATATCGCTGCGGTGATTGAGGCACCGGGAAGGGCAATGTTTCAAATAACGAGTCCTCTAGTTGCAAAAGCACTAAATGAAAATGATGAAGTGCGTCTTCTTGATTTGTTAAAAAAGAGTAGCCTAAACCTTATGATTGTTAGTGGTATTGTCTTTTTAATTATAAACCTCAATCTCAATGACTTTTATTTACTAATCAATCAGGAAGGATATGCTTCGGCGACGGGTGTTGTGATTATTGTTTCAATTGGTAAACTCTTCAGTATGTCAATGGGGTGTTTGAATAATATCATTTCCAATTCAAAGTATTATTCCTATGTCTTTTGGTTTTCAGTTAGCTCAGCAGTTTTAGCAGTTTTTTTAAACTACATATTCATTCAGTCTCATGGTATTATTGGAGCTGCAATAGCCACTTTGATTGTAATTGTATGTATTAATCTATGTAAGATTATTTTGATAGCCGTAGTTTTCAAGATTCATCCATATTCAAAAAAATCAATCGGTATATTATTTAGTATTTTCATGATTTATGGTCTAGTATTTTGGATCCCGACCCTATTAAATCCAATCTTGTCGATTACCCTTAGAAGTGCATTGATTTTAGGATTATTTTCAATTCCAATGTTTTTCTTCAACTGGTCTAGTGATATTGAACGCTTACTGAAAAGTTTTCGCTCTAAATTATTTTAATTTTTGAGCTAGATACTTCCCAGTATGTGATTTCTTAATCTTAACTATTTCTTCTGGAGTCCCTTGCCCCACTAAGTAGCCTCCTTCATCACCCGCTTCGGGACCTAAATCAATGAGATGATCTGCACACTTAATAAGATCTAAATTATGTTCTACGACCACGATGCTATGACCTTTTAGTAGTAGGGCATTAAATGATGTAAGCAACTTTTGTATGTCATGAAAATGAAGTCCAGTAGTAGGTTCATCAAAAATGAAAAGAACTTTTTCTTTACTAGTCCCTTGACTAATAAAAGAGGCTAACTTAATTCTTTGTGCTTCACCTCCAGATAGAGTAGCAGAAGATTGTCCTAGGGTTACATATCCCAATCCTACATCTTGAAGGGGTTGAAGTTTCTGAACTATTCTTTTGGCCTCGTGTGTTTTGAAAAATGAAATGGCATCATCTACGGTCATCTCGAGAAGTTGATCTATTGAAACTTCATTAAACTTAACCTCTTGAATTTCTTTTTTAAAACGTTTTCCTTTGCACTGTTCACATTCTAAAATAACGTCTGCCATGAACTGCATTTCAATGGTAATAGTACCTTCTCCTTTACAACTGTCACATCGACCCCCATCTACGTTAAATGAAAAGTGTTTGGGTTGGTAATTCCGTAATTTTGATATTTTTAAATTAGCAAACAAAGCCCTAATTTCATCATATGCTTTAATGTAGGTGACAGGATTGGATCTTGAGGATCTTCCAATTGGATTTTGATCAACAAACTCAACGCTTTTTAAGGTGTGTAAGTCCCCTTTTAATTCCGTATAAGCCCCTGGTTTTTCTGAATAGATATCAAAATTACGCAATAAGGCAGGGTAGAGGATTTTTTTGACTAAACTCGTTTTCCCACTCCCTGAAACACCACTAACCACAGTCATGCATCCTAAAGGTATTTCTATATCAATATTTTTAAGGTTGTGTTCTCTGCACCCAATAAGTTGAATTTTAGTTTTAGAACTTTTTCGCTTTTTTGGAACATCTATTTCTTTACTCCCGTTGAGATATGCAGCAGTAAGACCATTACTTTTTAGTATTTTAGTAAAGGTGCCTTGTGCAACAACTTCTCCACCAAAAGTACCCGCTTCAGGACCAATATCAACAACTTCATCTGCAGCACGCATAATTTCTTCATCGTGCTCAACAACAATCACTGTATTGCCAATGTCTCGTAGTGTCTTTAAAACTTCTATCAGTTTTTCATTGTCCCTGCTGTGTAATCCAATTGAAGGTTCATCCAAAATATACATTGAACCAACAAGACTACTTCCTAAAGATGTGGCCAATTGGATACGCTGTGATTCGCCACCAGAAAGGGAGTTGGATCGACGATTTAAACTTAAATAGCCCAAGCCTACTTCCTGAACAAATTGAAGTCTACTATTTATTTCTTTAAGCAACCGTTTAGCAATTTCTTGATCTTGCTTGTCTAGCTCTAGGTTGTCAAAATATAACCCCAATTTGATTATTGAAATTTGTAGTAATTCGGGCAAGCTTTTTGTACCTACTTTGACATAATTAGCTTCCTTAATTAGTCTAGAGCCATTACATGTTGAGCATTTTGTTTTTCCACGATAACGGGAAAGTAAAACACGATTTTGAATTTTGTAATTTTTAGCTTCAATTTTTTTAAAGAAACCATGAATTCCTTTGAAATAGGAATTGCCCTCCCAAAGAAGCTCTTTTTGAGCTTCATTCAATTCAAAATAAGGCTTGTGGATTGGGAAATCGAAACGGTATGCATTGTTTATTAAATCACTGTGAAACTTTCTCATTCCAGTACCTTTCCACGGGACAATTGCATGGTCATAAACAGATAAACTAGTATCTGGTATTACAAGTTCTGGATCAATTCCAATCACATCACCAAATCCTTCACAGGTTTTACAAGCTCCCAAGGGATTGTTGAAACTGAATAAGTGAACATTGGGTTGAGAAAAGGTTAAACCATCTAAATCAAACTTATTTGAAAATTCTTTTCGTTTGTTTTCGTTGAGAGTTAAAAGTGAGCAGTTGCCTTTTCCTTCATAAAAAGCCATCTCTATGGCATCAGCAATTCGATTATAAAAATCCTCTTCGTGCTTTATGATGAGTCGGTCTACCACCAAATCAAAACCTTTTTTTGGTATTTCTTTTATAGCATCCAAGCTTAGGGTTTCATCTTTGTGATACATACGGGCAAAACCTTGTTGAATAAAAATTTTGATTTTATCTTCGAGTGTTCGGTTAGGCTCAGGAGTTATTGGTGCAAGCAGTAATAATTTTTCTCCTGTTTCAAGTGATTTCACATATCGCATCACATCTTCAACGGTGTCTTTTTTTACTTCTTTATTGGAAATAGGGGAATAGGTTTTACCTATTCGTGCAAATAATAGTTTTAGATAGTCATAGATTTCCGTTTTTGTTCCTACCGTAGAACGTGGATTAGAGGTGTTTACTTTTTGTTCAACGGCAATTGCGGGAGACAATCCTTTTATAAAGTCTACTTTCGGTTTGTTTAAACGACCCATAAATTGTCGCGCATAGGAAGAAAGACTTTCAACATAACGTCTCTGACCTTCAGCATAAAGTGTGTCAAAGGCTAACGAAGATTTCCCTGAACCCGAGAGCCCAGTGATGACGGTTAATTTATTGCGTTGAATAGCTAAATCTACACCTTTTAGGTTGTGTAAATAAGCCCCTTTAATTACAATATGTGTTTTCGGATCGTAGTCCAAAATGTTTTTCATAACCTCTTTAAAGGCGGCAAATTTACGATTTTTATATCGCTTTTTATACCCCTAGCGACAGTAATAAAGAAGACTCTTATGTTAATAACTTTAAAAAAAAGCCTATATTTGATAAAAATAAGTACGCCTATAGTATAAAATTACTTTTTAACATCACGGATTTTTAACGGCATTCTTGCCACAAAGTAATTTTATATGAGTACGAATAAACTTTCAGAACCCACTGATGCTTTTTTAGTTAATGAATACATTTCTGGATCAGAGATTGCACTAGAAAAATTAATCAATCGTCATAAACTTCGAATATTCAATTTTATAAAATCTAAAGTATTAGATCGTGATACTGCAGAAGATATTTTTCAAGACACATTTATTAAAGTGATAAAAACTTTAAAAAGTGGTGTTTACAATGAAGAGGGGAAATTTTTACCTTGGGTCATGCGTATTTCTCATAATTTGGTGATTGATTTTTTTAGAAAAAACAAACGTATTCCTACCATCGAAAATAATGACGAGTATGATGTTTTTAAGTTCATATCAGACACTACTCCAAATGTTGAAATGACTCTTTTTCAAGATCAAATTATAAGCGATTTGCAAAAACTTGTACAGGAGCTTCCTGAGGATCAAAAAGAAGTTTTGGTGATGCGCCTTTATCGAGACATGAGCTTTAAAGAAATTGCAGAAAACACCAATGTGAGTATTAACACTGCCTTAGGGCGCATGCGTTATGCTATTATAAACCTCAGAAAGCTAGTGGATGAGAATCAAATTATTTTAGAGTAATTACAATTTCCAAATGTTTTCTACGTTTAATATACTAGAAAGCATTTTATGGAAAAAAACTACTCATCGGCGAAAGCTTTTACTTCTAAAAATAATCAACTTCGTGACATTGTCATCCAGCGTATTATGGCTTTTTCTAAGTCGTATTCAAGCCAAAACAACGATAATAAGGCGTTCGATTTACTTAAAAATTAAAACTATTTAGTTAGTTTTTTGATCACCGAACTCCTCCCTATAGTTTTAGTGATTATATCATTTTCTATTTTCCAACCCCTTGCAGGAGAATATTCTCTTCCATACCAAATGATTTGTAAGTGTAAATCATTCCATTTTTCTTCAGGGAATAGTCGTTTTGCATCTTTTTCTGTTTGCATCACATTTTTACCATTACTAAGTCCCCATCGATACATTAAACGATGAATATGAGTATCTACAGGAAATGAAGGGACACCAAAAGCTTGGGCCATTACAACACTGGCTGTTTTATGTCCAACAGCAGGAAGTTCTTCCAAGGCTTCAAGATCTTGTGGTACTTTTCCATTGTGCTTATTGAGTAAAATATGCGATAATCCATAAATTCCCTTTGATTTCATTGGTGACAGACCTACTGGGCGAATAATACTTCTGATTTCATCGATACTCAATTTTACCATCTCCTCCGGTGTAGAGGCTCTTTCAAATAAAAGAGGAGTGATTTTATTTACGCGAACATCCGTACTTTGAGCGGAGAGTAATACGGCGATTAATAATGTGTAGGGGTCTTTATGATCTAAAGGAATTGGAATCTCTGGATATAGCCTTTCTAGGGTATCCATTACAAACACAACTTTTTCTTTTTTTGTCATCAATTCTTTTTATATTCGAAAATACTAAAACACTATGATTATGAAACCATTAAAAGTGGGAGAAAAAGTATCTTCCTTTACCGTTAACGATCATTTAGGAAATCCACATTCGTTAGAAGACTATACGGGTTCTAAGGTTGTTGTCTTTTTCTATCCTAAAGCCAGTACACCCGGATGTACTGCTGAAGCTTGTGATTTAAGAGATCATTATAAAGAATTGAAAGATGCAGGCTATGTTCTTTTAGGAGTAAGTGCAGATACTGAAAAAAAACAAAAAGCATTTGTCGATAAATTTGATTTTCCATTTCCTCTTTTAGCAGACACAGAGAAAAAAATAATTGAAGCTTTTGGAGTCTGGGGACCCAAAAAATTTATGGGAAAAGAATACGAAGGAATTCATAGGATGACCTTTATCCTAGATGAGTCAGGAGTAGTTGAACGTGTGATTGATAAAGTTAAAACAAAAGAACATGCCGCTCAGATTCTAGAATAAACTAGTCTTTGTAACCAAACATTTTTTCACTACGAATCATTTCGGCAATACCATTGGGCAATTCATTATCCCAGTTTTCTTCTTTATTTTTTATTTTCTTTAAAATTTCTCTTGAGAAAATTGAAAGGTAACTTTCATCAAAATCAAAGATGTCCACGATTTTATTATTGTATTTAAAGAACTTATAAAAGTCTTTCATACGTGGATGTAATTTGAGGTTATTACTGGTAACAATTTCTCCTGTTTTTTCATCTCTCATGGGGTAGAGGTATACTTTAAGGTTGTTGTGAAACATTTTTCCAAAAGCCTCAAGGATCCCACCACTCAAATCTTGGTAGTAATGCTCGTCAAATATTTCAACAAAATTATTAACTCCAATGGCCAAGCCTACTTGTTTTTTCGTATAATTAGAGAAATAATCAACCAGTCGGTAATACTCCTTGAAATTAGAAATCATTACCGTATGACCAAGTGAGCAAAGAAGTTTTGCTCGATCCATAAAGTCTTTTTCATCGATTTCACCCTCAGCTCTAAGGTTCGATAATGTAATTTCAAAAATCACTTCAGTTTTTTCGGTATCAACATTTGCTTCTCTAGAAAATATATCAAATGATTTATTAAACATGTCAATATTTACCTTAGTTACAGGACGAAAACTTCCTCGTAAAGCCAAAATGTTTTTCTTGTAAAGAATACGTGCAGGGAGAATGTTATTTCCACTGCGATCAAACATGACTGCATCGGTCATGCCATTTCTAATAAGTTGTAAGCTCATCAACCGATTATCCACATTTTTGAAAATGGGGCCAGAAAAATTAATCGTGTCTATTTCTATAGCATCATGGTCAATATGATCATATAAATAGCGTAATAGTTTTTTTGGATTATGACTTTTATAAAAAGCACCATAAACCAAGTTTACTCCCATAAAGCCAAGCGCTTCTTGTTGAAGTCTGGCTTCACTTTGATGGAAGCGTATGTGAAGTGTTATTTCACTGTAAGGTTCTTCTGGACTGGTCTGGAAACGTATTCCCATCCAGCCATGGCCCATGAATTTTTTCGCAAAATCAATAGTGGCAACAGTGTCTGCAAAGGTAAAGAACATCTTATTAGGATGGTCTTCTTTCGGAATTCTATTTTTTAGTAAACGCATTTCATGCGAAAGCATCTTATCAAGACGCGTTTCAGTTACATAACGACTGTCTTCTTCTTCCCCGTATATCGTATCACTAAAATTTTTGTCGTAAGCACTGATTGTTTTTGCTATGGTTCCAGAAGCGCCGCCTACTCTAAAAAAGTGACGTGCAACCTCTTGTCCTGCTCCAATTTCGGCAAAGGTTCCATAAATATATTTGTTTAGGTTGATTCGAAGGGCTTTCGCTTCAATTGAAGGTTTATTATCAAAACCAGTATCGCCTAGGATTTCAGACATAATAATTTAAATTCATTCTTTTCAAAAATACAAAGTTCCTAGTTATATAAAAGCAAATATCTACCTTTGTTTTACGTATGCTCAAAATTCATTTTTTAGGAACAGGAACCTCACAAGGCATTCCAGTTATTGGGAGTAATCATCCAGTATGTCTAAGTCCTAACCCAAAGGACAAACGATTGAGAGTCTCTATTTTAATCCAGTGGGAGCATGCAAATGTAGTTGTTGACTGTGGCCCCGATTTTAGACAGCAAATGCTACGAGTGAATTGTGAAACACTTGATGCTGTTTTATTTACTCATGAGCATGCAGATCATACGGCAGGTATAGATGACATACGTCCTTTTTTCTTTAAGCAAGGCGATATTCCTGTTTTTGGGAGTAAACGTGTTTTGGACAACCTTTCTCAACGGTTTGACTATATTTTTTCTAAGGAAAATAAATATCCTGGCGCTCCATCTGTTTTGGTTAATAAGGTAGAAGCTCCTTTTGATTTTATGAACAAAGTAGTTGTTCCAATAAATGTGATGCATAATCAAATACCTGTACTTGGATACCGAATTGATGATTTTGCATATTTGACAGATGTTAAAACGATTAAACCCTCTGAAATAGAAAAGTTGAAAGGACTAGACCTGCTCGTTTTAAGTGCATTACAAATCAAAACACATCCCAATCATCTTAATTTAGATGAAGCTCTAAATTTAATCCAAAAAATTGCTCCAAAACGGTGTTATTTAACTCATATAAGTCATTTTATGGGGTTTCATGACGAAGTAAGTGAAAAGCTTCCCCCAAATGTTTTTTTAGCCTATGATACCTTAACCATTACTTCTGAATAAGAATTTATGAAATTTAAAATTGTATTTTATCTATTTATCTTTGTTTGTATTCTATTGTTCTTTCAATTGTTTAACACCAATAAGGTTTTAAACTATCAAGATGACTTGATTCAAAAGCAAAATCTAACTTACATTAAACTAAAAGATTCAATTAAGGGATTAAATGAATATAAATCAACCAATAACTATTTTTCTTTAACAGCAGATTCAAATTTAATGAAAGGGGAATCGAATATTGATTTAGTTCGTCTTGAAAACCAACTTATTGATGTGTTAAGGGGATTAAATAGTAAACAAGGATTGAGAAAACTATTGACTAAAATACCAAAAGAGGGGACGTATTTAGTTGATCAGATTAAAGTGGTCAATAGAAAATGGGTTTTGATTGGGTTTAAAAGTGATTTATATTGGGGACAGGCCCTTATCGAATATTCGATTAAACAAGACAATTCAGTACAGTTAAAGGAATTATCGCATTTCGTTAATCCGCTATAAATTTGTTTTAGAAATCCATTGCATCAAGGCAGTAAAATTTTCTTGTGATACAGTATGGCCATCATTAAATTCATGATATTCAATTTCAGGATATTTCTGGCTCAGTGGAAGAATGTGCTTTCTTGCTCTTTCTATTTGGATTACACTATCATCGATTCCGTGCGCAGCATACGCAATAAATTCTGGTTTACCAAGCGGAATACTATCATGAATAAGTCCACTTAATGCAATGATCCGTCTTACTTTTTCCGGGTATTTAAATGCTAATGCCCAACTCAAAATAGCTCCTTGACTAAAACCAAGCAAACTAATATCTTGAGGGTTTAAAACGTATTTTTCTATAAGGAAATTGATATTTTCAATCAAAAGGTCAACCACGCTCCAGGCATCATCAACATTAGTTGTTACTTCTCCACTAGCGTCTACACCCAGAGGATACCACGCATAACTGCCATAGCCAAGAGATAATGGTGCTTGCAAAGAAATTATTGTGTGTGTAGAAGGGAGGTGCGGTGCAAATGAAAAAAGATCTTCTGCATTACTCCCATATCCATGAATTAAAAAAAGGGTAGGTTTATGTTTTACATCCCCTTCAGCTGGACGAATTTTGTATTCTAACATATAGGGTGGGCTAAGAATTTAATTGAAGATGTTTGCCTCGAATAGAGCCGTAAACACTTCCTTTGATAGGAGTTCCTATAAACATACAGTTTTTCGAGGTTGAATGGATGTGTTGACTTGAAAACACCGAAGATCCATTAGGATTAAATAAACTTAAATCTGCTTTTGTACCCACTTCAAAGGGGGTGTTTCCAATTTTAAATCTTGTTTTTCCTCTGGTTAAAAAGGAAATAACCTGCTCCAGCGGAAAGTGATTTTGTAATACCATAAATGCTGCCTCAAGTCCAATACTTCCTTCATGAGCACTTACAAATTCTAAGTCCTTCAGTTCAGGATTAATGGGCTGGTGCATACTGCTTACCATATCAATAGTACCGTCTAGTAATCCTTCTCTCAAAGCACGTTGATCGGTAGCTGAACGAAGTGGGGGGAGAAGTTTAAAAGCAGAATTAAAATCCATCAGATTTTCATCGGTATAAATCAAGTGAGGAATACCTACAGAACAGCTTACATTAAGTCCTTTCTTTTTTGCATCTCTAATAAGATCTACACTTGTAGCGCATGAAATAAAGGGAATATGTAATTTTCCTCGGGTGTATTCTAATAATTGTAAATCACGTGCTAACGTTGCTGTCTCCGCAACGCTAGGAATTCCTTTTAAGCCATGGTTTGTACTGATCACACCCTCATGCATATATCCATTATTACTTAGGTAATGATCCATAGGATAGGACTGGATTAAGCCATCAAAACTTTGTGAATAATCCAATGCAATACGCAATAAATTGGGATTGCTATAGGCTTTTTTATAATCACCAAAAGCAACAGCTCCTGCATTTTGTAAGTCAAAGAGCGAAGCCATTTGTTTTCCTTTTCCTCCTTGCGAAAGCATGGTACTTATGAGTAAGGCAGTCGTTTGACCCGAAGAACTTCGTACTAGATGACTTACATCTGCGTGGCTGCTCAGGGGAGGTTCTGTATTGGGGTTAAGGACAATGTGTGTGAAACCGCTTTTGGCTGCAGTCAAAAGACCATTTTGAAGCGTCTCACGTTCCTCGTATCCTGGTTCTCCGAAGGAAACATTGGGATCAAACCAACCCGACGATATATGTAAGTCTTTGTAATCTATTACCTGATCTGCTTTGATTTCAATACGTGACTCTATTTGAGTAAGTATACCTTCATCAATTAAAACATCCTTTTTTTGATTATGAAAAGGACTCTTTTCGTGAAGTAGGGTAGCATTTTTAAGAAGTATCTTCATTTGCTGTAAATCCATACAAAAATAAGAAACAATTTTATATTAAGAGAGCCCCTTTGAAAAGACTTATTAGTGAAGTGCTTTAATTTCAAATTTTATTTGATCCTTTGTTGTTTTTTGTGCTAATAAATTAATGGCATCATCACTGAGTTGAAGGATTCTTGGATAGCCTCCTGTGACTTGTGCATCTCGCATAAGTAGAATCAAAGTACCATCGGGAGTAAGCTGAACAGTTCCGGGGAGGGAAGGGCAACTCCATATTTCGGGAAGTTTTTGATTTATTTTTTCTTCAAGATGAACCCCCATTCGATTATTGTTCCTACTTACAGTAAATGTTAATGTTTTTATGCGGTTTTTTGATTGTGTATTGAGTAGCTTGTATTCAGGTCCCTTATAGGATTTTAAAAAGATACTTTGGTAATCTATTAGGGGTGTCTTTAATACGGCGCCCTTTGGGATAAAGGGAACTTCTTTTATTGGTATAAGACTTTTTTTATCAATCTGGTCATGAAGTGTGAGCCCTTTATATTGGCTCTTACTAGACAGAATAATTTCAGTTTCAAAGCCACCAAGAATTCCTAAATATGCCCTGCAGCCTGAAGTTACATTGGAGAACTGAAGCACATCGCCCTTCTGTATCTTGATGGGCCTGTACATTTTTACAGTATTTGAATTGAGCATGGCAGGCATAGTAGCACCCGTAATAGTAATATAGGTAGGTTGATGAAACTTTAAAGTTGGTCCTTTTATGGTCATCTCAATACAAGAAGCATTGGAGGGATTGTTAAGTAGTTTATTAGCCCAAGTAAATGCATTTAAATCCATAGCTCCTGAACTAGGTACTCCTAATTCTTGATATCCGAAACGTCCAAGATCTTGAATTGTATTATGCCATCCAGTTTTAAGAACCTCAATCATTTTTTTTCTTTTAAATAAGACAAGGGATTTCCATTCGTAAGAATTAATTGGTGCTCCTCAATCGTAATTGGATAAAAAGAAACCGTATCTCCAGGAACAGCAAAACAAGGGTTTTTCTTGTTAGGATCGAATAGTGGTATTGGAGTGTTTCCAATAATATTCCATCCTCCAGGACTTTGATTTGGGTAAATTCCAGTTTGTTTTCCACCAATAGCTACAGCCCCTTTAGGTGTATCCATACGAGGAGATTCTTTTCTTGGAAAAAACAAGCGTGAATTAAGCCCTTCTAAGTATAAAAAACCAGGTAAAAAACCAATAAAATAAACTTTATAGATGCTCTGGGTGTGTATACTTATAACAGCATCTTTACTTAATTTTATTTTTGAGGACAGGAGCTCTAAGTCAATTGCAAAGAATTTGTCGTAACATACGGGTAGGTTCCAATGTTTAGATTTTTCGGGTATGGATGTGAAGTCCAAACTCCAGTAAAGGAATATGAGTTTATTTTTAATATCCGATAGATTAGTGATTGCATCTTTCCATTGAATTAATAGGGAGCAATAACCCTGCGTAATTTGAGAAATTCCATTGAAATGTTCTTTTACATTTTTTTTCAAAAAGAGTAATTCTTGAAGCAATCCTGAACTAGGTTCTTGTTGCCATTCCAAAAGAATCATATTGGGATGCATTTGAAAAAAAGTAAAAGGAAGTGTTTTATTCAATGTGCTTATTTTTTTGCTTAAAATGATCCAAAATAAATTTTAAATTCGACACAGAATTAGGATGATCACCATGAACACAAAGAGTGTCCGGTTTCAAGTCAATCCATGACTTAGTTATCGTTTGAACACTATGTTTTTGGGACAAAAAATAAAATTGATTATACATTGCCTCACGATCATTTAAAACTGCTCCCGATTGAGAACGTGGAACTAATTGACCATCATTTTGATAGGCTCTATCTATAAAAGCTTCACGCCATACTTTTATGCCTTTTTTTAAAGCTTGTTTTTCAAGTGCACTGTTGGGTAGGGTAAAAACAATAGCCTTAGGACAAAGCAATTCAATAACATTAAGAAAGAGGGTGGCTGTTTTAATATCATTTGCACAACTATGGTAAAGTGCACCATGGGGCTTTACATGATGCAGTGTTTCTTCTGGTACAACCTCAAGCATTAATTTTATTTGATTGCTTATGCTTTCATGAAGTTCTGAGGTGCTTAGAGATAGTTCTTCTCTGCCAAAATTGACTTTATCAGGATAGGAGGGATGTGCTCCTATTTTAACCTTATATTTTAGTGCTAGTGAAACAACCTTTTTTATTGAATTTACATCACCGAAATGACCTCCACAGGCTATATTGCAGGAGTTCAAATAAGGCATTATGGCTTTTTCTATATTATAGCCCTCGCCCAAATCTGCATTAATATTATAATTTTTTGAAATCATTTTAAAGACTTTTGTAAACGGACCATAAGCTTCTGAAGCTTAAGAATATTGAAATAAGAACGAGTAAGATTCCTAAAATATTTTGGCCCAAATTATTTTTTGAACTCCCTAAAATAGAATCCTTATTCATGATCCAAAGTAAAATAGCTGCAATCAGAGGAAGTAGAACGCCATTAGTAATTTGAGCAAATTGAATGATGAAAATCAATTTCAACCCTGTCGCTGAAAATAAAACTCCAAATAAAATTACAATAGCCCAAATCCTTTGGAACCGATAACTTTCCAGATTCGCTTGCCATCCCATACAGCCACATACAACATAAGCAGCGGCAAGTGGAGCTGTAATTGTGCTTGTTATCCCTGCGGCAAAGAGTCCAAAGGCTAGAAAATATTTAGCAAAAGTCCCAAACAAGGGCTCAAGTCCTAGTGCAAGATCAGCTGTACTTTCTAGTTGCATGGTTTTGACTGAGGCAGCAGTAATAATAACGCTCATAGATATTACTCCTCCGAGTATGAGCGCGATAACCATATCTTTCATTGCGAAAGAAAGATCTGATTTTTTTGACCATTTTTCTCTGACCAATTCGGTATGTAGAAAAAGATTATAGGGCACTATTGTAGTACCTACCAATCCGATAATACTTAAAATACTTCCCTTTGGGGTTGTGAAACTAAAAAGACCTTTAAGAATATTAAGTATTGGAGGACCGGAGACAACAGCGGTAATTAAAAATGAAACGCTCATAAGAAGCACTAAAACAATCAAACTTCGCTCAATGATTTTATATTTACCCATCCATAATAAACCTCCTGCAATAACACCAATTACAATGGAAAAGAGATTTAGAGAAAATCCAAATACAGGAATTAATTTTTTTCCAAATAGGGTTTCTAATCCCAATACAGCACCACTTATATTTCCTGCTTCATATGCGGTATTTCCAATCATAATGGCTAAAAAGATTAAAATCAATAATCCAGTTTGAATCCAAGGGGTCTTGATATCGTCTTTAATGGCTTGTGTAATGCTTTTTTGACCAATCACGCCCAGACGTACTGCCATACCTTGTAATACTATGGCCGCTATGATTGCAACTAAAATAGCCCAAAGCAGTTCCAGCCCATACTGAGCGCCTACAAGGGTGCAAAGGGTTATCGTACCCGGACCAATAAATGCAGCTGCGATTAATGGACCGGGTCCAGTTTGGGATAAAATTTTTTTAAACATTTTTAGATAAAAAGGGATTCTGAATTTTGAAAAGAACAAGATAGAAAAAAAATGATTTTATATCATTTAAAGCCTTCATAAACACCAAGACCAAATAAAGCAAAATCATATTTTACAGGGTCAATTGGATCAAATTTTCGAAGGGCGGTATCTAATTCAATTAATGCTTTATAGTCGTTTTGTTTTCGCTTTAATATCCCTAAGCTACGCGCAACATTTCCGCTATGAACATCAAGAGGGCAGGAGAGCTGGGCAGTTTTTATTCGCTTCCAAATTCCAAAATCAACTCCCTGAGTTGCTGGGCGAACCATCCATCGCAAGTACATGTTTAGGCGTTTGGCTGCAGAACCATTGAATGGGTCAGAGACGTGCTTTTCTGTTCTTTTTTGGTGCGGTAAATCAAAAAAAGTCTTTTTGAACAGGTGAATGTTTTCGTATAAAGCAGCAGCAGTTTGGTTTTTGGAAAAAACAAATTCTAAGCCGTTATGGTTCAAATAGATATTTCGAAGGGCTTTCATGAAATAGATAAAATCAAGGCCATTAAAGGTTCTATGAACAAAATTATCTAATGCTTTTAAATCCTCATCTTTATGATTCATTACAAAAGCATACGGATCATTATCCATAAAATCCATCATTCGATTACCACTTTTTATAATACTTTTTCGATTTCCCCAGGCAATTGTAGCAACTAAAAATCCAGCTATTTCAATATCTTCTTTTTTTACAAATCGATGGGGGATTTGAATGGGGTCTTGCTCTAAAAATTTAGGATATTCAAAAGTTCTAGCCTTTTCATCCAAAAAGGATTTTAATTCTTTTTTATTCACGATTCAATTTTACCATCCCTTAGGCTGATGGTTCTGTCTGCTCGCTTCGCCAAATCTTTATTATGCGTTACAATCACAAAGCTACAACCTAGTTCGTCCCGAAGTTCAAAAAACAAATCATGTAAAAGAGCAGCATTTTCAGAATCTAGATTACCACTAGGCTCATCTGCAAAAATAATTTTAGGGTCATTGATTAGGGCTCTAGCGACAGCCACTCGTTGTTGCTCTCCACCGGATAATGCACTTGGCTTATGAGAAGCACGATCGGCAATGCCCAAACGCTTCAATAATTTTAGTGCTTTAGCTTTAGACTCCTCAGAGAAAGAGCCCCCCAGCCAGCAGGGAATGCAAACATTTTCGAGGGCAGTAAATTCAGGAAGCAACTCATGAAATTGAAAAATAAATCCCATGTTTTGATTTCTAAACTGTGCCAAATGTTTATCATTTACAGCAGTTGTATCTGTTCCATTTATGTTGACCTCGGTTTTCGAGTTTTTGTTTGGGCGGTCTAGCGTACCAAGGATGTGAAGTAATGTGGTTTTTCCTGCACCAGAGGGGCCTACAATAACAATAATCTCTTTTTTTTCAACAGTTAAGCTTACATCGGTTAAAACGTTTAATTCTCCGTAATTTTTTGAAATATGTTGGGCTGTAAGCAAATGTTCCATAGAGGGATCTAAATTACTCCTTTTTTGTATTTCTTCAAGTAATCCTTTCCTATTCTCAAACATTCGTCTAATTGTTTCATTAATTAATTGTCGTAGTCCCCTAATTTTTAACCATATTTTCTTTAATTAAGGCTTCACTTTGTATCTTTGTTTAACAAAAATTAAATTAAATTGATCAAAACTATCTATTTAGCAGGAGGCTGCTTTTGGTGTACAGAAGCTGTCTTTCAAAGAGTTAATGGTATTATATCTGTTTTTCCGGGTTACATAGACGGAACGATTAAAAATCCAGCCTATCGAGAGGTTTGTACAGGAAGGACAGGACATACGGAGGCGATTTCCGTAACTTATGATGATACTCTTGTCAATTTAACCTCTCTTTTATTGATTTTCTTTAATACACATGATCCTACTACTTTAAATCAACAGGGAAATGACATAGGAACGCAATACCGCTCTGGAATTTATTTTACGGAAGCGGAGCAACAATCGGTGTCACTAACAATCATAAAACAATTAGACGCTGAAGGCGTTTTTAACTCCCCCATTGTTACTGAGGTTAAAGAAGCAACTACTTTTTATAAGGCCGACGAAGATCATGTAAACTATTATAATGAGAATAAAACGCAACCCTATTGCACCTTTATTATTGACCCCAAGATTGAAAAATTAAAAAACTATTTTAATATTATATCACAACTATAGATGAATGAAAACTTTAATTTAGAAACCCTCCCGGAAACAGAAAAAATTCAAACGAACTATGAAGATATTCTCCATTTATTAGGAGAAGACAAAGCGCGTGAGGGTTTGTTGAAAACGCCTGAACGGGCAGCAAAAGCAATGAGATTTCTTACGGAGGGATATGAGCAAGATCCAAAGAAAATACTCAAAAGTGCAATGTTTGAAGAAACGTATAATGAAATGGTCATTGTTAAGGATATTGAGTTGTATTCGTTGTGTGAGCACCATATGCTGCCTTTTTTTGGAAAAGCACACATTGCTTATATCCCTAATGGTCACATTGTAGGATTGAGTAAAATACCTCGCGTAGTCGATGTTTTTGCAAGACGATTGCAAGTTCAAGAAAGACTGACTGAGCAGATTTTAGACTGTATCAATGAAACACTCCAACCAACAGGAGTGGCTGTTGTGATTGAAGCATCACATATGTGTATGATGATGCGGGGAGTACAAAAACAAAATTCTACAACAACTACTTCTGGATTTAGAGGGGCGTTTAAAGAAACAGATACAAGAAGCGAATTTTTAAAGCTGATTAGTTCAAGACTTTCATAAGCACCTAATCCCTTTATTCTTTTTCAAAAAAACGTTTAAATCCGATTCTACTTAAAATTTTCTTTTCAAAATTCCAAAAGAATTTGAATTGAAAGAATACCGTTCCTATAAGGATTAATAAGAGCTGGTAGACAGGAAAAATAATCAAGAGACGTAAAATCCAATACCAAAGGTCACCCCAAAAAACAGATTGAAAACTTTCTAGATTAATATGGAAAAAATCCAAGACTGGTTTGGCCAAACGTACACTGAGGGATCCTGTCAATCCAAAGACGATGAAGATGATAATCAACTGTCTATTTGATTCAATACCCCATTTTGATTTTAGTCGGTCAGAATACAAACGCCTTTATTTAAGTAGACTGCTGATTTGTGAAGCCAATTCCTCTCCAATTCGATCTTGCGCCTCTAGAGTAGCAGCACCGATATGAGGAGTCAATGAAATTTTATCATGCATCAACAACTTGATTTCAGGCTTCGGTTCATTTTCGAAAGTATCTAAAGCAGCAAATGAAAGATGTCCGCTATCTAGTGCTTCTACTAAAGCAACCTCGTCAATAACGCCTCCTCTGGCAGCATTGACAAGAGCGGCTCCTTTCTTCATTTTTGAAAAGGCATTTTTATCAATCACATACTCTTTTTGAGCAGGAACGTGTAAACTAATAAAGTCTGATTTTGATAAAACCTCCTCCATAGACTGCGTTTTGATGACTACAGGAATGGATTCTCCATTGAAAAGAGAAACGGTAACAGTTGCTTCATCTGTATAGGTATCGGCAGCAATAACATTCATTCCTACACCTAAACCAATTTTAGCTACTTCTTGACCTATTCGACCAAAACCAATAATTCCCAATGTCTTTCCACGAAGTTCAACACCTTTTGCATATGCTTTTTTAAGCCCTTTAAAGTTTGTTTCTCCTTCTAACGGCATGCTTCTGTTTGAGTCGAATAAAAATCGGACCCCTCCATATAAATGCGCAAAAACCAATTCAGCCACAGATGCTGAAGAAGAGGCAGGAGTGTTAATTACGTGCAAACCTTTCGATTTTGCATAGTCCACATCAATATTGTCCATACCTACTCCTCCACGTCCAATCAACTGAAGTCCTGGACAGGCGTCAATTAATTCTTTGCGAGCAGTTGTAGCACTTCGCACTAAAAGGGCTTTCACATCATTTGAATTAATGTATTCTATTAATTGTTCTTGAGCGACGTTTACAGTAATGACTTCAAAACCGTTAGCAGTTAAAGCGTCTATACCGCTTTGAGAAATTCCATCGTTTGCTAAAATTTTCATATTTGATGTTTAATATTTTTGTTCAAGTGTTTGCATACAGTCCACTAGGATCTCTATGCTTTCTATAGTTAAGGCGTTGTACATAGAGGCTCGATAGCCACCTACAGAGCGATGTCCTTTCAGGCCATTTATACCAGAAGATTTGCATAGCGCATCAAAGGGTTCAGCATCTTCGGGATTTACGAGATTAAATGTTGCATTCATTTCACTTCGATCTTCAACAGCCGCAAAGCCTGTGAATTTTGAGTTACGATCAATTTCACCATACAACAAAGTCGCTTTCAGCTTGTTTTTTTCACCAAGCTTTTCCACCCCTCCTTGAGATTTTACCCATCGCATATTAAGCATAGAAGTGTAAACAGCAAACACCGGGGGGGTGTTAAACATACTTTCTGCTTCAGCATGAATTTGGTAACTCAACATTGAGGGTATGATACGGCTTACTTTTCCAAAAAGAGCTTCTTTTATAATCACTAAAGTAGCTCCTGAAGGTCCCATGTTTTTTTGTGCTCCTGCATAGAAAAGATCAAACTTGGAATAATCAAAAGCACGTGAAAAAATATCTGAACTCATATCAGCAACTAGGGGTACCCCCGTTGCTGGAATGTCTTTGAGCTGGGTTCCAAAGATTGTGTTGTTGGTCGTTAAATGGAGATAATCTATATCCTCAGGGATGGAATACCCTTTGGGGATGTATTTATAATTCGCTTCTTTTGAACTAGCTAGTTCCAAGACCTTACCAAAAAGTTTTGCTTCTTTGATTGCTTTATTAGACCACGTTCCTGTATTGACGTAGCCTGCCTTTTTTTCTAAAAGATTATACGCAGTCATTAGAAATTGAAGACTCGCTCCACCTTGAAGGAAAATAGCTTTATATCCTTTATTTTCAAGGCCAGTAAGTTGTAATGCTAAGGTGCAAGCTTCATCCATAATATCAATAAAGGCTTTGCTTCGATGCGATATTTCAATCAATGATAAGCCAGATCCATCAAGTTCCACAACAGCTGCAGCAGCTTGTTGCATTACTTCTTTTGGAAGAATGGAGGGTCCAGCACTAAAATTATGAACTTTCATATAGGATTCTGTTGGTTTTATTAAATTTTATAGAAAGAAAAATCTGGAATTTCAATCCTTTTTCTTTCTGTAATTTTTTGAAAGTACAAATATTGTGATTCCCCAATAATTAGTGGTATAACCTTGTTTGTTTTTTTTTCTGAGTTGTTAACATTACGTGTTTTTAAAGCTATATTTTTTCTAAAAAACGCAAGGTGTCTATTCCGTCGGCATAATCCCATAAAGAAGGTTGTTGAGCTGAGCCAAGGGCTATCGCACCATCAATATCAAGTTTTGAGACAACGCATTGAATCGAATCCTTATGGGTTTGCAATTCTTGTTTCACGTCCTCCATGTTGTCATAATACGAATAAAAAGCACAGGAAATAGGAGCACTAAAATCAGTATCTTCTTTAAGCATGAAGAATCCATTTTCAAGAAAATCAAATTCACTCATTAGCCATACTGCTTTGTTATAATCATAGTTGTTGCCATATTTTGCATGATTGATTATTTCAGCATGGGAGAAAATAGCCCCAAAAATTAAATTTAAATCATACCCTCTTGGAAGATAGATTTTAGCAACATTTCGGCATCCTAATCCAAAATATTGGAGCATGTCTTTTCCCAAACCAATCAGTTCTTCCTCGGATTCTGTTCCGTTTAAAACAGCAACTCCATTTCTGTTTTTTCTGATAATATTGGGATAGCTAGAGAAATAATGATCAAAATATCGAGCGGCATTATTTGATCCTGTGGCAATTACTGCATGAAAATTTTCTAGTTTCTGCGCTGTAAAAGTAATTTTTTGCTCCCCTGCTTCGTGTTCCAGGAACGACGTCATGTAGGGTAGGAGGAACAGGTCTTTTGAAGCACATTTAACCATCGCTTTATGCCCACTTAGCCAAACGCAAATTATATCATGAAACCCAACCATAGGAATGTTTCCTGCAAGAATTAATGCTATTGTTTTAGAAGGACTACCCTCCGAAAACGAATAGGGGGTCAACCATTTTTCAACAGTATCTTGAACCAGTAAATTCCCCCAGCTTGAAAAGGTTTCTCTGATGGATTCTGCGGTAAACCAGCCGTTGTTAATTATGGCTTGGTGAACTTGTTTTTTCAGCAGACCATAGTATTCATCATCAGGATTGTAGTTTTTTAGATGAACTCCTAGTTTTATCAAGGCATTGACACGTTTTGAGTTTGCTTTCATTTACTTGTTTAGGAACTTTTAAGGTCTTATTTTTGCGCAAATGTAAGGAAAGAATTTGCTATGGCTATAATCATTACTGACGAGTGTATTAATTGCGGTGCTTGTGAACCTGAATGTCCGAACACAGCAATTTATGAAGGTGCAGAAGATTGGCGTTACCAAGATGGAACTTCCCTCAAGGGTGAGGTCGTCTTGACAGATGGAAAAGCGGTAAATGCAGAAGTGTTTCAAGCGCCTGTTTCTGATGAATACTATTACATCGTACCCGATAAATGTACAGAATGCAAGGGGTTTCACGAAGAGCCACAATGTGCAGCGGTTTGTCCTGTAGATTGTTGTGTTCCCGATGAGAATCATGTCGAGTCTGAAGAAGTATTATTGGGCAAACAACGTTTTATGCACCCAGAAGACTAAGGACAATAGGACTTCTAAAATCCACTAATTCAATATTATTCTCTTTTAATTTTTGTTTGCAAGCTTCACTGCTAAAGTAAGTTGCATCTTGTGTACGCCATTCAGCCCCAAAATTAGGATGGTCTAGTGTTATTTGATCCATCTCTTCACTCTTCTCAGCGGGGTGAATTAATACGATGGAAAGGCCATCTGGCAAATGGGTTAGAGTCTGATCATAAAAAGTCCCATTCCCTCCATTTTCAAATTCCTCCATGGAGGCCATAAAAAGCGACTCAAAACACTTTTCATTGGGTAAAACAAATTGTGAAGGTGATTCTCCTGTATAGGCAATCAAGGTCTTGCTCAGTAGGATAGGAAGATTATATTCCTTGCCTAATTCTTGATATAAATCCAACAAGTCTTGGCGCACGCCCAGCGTGTACATATGAGAGTCTAAATGAGAAGGTTTCATTCCCAAAGAAAGGGCAAAATCTATTTGATTTTTTAATTCCAAACGCACTTCTTCTAGAACCGCATGGTCGCGAATATATTGTCGTTTAGGAAGAAAATAACCGTTTTCGTCTACCAATGAAGGTATTTGATCGACCGGCGTGAGGGGTCTAAAGGGATAGGTTTTCCATTCTCCGGTCAAGGTAAGGTGAATGCCAAAGTCCAAGGTGGGGTTTTTAACAGCAAATTGTGCCATCTCAAAAAACCAAGGACAGGGAACCATCAGGCTCGTGGAGCTAATACTTCCATACAACATACCATTTTGCGTTGCTTTGTTTTCAGACCATGCCAAACCGGCATCATCGGCATGAATCATCAAATATTTCTTTGAACTCATTTAGTTAGAATTAAATAATCTATGTCATAATTAAGTAAAGGAAATGAAAAAGCCAAAAGAAAGTTTATTTTTGCCGAAAATAAAATTCATGAAAGCAGGAATTGTGGGCTTACCCAATGTAGGAAAATCGACTCTTTTTAATTGTTTGTCAAATGCTAAAGCGCAAAGTGCAAATTTTCCTTTTTGTACTATAGAACCGAATATTGGTGTGGTAAACGTACCCGATTCACGTCTTGAAATGTTAGAAAGCTTGGTAAACCCAGAACGTGTTTTACCCGCAACGGTAGAAATCGTTGATATTGCAGGATTGGTAAAGGGAGCTAGCAAAGGAGAAGGTTTGGGAAATCAATTTTTAGCAAACATCAGAGAAACGGATGCTATTTTACATGTATTACGCTGTTTTGATAATGACAATATTGTTCATGTAGATGCTTCTGTAAATCCTGTTCGTGATAAGGAAACAATCGATATTGAACTGCAATTGAAAGATTTAGAAACGGTTGAGAAAAAACTAGAGAAAGTAAATCGAGCGGCACGAACCGGAAATAAAGAAGCAATTAAAGAAAAGACAATTTTAGACTTTTTAAAAACAGAATTAGAAGCCTCAAAAAATGTACGCAGCATTGAAATAAAAGAGGAGGATAGGGAAGTGTTCATTAAGCCACTACAGTTGATTACAGACAAGCCTGTACTCTATGTGTGTAATGTGGAAGAGAGTGCTGCCAAATCTGGAAATGCGTATGTAGATCGTGTTAAAGAATTGGTTAAAGACGAGCAGGCTGGGTTACTCATCCTAGCAGTGAGTGTGGAAGCAGACATTAACGAATTAGATACCTTTGAAGAGCGTCAGCTTTTTTTAGAAGACTTAGGACTTGAAGAAGCAGGGGCCGCAAAGCTAATTCGTAACGCCTATGCTTTATTAAACCAGCAAACTTACTTTACCGCAGGAGAAAAAGAAGTTCGTGCCTGGACCGTCCCCATTGGTGCAACAGCTCCACAGGCAGCGGGAGTAATTCATACCGATTTTGAAAAAGGTTTTATTCGAGCAGAAGTAATTAGTTTTAGTGATTACGAACAATTTGGCTCTGAAGCTAAGGTCAAGGAGGCAGGTAAAATGCGCGTTGAGGGGAAGGAGTATATTGTAAAAGATGGTGATGTGATGCATTTTCGATTTAATGTGTAAAAGAAGTACCTTGGTATAGATGAATAAAAACGCACTCAAATACCTAATTTTAGTTTCGGCCTTTTTTGCGATTGCTGCTGATTTTTTTGAGTATAAACCATTGTTTTATTTTTTAAAGCCGCTCACGACCTCCTTAATTATCTTACTTGCATTCAGGTTCCGATCGGCTAGTCGCAGCAACTACTCAAATTCAATAGGCATTGGCTTATTCTTTTGCCTTATTGGGGATGTGTTTTTGTTGTTTCCTAACTTTTTTGTTTTTGGATTGGGTTCTTTTTTAATTGGTCACCTACTGTTCATTAGAGCATTTGTTAAAGAAGTAGGGTGGCCCTGTTACCTGTGGTTTGGATTAAATTCACCTCTTTCAAAACGGGCTATTGACTAGAATAAGTTTATTTTTGCCCCTTATATAAAAAAACAACATTCTTGAAACCTTTTCAACTTATAGACCGCACCAATGGCGG
>JABGUL010000014.1 GCA_018646605.1 Flavobacteriaceae bacterium
GATCCTTTTAAAAAATTTCTACGTTTCATTCTATGTCCTCATAAACTTAGGGTGACAAAATATTTTTAAACATGCGAGTGTAAAAGTTGATGCGGCTTTTACTTCAGCAGCTTCAGGACTGCTCACACCAAAAAAAGCTTCCGCATATTTATCTGGATCAAATTTCATTTTATACTCAAGTTTATCTGAAATTTGAATAATATATCGAACTCTTCGGTCCATCATTTCTGGGGTCAACCAATCAACTGCTAGATCTGGCCAACCGTTTGGTTGAGGGGTGCGAGAATTTAAGTGCCCTAATTCATACAAAATATTATTTGTCTGATCTTCACCCCAATCATCACCCTGTCCTAGGAATTTCAATGGCAAACCACCACCCACTGCTTTATGGAGATTAAAAAACCAAATTTCTGGCTGTAAAAACTTTGTAGAATTTTCACCATACTTTATCACTGCATCAACAACGGCTTGATGAACTTTTACCAGGTCACCAGAAGATTGATTGTATACATTTTCTATAGACTGGATTGCTTCTTCTGGAGGTTTGTCACTTATAAAATGAAGGCTCAATTTATTTGCAATATGTCGCGCTGTCATTGGATGCTTAGCTAAATCAACACATAAGGCTTTCAATTTATTTATAGGTTTGCCCCTGTACTTTTTACCTAAAACTTTATGTGCTCCAGGCTCGTGTCTATAATCGTTAAAGTAACCTTCTTTTAGATCATCATCCCACACCTGCCCCCATCCAGTTAGGACATAGGCAACTCCATTAACATCATCTTGTGAATAACCAGCAGCAGGTGTCAGTGTAAATAATTCTAATAATTCTCTTGCTAAGTTTTCATTAATTGCAGCAATTTCGTTATCTCTATTTCTCTTTATGTCTCTGGCTTTCTCTGAATTGGGGCCAGTACTTTCCTGATTAGATAAATACAACTGCATAGCAGGATGCCAAGTCGCATCATAAAGTAATTCACTAAAATTTGATGCCATGTTTTTTCTTAAAGTTAGATAATAATTACCAAATAATTCTGCTTCAACAGCATCAACACTTATCGGAAAATAATTTATCCAAAAATGCCAAAACCTGTTAAATGTAGGCGTATTACCATAAACAACATCTATTGAACGTGTTTGAGTATCTCTCCACCAAGAAAATGAATTATATTTTTTCCACCAAAGTCTTTGTAATTCACTGTCCGATATTTCTCCTGCAGCATAAAGAGCCCTTAAGCGTTCCCTCTCACTATCCATTTCTTTAAAATGGTGAACCGCTGATTTAATGCTAGTTGGATACCTCAAGTCTAGTAAAGATAGATCCCATGTCGAAAGATTCTGCATATCACTTGGATAATTGTATCCTAAGTATCCGCCGTAATATCTTTCAAGTAATTTTATTTGTTTTTTTGTTAAGTAACCCGTACCATCTTTATCAATACTTTTTTGCCAATTATCTATTGCTGATCGAGTACCTTTTCCAAAGTCACCATCTATTGCAGATTTATAGAATCCAGCAGATTTTAAATATGTTTGGAGTAATTTTTTTTTCTTTTTTGAGAATGATTTCTCTTGCTTGACCGCTTCTTCTTTAGTCTGCCTATCAAATAATTTTTTCTTTTTTCTTTCTACTGATATGAATCTCCAAGGATCAAATTTTGGAACAGTTTCTAGTTCTTTTTTTGCGTTAACAACAAATTCAGACAATGATATTTCTTGATGTTCAGAGGAAAATCCATACCCGAGTTTTCTAGATGCAATCTTACTATCCATTTTAAAAAAATACTTTCAGAGCTATTACTCATTTAGTATCATTCTAACACAGTTTAAAAAATTCTGCAAAGTTTTTCATATTTTAACTAATGCGCATCTGCCCAATTGCCACCAAACCCAGCATCAACAACTAATGGTACATCAAGCTTAACGACTGGCTCACTTGCTTTTTCCATAATGTTTTTTACAGCTTCAGTGGTCTCACTTAAAGCATCTTTGTTTACTTCAAATATCAATTCGTCATGTACTTGAAGTAACATCCTGGCTGGCAAATGTGCAATTGCATCAGGCATTTGTATCATCGCACGTCGAATAACATCTGCTGCAGTTCCTTGAATTGGTGCATTTATTGCAGCTCGCTTTGCAAAACCTGCTTGTGGCCCCTTAGCATTGATTTCACTGGTGTGAATTTTTCTACCGAATAAGGTTTCAACATATCCATTTTCTTTGGCAAAACTAACCGTTTCATCCATATAAGTTCTAATCCCTGGGAATCTTTCAAAATACGTATCAATAAACGATTGCGCTTCTTTTCTAGGTATACGC
>JABGUL010000015.1 GCA_018646605.1 Flavobacteriaceae bacterium
GCTCCCCCTCAAGGACTCGAACCTTGGACCCTCTGATTAACAGTCAGATGCTCTAACCAACTGAGCTAAGGAGGAATGTTTTAATTGGTGCGCAAATATAAATGTTTTGTTGCATTATACAAACCCTAAAAAATATTTTATTTCAATCTTTTTTTAATTAAAGAGGAGTCGGTACAAATCATTTCCATTGGCATAAAGTACAAGTGACATTAACAGAAAAAATCCAAACATCTGAGCATACTCCATAAATTTATCATTCGGCTTTCTCCCTGTGATCATTTCATAGACCAAAAACATAACATGACCTCCGTCCAAAGCAGGAATGGGAAGAATATTCATAAAGGCTAAAATAATAGATATTAAAGCGGTGCTTGACCAAAATCCTTTCCAATCCCAAGTGTCTGGAAACATATTTCCAATGGCACCAAAGCCACCCAACTGAGAAGCTCCTTTTTGAGTGAAGATATATTGAAACTGTGACACATAGTCATAAAGTGTCCAATAGGCATAGTCAAAACCTTCTACGATACTTTGGCCAAAACTTAATTTCTCATTATTAAAATTGATTATGGGCCTTTTAGGAAATACACCAATGGTGCCTTCTTCATCTGTGCTAAATTGTAGGGTTTGACGAGAACGTTCGCGTTCTACAATCAAAGTGATATCTTGTTTTCCTTTTCCTTTTATAAGGGAGCTTAAATCACCCCAATACGTAATATCTTGATTGTTAAGGGCAATCAATCGATCTCCCGTCTGGAGACCTGCAAGCGCAGCAGCACTATTGGGTATAATACTGTCAATTATTGGTGCAAGGGCTGGCATAAGGGGCATCAACTCGCCCCTTTCAAACATTTTTTTACCCAACCCCTCAGGCATTTCTAAGGTAGTCTGGGATCCATTTCGACGTTTTACCAATACTTGATCTACATCCCTCAGGAATAATAGACGGTTGATTTCAAAGACATTGTCTAAGGTTTTTCCGTCTACAGTTACGATTTGATCTCCTAATTCAAATCCAGCTTCTTGAGCAACTGGAGAAGGACTGAAGCCAGAGGGAAGCTCTTCAGTGTAGAGTGTGTTTTTTCCCCAAACAAATAAGATCATCATATAAATGAGAAATCCTAAAATTAGATTTACAGTTACGCCTCCCAACATGATGATGAGACGCTGCCATGCGGGCTTGGAGCGGAACTCCCATTCTTGAGGCGGCTGACTCATCTGTTCGGTGTCCATGCTTTCGTCAATCATTCCTGAAATTTTCACATATCCTCCAAGTGGGAGCCATCCTATTCCGTAGGTAGTTTCACCGATTTTCTTTTTAAATAAAGCAAATTTGACATCAAAAAATAAAAAGAATTTTTCTACTCGGGTTTTAAAAATTCTCGCGGGAATAAAATGCCCTAGTTCGTGGAGAATGATCAAAAAGGACAAACTCATCAATAACTGTATGGCTTTTACAAAAAAGGGACTCATAGCTTTATTTTAATTCATGCAAAAGTAGCACAATAGCCCTCATTATAAAAATGGATAGACTAGTTTTAAGATTCTTTTGAACTTCCCATTCGAATATCGGTGATAAATCCATTAAATTTACACATTGAAAATAGGTATGAACGCTTTTTTTAAAAAATACAAACTCTTTTTTGCGGTTTTCTTTGGGATCGCTATGGTCGTTTTATTTTTATTTTACAACGCTTTAAAGCCCAAAAAAATACTTCCAATTTATCAGCCCGCTATGGTCAATTATGAATTGGTGGACAGTACACTTCAGCATGTGAAGAAGTTTCACCAAATCGCCCCTTTTGAATTAACCAATCAAAATGGAGAAATCATCACCCAAAATGATTACCAAAACAAAATATATATAGCCGACTTTTTCTTTACCACATGTCCTACTATTTGTCCTAAAATGACAGAAAACATGGCGAGAATTCAAGCGCAAATTATCGATGATCCTCAGGTGAAATTGCTTTCCTTTAGTGTCACCCCACAAATTGATTCAGTTGCACAACTTAAGCGGTATGCCATTGAAAAAGGAGTGAATGACCAAAAATGGAATTTGGTCACCGGCCCCAAAAAAGAAATTTATACTCTAGCTAGAAAATCTTTTTTAGCCGTAAAAGAAGATGGGGATGGAGGAGCCTATGATATGATCCACACGGAAAACTTCATTTTGGTAGATACCAAAAAACGTATCCGTGGTTTTTATGATGGTACTGACCCAATGGCAATGGAAGAATTAATGCTCGATATTTCTGTATTAAAACGAGAGGATTTAAATTAATTTTTTAATCATTATCATCTTTTCAGCAAGTAATTTACTTACTTTTGTTCTTTAAAATGATTCTAAATAATGATTACATTGGATCAATTAGTGAAAGGTCAAGAAGCTGAAATTGAACACATCGATACAGACCAACTTCCCTTGAAATTGATTGAAATGGGCTGTTTACCAGGAAATTCAATTTCATTAATTCAAAAAGCACCTTTTAATGATCCCTTGTATTTAAAAATCGACGAGTCACATCTTGCCATCCGAAAAGAAACGGCACAGCATATTTTTGTTCGCCTTAAAAATAAAAAATGAGTACGGCTTTGAATGTTGCTTTATTGGGAAATCCAAATACGGGAAAGACTTCTGTATTTAACCGATTGACGGGCCTTACCCAAAAGGTGGGGAACTATCCTGGAATTACAGTTGAAAAAAAAGAAGGGGTATGCAAACTCAATCGCACCACTAAAGCCCATTTATTAGATCTGCCTGGAACCTATAGCTTAAACGCTTCTTCAATGGATGAAAGTGTAGTTATTGAGCTGTTGTTAAATAAAAATAGTAAAGATTTTCCTGATGTTGCCGTAGTAGTAACCGATGTAGAAAATTTAAAACGGAATTTGTTGCTTTTCACCCAAGTAAAGGATCTTGAAATTCCAACTCTTTTGGTCATTAACATGTCAGACCAAATGAAGCGCAAAGGAATTTCGTTAGATATTGAGGCGTTAGAAAAACAATTGGACACTAAGATTGCACTAATCAGTACACGTGAAAATGAAGGGGTAGAGGAGTTAAAAACATTGATTTTAAACTACCGTCAGCTTTCTACTCAACATTCTATTTCCTTAACTTCTATTGATGAAGAATATTTTAAAAATTTAGAAAAAGCATTTCCCAATCAGTCTTTGTACAAGCTTTGGTTGGTCATTACTCAGGATGTTAATTTTGCAAAAATAGACCGAAAAAGAGTTTCGGATGCAACGAATTTTAAAACTCAATCAGAATCCTACTTAAAGCGCCTGCAGCAAAAAGAGACTGTAAAAAGGTATCAGTTTATCAACAGTGTTTTAAAAACAACATTAGTGATAGACAGAGCGTCAGCAACTGATTTAAGAAGTCGACTGGACCGGGTGTTGATTCATAAGTTCTGGGGGTACGTGATTTTTTTTGTGATTTTAATGACTATTTTCCAATCTATTTTTGACTGGAGCAGCATCCCTCAAGATTTTATCGACACTACTTTTGCTACACTGAGTGAATTGGTAAAAACCAAACTTCCTCAAGGAGTTTTTACCAGTCTTTTGGCAGAGGGAATTATCCCTGGTTTAGGAGGAATTGTCATTTTCATTCCTCAAATAGCCTTTCTATTTTTATTTATATCGGTATTAGAAGAAACAGGCTACATGAGTCGTGTAGTCTTTTTGATGGATCGAGGACTTCGCCGTATTGGTTTGAGTGGAAAAAGTGTCATCCCGTTAATTTCGGGAACGGCCTGTGCGATTCCTGCAGTCATGGCCACCCGAAATATTGAAAGTTGGAAAGAACGACTGATTACCATTTTAGTGACCCCTTTTACTACCTGCTCAGCACGACTTCCTGTTTATGCAATTCTTATTGCATTGGTTATTCCAGAAGGTTCTTTTTTAGGAATGAATTATAAAGGACTAACCCTCATGGGGCTTTATCTAGTAGGATTTGGAATGGCACTACTTTCCGCTTGGATATTGAGTAAGACTTTAAAAATTAATTCCAAAAGTTATTTTGTGGTAGAAATGCCAAATTATAAATTACCCCTTCTCAAAAATGTGGGTATTACCGTTTGGGAGAAAACACGAACCTTTGTTACGGAGGCCGGTAAAATCATTTTAGCCATTTCAATTTTACTTTGGATTTTGGCTTCGTATGGTCCAGGAAATGATTTTTCTAATGCTGCAGAAATTGTGGAAACTCAATATCCAGAGTTGAGTGGAGAGGTATTAGAAAATAAAATAAATGCCTATAAATTGGAGCATTCCTTTATTGGTATTTTAGGGAAAGCAATAGAACCTGCAATTACCCCTTTGGGCTATGATTGGAAAATCGGTATTGCATTGATAAGTTCTTTTGCTGCACGTGAAGTTTTTGTTGGGACGCTTGCAACGATTTATAGTGTGGAAAATGACGCAGAGGAAACCATCAAAAACAGAATGGCATCTGAAGTTTTACCTAATGGACAGCCCTTATTTAATTTGGCTAGTGGAATTTCGCTAATGTTATTTTATGCTTTTGCCATGCAATGCATGAGTACTTTAGCCATTGTCAAAAAAGAAACCAACACCTGGAAATGGCCCATGGTTCAGCTTTTTGGGATGACCCTTTTAGCGTATGTTGTAGCCTTTAGTACGTATCAAATTCTTTCATGATGGAACTGATTCAAACTCTTTTAGTTTTTCTTGCAGGTACGTTAGCCTTCGGTTTTTTGGTTCGCAAATATTTGGTAAAAAAGAAATCTAATAAAGCCTCCAATTGTTCTTCTGACTGTGCATGTCATTAAAAAAGCAATTTACCTTCCTTTAAATTTTTTATTACCCCTATCTAAGGTGTCGTAAAATACTATATATTAGAGGAAACAAATTGAAATTAACTTTATTATGACAAACAGTAAAAGACTCTTTTATGGCAGTTGTTTCGCATTAATTACAACGGCCTTTTCTTTTAGTATTCGTGCAGGTATTTTACCGCAATTAGCAGAAACTTTTAGCTTGAGTGGACAACAATTAGGATTTATTAATTCAATGTGGTTTCTAGGATTCCCAATTTCTATGATTTTAGGGGGATTGTTTTACCATACCATTGGCCCCAAGCGAATCATGCAATTTGCTTTTTTCACTCATACCTTAGGGATTATTTTGACTATTTTTTCTGGCGGATACACCGGTCTATTGGTTTCAACTTTATTAATAGGAATTGGAAATGGATGTACCGAAGCAGCTTGTAATCCCATGATTGCAGACGCTTACGAAGGAAAACAAATGAATACACTTTTGAATCGATTCCACATGTGGTTTCCAGGGGGAATCGTTTTAGGTAGTTTAGTCTCTTTATTGATGACCACTCTCGACTTAGGATGGCAAGCCCAAATCTGGATCATTATGATCCCTACCTTGATATATGCGTATTTATTTATGGGACAAGAGTTTCCTAAACCAAAAATTGAAGGGGTTACTTCTATTAGTGAAAACTTTAAGGCTATGCTTTCTCCTATATATATATTTATTTTAGCCTGTATGGCATTAACAGCCATTTCAGAATTTGGACCACAACAATGGACATCCTTAATTTTAAGTAACAGTGGGGCACACCCAATGGTGATTTTAGCTTTGATAACCGGGCTTATGGCTATTGGACGTTATTTTGGTGGTGATATAGTTCACAAATTTGATCAAACAGGGGTTTTGTTAGGTTCAGCAATATTAACTGCCATTGGAATTTTTCTATTAAGTACCCAAACGGGAGGGATGGTATACGTAGCTGCGGTATTCTTTGCTTTGGGTGTTTGTTATTTCTGGCCTAATATGATTGGATTTGTCGCTGAAAAAATTCCATTAAGTGGCGCTTTAGGGATGTCTATCGTTGGAGGAATGGGGATGTTTTCATCTTCTATTTTCCAAGCAATTATCGGCGGATGGATTGATTCCTCAACTGCAGAGCAAGCTGCTTTAGGACTCACAGGAACCGATTTGGAGTTAGCCGCCGGACAGCAAACGCTAACTTATATGATTAGTTTTCCAGCAATTTTGATTGTTTTATTCACAATCTTATATTTTTGGCAACGCAATGCTAAAGTATCTGCAACAGCTTAATTTAAAATAGTAATTCATAAAAAAAAGCCACCCAAGGGTGGCTTTTTTTTAGTTATTCATAAGGGTTTCAATCTCCTCTATCTCAATGGGAATGGATTCCATTAAATTAATAGGAGTACCTGTTTTTTGAATGACAACATCATCTTCCAAACGCACGCCAAAACCTTCGTCTGGAATATAAATTCCGGGTTCCACAGTAAAGACCATATTGGCCTCCATTGGCAAATGCAATAAACCGTAGTCATGCGTGTCAAGGCCCATTTGGTGTGAAGTGCCGTGCATAAAATATTTTTTATAGGCTGGTTTTTCCGTGCTTTCATTTTGAATGTCGGCCTTGTCTAACAAGCCTAATTTTAATAATTCTGCTGTCATGATTTTCCCAACTTCGATATGATATTCTTTCCAGATGGTTCCGGGGATAAGTAATTTTGTTGCCTCTTTTTTAACATGGAGCACGGATTGATAAACTGCTTTTTGTCGATCATTAAATCTTCCAGAAACGGGAACTGTTCGGGTTAGGTCACTTGCATAATTCCCATATTCTGCTGCCACATCCATTAATACTAAATCCCCTGCTTTACACTGCTGATTGTTTTCAGTGTAATGCAAAACATTAGCATTGTTTCCAGCTGCAATGATGGGGGTATAGGCAAACCCTCTTGAGCGATTTCTGATAAACTCATGTATTAATTCTGCTTCAATTTCATATTCCCAGACCTTTGGTTTTATAAAAGAAAGTACCCTTCTAAACCCTTTTTCTGTAATATCACACGCTTGTTGAATTTGTGCAATTTCTTCTTCATCTTTTACAGAACGGAGTTGTTGTAAAATGGGATTACTCTTGGCGACTCCATGCGCAGGATATTGTTTTTTACACCATTTAATAAAACGATCTTCTCGAGTTTGTGTTTCTACCGCTTGACGATAATGTTCATTGGTGTTAAAATAAAATCGTTCACATTGGGTGCTTAGCTCTTGAAAGACACGGTTGAATTCACTAAGCCAATAAATGGTTTCAATTCCTGTCAATTGTACAGCTTGTTTTTTTGAAAGTTTGGCCCCTTCCCAAACGGCTATGTGATCATTTGTTTCTCTTAGGAAAAGTATTTCACGGTGTTTTGCTTCCACAGCATCGGGAAATAATAATAAAATAGATTCTTCTTGATCAACACCACAGAGATAAAAGATATCTCGATGTTGCTGGAAGGGCATTGTACTGTCTGCACCAATGGGGTAAATATCATTAGAATTAAAAATGGCAAGGCTTTTTTGGGCAAGAAGTTTGCCAAATTTATTTCGAGCGTTTTTATAAAAAGAGGATGAAAGTGGTTGATATCGCATGTTTCTTTTTTGGGTAATTAAGTGTTTAGGTAAAAATAATGTTTTTAATGATTTTTAAATGAACTGTTTAGTTTTTTTAATTCAAACCTGTATTTGATGAAGTAAATGTTAAACAGACTTTTGATTTATTTTGAGCATCCCATTTAAAACATCAAATAATAGGAAAAGCAGTTTGCTACTTAGAGTTTATGCCTTAATTTTGGTACGCAAATTGAATACTATGAGTCTTACATCATCTACGATTGGGCGAAAAGTAGCCATGGCACTCTCAGGATTGTTTTTGGTTGTTTTTTTAACTCAACACTTCACCATCAATTTTATTTCGGTTTTTAGTGAAAACACCTTCAATGAGATTTCTCATTTTATGGGAAACAATCCTTTGGTTCAGTTTATACTGCAACCCATCCTGATATTTGGTGTTATTTTTCACTTTATCATGGGGTTTGTTTTGGAAATTCAAAACCGAAAATCTCGTGTAGTTCAATACAACATGTATAAAGGAAGCGCTAATGCCTCATGGGTATCTCGAAATATGATTTGGTCTGGAGCAGTTGTTCTTTCTTTTTTAGGATTACATTTTTATGATTTTTGGTTTCCCGAAATGAACTATAAATATGTGGAGATTTTACCCTTAGACCCAAATCGATATTATGAAGAAATGACCCATAAATTCCATGATTATCTTCGTGTGATTTTATACGTTATTTCTTTTGGATTTTTAGCACTGCATTTGTTTCATGGATTTGCTTCCTCTTTTCAAAGTGTTGGAGTAAACAACAAATACAGCGAGAATATCAAAAAATTCGCCATTGCATTTTCAGTGGTTATTCCCCTTGGCTTTATTTTCATTGCCCTATTTCATCATATAAATTCATTATAGCATGGCATTAGAATCAAAAATACCTAAAGGACCGCTTTCTGATAAGTGGACAAATCATAAAAGTAAAATTAACTTAGTTAGCCCTGCTAACAAACGAGCCATTGATATTATTGTTGTAGGTACGGGTCTAGCAGGTGCTTCGGCCTCTGCAACCTTGGCGGAACTAGGCTATAATGTAAAGACGTTTTGTTTTCAAGATTCTCCAAGACGCGCTCACTCAATAGCAGCTCAAGGAGGGATTAATGCAGCTAAAAATTACCAAGGTGATGGGGATTCTACCTACCGCCTTTTCTACGATACTATCAAAGGGGGCGATTATCGTTCGCGTGAGGCAAACGTTCACCGTTTGGCTGAGGTTTCTACCAATATTATTGACCAATGCGTTGCACAAGGGGTTCCCTTTGCACGTGATTATGGAGGTTTGTTGGACAACCGTTCTTTTGGTGGGGTTTTGGTTTCACGAACATTTTATGCAAAGGGGCAAACAGGACAGCAATTATTATTAGGTGCTTATTCTGCAATGAACCGCCAAATTGGACGTGGGAAAATTAAAATGTACAACCGCCATGAAATGATGGATTTAGTGCTTGTGGATGGAAAAGCACGAGGAATCATTACCCGAAATTTAGTAGATGGAAAGATTGAGCGCCATGGTGCTCATGCTGTGGTTATTGCCTCAGGGGGGTACGGAAACGTATTCTTTTTATCGACCAATGCTATGGGTAGTAACGTCTCTGCAGGTTGGAAAATTCACAAAAAAGGAGCGCATTTTGCCAATCCTTGTTACACACAGATTCACCCAACTTGTATTCCCGTTTCTGGTGAGCATCAGTCCAAATTGACATTGATGTCAGAATCACTCAGGAACGATGGACGAATTTGGGTGCCTAAAAACATAGAGGATGTAAAAGCTATCCGTGAGGGGAAGCTTAAGCCTGTAAATATAGCTGAAGAAAACCGTGATTATTATTTAGAACGTCGATACCCAGCCTTTGGAAATTTAGTTCCTCGAGATGTTGCTTCTCGTGCTGCAAAAGAACGGTGTGACGCAGGCTACGGAGTAAATAAAACAGGTGAAGCAGTATATTTAGACTTTGCCGCAGCCATTACACGCTATGGTTCTGAGCAAGCGCACGTGAAAGGTTTGGATGAAAACGATGCTGCTTTAGTAAAAAAATTAGGACAAGATGTAGTTCGTTCGAAATACGGAAACTTGTTCCAGATGTATGAAAAAATTGTGGATCAAGATCCCTACGAAACACCAATGATGATTTATCCTGCGGTACATTATACGATGGGTGGAGTATGGGTAGATTATAACTTGATGACCTCCATACCTGGATGTTATGCCATTGGAGAAGCTAATTTTTCTGATCACGGAGCAAATAGATTGGGAGCTTCTGCGCTTATGCAAGGGCTAGCGGACGGTTATTTTGTGTTGCCTTACACCATTGGAGATTATTTAGCCGATGACATCCGAACAGGAAAAATAGACACTAATCTACCAGAATTTGAAAAAGCTGAAGCAACGGTAAAAGCCCAACTGGAGCGTTTTATTAATACTAAAGGCAAAAATACGGTAGATTATTACCACAGAAAACTGGGTAAAATCATGTGGGATAAATGTGGAATGTCTCGAAATGCAACGGGTTTGAATGAAGCCATTACCGAAATTAAAGCATTACGTGAAGATTTTTATAAAAATGTAAACGTACCTGGAACAACTTCAGAATTTAATGAGCAGTTGGCCAAGGCCGGACGCGTAGCAGATTTCTTAGAGCTCGGGGAGTTGTTTGCAAAAGATGCCCTAGAAAGAACTGAATCTTGTGGAGGACATTTTAGAGAAGAGTCTCAAACACCCGAAGGGGAGGCTCTTAGAAATGATAAGGACTTTACTTTTGTTTCTGCATGGGAATACAAAGGAGAACCTTCAAAAGCCAAGTTGCATAAAGAGGAATTGAACTATGAAGAGATTGAAGTGAAAACGAGATCTTATAAATAGAAATTACAGAAGAAAAACAATATGTTAAACGCCTTTATAAAATCAATACGCACGATTAAATAGAAATGCCTATTGCCTTTTTGGCTACTAAACGAAGAATATGAATTTGACATTAAAAGTTTGGCGACAAGCAAATGCGGAAGCGAAAGGAAGAATGGAAACGTATCCTATAGCGGATGTTTCTCCAGATATGTCCTTTTTGGAAATGATGGACGTTTTAAACGAACAACTGATGGGTCAAGGTATCGATCCCATTGCTTTTGACCACGATTGCCGTGAAGGTATTTGTGGTATGTGTTCGATGTTTATTAATGGAGAAGCCCACGGTCCCGACCGTTTGGTAACTACCTGCCAATTGCATATGCGAAAGTTTAACGATGGTGATACCATCACCATAGAGCCTTTTCGTGCTAAAGCTTTTCCTGTAATCAAAGATTTAACTGTTGACCGTTCTTCTTTTGACCGAGTGCAACAGGCTGGAGGATTTGTAAGTGTCAACACCTCTGGAAATACACAAGATGCCAATTCAATTCCAATTGACAAACACGATGCAGACAAAGCCTTTGATGCCGCTGCCTGTATTGGATGTGGTGCTTGTGTAGCCACATGTAAAAACGCCTCTGCCATGCTTTTTGTTTCCGCTAAGGTGTCTCAATACGCGCTCCTTCCCCAAGGGAAAGTTGAAGCTACAGACCGTGTGATGAATATGGTAAAACAAATGGACGAAGAAGGTTTTGGAAACTGCACCAATACCGGTGCCTGTGAAGTGGAATGTCCTAAAGGGATTTCTTTGGAAAATATTGCTCGTATGAACCGCGAATATTTATATGCGAGTTTAAAGGGTTAATACCTATTATTCGATACTAAAAGTCTTTAGTGTCAAACAAATTAAGTTCGCTGTAAAGTGAAATGGTTTTGACACATCCCAATTCTAAGAGTGTTTTTTTATCAAACATGGTACTAACTCCAACCACGTCCATTCCTGCTGCTAGTGCTGCAGTGATACCGGAACGGGTGTCTTCAAAAGCAAGACAGTCCTCAGGCAAAACAGCTATTTTCTGCGCTGCGGTTAGGAAAATTTCCGGATGGGGTTTCCCGCGCTCTACTTCATGCCCCCCAGTAGTGGAATGGAAATAGGATCCAATTTTTAGGGCCTCAAAAGTAAAATCAATATTGTGTTGATCTCCCATGGTAGCAACCCCCATGGGTATGTCCTGTTGCTGTATTTGATTTAGAAACACTTCAAGCCCCTCTATGGGCTTTATGTGAGGATGGTAGAGTTCACGGTATAGTACTTCTTTATAGCTACCTATTTCCCTGAGGGTTTCCCGATCTGAAATATGTGGAAAAAGGCGTGCCATAATTTCAACTAAAGACCCTCTGTGATATTGTTTGTCAAATGTCTCATAATCCAAATCCAACTGATGGTGCTTGAATAATTCAATCCAGGATTGCTTATGATACTCCATGTTATCTACCAAAGTTCCATCCATGTCAAAAATTAGAGCTTTATAGCGCATCCAAAACACCTTTTACAAAACTTCCTATTTGACTGGGTTCTATCCACCGCGTAACAATGACAAGCTCTTCATCTGGTACAATCACAATAAAATTACCTCCAAAGCCAGCGGCATAAAATACATTTTCTGGAACACCTTCCCAAAACCGATTGGTTCCTTTTTTATTCAACCACCACATATAACCATAATTGATTTGAGCAGGGGAGGAAGTAGTTGCTTTTTCAATCCAACCTTTACTAATCAATTGTTTTCCATTCCATACACCCTCATTTAGAAAGAGTAATCCAAAACGGGCATGGTCTATCGTATTTATAAAGAGACCACCCCCTGAGTGCCCTCCGCCAGAAACAGATTGTACTCGGTGACCGTCAAGGTCTATCCAAGAAGTGTCATAACCAAACCAGCGCCAGGTACTACTAGCACCTATGGGGTCCATGATTTTTTCTTTTAAAACTTGAGGTAAAGGCTTTCTCCATAAGTGTAGCAATGAATAAGCCATTAGATTTACTCTAACATCGTTATACTCAAAGTGAGTACCCGGGGCATAAAACATTCTGTTTTTCCAATCATCTATGCTTCCTTCTTTGGGCGGTCTATCTGCCCAATCGTGTCCTCCCCAAAGTGTTCCAGACCAGTCAGAAGATTGGTTGAGAAGATGTTCCCAAGTGATCTGTTGGTTATGATCGCCGTCAAATGTTGTGTCCCAAATAGTTGCACTTACTTTTTCCTTCGGAGAAATTAGTTTTTGATCAAATGCTAAACCCGCCACAGTGGAGAGATAACTTTTCGTTACGCTAAAGGTCATGTCCACTCGATCAATATCTCCCCATGAAGCAATACGATAGCCATTTTTTAAAATCATACCTGCTGGCCCTCCTCTTTTTTTGGTAGGCCCCATGATTTTATGATAGGGTTCATGAGAAAAACCTTTTAAAACAGCAATTCTTAAATCTCTTGAGCCACTGTATTCGTTGTCTTTGGCAAAAGTTATAGCAGTTTCCAACTTTCCTTCATCAATCTTAAATTCGTTAGGTTCTTTTTCTTCCCATGCTCCACTGGAAGGAGGAAAATAGCTCTGACCGATGACGAGGGTGCTCCAAAAAAAAAGGAATATCAGCGGTTTTAAATGTAGCTTCATAAATAGAAATTTAGTTATTTATTGTGTCGAAGATTAAAGATAAGTAAATTAGATTTCCACAAATATGTTTCTGCATATTTAAAAAAAACCAAAGATGAAACCTGATTTACATATTACAGCTTTACAAGTGCCCTTGGTTTGGGAAGAAACTATTCAAAATCGTGAATTCATCACCAAACAACTTCATAAATTTTCAGAAAAAACAGATCTGGTACTATTGCCTGAAATGTTCACTTCCGGGTTTACAATGAATCCTGAGGCAGTAGCAGAGACAATGAAAGGAGATACCATTCTGTGGATGAAGGAATGGGCAACAAAACTAGGAAGTGCTATTGGAGGGAGTTTAGTTATTAAAGAGGGAAATAAATTTTATAATCGTTTCATTTTTATTTCTCCCGAAGGAGAAGTAAACTACTATGACAAGCGGCATCCTTTTACTTTAGCTGGAGAACACTTGGTTTATTCATCAGGATTTGAAGAAGGGATTATAGAATACAAAGGATGGAAAATATGTTTACGAATTTGTTACGATTTACGTTTCCCTGTATGGTCGCGAAATACTCATAATTATGATGTATTAATATATGTGGCCAACTGGCCTAAACCTAGAATTAACGCTTGGGATGTACTCCTTCAAGCACGTGCTATTGAAAATATGAGTTATGTGTTTGGTGTCAATAGGATTGGGGGAGATGAGAAAGGACATATTTATCCAGGGCATACTGCAGCATATGATGGTTTAGGAAATTGTATTTCAGAAGCATCCGTAGTTTCGGAATTTATAATTAATGCAAAGCTTAATTATCTGAAGCTTCAAGAACTCCGGAAGAAGTTGCGCTTTCTGGAAGATCGGGATAATTTTGAGATGTATTAAATGTTTCATTCATGTCCCAATTAGCTCGTAAATCAATCTCTTTCCAATAATAAATCACTTTTTCAGGCAAGATTTTCTTCAGATAATCTCCTGTATCCCATTGTTTGTTTTCATTGGGATCTTCTATAAGGCGAATGGTATATTTCCCTGAATCTAATAATTCAAAAGTATAATTGTTTCCTTCAACAGGAGAATCATAACGGCGGACTACTTTTTTATTATTCAATAACTCAATAATATAGGGATATGGGGTTTGATGTTGCACCCTTAAGTAGATATTTCCGTAGTCTTCAATTTTTTTGGTGGAAGTTTTAAAAACAAGGGTATCATGTGTCTGCCCCCAAAAATCTTTGAGTGCGTCAGGGAGGAGTTTTATTTGATATACGTCATTTGGAGAAACCTCAAAATCAACGGTAACTCGGTCATAATTATCTTCAATTTTCAGGAAAGAAGGAATTTGTATTGTGTCCTTATTAGTAACGATTAATTTATCTGAATTCACTTCGGTAATGGGTAAATTGCTTTCTAATTCAAGTTTGTTTTTTAATTTTAGGCTTCCTGAAGTTAATTTTTTAATGACTAAAGAATCCTCAATGGGGTCTTTAAAAAATACAGTTTTGGTTCTCAAAGTATCTTGAATTTCAATTTCAAATTTTAAGGAATCTAAAGTGGCTCCTTTGAACCAGTAATTTAATGTGTCAGTAGTTCGACTTTTATTAACCAGCGATTCAAAACTCTCAGGCACATCACTCACCATTTTGAAGGGTTCATCTTTGTGTTCACCATAATATGCAAGTGCAATATGATGATCATTAATAAAATTAGGCTTGTCCCAAATGAAATTTGTACGTTCTTTAAAAATGCGTAAATCAATTACAGAGTCTTGTGGAAGTTCAATGAGTCGATCTATGTATCCTATTTTGTCTGAACTTTGATCAAAAAAATAATTTCCTGCAACATCTTCTAACGCAATAAGAGCATATTTTCCAGCGCGTAAGTTTTGAAAGCGATAAATGGTAGTGTCAAGGGTACTACTAACGTACAAAGGCTTTTTCGTATATATCGTAGAGTCTTTATAGGCCGTGTCAACAGGATATAGTTGTAATGAAATAAAGGGATTGGTTTTTTGTTCAAAAGCATCCGTAATTCGGCCTCTTATGTAAAGTGAATCTATGGTGGCTCCAGTTGATAATGTGTAGCTTAAATAAGGGCTAGGATTGGATTCGTTAAAATCAACGATCCCTTCTCCAAAATTAAAGGTATAAGTTGTATTTTCTAGTAAGGTGTCCAACAATTTGATGGTCACTTTTTTTGATGCTCCAGTTGTAGGATAAACCTTATACTGGTCAGAATTTAAGGGGGGAGAAATAATAAGCTGCTTGCTTACATTTTTGAGGGTAATATATTCATCAAAAGTTAGTTTGATTTCCTCTTTATCAAAAAAGGTGGTGTTCATCTTTGGTGAGGCATTAATCAAAATAGGTGGAATTGAATCTTTAGATCCGCCAGTAGGGGATGCCCTTTTGGCGCATTGAAACGTGTTTAATAGAATAAAACCCAGAAGTAAGAGCGTGCCGGTGCGTTTCATTAATTTTTTTGTAAAGGTTTTCTCTTTTTAGATTCCTCACAAAATAACATAATATTCTACTTACAACCTACAAGCTAGGGCAGCGATACTCAATTTTAATGAACTATTTTTTTTTAACGCATCAGCACAAGCAGATAAAGTTGCACCTGTTGTGATTACATCATCCACCAAAAGAAGATGATTGGGTAATCTTTTATAGGATGAGTTTATTACAAAAGCATCTTTAATTTCGTTCCAACGGTCTTCATCACCAATATGTGCCAAGGCTTTTGTTTTTTTTAAACGAATCAATCCATCTGCATAGAAAGGAATTTTTAGTTTTTGGGCGATAACTTTTCCAATAATTTCTGCTTGATTAAAACCTCTTTTTCTTTTTCTAGTGTGGTGAAGAGGGAGGGGGACAATACCTTCTATTTCTCTAAATAAAAGACTTTCTTTTAATGCAATTGTCAAATAATGTGTTAATAACAGTCCACTTTGGTGGTTGCCCTTGTACTTAAAATCATAAATCAAATGAGCAACCAGTCCTTCTTTTTGAAATATAAAAGCTGCAGTAGCCGCCTCAATAGGAAAAAGTAAATCTAGTTTATTGAAAACAGGATTCTTTCGGGTATTTTGAAAATGAGTTTGGGGAAGTTCTATTTGACAAGTGATACACAAGGTGGATTCATAAAAATTTAAATACCGATTGCATCCAAGGCAACTTCTGGGAAAAAGGAGGTCTGATAGGGATTGAAGTGTAGGAGAATGTAATTTTTTCATAGATTCCGATTTAGAGCTCCATAAAAATAACAAAAAGGATTATTTTTACGCCATGGCTCAACAAATAGATCAATTCAAAAAAGTAATTTCCCATGCCAAAGAGTATGGATTTGTATTTCCTTCAAGTGAAATTTATGACGGTTTAAGTGCTGTTTATGATTACGCTCAAAACGGATCTGCTTTAAAAAATAACATTCGGGAGTATTGGTGGAAATCAATGGTTCAACTAAATGAAAATATTGTGGGAATAGATGCTGCAATTTTTATGCATCCAACCACATGGAAAGCTTCAGGACATGTTGATGCCTTCAACGACCCTTTGATTGACAACAAGGTTTCTAAAAAGCGTTATCGTGCCGATGTATTGGTAGAAGATTATGTAGCCAAAATTGAAACTAAAATTGAGAAAGAAGTAGCCAAAGCAGCAAAACGATTTGGAGATACTTTTGATGAAAAACAATTTAAAGAAACCAACCCACGAGTTTTGGGGTATCAAGAAACGGCAAATGCTATTTTAAAGCGGCTTGGGCAATCTCTGGAAAAAGAAGACTTAACAGATGTTAAGGCCTTGATTGAAGAATTAGAAATTGCTTGTCCAGAGTCAGGATCTAGAGACTGGACAGACGTAAAGCAGTTCAATTTAATGTTTGGAACTAAATTGGGTGCTTCAGCAGAGTCTGCAATGGATTTATATTTACGACCCGAAACGGCACAAGGGATTTTTGTCAATTTCTTAAATGTTCAAAAAACGGGACGAATGAAACTTCCTTTTGGAATAGCACAAACAGGAAAGGCCTTCCGTAATGAAATTGTTGCACGTCAATTTATTTTTAGAATGCGCGAATTTGAACAAATGGAAATGCAATTCTTTATCCCCCCTGGGACTCAAAAGGGATGGTATGAGCACTGGAAAGAAACACGTCTCAATTGGCATCTTAATTTGGGAATGGGTAAGGACAACTATCGTTTTCATGATCATGAAAAATTGGCTCATTATGCAGATGCAGCATCAGATATAGAATTTCGTTTTCCTTTTGGGTTCAAAGAATTAGAAGGGATTCACTCTCGTACAGACTTTGATTTAAGTAGTCATGAAAAGTTTACAGGAAAAAAGCTACAGTATTTTGACCCTGAGCGTAATGAAAATTATGTGCCCTATGTGGTTGAAACTTCAATAGGATTGGACCGGATGTTTTTGGCAGTCTTTTCAAATGCGCTAAAAGAAGAGGTTTTAGAAGATGGATCTACACGTACGGTTTTAAAATTACCTCCAGCACTTTCACCAACAAAGGTTGCGGTTTTACCATTAGTTAAAAAAGATGGTTTACCCGAATTGGCACGTTCAATTGTGGACGAACTAAAATGGAGTTTTTCTACTAATTACGATGAGAAAGACGCGGTAGGAAGACGCTATCGTAGACAAGATGCACTGGGGACTCCTTATTGCATCACAGTTGATCACCAAAGCTTAGAAGATCAGACGGTAACCTTACGTGAACGGGATAGTATGCTTCAGGAGCGTATAGGTATCTCCGATTTAGAAAAGGCAATTACAGCACAAGTATCACTTGAAACCTTATTGCGAAAACTTTAAAATCTTTTTCCTATTGAAAGCCCAATCCTAGGATAGGCTTGAATTTCTTGATTGTTTAGAAAGCGCCCTGCTCCAGCAAAAATTTCAAAGGCATAATTACTGTGATTAACAAATTTATAGCCCAACGTGACTCCCAAAGAAATACCCACATATTTTTGGTGGTATAAATTGCCAAAATTATTGGTTTGAAAATTGTAGTCATAGAATTCGGTTTCACCTGCACTTACTCCTGAGAAAACCTCTGTAAAGAGTCCTTTGTTGTCAAGTTTATCTTGACGCTGGAAATAAATCCGATAGTATGGAGCGATTTCAAACTTTTCATACCGATATCCTTCATCTAAACCGAAATTCACAAAACCATAGACACCATAACTAGAGGTGGGATTTATGAAATGTTCAAAGGTTATACCAATGGCAGGCATTACCAATAATTCAAGCATATTTAATTTAAGCTCGTTTTTTTTATCTGTTTCAGTAGCTGGGCTATCATTTGTGATATCCTGCGCTAATAATAGACTAGAAATAAAAAATAAACTTAGAAATAAATTAATTGGTTTCATTGGATGCTTTTTTGAATCATATCTACTCAAATTCTGTACCATCTGGCACAATAATTAATATTTTTTTATAACCAAGAGTATTTTTTATCTTCGTTGAAAAAGGATTTGAAGATACTTTCGTACAATGTTAATGGAATTAGGGCAGCGCTCAACAAAGGATTTGCATCTTGGTTAGACTCTACTGCTGCTGATGTCATTTGTATACAAGAAATTAAAGCGCTTGAGAAACAGGTTGATACAGCGGCTCTAGAAGCTTTAGGCTATCATCATTTTTGGTTTTCTGCACAAAAAAAAGGGTACAGTGGCGTTGCTATTTTTTCTAAAATAAAACCCACTAATGTAACCTTTGGTTGTGGTATTGAACACATGGATTTTGAAGGCAGAATTATTCGAGCTGATTTTGATAAAGTTTCCATAATGAGCTTGTATTTACCCTCCGGGACAAATATTGATCGATTGGAATATAAATTCAAATTCATGGCTGAATTTCAAGAGTATATTGACCTTTTGAAAAAAGAGTTTCCGAATTTGATTATTTGCGGGGATTATAATATTTGCCACCATGCAATTGACATTCATGATCCTGTTCGAAATAAAAATGTCTCTGGATTTTTACCAGAAGAACGCAAATGGCTAGATGGTTTTATAACCTCAGGTTTTATTGATTCATTCCGATATTTAAACCCAGAACCTCATCATTACAGTTGGTGGAGTTATCGTTCAAATGCAAGAAACAACAACAAGGGTTGGCGTATAGATTATGCGTTAGTTAGTGAATCTTTGAAAGATAACATTAATCGCGCTTACATTTTACCTGAAGCCAAACATTCTGATCATTGCCCTGTTGGGGTAGAATTAAATTTTTAAATATGAAAAAATATTCTTTTATAGTGCTACTTGTTTTAATGGTAATAGTTTCGAGTTGTGTTTCTACCAAAGTATTTAATGATTTAGAATCTCGATATTCTGTTCTAAAAATGGAGCGTCGTTCATTAGAAAAGTCAAGAGATTCTACGCAACAAGCATTTGATCTTTTAAACCAAAAATGGCAAGAAACGGAAGGCTATTTACAACGTTCCAGAGATAGTGTTTCTGAGGGCTTGAGCCAGTTGAAAATCTTGCGTAAAGAATATGCGCTACTTGAACAAAATAGCGATCAAAAGATTCAAGAAAGTATAGGTGCAAACAATGCTTTATTAAAAGAAATCGCAGTCAAAGAAGCTCAGTTATTAGCCCGTTCTGAACGTGTGGATCAATTAGAATTATTGATGTCAGAGCAAAAAGAAGCATTGCTAGAATTGAAAAAACGCCTTTCGGATGCACTATTAAACTTTGAAGGAAAAGGTCTTACTGTTGAACAGCGAAACGGGAAGGTGTATATTTCTATGGAAAACAAACTTTTATTCAAATCGGGGAGTTGGAATGTGGGAAGTCAAGGGCAAGAAGCATTGGGCCAACTGGGAACTGTTTTAGCAGAAAATCCAGATATTGTTGTTGTGATAGAGGGACATACTGACAATGTGCCTTTTAGTCCAAAAGAGGCCTTAGAATCCAATTGGGATTTATCTACTAAGAGGGCAACAGCCGTGGTGAAAATTTTATTAAATAACGAATCGGTTTTACCTCAGAATCTAACGGCAGCTGGGCGAAGTGAATACGTTCCAATCGCACCAAATAACAATGCAACAGGTCGTGCAGTTAATCGTAGAATTGAAATAATATTAAGCCCCCAGTGGGATGAAATAAATGCCTTACTAAATAATTAAAATAGATGGATTATAATTTTTTACCTGATACTGATATTGAAGTCAGTAAAATTTGCCTTGGGACTATGACTTGGGGTAGACAAAATAGTGAAGCCGAAGGACATGCTCAAATGGATTATGCAGTAGAACATGGAGTCAATTTTTTTGATACCGCTGAGCTATATCCAGTTCCACCTCGAAAAGAAGAGCAAGGAGATACAGAGAAGTTTATCGGAACCTGGTTTAAAAAAACTGGAAATAGAAAAAATGTTATTCTAGCTTCTAAAATTGCTGGTCCAGCAGAATTCACACAGCATGTTAGAACAGATAAGAGTTTTTCCAAAAGAACTATTGATACTGCAATTGAAGGGAGTTTAAAGCGCCTTCAAACTGATTATATCGACCTTTATCAAATTCATTGGCCAGAGCGAAATACAAATTACTTTGGGAAGAGAGGTCACCATTATGAAAAGGGTGAAGTATGGGAGGAAAATTTTGAACTTGTTTTAGATGCATTGAATTCGCATGTTAAAGCGGGTAATATTCGTCATGTAGGATTGTCAAACGAGACCCCGTGGGGCACAATGAAATACCTTCAGGCACAGAATGAAAATCGACCTAAAATGCGGACGATACAAAACCCCTATTCTTTATTGAATAGAACATTTGAGGTAGGAAATGCGGAAGTGTGTCATCGCGAAAATGTGGGCTTGTTGGCCTATTCTCCTCTAGCTTTCGGTGTCTTAAGCGGAAAATATCGTGCAGGTAAAAGACCTGAAAATGGAAGAATTACCTTATTCCCAAATTATAGCCGATATAGTAATGCTCAATGTAATCAGGCAGTTGATCTTTATCATGACCTTGCCATTGCAAATGGGATGACTCTCACACAAATGGCGTTGTCTTTTGTAAATGATCGTCCTTTTGTGACCAGTAATATTATTGGAGCAACTTCTTTGGAGCAACTCAAGGAAAACATTGGCACAGCCTCAATTAAATTATCTAGCGAAGTTTTAAAAGTAATTGATGAAATACAGGAATTGGTGCCAAACCCAGCGCCGTAATTTCTGGTTTAAATCGGATGGATGATATTGAATTGCCTTAGTTTTTAGCAACTTTTTTAAACTACTTTAAGTTCAAAACAGGAATTGCATCGATTAACTTTTTGGTATAAGTATGTTGTGGTTTTGCATAGAGCTTGTCTGCTTCTTGGAGCTCTTGAAGTTGTCCGTGTTCCATAACCATTACACGGTCAGACATATACTTTACAACCGCTAAATCATGAGAGATAAATAGGTAGCTTAAACCCAGTTCTTTTTTCAGGTCATTCAGCAAGTTTAATACTTGGGCTTGAACTGAAATATCAAGGGCAGCAACACTTTCATCACAAATTAATAGCTTGGGCTCTGTAGCAAGTGCACGTGCAATTACTGCTCGTTGACGCTGACCGCCAGAAAGCTCATGTGGGTAGCGTTTCGAATACGCGTCACTTAAACCTACTTGATTGAGTAGTTCTTGACATCGCTTCAGCTGCTCTTGAGGTGTAGTTGTTATTTGATGAACATGCAGTACTTCTGAAATGGCATTACCTATGGTTTTGAGAGGATGCAAAGCCGCATAAGGGTCTTGAAAAATGAACTGAACTTCTTTGCGAAGTTTTCTTAATGCCCTACTAGATTTTACAATAGGTTTTCCTTCGAATTTAATACTCCCTTTGGAAGGAGGATCTAAATATATTAATGCTTTAGCAAGGGTAGATTTTCCACAACCTGATTCACCTACGAGACCCAGAGTCTCACCAGGATAAATAGAGAAATCTAACGATCGTACTGCTTTAAATTCCTGATTTACTCCCCTCCAGCTTCTTTTTTTATAAATTTTCTCTAGTCCTTTAACTTCAAGAATTGGTGTTTTTTTATAAAGTTTTAAGTGAACTTTTTGTCGTTCTTCTGACGAAATTATAGTCGGTTGAAATTCTCCAGACTGATAATCCGCTAAAGTGGGTAATCGTTTTAATCGAATTTCCGTTTTTGGACGAGCAAAAAGTAATCCTTTGGTGTAGGGGTGTTGAGGTATTTTAAATAGTGATTTTGTTTCTCCTTCTTCGACAATTTGTCCTTGATACATTACAAAAACTCTATCTGCCAGTTGTTTTACCAAGGCTAAGTCATGGGAGATAAATAAAATACTCATCTTATATTTTTGTTGTAAATTTTTAAGAAGTTGTATGATTTCCTTCTGAACAGTCACGTCTAGTGCGGTGGTAGGTTCGTCAGCGATTAAGAGTTTAGGCTTACAAAGCAAAGCCATGGCAATCATAATGCGTTGTTTTTGACCACCACTTAGTTGATGAGGATAGGAGGTCAAAATACGTTTTGTATCCGTAAGTTGTACTTCAGCTAGCATCTCTCTTATAGTCTGTTTTTGTTCATTTTTTGAAAGAGAAGTGTGTTTCTGCAATACTTCTTGTAATTGTTTCCCACATCGCATGGAAGGATTTAAGCTAGATTGTGGTTCTTGGAAAACCATTCCAATTGACTTTCCTCGAATTTTTTGCCAGTTTTTAGAGGTGAGTTCACGAATATTAATTCCATTGAACACCATTCTATTTGCTTTAATGATCGATTTATCTGGTTGTAGCCCAAGGAGTGACAATGCGGTTATAGACTTTCCACTTCCTGATTCTCCAACAAGGGAAACAATTTCTTGTGTCCCTATTTTAAATGAAATATCATTGAGGATAGTTGCATTTCCGATTCGAAGGGTAAGATTTTTTAAATCGATCAACGGGGTGTCAGTAGGTTTTTGTTTCATTCAAAAACCTTAAAGATTTTGTTTTTTTAATTCCGATACAGCATAGTTTGCTGCACGAGCAGTCAATGCCATATAGGTGAGCGATGGATTCTGATTAGCAGATGAGGTCATGCAGGCACCATCAGTAACAAAAACATTGGCTACACCATGAATTTGATTGTGTTTGTTCAGTACAGATGTTTTAGGACTTTTACCCATCCTAGCCGTTCCCATCTCATGGATACCTTTACCAATTGGAGCATTCGAATCAAAAATAGTAACTTCTTTAAAACCAGCATCCTCAAGCATTTCGGCTGCTTGAACCTTCCAGTCTTCTTTCATGATCCGCTCATTTTCTTTGAATTCCGCATCAAATACAATAGTGGGAAGTCCATACTGATCCAGCTTATCATAATTTAAAAACATTTTATTTTCATGGTAGGGAAGGACTTCCCCAAAACCACCCATTCCAAGTGACCAACCACCTGCTTCTAAAATACTATTTTTAAAATCTTTACCGTACGCTAGTTCGCTTACTGCCTGTGTCCAATTACCTCTTCCTGCTCCCCCTTGATAGCCATACCCTCTCAGGAAATCTACTTTTTTGGAATCCTTACCAAGGTTTCGGAATCGTGGGATATAGAATCCGTTAGGCCGTCTTCCTGAATAATATTGATCCTTAAATCCATCATGGTTTCCAGAGGCACCACTTCCTAATTGGTGATCCATAATATTGTGTCCCAACTCACCACTATCATTTCCCATACCATTTGGGAAACGATCTGATTTAGATTGCATTAAAATTGCTGTGGATGCCATAGATGAGGCACATAAAAAAATAATTCTTGAATTGAATTCAATAGATTCATTGGTGCGTGCGTCTACCACGCGAACTCCAGTAGCTTTTTGAGTTTTATCATCATAAAGCACTTCAGCGACAATGGAATTTGGTCGTAAAGTCATGTTTCCCGTTGCTTCTGCTGCTGGAAGGGTTGAAGAATTAGAGCTAAAATACGCGCCAAAAGGACATCCCCTATCGCATCTATTTCTGAATTGACAAGCGGTTCTTCCTGCCCCTTCTTTGGTGCCTTTTGTTATGTGCGCTACTCGACCAATAGTTAATAATCGATCATCATAGGATTTTGAGATACTTTCTTTTAAGTGTGTTTCTAAGCAATTTAATTCCATGGCTGGAAGAAAATTGCTGTCAGGAAGTTGGGATAAGTTTAAAGCTTCACCACTAATGCCAATGTATTTTTCTACGTGGTCATACCATGGAGCAATATCTTTATAGCGAATGGGCCAATCTACTCCATGACCATCTTTTGCATTGGCTTCAAAATCAAGATCACTCCAGCGATAAGTTTGTCTTCCCCAAATAAGAGAACGCCCACCAACTTGTTTCCCCCGGATCCAATCAAAGGGTTTCACCTCATCATAATTATGTTCAGAATCTTTATTGTAAAAATGACGTTTGGTTTCATCAAACCCCCAGCGCTTTTGTTTATCATAGTCTTTAAGAATCTTGTCTGGTGTGGCACCTCCATGTGGCATATCCCATGGATCTTGATGCATGGTAGGATAATCTTCTAGATGCTTAACCATCCGACCCCGTTCTAACACTAAGGTTTTTAATCCATTTTCACATAATTCTTTAGCAGCCCAGCCACCACTAACTCCGGTACCTACTACAATGGCATCATATTGTTGTAAATCAGAACTCATAAGGTTTGTTTTCCAGTGATTAAAAGTTTTATAATATACTCATTTTTTTAACTACTAAAAGTGATTTCTTTATCCGTAAGAAGGTTTTCGTTTCTTAGTTTAAGAATTATTTGAGCTACCGTTACCACATCTTTTTCACAATAGACGGCAATTCGATTTATGTCTTTTTCTTTATAAAATACATCAGCCACCTGACTCCCGTCAATATCATCTTTTGGGGAAGGGATGTTTAACACATAGGCCATCAATTTTAAAGAGGTGTAATGTTTATAATCTCCTAATCGCCAAAGGTGAAGCGTATCTAGATGAGGTACTTCCCATGGTTTTTTATTAAAAAGCTGGAGAGACTTGGGGATTGAGATTTGGTGAATCAACATTCTTCTGGCAATAAAAGGGAAATCAAATTCCTTTGCATTATGTCCACAAAAAAGATGTTTAGGGGAATTGAAATACTGTTCCACCAGCACTTTAAATTCATTTAATAGAGTTGCCTCTTCTCCTTTGAATGTTTTTAACCTGAAATCTCTCGATTTTTTTTGAGGACCAAAATAGCCTACAGAAATACAAACTATTTTTCCAAATTCTGCCCATATTCCAGCACGATTGTAAAATTCTTGAGGGCTGAAATTCTCTTTTCTTTGATAGGCTGTTTTTTCTTCAAAATAGCGTTGTTCAACCTCAGGAGCATCCTCAAAATTTGGATACAGAGGAACAGTCTCTATATCAAGGAATAAGATTTTATGTAGGTCAAGGTCTGTTAACATTTTTGTTGATTTCTAAGGCTGCATCCATATAGGTATAAATGTCGGGTGTAAAGGGATCTCCATCTTTTCCATTGGGACCTTTGGAGTGTCCTAAACGAACCAATATTAAGTTTTCTTCCGGAAAAGTAATCACATACTGCCCCAAGTGTCCTCGCATCATATAAACATGATGACCTTTGTATTCTTTAAGCCACCAGCTGTAACCGTATTCAGGACTTTCCGGAAATCTAGGGCGTAAAGATTTTGCAATAAAAGTAGAATCCAATAGCACTTTTCCATTCCATTTCCCGTGATCTTTATACAATTTTGCAAGTCGCGCAAAGTCTCTAGCGTTTGATGCAATACAGCAATACGCTTTCTCAGATCCATTTTTGTTACTATCTATTTGCCAAAGGCTTTCATGTTCTGCACCTATTGGATTCCAGATAGTCTCATAAAGGTATTCAGTTAAATTTTTTCCTGTAGCCTTTGCAATTACCATCCCCAATAAATGAGTAGTTCCACTCTTGTAGATAAATGACTTTCCTGGAGCTTCCTCAATAGGTTGATCTAGAATAGCGGCATCGAGGTCTTTTAAAAAATAGGCAGCAGCAGTTATAGAAAATGGAGAATAATATTTCTCTTCCCAACGTTGTCCCGAGGCCATGCTTGCAAGATCACCAACGGTTACTTGATCAGCATAAAAACCTTTTAGCTCAGGTATAAAATCTTTTACCGGCTGATCTAAATCTTGAATGTAACCATCCATAATGGCTCTACCCAAAAGTGCTGAAACAAAACTTTTGGCAACAGAAAAAGAATTACTTTTTGAGTCTACACCATATCCATCATAGTATTTTTCAAAATATAGACTGTCATTTTTAATTGCTAAAAAGGCAACAGTACCTGTTTTTTTATGGTGCTGTTCTAAATCATCTGAAAGTGAAATTGTATTGTATTCGCTGTGAATCGGCCAAGCTTGAGGATTTTCAGAAGCTGCTAAAGTTCTGTTATCAAAATAATTGTAATCACTAAGAAAAGCAGTTTTATGGCCCGTTAAGTAGATTTTAAAAACACCATCCAATAGATAGCTGTAGTCAGAAATATATAGACCGCCGGTTAGAACAATGAGAATAAACCCAAAAATTTTAAAAACTTTTTTCATTTAAATTTAATATTATTGATGAGTTTTAATGACTTGATATTTACAAATTTAAACTTTTTTGAATAGGAAAACCTTCATGCTCCAAAAGCCACTTTTTATTAGTAATTCCACCTGCATAACCCACCATGGAACCGTTACTTCCAATTACTCGATGACAGGGAATAAAAATCATAACTGGATTTTTTCCGATGGCACTACCGATAGCTCGAATTGCTTTTTTATTACCATATTTTTCAGCTATTTCAGCATAGGAAAGTGTTTTTCCAGGCTTAATTTGTGAAACTAATCCCCAGATTTTATTTTGAAAAGGAGTTCCTTGGGGAGCTATTGAAAAATTGAATTTGATAGGTTTGTGTTTAAAATAGTTTTCCAACTGTACTTCAATTTCGAGATTGATTTTCTTTAATGGCGACTGTTTATTTTTTGGTGAATCGATAAAGTGCAAGCCCGTCAATACGTCATTTGTTGTTTTAATTTCCATCCAACCAATCGGGCTATTAAAGTAGCTTGTATCCATAATTAGGGCATTTTTTGTTTCCTTCGATTTGTTTTTTCAAGTTAGTTAAAAATAATTTTTTAAAAACTTATATTAGCCTTTATAATAAATCAATACCTATTGAAATGAAAAACTTTAATTGGGAAGGTGTAATGCCTGCAATTACGACTCAATTTGATGCGGAGGGGAATCTTTCCCTAGAAGCTTTTAAAAATAATTTGGCACATCAAATTAAAGCTGGAGTACATGGCATTATTTTGGGAGGAACCCTTGGTGAGGCTAGTACGCTGACCCATGAAGAAAAGAAGATTTTACTTGATGCAACCTTAGCTGAGGTAGATGGAAAAATCCCCGTTATCATGAATATTGCGGAGCAGTCAACTTCCGAGGCCGTAGAAGTTGCTAAAAGTGCTGAAGCAAATGGTGCTAATGGACTTATGTTGTTGCCCCCCATGCGATACAAAGCAACTGATGATGAGACAGTGGCATTTTTTTCTGCAATAGCCGAGTCAACAGAACTTCCAATTATGATTTACAACAATCCTGTAGATTATAAGATAGAAGTTACTTTAGCTATGTTTGAATCGATATCAAAACATAAAAATATTACGGCTGTAAAAGAATCAACACGAGACATTACCAATGTAACCCGAATGATTAATCGTTTTGGAGATCGTTTTAAAATACTATGTGGGGTAGACACGATTGCAATGGAATGTTTATTAATGGGAGGAAATGGTTGGGTTGCTGGCTTAGTTGATGCCTTTCCTGAGGAAACAGTTGCTATTTACACCTACTGTAAAGCAGGAGAGTGGGAAAAAGCAAGAGCCGTTTTCCGATGGTTTTTACCTCTTTTGGAGTTAGATATTTCTCCTCAGTTGGTCCAGAATATTAAATTGTGTGAAGTTGCTACAGGACTTGGGACAGGATATGTTAGAAAACCTAGACTTCCTCTCTCGGGAGAGGCGTTACTAAAAGTAGAAAAAATTATTGCAGAGGGAATGGCGAATCGACCTCAAAATTTAGATTATAAAAAATATCTATGATTACAGGACAAAATTTAGTGGGTGGTTTGTGGGAATCGATTACAACGGAAGCTTGTTTCCAAACAATGAATCCAAAAACAAAGGAATATTTAACCCCACTGTTTCAGGAAGCTTCAACAGAACAAATAGAGCAAGCCACTTTAAGAGCCTCAGGGGTTTCTGAGATTTATGCAGCAACAAGTTTTGAAAAGCGCGCTCATTTTTTAAAAATTATTCAAGAAGAGATAAAACAAAATAGTGTTGAAATTTTAGCAGCATACCAAGAAGAATCCGCGTTGCCTGAGGGAAGAGCAAAAGGAGAACTACAGCGAACCTTGGATCAAATAGAACGTTTTATTGAGGTATTAGAGGATGGATCTTTTTCACAGGCTACCCTTCATACAAATGGACCTGATCTAAGAAAAATATTAGTTCCGATAGGTCCTGTGGTTGTTTTTGGAGCAAGTAATTTTCCATTAGCATTTTCAACTGCTGGCGGAGATACTATTTCTGCCTTAGCTGCCGGATGCCCAGTAATTGTTAAAGGACATCCCTATCATGCTGGAACAAGTGAATTGATGGCTCAAGCGATCCATTCAGCATTAAAAAAAACGGGTTTACCACTTGAATTATTTTCACATTTAGGCGGAGAATCACACCAGATTGGAAGCCAATTGGTGCGACACCCTTTGATAAAAGGAGTTGGCTTTACAGGAAGCTTTACAGGGGGAAAAGCCTTGTATGATTTGGCTCAAAAACGAAGTGAGCCCATACCTGTGTTTGCAGAAATGGGAAGTATAAACCCTATTTTTATTTTAGAGAATAAACTAAAAACGGATGAAAATTTAGCAGCTGATCTTTCAGTTTCAATTACTTTGGGTACAGGCCAATTTTGTACAAATCCAGGGATAATTGTAATCTGTGATTCCTCAAATGAAAGTAGTTTAGTAGAAGAGATTAAGAATAAAATGGCTACCATGGAATTACCGCCAATGGTTCATTCAAATATTGAAGCAAGATATAAGAAACAAATAACTCACTTGAGTTCATCAAACAGTGGAGTTCAAGTCCATCTATTTAATGAAAATGATTCCGCATTGGGGGTTGTCTCAGGAGCTGATTTCATTGAATCACCATTACTTTCAGAAGAAGTTTTTGGACCTTTTAGTTTGGTGGTTCAATGTCATTCTATAGATGAAATGGTAAACGTTGCACAAGTGCTTAAAGGACAATTAACGGCTACAATTTTAAGTACTACAGAAGACCAGCACAACCTTAAGATTTTATTGACAAAGGTACAGGCTAAAGTTGGGCGAATACTGTTTGAAGGAGTTCCAACAGGAGTTGCAGTTAATCAAGCCATGCAACACGGCGGACCCTTTCCTGCCACTACTGATAGTCGTTTCACCTCAGTTGGATCAGATGCAATATATCGGTGGTTACGTCCTATTGCTTTTCAAGATTGCCCTGATTTCCTTTTGCCAGTTACTTTACAAAACAAAAACCCTTTAGGAATTCTAAGGAATGTCAATGGAATATTAACTACGAATGCATTATGAATCAAAAAGAACGCTTAGTTTTTGATTGTGTTGATGCCTTTACTGCAGGTAACCCAGTACGATTGGTCAAAGGACCGAGCCCTTGTTTGGAAGGTAAAAATATGGGTGAAAAAAGGGTGCATTTTCTAAAAGATTTTGATTGGATTCGAACGGGCTTAATGTTTGAACCCCGTGGACATGACATGATGAGTGGAAGTTTTTATTATGATCCCAACGATTCACAAAATGATGTTGGAATTCTATTTATCGAAACCAGTGGATGTCTTCCCATGTGTGGTCATGGCCTTATAGGTGCATTAACAATCCTTCTAGAAGAGGGTCTGGTGCATCCAAAAGTTGCAGGTATTTTGCGAGTGGAAACCCCAGCAGGGTTGGTTATTGCAAACTATCACAAAGAAGGAACTAAAGTAACATCTGTTCGGTTTACAAATGTACCAGGCTTTTTAGCAGCTTCAGACTTAGTTATCGAATGCCCAGAATTAGGTAACTTATCAATTGATGTTTCCTATGGTGGTAACTTTTATGCAATAATTGATATTCAAGAAAACTTTAAAGGAATAGCAGATTATACAGCAGGTCAATTAATTGGCTGGAGTCGTACTATTCGAAAAACGATAAATGAGTCTTATTCTTTTAATCATCCTTTAGATGAAAAAATACAAGGGTGTAGTCATGTTTTATGGGGTGGTTTACCGACTCAAAAGGGTACGACAGCAAGTAATGCAGTTTTTTATGGTGACAAGGCTATTGATCGTTCTCCTTGTGGAACAGGAACTTCTGCTCGTATGGCACAATGGTTTGCAAAAGGGAAGTTAAAAGTTGGAGATACTTTCATTCATGAAAGCATTATAGGATCTGTTTTTAAAGGAAGAGTTGAGGCAGCAGTTCAGGTAGGAGATTTCTCTGGGATGATCCCAAGTATTGAAGGAGATGCAAGGATTATTGGTTATAATCAATTAATTCTTGACCCTGAAGATCCTTATGTAGAAGGATTTCAAGTAATTTAATATGCCACAAAAAAAAGTTATCGTTATTGGAGGGGGTATTGTGGGACTTTCAACAGCCTATTATCTCAAAGAAGAAGGCCATGATGTTGTTGTTCTTGATAAAGGGAATCTTATTGGGGGTGCTTCTAACGTAAATGCAGGCTATTTAACTCCGAGTCATATTGTTCCAATGGCTACGCCAGGAATGATTTCTAAAGGAATTAAGTGGATGTTTAATGCTTCAAGTCCGTTTTATGTAAAACCTAGATTGAATAAGGATTTAATAGAATGGGGATTAAAATTCATGAAATCTTGTACCCCAGAACATGTTCAACAATCATTAAAAACTATTTTAGACATTAATCTGTTAAGTAAACAGCTCTATTTGGAAATGCAACAATCAGGTGGGTTTGATTTTCATCTGGAGACAAAAGGTCTTTTAATGGCTTATCAATCTTCCCATGCGGAAAAAGAAGAAGCTGAAGTAGTAAATTGGGCTAGAAATCTGGGCTTGACAATTAAGCAGCTTGATAATAAACAGGTGATGGCCCTTCAGCCGGGGGCTCCAATGGATATTGCAGGGGCTTATTGGTATGAGAGTGATGCACACAGTACTCCAGAAATTTTTATGGAAAATTTAAAAACTACCCTAGAAAAAAAAGGAGTGAGTTTTAAATTAGACACAGAAGTTCAAGGGTTTCAAAAACAAGGGGATAAAATTACTTCGGTTATCACAAATGATAAATTGCTCAAAGCAGATGAGGTAGTAATTGCTTCTGGGGCTTGGTCTGAAACACTTTTAAAAAATTTGGGGATCAAACTTTCTGTACAAGCAGGAAAAGGATACCGTTTAAATGTTAATGCTGACACGGGTATTTCCCTTCCTGCAATTTTATTAGAAGCAAAAGTTGCAGTCACTCCCATGCAAGGATTTACACGTTTTGCAGGGACAATGGAAATTTCAGGAATCAACCATAAAATCATGCCCAAACGCGTGGCGGCAATTGCAAAAGCAGCGACAGAATATTACCCTAAAGTTGAGGTTCCAAAGAAGTCTTTAAATGATGTTCAATGTGGATTAAGACCCCTTTCACCAGATGGTTTGCCTTTTATAGGAAGACATTCAGCAGTTTCTAATTTGGTGTTGGCTACGGGACATTCTATGATGGGATGGAGTTTGGGCCCTGCAACGGGTAAATTGGTTTCAGAATTAATTTCTGGACAAACTACGACACTTTCTATAAAACCCTTTGCACCTCAAAGAGGCTATGGGGTAACAAAGCATTAATTAATTTTTTAAAATAATTAAGTGTCATAGTAATTTGACAGCTTCTTCTGCAAAATATGAAGCAATAAGTGAAGCACCTGCTCTTTTAAAACTAAGTAATTGTTCCATCATCACCGCATCGTGATCAAGCCATCCTTTTTCAGCAGCAGCTTTCAGCATTGCATATTCTCCACTTACTTGATATGCTGCTATGGGAGCACTCACGGATTCTCTTAAGTCACGAATAATATCTAGATAGGCCAAACCTGGTTTTACCATTACAATGTCAGCTCCTTCTTCAATATCTCGTTGTGTCTCGATGACTGCTTCTTTACGGTTGGCAAAGTCCATCTGATAGGTTTTTTTATCACCAAAACCTGGAGCAGAATCTAAAGCATCTCGAAAGGGACCATAAAAAGAGGAAGCGTATTTTGCACTATAACTCATGATGGCAGTATCCTGAAATTGTTCTTGTTCTAAACGTCTTCGAATGGCTAAAATGCGTCCATCCATCATATCACTTGGTGCAACAATATCTGCTCCAACTAGGGCATGAGAATGTGCCATGGAGGCAAGAACTTCAAGAGTAGGGTCATTTACAATTTTGCCCTTTTCCACGATACCGTCATGCCCAAAAGAGGAATAAGGATCAAGGGCCACATCGGTCATAACGATCATTTCAGGGGTGGCATTTTTCACGGCTTTTATGGAGCGTTGCATCAGGCCGTCTGGATTTAAGGCTTCAGTGCCTTTATTGTCTTTTAAATTGTCGGGTACTTTCACAAAGAGCAAAATAGATTTTAACCCTAGCTTCCACAAAGATTTTGCCTTTTCAGCAATTAAGTCTGTGGATAATCGATAATACCCTGGCATAGAAGCGATTGCTTCTTTTTTTTGTGTTCCTTCTATCACAAATAAAGGGACAATAAAATCGCTTGGGTTTAGATGATATTCTTGAACAAGTGCTCTAAGAGTTGCAGAGCTTCGGAGTCTTCTGTTGCGCTGAATAGGATACATGATTTTTGGTTTTATGGATTTTCAGTTTCGCTTTCGTTTAAATTTTTACTTTCAGTTTCAGGGATGTTTTGAGGTTCTAATTGTGTATCAACAATTATATTTTCGGAATTATTTTCCTCTCCCTCCTCTGGGATGTTAGTTTCTTCAACCTTTGGTTTTTTTAATGTCCCGAGAAGCATAACAAACATTGAACTTAAAATAACAATCAAAAGAACTCTTTCGTCAATTGGACTTGTTGATGTATTGATGAATGAAACGTCTTTGAGTTGAATAAAAAGGAGGATACTAATCAACCCGCGAGGGGACATGTAAACTAAAGAACTAGGTTTTATTCTAAAGGTAGAAACGGTCAAATAAACATACCTTAGAATAAGCATAATTAGAAAAATAATTAATCCGTAAATCACAGGTGAAAAACTATCAAAATCTAAGATTTTGATAGAAAACCCAAAAAATAAGAAAAAGAAAGTCCGTACAATAAAGGTTGATTCTGCTGTTAGAATATGAAATTCATGGAATCCTTTTTCGGATTGCTCTATGTCTAAATAACGGAGTAGAAATTTAGGGAGTAAGCTTTTAACATTACTAAAGAATATTCCGAATATAAAAATTGTTACAAGGGCAGGAAGGTGAAATAGTTTTCCAAAAGCATATACTAGTATAAGTAAAGCTAAAATTAAAAAGAATTTTACATGATGATGAATTTGCTGTAAAAGTCGAAAGAGAACATAGGTGATGGCAAGGGATATTACGATAACCCCCAAAATTTGAAGGCCTAGAGAAACCAGAGGAGTTGCCCCGATGAGTGGCTGACCTGATTCAAATTGTCGAATCGCATAATTGAAAATCATAATTCCCAAAATATCGGAAAAAGTAGATTCGTAGATTACAAATTCTCGTTCTTTACTTATCAAACCGGCAGTAGAAGGAATAGCAACTGCACTACTGATAATGGATAGAGGGATTGCATACAAAATTGCTTCACTATTTCCCATTTGAAAAAGGAAGCCAAAGACCCATTTTAAGACCCATATATTTGCAACAAGAATAAAAAGAGCGGCAAGAAATCCCTTTAAAATTAAGGGGAGTTTTTCCCTGCTAATTTCTAATTCAACAGCTCCTTCAAGTACAATTAGAATTAATCCAATGGTACCTAGAACAGGGATTAAATTATCAACAAAACCAAATTCATTATAGCCGTAGGCATTCGTTATTGCTCGAACTATAATACCTGTAATCATGAGTAAAATGACCGCTGGAAATTTTGTTTTTCGAGCAAAGGCGTCAAACAAGTATGAGAAAATAATCAGTAGGGGGAGTACAAATAAGATGGAAAGGGTATTCATGATATGAACTTTTTTAAAGTTTTAATGTACAAAATATTAAATGATGCAATCATATGATTTAGACCCAGACTTTTGGATTTTTTAAAACAGTTACTAAATTATATTCTTCACTCCCTTCTTCAGGATGATGATCATACCGCCATTGAACCGCTGGAGGAAGACTCATAAGAATACTTTCAATTCGACCGTTGGTTTTTAATCCAAACAGTGTTCCTTTGTCATGAACAAGATTGAATTCGACATAGCGCCCCCTTCTTATTTCCTGCCAAGTTCTTTGGGCTGCAGAATATTTCATTGATTTTCTTTTTTCCAATATAGGAAGGTAAGCAGCTAAAAAATTATTGCCTATTTCGGTGGTGAAATCATATCGGTCTTGAATAGTGAATTCTTTGTCTTCTTTTAAATAATCAAAAAATAACCCCCCTACACCTCTTGCTTCCTCACGATGAGGATTGTGAAAGTAAGCATCACATTTATTTTTAAATTCAAGGTAAAAATCGGGATGATGAATATCACAAGCTTTTTTGCATTGACGATGAAAATGCTGTGCATCTTCTTCAAACAGATAATATGGGGTTAGGTCTAAGCCACCACCAAACCATTGGTCAATACAATTCCCTGTTTTATCGTACATTTCAAAATAGCGCCAGTTTGCATGAACGGTAGGGGCCATTGGATTTTTAGGATGAATCACCAAACTCAATCCACAAGCAAAAAAATCTACCTCATCAACTTTAAAATACGATTGCATGCTTTCGGGTAAAGGCCCGTGAACTGCAGAAATATTAACTCCTCCTTTTTCAATTACTGATCCATTTTCAATAATACGACTACGCCCCCCACCTCCTTCGGCTCTGTTCCATTCATCTTCAAAAAAAGTGGCAGAACCATCCACTTTTTCAAAAGCTTCTGTAATCTGGTTTTGCAGATTTTTGATGTAGGAATAAAACTGATCTTTCATTTTTTTGGTTTAAAGAGTGTATTCTTTAACAGCGTCAACAAAGGCTTTGGCATGATCAACTGGGATATTTGGGAGGATACCATGGCCCAAATTGACGATGTATTTATCTTTTCCAAATTCATTTATCATTTTGTGAACACCTGCTTTGATTTCTGGGATAGGCGAAAGTAGTCGCGAAGGGTCAAAATTTCCTTGCAACGTGATTTGACCCCCTGACAAATATCTTGCATTTCGGGCGGTACAGGTCCAATCTACTCCTAAAGCTGATGCTCCAGAACGCCCCATTTCATTTAAGGCAAACCAACATCCTTTTCCAAAAACAATAACCGGGATATCCTCTTTTAAAGCATCTATTATTTGCTGAATATAGGGCCAAGAAAAAATAGAATAATCGTCTGGAGAGAGTAGTCCTCCCCAAGAGTCAAATACTTGAACTGCATGTACTCCTGCTTTCACCTTTTCTTTCAAATATGCAATGGTTGTATCTGTTATTTTTTGAAGTAAAGCATGAGCAGCTTCAGGTTGACTAAAGCAAAAACCTTTAGCTATATCAAAGTTTTTTGATCCCTGCCCTTGAACGGCATAGCACAATAAAGTCCAGGGGGATCCTGCAAATCCTATAAGTGGTACACGATCGTTGAGCGCTTGTTTGGTCATCTTTACAGCATCTAAAACATAGCCTAAATGTTCGTGAATATCAGGGACAATGACTTGAGAAACCTGTTCTGAAGATCGAATAGGATTTGGAATCCAAGGGCCGATTCCATCTTTCATTTCAACAGGAATTTGCATGGCCTGAAGTACCACAAGGATATCACTAAAAAGAATAGCAGCATCGGGGCCTATTTGATCGATGGGCATGATCGTAATTTCAGTGGCTAACTCCGGAGTTTGGCAGCGGGTAAAGAACTCATATTTAGCTTTTAGCTTCATGAAATCTGGGAGATAGCGACCTGCTTGGCGCATCATCCATACTGGAGGACGATTTACAGTTTCTCCGTTTAACGCTTTTAGAAAAAGATCATTTTTGAGCATAGTGGTGCGTATTATAGTGGTGAATACTTAATAATAGTTGATTTTCATTAGGTGTTTTGGCAACGCTGAAATTTTCCGTGAAATTAGATAAACTTGCAGCTGTTGTTGAGCCGATACAAAATCCATGTGTTTTAGACGTCCAAGTATTCTTTTTAAAATAACTTTCAACGGCGGAAGGACTAAAAAAAAGGATCCCGTCAAACTGGGATTCGATCACAGTAGAGTTGTAAAGGGTATCATAAATTTTATGTACAGACAAGGGGATTTTATTTTTTGCTAATTCGGTTTCGATTTCTGGTCTTCTTTGTATTCCACATAAAAACGAAAAAGAGGCATTTTTATGATTTTTTGTTATAAAATTGGACAAAATTGATGCATTTTGACTCATTTTTATCACTTTTAGACCATTTCCTGTCAAAAGCATTTTTGTTTTCTCCCCTACACAAAAATAATTTTTCCCCTCTAATTTAGGTGATAAGTGAGGGTTGTTTAGGACTAAACTAGCCGCATTTTGGCTGGTTATTATAATGTTATCTTCTAGTGTTTTAATTTCTGTATTTAAGGGTTTAATTTTAATAAAGGGAAATTCAACTAATGAAAATCCCTTTTGAACCAAACGATCCTTAAAATTTACTGTAAGTAGTTTAGTTGAAAGTAAACGCATTACAATTGGGATTTGATTTGTTTCATGAGTTCTTTTCCTCCTTCATTTAAAATCTTTTGAGCTGCTTTGACCCCATACTCTTTAGTGTTTTCCAAGGGTGTATTTTCTTCATGAACGATCGCAATAGTTCCGTCCAAACTGAAAAGCCCCCCTTTGAAGTATAGTGTATTTTCAATACAATAAGCATGAGCGCCTATAGGAGCGGTACAGCCTCCTTCCAAAGTGTTTAAGAACGAACGTTCAATTTGTGCGCACAGTGAAGTTTCAGCACAATTTATTTTATCTAAAACAGCATTAAGTTCTTTGTTTTTTTCTAAAGAGGCGATTCCTATAATTCCTTGAGAAGGAGCAGGGATCATCCATTCCAGCACTTCATAGTTGTCCTGGAGTAAATTCAAACGATCCAAACCTGCCTGTGCAAAAATAGCTCCTGACCAATTTGAATTATTTAGTTTTTCAATTCTTTTTTGCAAGTTACCCCTCAGGTTTTCTACTTGATGTTTCGGATTTTTCCTCAGCCATTGTGCCTTTCTTCTCAAACTACCAGTACCTATTGAAGCTTCAGTTTCCCAGCCCATAAATGCAGGATTATATACCAGAACATCCATAGGGTTTCCTCTAGAAAGGACTGCTTTTATATTGATTCCCTTGGGTAATAAAGTTGGCACATCTTTTAGGCTATGGACAGCAATGTCTATCTTTTCATTAAGTAATGCGGTATCTAATGTTTTAGTAAAAACACCTTGTATTCCCATAGCATACAGAGGTTGATTTAGATCTTGATCTCCATTGCTTTCTATATGAACTAAGCAACAAGGATAGCCTTCTGATTCTAATATAGCTTTGACCTCGTTGGCTTGCCACAAAGCTAATTTGCTTTTTCTAGTTCCGATGCGTACCATCCTAACTGTAATTTTCTGGACTCAATTGAAATACTTCGTTCAGTAAGGCCACGGTTTTATCAGCTTCTTTTGGGTTTGATCTCAAGTAAGCAGCAATTTGACCGGTAAGTTTTTGGGCCATTCGATCTGGACTTGTTTCTAATTCCCAATCTTCATCAAAATTTTCAATTTGAGTTAGTTTCTTTTTAAAGGCTTTTAGTGTAGGGACGTATTTGCGGTGTTCTAGCCAAACATGAAAATCGTCTTCCACCTCGTTCAATATTTGTTCCGCTTGAGGGATATATTTTTTTCGTTTTTCAAAAGTAGCGTCGGTAATTTGTGAAAGTTCATCCAAGTGAATCACCTCAATATTTGGCAGTTTGTTGACTTCAGGTGCTACATTTCTCGGGATGGACAGGTCTAGTATTAGTAAGGGCTTTGTGTTATGAATCAAATCAACAGATACGGTTGGCTTTTGAGCTCCTGTGGCAACAATGAGCACATTGGATTGATGAATGGCAGAAGTTAGTTCGCCATAAGGCTTAACTTTAACAGGAAATTTTCCTGCAATTTTTTCTGCCTTTTCTTGTGTTCTGTTAATTAGTGTAATGTGGTCGTTTTGGGTGTGTTTCACTAAATTTTCACACGTATTAGCCCCAATTTTACCAGTGCCAAAAAGAAGGATATTTTTTTGAGAAATATCAGTAACATTCTTTAATATATACTGTACTGAGGCAAAAGCAACGGAAGTTGCACCACTCGATATTTCGGTCTCAGTTTTAATTCTTTTACTGGCTTGAATCACAGCATTGGTAAGTCGTTCAAGAGATCCGTGAGCAAGCTGCATTTTTTTTGATCGATAAAAGCTTTGCTTAATCTGTCCAATCACTTCAAAATCACCCAAAATCTGACTTTCAAGCCCTGTTCCTACTCTAAAAAGATGATGAAAAGCATCCCTATCACTGTACGTATATCCAATTTTGTCAAATATTTTTTTATCTCCCCCCGAATGCTTACAAAGAAGATTTACGAGTGTTTCATGTTTAGCTGTCCAGCTATATAGTTCCGTTCTATTACATGTATTAATTACTAAAAAGTCAGTTACACCAGAATCTTTTGCATCTAGAAAAAGTGCATGTAGCTGAGTGTCATTGAGGCTAAATTGGCCACGTTGGTCAATATCAGCAGTTTTATAACTGACACCTATTGCGTGAAAATGTTCGGCTTTGGTCAAAAAGGTAATTCTATAAATTTGAACACAAAAGTAAGGGAGTAGTATTCTAAAAAATAACGATGAAAAGTTTTAAAATAACTCTAAAGGTTTTTTTTTCAATTTTTGGCAACTAACTTTCAAAAAGTCTTATTTTTGTTGTATTGAGCTAATTTATTAAGCACTTTTTTAGAGTTAAAAATTAAATAGTATTTGAAGATGGAGATTAAAAATGACGTTAAAAGTACTTTTCAAGTGAGTGTTTTGGATTCTGGATTTACTGTTTTGAGAGTTAAAAATGACTCCCAAGATGCGGTTATTGAAAAATATCCAGTAAATCAAGACTTTATCCAATTCCATTTTTGTTTGAAGGGACAAATGAATTTTATTTTTAACGAAGGGAATTATAGTTTTCCAGTAAATGAGGATCACTCAATGTTGCTTTTTAACCCTCAAAAGGCATTACCGATTCAGGTAGAATTAGCGCCAAACAGTTGGCTCGTTAGTGTGCTGATTTCGATATCAAAATTTCATTCTTTATTTTCTGCTGACGCAGATCATATTTCGTTTCTCACTCCAGAAAATAGTTCTAAAAAGTATTATGATAACTTACCATTTACTTCATCAATTGCTGTTGTTTTGAGTCAGATTTTACAGGCAAAAGTACATGACAGTATGAAGAGTTTATATTTTAAGGGGAAGGTTTATGAATTACTGAGTTTGTATTTTAATAAAAGCGAAGACCCCTCTCTGGAGCAGTGCCCTTTTTTGGTGGATGAAGAAAACGTAAGGAAAATAAGAAAAGCAAAAGATATTATTTTGGAGCGAATGTCTGACCCACCTTCTCTAGAAAATTTGGCTACAGAAATCGGATTGTCATTAAAAAAATTAAAAGAAGGGTTTAAGCAACTTTATGGTGATACTGTCTTTGCGTACCTTTTGGATCATAAAATGGAAGAGGCAAGGCGAATGTTGAACTCTCAAAAATTTAATGTCAATGAAGTTGGCCTTAAATTAGGGTATAGTACTGCGAGCCATTTTATTGCCGCTTTCAAAAAGAAATATGGAACCACTCCCAAGAAATATTTAGGTTCATTATCTTCGTAAAAAATTGTGAATGAAAGGAGTATTACTAGTCAACTTGGGATCCCCATACAGTACTGAAACAAAGGATGTAAGAGATTATTTAGGAGAGTTTTTGATGGATGAGAGGGTAATTGATTTACCCAAATGGTTTCGATCTTTTTTGGTAAAAGGAATTATTTTAAAAACCCGACCTAAAAAATCTGCAAAAGCGTACAGAAAAATATGGTGGAAAGAAGGTTCCCCTCTGATTGTACTTTCAGAGCGGCTTCAGAAAAAAGTACAAAAAAAGGTTTCCATACCTGTTGCCCTTGCGATGCGTTATGGAACACCTTCCATTCATGAGGGATTAAAAGAATTGGCCGACCAAGGAGTGACTGAAGTCTTTTTAGTTCCATTGTATCCTCAGTTTGCTATGGCAACTACCGAAACTATTCTAGTCTTAGCTGAAGAGTTAAGAGAAAAGTATTTTCCACAAATGGAATTCACTTCTTTACCGGCCTTTTACAATCATCCAGATTATATCCGAGTACTAGGAAATTCAATTCAAGAAGCTTTGCAGGGAAAAAACTGGGAGCATATTTTATTTTCCTATCACGGTGTTCCGAACCGTCATATTAGAAAGTCTGATGTTACAAAATCACATTGTAAAATGGACGGTAAGTGTTGTTTTAATGACTCTCCTGCTCATGCATATTGCTATCGTCATCAGTGTGAGATGACTACAGTTAAAGTCGCTGAATATCTTGATTTAAAAGAAGGAACATTTTCAACAAGTTTTCAGTCTCGAGTTTCAATTTTAGGATCCTGGTTAAAACCATACACTGACAAAACAGTTGAGGCTTTTGCTCAAGGAGGAACTAAGGAACTTGCTATTGCAACCCCCGCGTTTGTGTCAGATTGTTTGGAAACACTTGAGGAAATTGGAATGGAGGCAGCAGAAGATTTCGAAGATAAAGGAGGGAAGCACTTACATGTAATTCCGTGTATCAACGATAGAGATGATTGGGTAAATGTTTTAAGTAGATGGATTGACGAATGGGCTCTTAACGAAAGTGTTTCATGAGCAAAAATCTCACGGAGTTATTAGGAACGGATTCCATCCCAAAATTATTAGTTAAACAAGCATTACCTGCATCCATTGGAATTTTGGTTATGTCACTCAATATATTGATTGACACTATTTTTGTTGGGCAGTGGATTGGTTCTAATGCCATTGCTGCAATTAATGTTGTATTGCCCGTTTCTTTTTTTATTGCGGCATTAGGAATGGCTATTGGTGTGGGAGGGGCTTCTATTATTTCCAGAGCCCTAGGAGAAAAAAATCATCTTAAAGCAGAAAATACCTTTGGAAATCAAATCACGTTAACTTTTTTGTTGACCATTATTGTGGTCATTTTTGGGTTGTCTTTTGTAGATCAGATCATTGTCCTTTTTGGGGGGAAAGGATCTCTTTTTTCACTCGCTAAAACCTATTATGTAATTGTTCTTTATGGGGTTCCTGTGTTAGCATTTTGTATGATGGCAAATAATACCATTCGGGCTGAAGGAAAACCCAAAAATGCCATGTATGCAATGCTTTTACCATCTGTTTCAAATTTGTTTTTAGATTATATTTTTATTAACATTTTTGATTGGGGCATGATGGGAGCTGCCTGGGCTACCACCCTTTCTTATGGAGTGTGTGCGCTTTATATTATTTATTTTTTTCTATCAAAAAAGAGCAGTTTACATCCAACGTTGAGCTCTTTTAGATTACAACCATTATTGATAAAAGAAATTTCCTCCTTGGGGTCCGTTACCTTGGCACGCCAAGCAATGGTAAGTATTACAGTGCTTTTGGTTAATAATATTTTGTTTTCCTATGGAGGTGAATCATCTATTGCTGTCTATGCTATCATTAGCAGAATGCTAATGTTTGCAACCTTTCCAATTCTTGGAATCACTCAAGGGTTTTTACCCATTGCAGGGTATAATTATGGAGCAAAAAATACGGAACGTGTTCGAAAAGTGATTAGTATTTCTATTCGTTATTCTGTTTTTTTAGCATCTACCATTTTTGTTTTTATTTTCTTTTTTGCTGAAAATATTCCAGGGATTTTCTCAAAAGATACTGCAGTTGCTCTTGAAACACCCAACGCGTTGCGTTATGTGTTTGCAGCATTACCCATAATAGGGATACAGTTGATTGGAGCAGCGTATTTCCAGGCTATAGGAAAAGCATTGCCCGCTTTGCTACTTACCTTAAGCAGACAAGGTCTCTTTTTCATTCCTTTATTATTTATTCTCCCTAATTTTTATGGGGTGATGGGTGTTTGGATTGCCTTTCCTGTTGCAGATATTTTTTCTACTCTAATGACAGCTTATTTTTTAAATCGTGAAATTAGAAAACAGTTAGTAGCATAATCAGCCAATATAGAGTTGCTTAATCGAGTTCAATTATATCTCTAGGCAATAGCTTACTTCATAAGGAATATATTTTATACTTTTAATTTTATAAATATTCATTATGAAAAAGTCCAATTTTTTATTTTCGGTGCTATTTTTTTCTCTTTTGGTTTTTCAGCCTTTTTATGGCCAGCGAAATAAGAGAGTAAAAAAGACAGCAACTATAAGTTATCCTGAGCGCGCATATGAATCACTTTCTTATCGTTCAATAGGTCCTTTTAGGGGAGGCCGGTCTGCAGCCGTAACAGGTGTTCCTGGGAAGCCAGACTTGTTTTATTTTGGTGCTACAGGAGGTGGCGTATGGAAAACGGAAGATGGAGGACAAACATATGAAAATATTTCTGACGGTTTTTTTGGGGGGAGTATTGGATCTGTTGCAGTCTCAAAAAGTGATCCTAATGTTATTTATGTAGGGGGCGGAGAAGTAACTGTACGGGGAAATGTTTCTTCGGGTTATGGAATTTGGAAAACAGTAGATGCTGGGAAAACATGGATTTTTTCTGGGCTACCTGAATCTAGACATGTCCCTAGAATCGTAATTCATCCAACTAATCCTGATGTTGTTTATGCAGCTGTTTTGGGAAACATTTACAAGCCTACTTCTGAACGAGGAGTTTATAAAAGTATTGATGGAGGAAAGAGTTGGAAAAAAGTACTATTTTCAAATTCGGATTCTGGTGCTTTTGAGTTGGTTATGGATCCTTCTAATCCCAGAAATTTATACGCATCCACATGGAGGTTGAACAGAACACCCTATAGTTTAAATAGTGGTGGTGAAGGTTCTGCTTTATGGAAAAGTACAGACGAAGGGAAAACGTGGATTGAAATCAGTTCAAATGAAGGTTTTGCAAAAGGAATCCTTGGTGTTATTGGGGTTACAGTTTCACCAATAAATTCCCAACGCGTCTGGGCTATAGTTGAAAACAAAGATAAAGGGGGAGTATACCGTTCTGATGATGGTGGCTCCACTTGGTCACACATAAATGACAGTCGTGCTTTGCGTCAACGTGCTTGGTATTATTCTAAAATTTATGCGGACACACAAGATGAAGATGTAGTGTATGTAATGAATGTTTCTTATCATAAATCTAAAGACGGAGGAAAAACTTTCAAAAGGAATAATGCACCTCACGGAGATCACCATGATTTATGGATTGCCCCAGAAGACAATCAACGTATGATTATTGCAGATGATGGTGGAGCTCAAATTAGTTATAATGGAGGGGAAACTTGGAGTACCTATTACAATCAACCTACCGCGCAGTTTTATAGAGTCACTACAGACAATGCATTTCCCTATCGAATTTATGTTGCCCAACAAGACAATTCTACTATCAGAGTTGCACATCGTTCCGAGGGGAGTGGTATTTCAGAAGCTGATTGGGAGTCAACTGCTGGTGGTGAATCAGCCCACATAGCAGTAGATCCTCTTAATAATGACATTGTTTATGGAGGAAGTTATGGAGGATATTTAACCCGTGTAAATCACCAAACAAAAACAGAAAGAGGAATCAATGTGTGGCCTGATAATCCTATGGGATATGGTGCTGAGGGAATGAAATATCGTTTTCAGTGGAATTTTCCTATTATTTTTAGTAAGCACAATCCAAAGAGATTATATACCTTTTCTAATCAAGTTCATGTTTCTGAAAATGAAGGACAATCATGGGAAATTATTAGTCCAGATTTAACACGGAATGACCCTGAACGATTAAAGTCTTCCGGGGGTCCTATCACTCAGGATAATACCGGTGTTGAATATTACTGTACCCTTTTTGCTGCCAATGAATCTCCATTAGAAGAAGGTTTGTTATGGGTGGGAAGTGATGATGGTTTATTGCATCTAACGAGAGATGGAGGTAAAAACTGGAAGAATGTAACACCCAATCAAATGCCTAAATGGTTGATGATCAACAGTATCGATCCTTCACCCTTTGATCCTGCAGTTTGTTATGTGGCAGGGACGTTGTATAAAACAGGAGATTTTACTCCTTATTTATATAAAACTTCAGACTATGGACAAACTTGGAGTAAAATAACCAATGGGATTAATAAAGAACATTTTACACGTGTACTTAGAGCCGATCCAGCTAAAAAGGGATTGCTTTATGCAGGAACAGAAACGGGGATGTATATTTCTTACGACGACGGAGCTTCGTGGAACCCTTTTCAGTTGAATTTACCCATAGTTCCGATTACTGATTTGACGATTAAGGACAATAGCTTGATTGTTGCTACCCAAGGACGAAGCTTGTGGATGATTGACGATTTAACAATACTACATCAATTGAATCAGGAGGTTGTAAATCAAGATTTAACCTTGTTTAAGCCCAAAGATAGTTACCGAACCCAGGGTAGAAGTAGAAGTTCTTTGACACAAGGAACCAACTTGCCAAATGGTGTTATTGTACATTTTAATATTAAAGATTTTGATCAATCAAAAGACACCATTCAATTGCACTTTAAAGGTAAAGATGGTTCTGTTATTAAAACTTTTAGTACAGCCTCTGACAAGGATAAATTAGAAATTAAGGTTGGTGGAAATCAATTTGTATGGAACACACGATATAAAGGAGCAGAACGTCTTGACGGTATGATTTTGTGGGGTGCTTCTCTTTCAGGAGCTAAGGCAGTGCCCGGAGATTATACTGTAAGTCTTCAGAAAAACAAGACCGTTACCGAACAAGTCTTTACTATTCTTCCTGATCCCAGAGCGGAAGCAAGTGTTGCTGATATGCAAAAACAATTTGATTTTGTAAACACTGTGAATCAAACAATAGATGAGGCTCATCAAGCGATTAAAAATATAAGAAGTATAAATGCAAAATTAGATGCGTTTAAAAAGAATTATGGAGGCTTGGAAGAAGCAAAAGCAATTCTTGAAACGGCTGCTGCGCTCAAAAAAGAGTTTTCGGAAATTGAAAAAACACTTTATCAAACACAAAATAAGAGTAATCAAGACCCCCTTAACTTTCCTATTCGTTTAACGAATAAGTTAGGGCATATAAATAATTTAGTAATGTCCAACGATTTTCCTCCTACGGATCAAGATGTTGTGGTGAGTAGGTTGCTCACCAGTCAGATAAAGGAACAAGTGGAACGTTATAACAAATTGGTGAAAGAAGATTTAGAATCTTTCAATCAAACTTTTGCAGCTCTGAAGCTGGATTATTTAACTTTAAAATAGAGCAAATTGTATTACAACTACATTAAAGCTTTACATCTTATTTTTGTAATTACTTGGTTTGCAGGCTTGTTTTATGTACCTCGTCTTTTTATCTATCATATTGAGGCAACAAAAAAATCAAAAATTGAGGCTGATATACTTATTCCACAATTCAAAATAATGACTAAAAGGTTGTGGTATATCATTACGTGGCCTTCTGCGATTTTAGCGATTTTATTTGCCGTTTGGTTGCTTTATCTCATGCCCTCATGGTTGTACCAGCCATGGATGCATTTAAAACTTTCGCTAGTCTTTCTTTTGGGAGTTTATCATATGAGAACCCACCGATTTTTTAAACAATTACAAAAAGATGAAAACAGACACACCAGTAATTTTATGCGCATCTGGAATGAAGGTGCAACGTTGTTCCTTTTTGCAATAGTTTTTCTTGTAATTTTAAAAGACAGTTTTCATTGGATTTCTGGATTACTTGGAATGATAGGATTGGCATTTATTCTTTATTTAGGAATTAGACTGTATAAAAAAACACGAAAAAAGTAATGGCATTTTCCTTCAAAATACCTGAAAAATTTTCATTCAGAACTCGACTTTTTGTGGTAATGATTATTATGCTTTTGGTTTCTGGGGTGCTTGTTTTGGGAACCACTTCCATTCAGTATGAGTCCCAACGCGAAAATTATCACCTAGGGAGATTGAACAGAAAGGAATCCCAAATTAAGCGACACATTAATTATCTAGTTAGCAAAAACAATTTATTTAATAAGTCCGATAGTATTTGGAATCAGTTTGGCCCAGATTTCGAAAAAATCAATGCCATTCACAGTATTCGTTATTCTCTTTTCAAACTTGACGGGACACCCCTATTAATTTATCATACCCCACTTGAAATTATTGCCAATGATTATCAATTAGATGAGGTTTTATTAAATAAAATTAAGGAGAGTCAATCCGGGGTTTATTTAGAAGAGTATAACTCCGATCTTGATAATTTTCACGCCTCTTATAGTTTGTTAAAAGATGATCAAGATCGAGCTTATGGGATTTTGTTTTTCCCTTATTTTGAGGATATTTCTTTTTCTGAAAATGAACTTAATTCGTTTTTGCAAAATTTATATCAAATATATGCTCTACTTCTTTTTGGAGTTATTTTCATCGCTTATTTTTTATCCAAATTTGTTACACGATCATTAGAAACTATCAGGGTTCGAATGGCTGAAACAGGTTTAGAAAAAAAGAATGAAAAAATTTATCTCAAAAATGCAACACGTGAAATTGATAGTTTGGTGAATTCTTACAATGATATGATTGACGATTTATCGGATAGTGTTGCTAAACTTGCAAAAACAGAAAGGGAACAAGCCTGGCAAGAAATGGCACGACAGGTAGCTCATGAGATTAAAAACCCACTTACTCCAATGCGATTGACAATTCAAAGTTTTCAACGTAAGTACGATCCCAATGATCCGGACAGTAGGAATAAATTAAATGATTTTTCAAATCTTTTGATTCAGCAGATTGATACCATGAGTGAAGTGGCGGAGGCTTTTTCTGATTTTGCGAGTATGCCTAAGCCTAAAATGCAAGAATGTGATTTAGTGGAGGTAACTAAAATGGCGTTAACAATTTTCCAAGAAGAACAGATTATTTTCTCTTCAGATCAAGCACATATATATCACAAGTTGGACCGTACACAGTGGATTAGGTTGATTACTAACTTAATTCAAAATGCAATTCAATCCGTATCTCCAAAAAAGACACCTCAAATTGGAATTCAAATCATCGCGGAAAAGGATCAAACAACCATTACCATTATGGATAATGGTAGCGGTATACCTGCGAATTTGAAGGATAAAATATTTGAACCTAAATTCACTACCAAAAGTTCTGGAATGGGTCTTGGATTGGGCATTGTAAAAAACATTATTGAATCACATGGTGGTATAATAAGTTTTGTGTCTACCCCTAAAAAAGGAACCACCTTTACTATTGTTTTACCTACGAGTGTTTAAGGGGTAATATGAGTATTGAATTTTCTAAAGGCTTTAAAACTTATTTTTTTGCTGAAGAATCTCAACCCCTTCACCAATAGTTGTTTCTATTTTCTGTAAAAGATTTTCATGTTCTCCTGGGATAATTTCAAGGGCGGGGTGAACCTTTAGTTTTAAGTGGACGGCAAGTGGCATGGGAAAATAGTTGTGTTCTGCAAAGCGCCAAGAATTGCCAATTGAGATGGGCACCACTAGGGCATCTGGCATGTTTTCTATTAGTGTTGACAAGCCTGCTTTCTGAAAGGGTTTTATTTTTCCATCCCTACTTCGTGTGCCTTCAGGAAAAATAATCGCAGAGTGTTTTTTTTCTGTTAGTCGCTTACCAAAATCTTGAATCGCTTGAATGGATTTTTTTGGATTTTTCCGATCTATGAGTAATGCCCCACCATGTCGTAAATTGAATGATACACTTGGAATTCCTTTTCCTAATTCCTTTTTGCTGATGAATTTGGGATGGTGTTTTCTCAAATACCAAATAAGGGGTGGAACTTCATAAGTACTTTGGTGATTTGCTACAAATATTATGGAACGATTTGTGGGGAGAGAATGAGAATGATCAAACTGGATTCGGGTACCTAAAATGTTTAAAAATCTTAGGAGGAATAAGTTTAAGATTTCAACAGCATTTTTTTGCGCTTGATAACCTATCGCATAAAAACAGATCCATTGTATACCATGAAAAAGCACTAAAAAAAATCCAAAACAAAGATAGAAGATAACGCTCATCAAATATCTGAATAGCTTTTTCATGATTTAGGTTTAGCCAAAAAAATTTAGATTATATAATCTAGCAATGATCGTTGAAGGCTGCTTTTAGATTTTCTGCAATCATTTCTGCAGGGCGTCCTTCAATATGGTGACGTTCTACCATATGAACTAACTCCCCATCTTTAAACAAGGCAATGCTTGGAGAAGAAGGAGGGAATGGAACCATCATATCACGCGCGCTGTTGGTTGCTTCTGTGTTTACTCCTGCAAAAACAGTCACCAAATTTTCGGGTGTTTTTTCGTTTTGTAAGGAATAAAAAACGCCAGGGCGAGCATTGGCAGCAGCACATCCACAAACGGAATTAACGACAACCAGGGTTGTCCCTGATTTTGCAAGCGCGTTGGAAACATCTTCTGAAGTAAACAATTCATCAAAGCCGATGTTTGTTAACTCTTCTCTCATGGGTTTTACTAATTCTGCTGGATACATATTTTTTTTTTCAAAGATATAAAAGTAATGTCTTATGAATATGTTTTGTGGCGCCGATTTTATTTGTCAAATTTGTATTTATTATTTTAATTACAGAATGATTAAATGGGTTGCAGCCTTTTTAGGTTATTATTTATTTCGTTTCCCCGGAGCTATTTTTGGGTTTTTTGTTGGGAGTTTTTTGGAGAAATTGATAAATGGATCTCGAGTTAATTTTCAAACCTTTTCACAAAGTGCAGAACCTGCCCAGTTTCAGCTAAATCTTATTGCTTTTGCTGCCATTGTAATTAAAGCCGACGGACAAGTGAAGGCGCAAGAATTACAATTTGTACGTAATTTTTTTATTACCAATTATGGCCCTCAAAAAGCAGCTACAATTTTTGAAACATTTAATGAACAGGTAAAAAAAGAAACGCAAAATATTGATGAATTAGCACAAGTTTTTGTGTCTGCAAGTAGATATGAAACGCGTTTACAGGTTATTCATTTTTTAATGGGTGTTTCTAATGCTGATGGAAGTATTTCTCAGTCAGAACTCTCAAAAATTAGGCAAATAGCATTAGCCCTAGAGATACGTGCCGTTGATTTGGATAGTATAAAAGCAATGTTCGTAAAATCCACAGGTAATGCATATCGTATTCTAGAAATCACACCTTCTGCCACAGATACTGAGGTAAAAAAGGCATATCGAACTATGGCAAAGAAATACCACCCCGATAAGTTACAGTCTAAAGAGCCCGCCTTAATTAAAGGAGCTCAAGAAAAGTTTCAAGAAGTGCAAAAAGCATATGAGGAAATTCAAAAAGAGAGGGGAATATAATGGATACTTTTTTGTTTTATCTAGATTTGGGATTTAGGCATGTGATGGACTGGAACGGTCTAGATCATCTTTATTTTATTATTACACTTGCCTTACCTTTTGATTTTAAGGCAAGTAGAAAGTTGCTATTATGGGTAACTTTATTTACTCTGGGGCACACCCTTTCATTAGTTGGGAATTTCTATTTAGAATTTTCATTTTCGAGTTACTGGATTGAATTGTTAATTCCTATAACAATAGCCTTTAGTGCGGCTTCACTTTTATTGCCAAAAAAGTATAGTGAAACTTCAATAGGTCTTTTTTTTCCAATAGTTACTGTTGTTTTTGGGATTATTCATGGGCTTGGTTTTGGGCGCTATTTTAGTATGTTAATTCCTGAAGATGCGGTTGGACTATCTCTTTTTTCTTTTGCGCTGGGAGTTGAGTTTGCTCAAACAGTAATTGTAATTGGGGTCTTGTGTTTGAGTTTTTTAGTTTTGAAAACTCCAAAGTTGACAAAGAGTATTTGGAATATTGCAATAGGAAGTTTCATTTTTATACTCGCTCTTGGGATGATTTTTGAGCGAATTTAAAATAAGATTGATTGCTAAATTGGTATCTTCGCTTTAATGGTAAAAGGAAAACAAGAAAAGTACGACAAGGCCTATCTCAAAATGGCAAAGACATGGGGTCAGCTGTCTTATTGTGATAGAAAAAAAGTGGGAGCACTTATCGTAAAAGACCGTATGATTATTTCAGATGGATACAACGGGACACCCTCAGGTTTTGAAAATGTATGTGAAGATGAAGAGCATTATACTAAATGGTATGTTCTTCACGCCGAAGCTAATGCTATTTTAAAAGTTGCCTCTTCTACTCAATCTTGTAAAGGAGCAACATTATACATAACCTTATCTCCCTGTAAGGATTGTAGTAAATTGATTCATCAATCAGGTATTGTTAGAGTAGTTTATGCAAAAGCTTATAAGGATACTACGGGGTTAGATTTTTTAAAAAAAGCAGGAGTTCAATTGGATCATGTGGTTATAGAAAATGAATAGTTGGGGTATGGGTCACTTAAGGAAAATAAAATTTTAGCAATATGAAAACAAATACCTTTTTCTTGGTTTTGATTGTGTTCCTTTCTATTGCAATTGGATATGTATTTGGATCACACAGGGTAGACTTTTCCAACAGACAACCTATATCAAATCCAAGTGTTCAGAAACTAAACAGACTCCTTTCTTATTTGAAAAATGATTACGTAGATAAAATTAATACAGACAGCCTTGTAGGGGTTGTAATTGAAGATATTGTGGATGAGTTAGACCCACATTCAGTTTATATTCCTGCGGTTCAAGAACAATCCATTTCTGAGAGTATGCAAGGAAATTTTATGGGAATAGGGGTCAGTTTTTTTATGGTTCAAGACACTATTGCGGTGGTTCGAGTTTTGGAAGGAGGTCCAAGTGAGAAAGCAGGTTTAAAGTCTGGCGATCGGATTTTAATGCTTGATCAAGACACACTATATCAAAAAAATCTTTCAAGTTCAGATATCGTTTCAAAACTAAAAGGTAGTTCTGCTGCTCCCATTCGACTTTCTGTCTATCGTAAAAAGGCAGATTCCATTTTTACTTTTGATCTTACTAGAGGTCCCGTTCCCTTGCCAAGTGTTTCGTCTTCTTATATGATAAATGATGAAACAGGATACGTAAAGATTAATCGTTTTTCTCAAACAACTTTTATCGAATTTACTCAAGCCTTAGAAAGTCTGGTGAAACAAGAAATGGAACATTTAATTCTTGATTTAAGAGGAAATCCAGGAGGGTACCTTCTGCCAGCAAAGCAAATTGCAGATGATTTTTTGAGTGACCAAAGGCCTATAGTTATTGTTGAAAGTAATAATGGTATTCGAGAAAGAACGGTTGCTTCCTCAACAGGATTATTTGAAAATGGAAGCTTATTTGTATTGGTAGATGAAAATTCAGCTTCTGCCAGCGAGGTGATAGCTGGTGCTATTCAGGATAATGATCGAGGATTATTAATCGGTAGGAGAACTTTTGGAAAAGGACTGGTGCAGCAACAGATGCCTTTGGGTGGAGGAGATCAAATCCGACTTACAACCGCGCGTTATTACACACCCACCGGGCGCTCTATTCAGCGACCCTATGACAGCACCTCTCGAGATGATTACTATGCAGAGGTACAAGAGCGATATAATACTGGGGAGATGCAAGATGAAAATCAAATCCCTTTAAATGATAGTCTTGTTTTTACTACCCCGAAAGGAAGAAAAGTTTATGGCGGCGGAGGGATCTCTCCTGATTTATATATTTCAAATGAAGATTCACCAGAGGAAATATGGAACAACTATTTTCTTCGTTCTAGTTTGCTGAATAATTTCATTTTCTTAGAAATGGATTTAAAGCCCCAAAAATATAATTTTGATAATCCAGCAGAGTTTTTTAATGAACCCCTTCCTTATAAAGAGGATTTTATTGATGCATTTAAAACCTATTGCCTTGAAAACAGTTTTCCAATAGAAATAAATGATAAAAATCAAGAGATTTTCTTAAACTCGGCGAAGGCATTTATTGCAATTCAGCTTTTCGGAGAAAATCTGCACACAAGGATTGTAAATCAAAAAGATCCTTTCATTCAAAAGGCTTTAGATACAATTGATGCGCTCTAACGTTTTTTTATCTTTTGGGCTACTCGTTTCGAGAGCATTAAAATAAGTAGCAATAAAAAGGCGCTTGCAGAAGCCATTACTCCAATAACTGCCACACTGCTTTTGCCAACTAAAGGGTCTGTCCAATTGACTTGCGTAAGATTAAAAATGCAGCCCGCTAAAGCTAAAACCATAAATAAAGGAAGTAATATTCTCATAGTGCAAAGATATGATTTTGCTATAGTTGTCCTATGTTGGTTGTGAATAATTTTACTGCAATAGCTAACAAAATGATTCCAAAAACCTTTTGAATAATTACAATACCTGATTTACCAAGAATCCGTTTAATCAGCTCTGAGGATTTGAGAATGATATAAACAAAAATAATATTGATTACAATTGCAGCAATGATATTGGCTACATCAAATTCAGCTCTTAAGGAAAGTAAGGAAGTCATTGTTCCTGCTCCTGCAATCATGGGAAATGCAATTGGCACTATTGAAGCTGTTTCAGGGGCTTCATTTCGAAAAAGAGTAATTCCTAAAATCATTTCTAGGGCTAAAAACAAAATTACTAAAGAGCCAGCTACTGCAAAAGAGTTAATGTCAATTCCGATGAGTTTTAATATTTCCTCCCCCAAAAATAAAAAGCCTATCATAATCACTGCAGCAATGAAAGAAGCTTTTTCAGACTCAATACGGCCTACTTTTTCTCGAAGTGTAATGATTAATGGGACACTACCTAGAATATTAATTACAGCAAAAAGAATAAGACTAGCAGTTAAAATTTCTTTAATATCAAACATGGTTTGTAATTTTCTGCAAATGTAGATTCATTCTGCATATCTAGAGGTTTTAATTGCTTATTTTTACGTTAAAATAGGAAACATGCTTGCGATAGAAAATACCCTCATTTCTGACACTGTCATTTCAGAAGATTTTGTCTGTAATATCTCTAAATGCAAGGGCGAATGTTGTGTGGCAGGAGAGGCTGGAGCCCCCCTTGAGAAAGAAGAAGTGATTTTTTTGGAGCAGCATTATTCAAAAATTAAACCTTACCTAAATAAAAAAGGAATTGCTGCAATTGAAGAACAAGGTGTTTTTGTGAAAGGAATTGACGGTGATTTTGAAACCCCACTAGTGAAAGGTAAAGAATGTGCTTACACGGTCTTTTCGGAAACAGGTACTGCCTCATGTGGTATTGAAAAGGCTCATAACAAAGGGGTGATTGATTTTCAGAAACCTATTTCATGTCATCTATATCCTGTTCGGATACAAACATACGATACAATGACAGCTGTGAATTATCACAGTTGGTCCATTTGTTCAGACGCATGTGATTTTGGAAAAGCACTAAAGATTCCTGTATATCAATTTGTAAAAACTGCTCTCATTAGAAAGTTTGGATCGGATTGGTATGATGCTCTCGAGCAACATACGAAAAAGACCTCCTAATGACGTTTTAATGTTTTAAGGGGCTGCGAACGTTTATTCCAATTAAGTACCTATATAACAGTCTGTTATACTTTTTTGTTTTTTCAGGAAATATTTAATAAAAAGGGTATTTTGTTAAAAACTAGGCTCCATTGTGGAAAAGTAACCCTTTCTATTTTGGATACAATTTCGAATCTTTGTGAAAGCAGAATCAAACAATTTTTAATTAAAATAATAAAACAGCAAAATGGCAGCAGTAGAACCTATTCTCCAAGAAAATGAAAATCGATTTGTAATCTTTCCAATTAAACACCATGATATTTGGGAATGGTATAAAAAAATGGAGGCAAGTTTTTGGACTGCAGAAGAGATTGACTTACATCAAGATCTTACGGATTGGAATACTAAGTTGACAGAAGACGAAAAATATTTCATAAAACATATTCTTGCATTTTTTGCTGCTTCAGATGGTATTGTAAATGAAAATCTTGCTGAGAATTTTGTAAATGAAGTTCAATATTCAGAGGCTAAATTTTTCTACGGATTTCAAATAATGATGGAAAACATCCATTCTGAAACCTACTCTTTGTTGATTGATACATACGTAAAAGACGATGTGGAAAAAGATCGTCTTTTTAAAGCCATTGAAGTGTTTCCTGCGATCAAAAAGAAAGCAGATTGGGCATTACGTTGGATTGATTCTGATTCTTTTGCGGAACGTCTTATTGCTTTCGCTGCCGTAGAGGGTATTTTCTTTTCAGGTGCTTTCTGCTCAATCTATTGGTTAAAAAAACGTGGCCTTATGCCTGGATTAACCTTCTCAAATGAGTTAATCTCCAGAGATGAGGGAGTGCATTGTGATTTTGCAGTACACTTACACAACCATCATTTGGTGAATAAAGTCCCTCCTGCCCGTATAAAAGAAATTCTTTTAGATGCCTTGACTATAGAACGCGAATTTATTACAGAGTCATTACCCATCAGTTTGATAGGGATGAATGCTAAACTCATGACTCAATATTTAGAGTTTGTTACGGATCGATTGTTGCAAGAGTTAGGTTTAGAAAAAGAATTTAACGTTACTAACCCGTTTGACTTCATGGACATGATTTCTCTTCAAGGAAAAACAAACTTCTTTGAAAAGCGTGTTGGTGAATACCAAAAGGCTGGAGTCCTGAACAGTGAAGATCAAGAAACAAAAATTAGTTTTGACGCTGATTTTTAATTTAAGTAAACCAAAAACCAATTATCCTTCCAAGTTTTAGAAGAATTCAATAATTAATTAAATCTCAAAGTATGTTTGTTCTCAAAAGAGATGGTCGTAAAGAGCCCATCATGTTCGATAAAATAACCGCCCGCATTCGTAAGTTGAATTATGGATTAAATCCATTAGTAGATCCTGTTCGTGTTGCCATGCGAGTTATTGAAGGATTATATGATGGTGTGACGACATCTGAATTGGACAATCTTGCAGCTGAAATTGCTGCAACAATGACTACAACTCATCCGGATTACGCAAAATTAGCAGCTCGTATTTCGGTTTCTAACTTACATAAAAACACCAAAAAGTCGTTTTCGGAAACGATGACAGACCTTTATAAATATGTCAATCCCAGAACTGGGAAAAAGGCACCTTTACTTTCTGATGAGGTGCATGACATTATTCAGAAAAATGCTGATAAACTAGATTCAAGTATCATATACAACCGAGATTTTGGATATGACTTTTTTGGATTTAAAACGTTAGAGCGTTCTTATTTATTAAAACTGAATGGAGTTATAGTGGAACGTCCCCAACATATGTTGATGCGTGTTTCTATTGGAATTCATTTAGAAGATATTGAAGCAGCCCTTGAGACATACGAGTTAATGTCCAAGCGATATTTCACTCATGCAACCCCTACTTTGTTCAATTCAGGAACACCTAAACCACAAATGTCATCTTGTTTTTTATTGACCATGAAAGATGATAGTATTGATGGAATTTATGATACCCTAAAACAAACAGCGAAAATTTCTCAGTCAGCTGGAGGAATTGGACTTTCTATTCACAATGTAAGAGCCACAGGTTCTTATATTGCTGGAACCAATGGAACATCAAATGGAATTGTTCCGATGCTACGAGTTTTTAATGATACTGCACGTTATGTGGATCAAGGAGGAGGAAAGCGAAAAGGATCGTTTGCAATTTATGTTGAACCGTGGCATGCAGACATCTTTGACTTTTTAGAATTAAAAAAGAACCATGGAAAAGAAGAGATGCGTGCGCGTGATTTATTTTACGCAATGTGGACTCCAGATTTATTCATGAAACGAGTAGAAGAAAACGCAGATTGGACATTAATGTGTCCTAATGAATGCCCTGATTTATATAATGTTCACGGGGATGAATTTGATGCAATGTACCTCAAGTACGAATCAGAAGGACGTGGTAGAAGAACTATAAAGGCACGTGAACTTTGGGAGAAAATTTTAGAATCTCAAATTGAAACAGGTACGCCATACATGCTATACAAGGATGCGGCAAATAGAAAATCCAATCAAAAGAATCTAGGTACAATACGTTCATCAAACTTATGTACTGAGATCATGGAATATACAGCCCCCGATGAGGTTGCAGTATGTAATTTGGCCTCTATCGCATTGCCAATGTTTGTGAAAGACGGAGCTTTTGATCATCAAGCACTTTATGATGTTACGGTACGAGTAACTAAAAATTTAAACCGAGTGATTGACCGTAATTACTATCCTGTAATTGAGGCTCAAAACTCAAACTTTAGACACCGTCCTGTGGGACTTGGGGTTCAAGGATTGGCTGATGCGTTCATTATGCTTCGCCTACCATTTACCTCTGATGAAGCCAAAAAGCTAAATCAAGAAATTTTTGAAACGCTTTATTTTGCGGCTGTCACAGCTTCTTCTGAAGAAGCTAAAAGGGAAGGACCATATGAAACGTACAAAGGTTCTCCTATTGCAAATGGTGAATTTCAGCATAATTTATGGGGTATCAAAGATGAAGAGTTAAGCGGACGATGGGATTGGGCAGCGCTTCGTAAAACGGTTAAAAAACAAGGAGTGAGAAATTCACTTTTAGTAGCTCCTATGCCTACGGCAAGTACCTCTCAGATTTTGGGAAATAATGAATGTTTTGAACCCTATACTTCTAACATCTATACACGACGTGTACTTTCTGGAGAGTTTATTGTTGTCAATAAACATCTTTTGGAAGACCTTGTAGACCGAGGATTATGGAATGAGGACATGAAACAAGAACTAATGCGTAATAACGGTTCTGTTCAAAGTATCGAAGGGATTCCAGAAGATTTGAAAGAATTATACAAGACGGTTTGGGAAATGAGTATGAAAGACATTATAGACATGTCACGCCAACGTGGATATTTTATTGATCAATCTCAATCATTGAATTTGTTTATGGAAGGGGCAACGATGGCTAAATTAACTTCAATGCATTTTTACGGATGGAAATCAGGTCTAAAAACAGGAATGTATTATCTAAGGACAAAGTCTGCTGTGGATGCTATTAAATTCACTTTAGACACTAAGTCAAAAGCGAAAGTTCCAGAGGTAGAAGCAGCTGTAGGAGCTGTTTCAACCGCAACAGCAGGAAAAGCAGCCCAAGCTCCGGTTCCGGTAGAGCCATTGTCTCCTCAAGAATTAAAGCAAATGTTAGCCCAAGCCAAAGAAGGTGAGGATGATGATTGTTTGATGTGCGGTTCTTAGTATATCAACAATTTGGAAAAAATATTGTTTAAATATGATGAATATGGTAATGTTTTGGTAACATTAACTTAATGTTTTATTGCAACTTTTGTTTTTGTTTAAAAACACTAGTCATCTAGTTAAAATAAATTTCATCATGAATAAAACAATTCAATCTTTTTTTTTACTGTTTGTTGGTTTACTTTCAATTGTTCAAGCACAAGAAATAAGTGACACTAAATTTGGAAAAGGAATGATAAATTTCATTGCAAAGGACAGTTCCTTTAGTGTGAAATTTGCTCCAAGAATCCAATCCCGTTTTCAAAGCCAATGGGACTATAACGAAGAAGAATATGATGATGCAGAGCTCAATTTTTTAGTTAGAAGAGCACGTTTAAAGTTTGGAGGCTTTGCTTTTACTCCAAAGTTAAAGTACAAAATTGAGTTGGGACTTTCCAATCGAGATCTTTCAGGAGCCAGTGTTTATAACAGAAATACACCTCGATATATCTTAGATGCGGTTGTGATGTGGAATTTTCACGAAAATTTTGAACTATGGGCGGGTCAAACAAAATTACCAGGTAACATAGAGCGCGTTGTATCATCAGCAAACCTTCAGTTGATAGATCGATCTTTGTTAAACAGTAAGTTCAATATTGACCGAGATATGGGCATCCAATTACGGCACAAAACTAAATTGGGAGGAAACTGGATATCAAGAGAAAAATTTTCAATTTCTCAGGGAGAAGGGAGAAACATAACGGAAGGTAATATCGGAGGTCTTCAGTATACCTCCCGACTTGAATTACTTCCTTTTGGTGAATTTTCTTCTAAAGGAGATTATTCCCAAGGTGATTTAAAACGTGAAAAATCAATCAAAGCCATGTTCGGATTCACCTACGATATTAATAATAATGCAGTAAAGAATAGAAGTAATATGGGATCTTATATGACCCAATCCAATGGTGGTCTTTTTGAAACAGACATCACTACAGTCTTTATTGATGGCGTTATAAAATATAACGGATTTGCATTAACTGGGGAATATGCCAGCAGAAACGCCGATACAATCGAAGCGCTTGAGGCAGACGGTAGAACAAAAACAGGGGCAGTTGTAGGGGCTGGGTCAGCTATCAATTTTCAGGGGAGTTATCTTTTTAAAAATAATGTAGAAATGACTTTAAGGTATACGAATGTAGACTTCAAGGAAGTAACACGGCTTTCTGATTTACAACAAATCACCTATGGAATATCAAAATATGTTGTTGGTCATAGTCTCAAGATTCAGGCAGATCTTAGTTTTTCACAATCTAGTTCAATGAGAGATTTTGTGCTTTTCAGAACAGGATTTGACCTTCATTTTTAATATTATAATAACATAGCAATTCTAAATAAAACGCATCTTTACCTAAATTAATTTTTTCTTATGGATAATATATATTTGTTAATGTTAGTCGCTCTCGCAGTACTTGCGGTAATCGATATTGTTGTTGGTGTCAGTAATGATGCAATCAACTTTTTAAATTCAGCAATTGGTTCTAAGGCTATTTCTTTAAGAACAATAATGATTGTTGCGAGCTTAGGAATTTTTATTGGAGCTGTTTTTTCAAGTGGAATGATGGAAGTTGCAAGGAAGGGTATTTTTAATCCAGGAGCTTTCTATTTTGATGAAATTATGGTCATTTTTATGGCAGTAATCATTACAGATATTTTATTGCTAGACTTTTTTAATACGCTAGGATTGCCAACCTCTACTACCGTATCTATTGTTTTTAATCTTTTGGGAGCCTCTATAGTTATGTCCCTCATAAAAATTGGAGCTTCGGATTCGGAAACCTTTGCAGATTTAAGTAATTATATTAACACGGACAAAGCGATTACGATTATCAGTGGAATCTTATTGTCGGTAGTAATTGCCTTTTCTGTTGGGGCTTTTGTTCAGTGGATCTCAAGAATGATTTTCACCTTTCAATTTGAGAAAAAAATTAAAAATTTTGGTGCTTTTTTTGGAGGTATCGCGCTTACATCAATTACTTATTTTATTTTCATAAAGGGTTTAAAAGGTACCCCTTATTACAAGGACCTCTCAGGAATCTTAAAAAATAATGAGCTACTTATCGTATTTGTGGCTTTTATAATTTTAACTGTGTTCTCTTATTTATTTCAAAAAATCTCACAAAAAAGTATTTTACTGGTAATTATTTTAGTTGGAACATTTGGATTGGCACTTGCCTTTTCTGGAAATGATTTAGTAAACTTTATTGGGGTTTCAATGGCTGCCTATCATTCTTATGAAGCGTGGAGTATTTCAGGGATCGACCCTACCTTATTCTCTATGGAAGTTTTGGATAAGAAAGTTCCCGCAGAACCTCTTTTATTATTTATAGCTGGAGGAATTATGGTTGTAACCCTATGGTTTTCTAAAAAGGCAAAGTCTGTAGCTGAGACAGAAATTGGTCTTTCTAGACAAAATGATACCCATGAAAAATTTAACCCAAATATGTTGTCTAGAGGACTTGTAAATGTATTTTTTGGGATGTCTTCTGCCTTTGGATCTGCAATGCCAGAATCTATAAAAGCTAAAATTGAGAAAAGTTACGAGCGACAAAGTGCTTTTTTAATTTCTAAAGACCAAAGTGTGAATGCTCCCGCTTTTGATATGATTAGAGCCTCCGTAAACCTTATGGTTGCTGGTGTTTTAATTTCCATAGCAACAGCAATGAAACTTCCCTTATCAACAACCTATGTAACTTTTATGGTCGCGATGGGTACTTCTCTAGCTGATAGAGCTTGGGGTAGAGAGAGTGCTGTATATCGTGTTGCTGGTGTTGTTAACGTAATAGGTGGTTGGTTCCTTACAGCTCTAGCTGCACTTGCTGCTTCAGGTATCGTTGTCTTTTTAATTCAGTGGAATAAAGTAACAATGATTCCTGTATTATTGCTTTTGACAATAGTTTTATTAGCTAGAAACTTTATTGCTCATAAAAACAAAACGACCACATTAGACCCCAAACAATTGAAAAAATCTGAGAGTAGTACCGTCCAAGGAATTATTTCAGAAAGTGCAGATAACATTGTGAATGTTATTTCTAGAACATCTAAAATTTACGCTAACTTTTTGGAAGGTCTTTCCACGCAAAATTCAGATTTGCTCAAAAAGAGTAAAAAAGGAGTTGATAAATTAGACAGTGAAATTGAAGATTTAAGAGATAATATTTTCTTCTTTATTAAGAATCTTGACGAGACCAGTGTGAGAGGGAGTAATTTTTATATTACAATTTTAGCTTACCTAACAGATATTGCACAGTCGTTAGATTTTATCTCAAAAAAGAGTTACAAACATGTAAATAATCAACATCAAAAACTAAAATTCAATCAATTTAAAGATCTTAAGGAGATTGAAGATCGTTTAGCACATTTGTACAAAGAGATAATAGATGTTTTTATGAGTAGAAAATTCGAAAGAATCTCTTTTATCATTGCTCAAAAAGAAGAGTTGGTTTCTTTTATTTCTGAAAAAATTGATGCTCAAATTGATCGGACACGAACAGAAGAATCTAGTCCAAAAAACACAACTTTGTATTTTAATATATTACTGGAAACCAAAGATTTATTAAATAGTATAATGTCTTTGATGGATGAGTATTACAGTAGTTATAAAAAATAAGTATTAAAATATAATTTATAAAAAAAGGGGTTCCAACGGAACCCCTTTTTTTAATTTCTAAATTATAGAAATTCATATCAAAAACGAATAGCATATCCTAATGAAAATAGACGTCCTACATTACGTAATTTAAAATATTGACTTTCGTTATTAAAGCCTTCAAATCGACTTTCTCGTTCGTCATTTAATAAATTTGTTATTTTAAAAGTAAGAGATCGATTTCCTTTAAATTGCTTAATTAAATTAAAGTTTAAGCTATTAAATGGCATGGTGTAAACATCAGGGTAAAAGCCATCTCCAACTACCTCCAACGTTTTTCCTTGAACATTGAAATACAAACCAATTTGTACGTTTTTTTCTTGATTATTATAATCTAAGCCGGTATTGATTAAATAAGGTGATTGACCCTGTAAAGGTCTAGAATTACTTATAGTTTGTCCTTCTCTTAATCCTAATGTTCTTAATTTAAACTCATCTTCACTATACTTTTCATCAGAAATAATGTAAGAACCATTAAAGTTTAAAACTAGATTTCTTATACTTGGAAAGAGCGAGTTAATACTGCGTCTCAGTTCTAATTCAACTCCGAAAACAGTAGCGTTTTCTAAATTTAAAGGGGTATAATTTGAAGTAGAAGCCGCTACAAACCCAATTTCAATTGGATCCGTTAAGTTTTTGTAAAAAGCACTAAATGCTAATAGTTGTGCCTTTTCTCCAAAGGCTTCGTATCGAATATCAAAATTGTCAATATAAGTGGGTCTAATGTTGATGTTTCCTATAAAAAATAGGTTTGATAAAGGATCGTAGATTTCTGCAATAGAGGCTTCTTTAAAACTTGGTCTAGCAGTAGTCAATGAATAAGCAATACGTAAATTTTGATTTTCTTTTAGACTATAAATAAAATTTAAAGAAGGGAAAAGGTTGCTTTTATTTATAATTTTTTGATTATCATAGATTTGACCCAACTGACTGTTTTCTCCGGTATAATGCACTTGATAGTTTTCAAATCTAAACCCAAGAATGGATTTCAGTTTTTCTGAAATATTAAATTCATTGGAGATATAAGCTGCTAGATTAAATTGCTTTGAATTGAATAGGTTAGCATCCTGACTAATAGTGGTTTGAGGGTTGATATAAGATCCCTCAGGATTGGAAGGGCCAATAATGTTATTGGGATTAAATAATTGATTTGGATCTCCTGCATAATTTGACCAATCCTGCTCTGAAGTATAGGTTGAACTTACGGAATATTGAGCAATGGAAAAGTCTCGCTCTTTTTGTGAACGATAAATTCCAAATTTAAATACAGCATTTGATCCTAAAAACTGATTTTTTTTTGTTGCATCAATCTTTCCTACAAGATTGTTTTCGTCTAGTGTTCTCCAAATTCGTTTAGGTTCGGTATTTTCCTGAAAACTGAAGATACCTTCCTCATCTTGGAATGTAGTATTTCTTATATCTTTATCATGAACTTTTGCTAAAGTTCCTGATAAAGTCCATTCAATTTTAAAGTCACCATCTGAAAAATTTTGCAATCCAGAAAGCATTCCATTTGAAATACTTCTCTCAGTATATTCTAAATTATATTTATTGAAATCAATAAAGTCAGAAAAACGAGTAAGCTGTCTAAAACTTCCAGAAGTACTTTCACCATTTTGAATATGAAGTGCATTAAATTTTATTTTAGTAGCTGCAGATTTATATGTTGCTCCAATCAAACCATTTGCAATCACATTTTGGTTCCCTATAGTTCCTGACTGAATTCTATTTTCTTCAAATGCAAACACTTTTTTATCTGGACTGAAATTGTAGATGTTGTTTTGAGCATTTTCGTAAACAGACTGTTCGTTTTTATATGAAAGTGACCCCAAGATTCCGATTGATTTGTCTTCTCCAAATTTGAATTGGTTACCATAGAAAATACCAAAACTATAATTCAAATTACTAGTTCCAACATTAGGAGCCATTTGTGGGTCAAATTGATTTGCTATTTTATTTATAATGGATAACCCTTCTTCTGTTTGATTGAAACGAGGATCAAATGTATTACCTAAGAAGCTATTTGCAATTTTATTTTTTCGCATCCCGTTGTCAAAACCCAAGAAATCGGTTTGACTTCCTTTATCACTTAAATAGTTTGAATTAAAATGCATGTCTGGGTTATATGCAGTGTTCAAAGAAATCGAGAATTCCTCCTGATTAGGAAATTCTTTAGTAACAATATCAATAACACCTCCAGTAAAATCAGCAGGTAAATCCGCACGTGCTGATTTTATCACCAATACATTTGAGAGCATATTGGTTGGGAATAAATCCATTTGTATTGTATTACGATCTGGATCTAGTCCAGGAATATCTACTCCATTTAGAATCGATTTTGAATAGCGATCACCCAAACCCCTCACATACACATATTTTCCATCTTGTACAGAAACTCCAGGGACACTTTTAATTGCTGATGCAATATTGCTTGCGCCAATTTTTCTAAAGGCTTGAGCAGAAATCCCATCCAATAAGCTTGCTGATTTTCTTTGAATTTCAAGTACTGAAGTTTCTGTATTTCTTCTTGCTTCAATACTTACAATTACCTCATCTAATCCTTGAGCGACACTATTTAAAACCACATCGGTAGTTGTGTAATTATCGCCTATTACAATGATACTGGTAATCTCTTTTGTTTCATAACCTACAAATGAGAAAACAAGAGTATATGTCCCAGCACTTAATTCAAAGGCATATTTCCCGTCAAAGTCTGAGGTTATTCCATCTCCCGTTTCTTTTACTAAAATATTAGCAAAAGGAAGGGGTTCATTAAAGTCACCATCAATTAAGGTTCCGGAAATACCTTGTTGTGAATAACCCATAAAACTGAAGAGTAATATAAAAAACGATATGTAAGATTGTTTCATTTAATGGATATTAATAGTTAAGTAAAATAGAATTGCCTGAAAGAATTTCAGGCAATTAATTTAATTAGAGGTTTTGCTACTAACGCGAGTAAAAAGTCCAATCAAATTCCGATTTGTTTGTTATTCCCTCACTTTCATCACTACTTATTATTTTCGCAAATGTTAAAGCGTCATTTTCAAAAGTGCTTTCATCGGATTTGTCATCAAATATTTGATTCAATAATTCAACATCTGAACAGGTTATTCCATCCTTATCACTTGGATATAGTATGTTAATATTTGTAAAAGTCAAATTACCAGATGTATAACTTGTAGCATCTGCACTTGCATCTAATTCTACATCTTTACCAACTGCAAAATTGGAGAACAGTATATTTATCAAATTTCCAGTTGCACCTTTTCTGAAATCTGCCATTTCACCATCTACACCTGAAGCATTGCAGTTTAGTGTTGCACCAATAATTGTTGTATTTTTAATGGTAAAACTTCCTGGGGCAGATCCTTCAGGGCCATCAATTTCAAGACCATGATCAGATGCAGATTCTAAGATGATATATGCTCCATCAATTGTTCCTGCGTAGCCTTGATCAATATCCAATGCATCATCACCCTGACCCCAAACTAACAAGCTTGAAGCGTTAACAGTGCCTCCGAAAAATTCGATACCATCATCTACATTGGCGATGACTTCAATATGATCAATTGTTGTTCCTGATCCAACTCCTCCAAGTGTTAAGCCATTGATTTCATTGCCTTCTCCAATTTCTGCACCTCCATGACGGATTGAAATGTATTGTATTGTTCCTGAATTATCAGTAACGTCAGTTCCTCCGTATAATCCATTTTTATCGGAAGTGGGTATTCCTTCAATTTGAAGTTCAGTAACATCTCCCGCAAAGGAGCAAGGTGCTTTCCCTAAAACTATTAAACCACCCCATAAACCTCTTGATTCAACACTTAGTGAAGGACCGTTACTAGGATAACTCCCACCTAATGAAATATTGTCTGACACTGATGTGAAGACAATAGGTGAATTTTTAGTTCCTAAAGCATTTAATTTTGCACCTCTTGCAATAATAAGTGTCGAGGCATCGGCTCCTGTTCCAGCAGCAGCTTTGATAATTGTTCCAGCAGGAATCGTTAACGTTGCTCCTTCAGTGACAGCTACACGTCCTTTAAGTAACCAAATCTTGGATGCATCCAATGTTAAATCAGAAGTGACATTTCCTTCTAGTGTACTGTCAGCATAAGGATTAATTTCCACTACGGTTTCAACTGTTTCTGTAACCGTTTCAGTGACAGTTTCAACAATTGTTATATACTCGATTATAGGATCTTCCTCCGAGCAGGCTAAAAATGTAGTTAGTAAGGTAACGACGATCAGATTTTTTAATTTTAATGTTTTCATTTTTTTGATTTTTATTTAATGCAAATCTATCTTGAGAACTTTGTTTTTATTTTAGCTTAAGGTTAACTTTGAGAATCTTGTCGTTAAGTTAACATCATGAATTATCTTTTAAATTAAAGTTTAGTTAACATACTGTTTAAGAATGTTAGATTTGTAATATGAATTGGGAATCATTATTATCATTAAAGCGCTATGGTGACAACAACAAGCGACTTAGAGTAGAACAGGACGATTTGCGTCTGGGTTTTGAAGTAGATTACGATCGGATTGTATTTTCAAATGCTTTTCGAAGTTTACAGGATAAAACACAAGTCATACCTTTTTCAAAAACAGATTTTGTTCATACACGTCTCACGCATAGTTTGGAGGTATCGGTAGTGGGAAGAAGTCTGGGGCGTATTGCTGGGAAAACTATATTAGACAAGCATCCACATTTACAAGCTTCTTTAGGGTATCAACCCAATGATTTTGGAGCGATAACTGCTGCCGCGGCTTTAGCACATGATATAGGAAATCCTCCTTTTGGTCATAGTGGAGAAAAGGCCATTGGGCATTTTTTTAAAACAGGTGGAGGTTCCATTTTTAAAAACGAGTTAAGCCTGATTGAGTTTCAGGATCTTTGTGATTTTGAGGGGAATGCAAATGGATTAAAAATTTTAACAGAATCACAGATTGGAACACCTGGTGGACTTCGTTTAAGTTATGCTACTTTGGGTGCCTTTATAAAATATCCAAAAGGGAGCTTGCCAATAAAGCCATCTAAACATGTAGCAGATAAAAAGTACGGTTATTTTCAATCACAAATGCCCTTTTTTAATGAGCTAATAGAGGAACTCTCACTACCCATTCAAAAAGGTCCTGTACGTCATCCATTAACTTATCTAGTTGAAGCGGCTGACGACATATGTTATACTATTATTGATTTTGAAGATGGTATTAATCTGGGTTGGATTTCTGAAGATTATGCTTTAGAATATTTAATAAATCTAGTTCGAGAACACATTGACTCTAAAAAATATGCGAAACTTGCTTTTAAGCCACAGCGATTAAGTTACTTAAGAGCTTTAGCGATTAATAGCTTAATTCAAGATGCTGTCAAAATTTTTATTGAAAATGAAGAGGCTATTTTGGCAGGAAAATTTGAGGTTGCCCTTTTAGAAAAGAGTAAATACAAAGCGCAGATTCAAGATATTATTGCACTAAGTGTGAAAAATATTTATCAATCTAAAGAGGTGGTGCAGAAAGAGGTAGTTGGTCATCGAGCCATTTCTACTTTATTAAATCAGTATACCCCCGCTGCCGTAAGAATGTTCAAAGGAGAGCCAAATTCTCATGACAAATTAATTCTATCTCTGGTAAATGAGGGAACTCCAATTGTTGGAAAGAACGTATACGAAACACTTCTCAATGCAACTTGTTTTGTTGCCAGTCTATCAGACGGAAAAGCCCTGCGTATGGCTCAAGATATTGGAGGCTAATTTGCATCTCTTTTTTAGAGTGAACTCATTACCTTTGCCAAAAAAAATAAACTATGAGATGGATTGTTACTATCCTGATTTTTTGTATCCTTCAATGGTATGCTTTCCAAGGAATTAAAACGATTAGTTCAAATCGTTGGATTTGGTTGATTTATGGGATCGTAGTTGTTGTTGTTGTGGGAAACCTATTACTTCATTCTTTAATCCTGGAACGACCGGATAATATGGAGCCTAAATTAATGTATGCTATAGGCCTTTTTATTACCCTATTTACATTTCAAGCATTAATCACTTTGGTATTGATGGCTGAAGATATCATTCGAGTACCTCAATCCATTTATGCCTATTTCTTTAAAATGCCAGGGCAGAGTAATTTCTTTCCAGAGCGACGTAAATTTCTATCTCAATTGGCAGTAGGCCTTGCTGCCATTCCGTTTGCATCATTGCTTTATGGCATGTATAGAGGGCGTTATAATTATAAAGTGCTCTCTTATGTTTTAGAATATGACGATTTGCCTGAAGCCTTCGACGGGTTCAAAATCACTCAAATTTCAGATATTCATAGTGGAAGTTTTGACAATCCGAAAAAAGTGAAATATGGAGTTGATTTAATTAACAAACAAAAATCAGATATTGTTTTGTTTACAGGAGATTTGGTGAACAATAAGTCTGAAGAAGTGCTTCCTTGGACAAAAATTTTCGGTGAGATAAAAGCCCCTCAAGGGGTTTATTCAATACTTGGAAATCATGATTATGGTGACTATACACAATGGGACTCTCCAGCTGCTAAACTTAAAAATATGGAAGACCTTTATGCGGCTCAAAAGCACATGGGTTGGGATTTATTATTAAATGAGTCTCGTTTTATTGAAAAAGACGGACAGCGTATAGCATTGGTAGGTGTTGAAAATTGGGGAACTGGACGTTTTAAAAAGGCGGGTGACCTCAACAAGGCCCTCGAGAATGTTGCACCAGAAGATTTTAAAATTCTAATGTCTCATGATCCTTCGCACTGGGAAGCAGAGGTTTTAACACACCCTTATAACATACATTTAACCTTAAGCGGGCATACCCATGGGATGCAATTTGGGATTGAAATTCCAGGTTGGATAAAATGGAGTCCAGTACAGTGGAGATATAAACAATGGGCAGGGGTTTACGGGGAGCCAAAACAGCGTTTGAATGTCAATCGAGGGTTTGGTTATTTGGCTTATCCTGGACGAGTAGGAATGTGGCCAGAGGTAACTTCTATCACTTTAAAGAAGTCAAAAACTACGGTTTAACCTTTTTCTTTTACATTTGTTCAATAATTGCATGTAATTATGTCGAAATTCGGTGATTTACTAGACGAAAATATACCTATTTTATTGGTTTTTTATAGACAAGATGAAGGACCAATTGATTTGAATCCCATCTTAAAGGATGTTGCGGCAGCTATAGGGGATAAAGGAAAAGTGATTAAAATTGATGTAGACAAAAACCACAAACTGTCTGAGGCTCTTCGCATTAAAGTACTTCCCACATTGATGATTTATAAGTACAGTGAAATGGTTTGGAGACAGAGTGGCGAACAAGATGCCAACACTTTAATCAGTCTACTTCAAGATCATATTGGGTAACCAGATATTTAATTAGCTTCTTCATTATTTAATGAAGCTGTAAACAATTCTATAGTTTCATTATACTCAGCTTCCTCATTTTTGAAAAATGCCTCACTCCCATATTTTTTTATCTGTTGAAGTAGATAATTATAATTTAAAAATTCATTTTTAATTCGATCTTCCAAAAGCAGCTGATTGTCTTGGGAGAATTGACTGTAAAGTTGAAGCCGTTTTTTAAATTCACCGGTAATTTTTTTACTCAAAGATTCTGCCAATTTCATTTCACTAATAATGAAATAACCTTCCGCTACATCAATCAAACTTGTATAGTATTCATAGTCTCCATATAGGTATTTGAACGAATCTGTGGCAGCTATAAACTGATTTAATGTTGGTAATAAGTCGGCTTTTTCAGCATGTTTAAGATCTGCCTCCACTAGGGTTCTATAACGTTCAATTTCTGTAATAATTTCTTCTCCTAAAGAATATTGTAAGTCAGCATCTAAGGAACTAAAATAGTTTAAACGGTCATAGTATTTGAATCCAATATTTCGAGATAATTCTTGGGCCTTTTCTATTTCATCAATACTATAATATCCATCTACAAAAGGAACCATCAGACTGTAGAAACCAAAATAGTCTAAAGGCATTTTTTCTAAAGCCAAATCAATAATAGTTTTGGCTTTATTTTTTTTCCCTTCATTAATTAGCTGTTCAGAGAGGCGTGCCATATTACTTCTGAAAGAAATGCTGTTTTTTCTAGTTTCTGGATCGTGGTAAATTTCTGGACTTTCAGAATTTCCCCAGTTCCATTGTGTTACAATATCATACATAAGGTCAGCGTCAATACGTCCCATCAAATAAGGATTGTCTTTGCCTAAGTCTGTTTTTATGGGAACCAGCTTATAAACTAATCCTTCAAGTTGAAGGTATTTTTTCATCCATAAATATTCTGAGTCTGAATAACTACCTCCTGTAAAATAAATAGGGCGTTCCCAATCGTTGTTAGCAACTATATCTAGCATCATCATCTGGTTTTTGAGGATGGCACTCTCGGGTAAATCAATGTCAATATAAGGAACTATTTTATCGGCATCTTCTGGGTTGACGATCCCACTTTTCAAAACATTCTCTTTATTTACAGGGATTCTTATTTTTCGTGTTGGATAAAAAACTCCTTCTTGCTGGCTTTCGGGAAGTTGGTTAACGTCATTCCCGGATTTTTGCATTAAATCTTTGATTTTGGTCCTTGGGTGATCACTGGCGACCCAATTCATAAAATCTTTTATGTCCCATCGTACAGAATCTAATACGGGTTGGTATCGGATTACGTCTCGAACACCATAAGCATATAAGTCATGAGTCATTTGAGAGGGAATAGGTTCACTCTCATATGTTTTTCTTTTCATCTGATCGATATACCAATCTGTTCCCAAGAGACTTGAATTTATGGTTCGGACATCAGTTCGGTATCCTTCAATGTCTTGTGCATACCAGAGGGCAAAAGTATCATTGTCTCCAATAGTAAAAATCATTGCTCCCTTATTCTTTTGAATGGATTGTAGATAGGATCGCGCCATTGATTGAGCAGTGAACCGATCAGAGCGGTCATGATCATCCCAATTTTGGTATCCCATTAATAAAGTAACACCAAGTAAGCATAAAGTAACTAATACGGGTTGCAAACTTTTGAATTTAATAAATTTTTGGACCCAGTTAATCAATCCCATACAACCTAATCCAATCCATATAGAATAGACATAAAAGGATCCCACAAGAGCATAATCACGCTCCCTGGGTTCAAAAGGGCGTTCATTCAGATACACTTTTAGTGCAATTCCTGTGAATAGGAAAAAGAGCATTAATACCCAAAAACGTTTAGGATCTTGCTGGTATAAAAAATAAAGTCCTACAAGGCCTAAAATAAATGGTAAAAAGAAATAAGTATTTCTTGCTTTGTTATTGAGAGCGTCTTGATGAAGTTCAGATTGATTTCCTAAACGTATCTCATCCACAAATGGGATTCCACTCAACCAATTTCCGTTTAGGACATTATATTCCCCTTGTTTATCATTTTGACGTCCTGTGAAATTCCACATAAAATAACGCCAATACATATAGCCTAATTGATATTCAAAAAAGAATTTCAAATTAGAAATGAAGGAAGGTTTTTCAATAGTCAAATACGGACTGTATTGTTTTAGGAAATCATGGTATTGCTCTCCAGAAACAGAACCATCAGCTATTTCTTCTCTAAAATCATTTATTCTTTGTTGAAGTTGAGGGTTAGAGCGATATGAGGATTTTACAGAAAATTCAAGAGGTTCGGTAAAATTCATATAGTTACCGGCATGATCACTACTCCATAGTCTTGGTAAGAATCCGCTATGTGCACTATTGGAATTAAAACGTGCATCTTTCCAAAAATTAACAATTTTGTAGCGTCCCGTTTTATAATCTCTTTCGTACTTGGGTTTGTCGTCAATAAAAGGCTCTACAGGATCTTGACCTGCATAGATATCAGAAAACATTGGACCGTAAAACAATTTAGTTTCTGGATATTGTTCTAAATTATAGTAGGCTAGTAATAATCGAGCATCAGATGGTGAATTTTCGTTAATAACGGTATTTGCATTTGCACGAATAGGTATCATGATCCAGCAAGAAAATCCAATAAGTACAAATAAAATCCCCAATACCCCTGTATTTAAATTTACCCATTGTTTTTTGCTTGTAATCTTTAAGCTGTAATAGAAAAATGCAATAAACAGGATTGCAGCAATTAAAGTACCACTGTTGAAGGGAAGGCCTATTGAATTTACAAAAAACACTTCTGCATTTCCAAAGAAGGCAAGTGTAAGGGGGAGTAATAATTTAAAAATAAACAGGAGAATTGCAGTTGCAATAAGGTTTGCATAAATAAATCCTTTGACCGTAATTTTCTTGAAGTTTTTAAAGTAGTATATCATTCCAATGGCTGGAATAGTGAGAAGTCCCATGAAGTGAACTCCAAAGGAAAGTCCAATAACAAATGCGATCATAAGCAGCCATCGATCTCCTCTAGGGGTGTTCATTTCTTGTTCCCATCGAAGTCCCATCCAAAACAGGGAAGACAAAATTAAGGTAGCCATCGCATAAACTTCAGTCTCCACAGCATTAAACCAAAAGCTATCTGAAAAACAAAAAGCCAAGGCACCTACAGCAGCACTTCCAAAAAATCCGATACGTTCTGAAGTTGAATCTAAAGTTTTGAAAGAGGGTAATTTTTTTAATAATAATGTGAGCGTCCAAAAAAGAAAGAGAATGGTAAAAGCACTTGAAAAAACAGACATGAAATTTACCATGACCGCAATGTTTTGTGGTCCAGTGGCAAATAGAGCAAAGAAGGCACCCATCATCTGAAAAAATGGAGCTCCTGGAGGATGCCCTACTTGTAATTTTGCCGAGGTAGCGATATATTCACCCGCATCCCAAAAACTAGCTGTAGGTTCAACAGTACTTCCAAAAGTAAAAAGGGCAATCGTAAATACAGTCCAGCCTAGGCCGAGATTCCAGATTCGATAGGTTTTTTCAGTCATTAATTGTTAATCAAATTAGCACAACGAATGTAAGCATAAATCAAGGAAGAGAAAACCATTTTTGTTCGTTTAACAAGGGATTAATAAATTCAAACTTGTTCAAAAAGACCTAATGCTTTATTTTTTTCCACTCCATTCCAAAGGAAATATTGTCCTTGCATTGTAATGTATACATCAGGACTTAGCGTTTGAGCATAGGCCAGGGCGCAACCTAAATTAAAGAATCCATCGGAGGAACTACCAAATGCATAAGGAATCATTGCTCCAGTCAATAAAATTGTCTTGTCTTTTAGCTCAGCTATAGCCAGGGCTTTTGCTGTTTTGGTAATCGTATCAGTGCCGTGGGTTATAATAATTTTATTACTTGTAGAATTTTTGCAAGCTTCGATAATTTGTTCAATTTCGTTGCCTCCCATTTCTAGGCTATCCATCATCATCAGAGTTTTGAAGTCAATATTTAATTGACAACGACTTCTTTTGAGCATTTCTGGAAGATGTGTTTCTTTAAAATATAATACTCCATTGATGTAATCATAACTCTTGTCAAAGGTGCCTCCAGTAATGAATATTTGAATTTTTTCTTTGTTAGACATTGAAATTAAATTTTACATGAAATCAAATTTATAGGATTATGATTTAATTTTTAGAATAAAGTTGTTCTTAAAAAAACTTTCATGTAAATTTGCAGCGCTTTTGGCCCATGGTGTAACTGGCAACACGTCGGTTTTTGGTACCGAAGAGTCTAGGTTCGAGCCCTAGTGGGCCAACTCTTTTTAGCATAACCTCCTGTAATACAGGGGGTTATGTTTTTTTGATTCTACTTTAAAAGTGCCTTACACTTTATCAATTCGTTCTAAAGGAGTATACCCCCGAACTGCTTTGATTTCCATTTGTGTCAATAGCAACAATCTTCCAGAAATAAAGTGTATAGTTCTCAACCTCAATCTCTAGTTGTGTTTCCTGTTCTTGATAGTCTAGCGTTTGGTTTAAAGTCGTTCCATCGGTTTGATCTAAATACACCTCAAAACGACTCAGGTCACCATCTACATCCGTAGCTGTCCATTGAAGGATCACAAGATTGTTGATGTCTGGCGTTACATTTGCTCCAGAACGAGGAGTGATCAGCACAGAAGGAAAAGGAGCATAATTAACCACCTCATCTCCTGCTAAATAAAACTTCCAAGTCTCACTTTTTGCCGGAACAGATCCAAATTCTCCAATACTTGTTACACTCCACGAATATGGCTCTGCCTTACTCAAGGATATTTTAATTTCATTGGTTTGACTGGTATATGTTTGGGAGCTCTGGGTGAGTAAATTCTCAATTAAAATCTCGTAGGATAACGCATCACTGGCAATACTCCACACAAAGGTGACATTGCTCTGGGAATCATTTATCGAAGTACCATCCAAGCAGGTTTCAGCATCCAAAGGTGCTATAAGAGTTGCTACCCCGGGATCAACTATTGTGGGGATTGTTTCTTTTTGACAAGCAAACACTAGAAAAAGAAACACTAAAACAGCTAAGTAGTTTTGACTCTTTATCATCATTATTCTTTTATTACTTGGAAGGATTGATCTATTGTAAAACCTTTGACACTAATAAAGTATACTCCTTGATTGTAGTTATCTGTTTGAAGGGAGTAGTATCGTATTCCAAAAGGAAGTGTGATTACTTTTTGATCGATTAGTTGTCCACTAGGGGTATAAACTTCCAAGCTAAACACGCGATCTTCCCCGCCTATGGTAAAGGTTAATTCATTACTAAATGGATTTGGAGCATACTTCACTTCATAGGATTTTAAATACGTATTTTCAAACAAACCTTGACATTCAATACCTGTTGAAATCGAAATACGATTCAATCCTTTATCCAATGAAACCCTATAGCTGCTCTTGGTTGTTTGAGTGGTTATTCCATTGTGTGTTATATCGTATGAAACACCCCCGTTAAGCCCAAAAGTAATCGTCTGATTATTTTTGTTGAACATCGAGTTTACGATCAGTGGATCAGGTTCTGAAATAGTCACCTCAAAACAACGCTCAAACTCTACTAAAGAAACACCTTCTACCGAGATACATATCGAGTAAACCCCTGCCGAGAGGTTGTCCAAACTCCATGAAGAAGAAGAAAAACTATCCGATAAAGTTACGGCTCCACTCACCGAAACATTATATGTTATTGAGGAATCCACCACTTCAATATTAATGGAGTTTGTTCCTGCACACTTTTCTGTTTTTGAAATACTGAAATTACTCGATGGAATGTAATATATTAAACATCCATTTGAATCTACTATTTCTCCCAAAAGTGTATTTGGGCAAGTGTCAAATGGATTCCATACCCCGTCGTGATCAAAGTCATCTGAAACATCTCCAACACCATCTCCATCTTCATCCGTTTGTTCAGCATTAGCAACCAGTGGACTATTGTCAATGATATCAGGAACTCCATCTCCATCATTATCATCGGTAGGAAGAACAGGTTGAGATTGAAGCTCTATAGTGGTGGTACTTCCCTCAGGAACCTGAATGTTAGTTTGGGTTACCACAATAGGAACTTCTGGAGCTCCATCCTCTGTATTGACATAATCAACCTCTACTTCATAAATATTGTCCCCATTGTCATCCCCTGGATTCTCATAATCTGGAGGAGTAATAAAGTCTAAATAATCTTCATTTTCATCCTCTATGGGATCATCATTTTTTTGTTCTGTCTTAGATCTTGTTTTAATAGTAAACTTATCTGCATCCGCTCCTCCACTGATTTTCTTTTTGATTTTCCATTTTCCAACATTCTTGTTGTGCGGATTAAAATACCTTCTGAAGTCTACTTTAGCACCCAAGGTTTCATTATCCACATTAAAAATTGAAATAAAGAAACGCCCTGTAAAGGTTGTATTTGGAATATCCAATACACGAAGAGACTCAGGTTTTGATCCACTAAGTCCAGGACCGTCTGATCTATCTGATGCTTGAGCTGTAATTGTAAAAGCGTGGGCTGTTGTGGTTTCATAATCCAACTCTTGAGTGGTTTTTAGTACGCCATCAACAAGTTCAATAAAACCGTCTCCTTGAAGACTAATACTCAAAATTTGCCCACCCATTGGATCCTTTGCCTCTACAAAACCAGCAATAGTTCCTACTTCAGCATCTTCACTTATTTCAAGTGTGATAATTGAGATTTCAGGAGGTAGAGGAGCATCTTCAATTACTATTTTAACTGAAGATTTAACTTCATTTTTTCCATCACTTACAATAAAACTTAAACTAGCACCATTATAATTAGAAGTATAACTTAAAATGGCACCCGTATTAACCGTTATATTTCCACTTGTATCTATTGAAAGAATTCCTGAAAACTCATCATCTTCTTCCTGAGAAAAAACTAACACCTCACCATCAGGGTCTGTAGCTTCAATTGTTCCTATTACACTTCCATTGACAGGTTGTTGAACAAAAATTATTGATGTTGTTATAACCTCTGGAAGTGGATTGTTAGTATCACAGACATCACCTATACCGTCTCCATCGGTATCTGCTTGATCTGGATTTGCGTCCTCAATACAATTATCTTCCATATCTACAATTCCATCCCCATCAGTATCGCGCTGAGAGCTCCCACAACCAAATTCATCAACAACAGTTGGCAGTTCTTGTCCGTATGTAGGGGTTCCTGGAACATTATTAATTTCAAACTCAGGCGTATCTGGACATTGATCTATATCATCAAAAACACCATCATTATCACGATCCAATTGACTTAAAGCACATCCTTTTTCATCTACTATTAGACCCTCTTTTGTTCCTGGACATTGATCATTTATATCATAAACCCCATCTCCGTCAACGTCTTTATAAAGTTTGAGAATAGCTTGATTTGGAGATTGAGACTGAGCAACACTAAAGCCAAATAGATTTTCTTGTTCTGGGCTTAAAATTGTCTCTGGAGTGTAACTGGCACTATAGGTTCCATCTTGATTGTCTTTTGTAACTAAATCACCTTTTGGGCCAAACACAGTTACTTGGTAGCCTCCTTCTAAAAAGTTTTGTCCAACACTATCTTTAGCTTGTACAGAAATAACAGCAGTATTAATCCCATTTGCAATTATTTTAGATGGGACTACTGCTATAGTCGATTTTTCAAACGAAACACCTCCTGAAGTTGGAGGTTTTAATTCAAAAGTATTATTGGTTTGTGAAACGGACATACTATTACCTATTATATCCACTACAGAAGATGAATTTGTAGCTGTAATAGCAAATATCTCTCTCCCTGTTGGTTTGAATACAGATCCAAGATTAAATCTGAGTATTTTTTCACCTCCTGATAAATTGGCTCCTGCTTTTGTGGTGATGCTGCTAATTATCATCTCGTAACTAGGACCTGATTGCTGTGAGAGTATAAAACTAGAACTTGTAACTGCCGTAGTAGGGGACGCTGTAGCATAAACACCTTCACTAAAGGCAATATCTACATATTGGTTTTGAGAATCTATATTGGTTCCAGTAATGGTAGGTGGAGCTTGATCATTTAATTGTACCGTATTGCTTTGAATCTTTGAAATATTGATTTTGGTTCCTTTAGAATCATAAAGGACACTACTTATGGGTATAACTGTTAAAATTTCTGAACCATCAGCGGATATAGAATAAGAAGTGGAGAGCACATAGGTTTTACTGTCTGTTTTACTAATTGCTGTTGGAGTAGCTGAAATTAAGATTGCTGTTCCATTATTGACTGCTAATGTAAAGTCTGTCTTGGAAAGTTCTGTTCCACTAGCATCTGCAGTTACGTCTTCACTGAACACGATGGTTATACTCGTATTACTTGAATTTACTGTTGTAGAAGCAAACTTTGGAGGGGTGTTGGTTAAATAAACAGTGTTGGAAGTTTGGTTACTATTAGAATAGTCTAGTGCATAATTTCCAGCCCTATCAATTAGTGTACTTACCCCTGAAGGACCTACTTCAATAAGCTCCTCACCTGTTGGTTCTCCTGTTACTACAATGTTTAAAATGATGGTATTGCTGTCTGTAGTACTAAACGAATAGCCTGTGTAGCTTACCGTAGCCGTACCTCCAATTTTGGTTAAACTAAAGTTGGAAACAAAATAGGATGAATCATAAAGTTGTATTGGCTCACTGTATGATAATAAGATTTTACTATTTGTATCAGTAACAGTTACACTTTCTAGTATAGGTACAGAATTATCTATCGCATAAGTCAAGCTGTCTGTTCCGGTGAATGAATTACCTGATAAATCTGTTCCTGAAACGGTAGCAAAATAACTTCCATCACTTCCTAAGGGGATATCCCATTGATAAGTCCAAGTAGTGGAGTTTGTAGAAGCTGATACTGTCATTGAAGTATTAGTAACTAGACCACTAATAGATAAAGTTGGGGTTGAAGCCATTGACTCTGAAAAAGTTGCTATTAAATTTATATTAGTATTGTTGTTAACATAGTTGTCTGTGATGTTATCAGTAAAACTAACTAATGTCGGATTAAGATTGTCGATTTTGTATGTTATGCTTTCAGTACCACTATAACCATTCCCAGCTAAATCTGTACCTGTTACTGTAGCAGTTACTTGACCATTAAATGAGCTTGGAACATCCCAATCATAATACCAAACTGAAGTAGAAGAAGCAGCCATTGTAGAATTACTTACCTGTCCACTAATTGAAATTTTTGGCGATGCAGACATTGCTTCATTAAATGTTGAAATTATTCTAACAGTATCTGAACCTTTTACATTATTACTAATGATATTATCGGTTAAATTTACGGTTGGTGGATTAGTGTCTAATCCGTTTAACTGTGATGCTGATAGAACTTTATTGTAGTATTTTATTTTTTGAATGTGTCCATAAAATAAATCATCTGGTCCTGTATTCCCTTTAAATGAGGGTGCCTCATTTCCATTTCCAACATATCCAAACCTTGGCGTTTCGTTTGTGCTTTGATTTGATATGGGAGCAAAACTTCCAGAATGAGTGTAAACTAAATTTCCATCGACGTAATATTTTAATCCTCCTGCTTGGTTTGCTTTAAAAGTTACAGCAACATTATGCCACTGATTGTCCCTTAAATCATTGGTGTTTTCTGCATGAGTATCAAAAGTTGCATCAGAATTTGTAAAATGAAAAGCCAATTTTCCTTTTGCAGATTGATTAAAATCAGAACCAATTGAAAAACGAAAAACTGAAGACCTGTCAAAAGAAAATAAAATTCTTTGATCATCACTCCCACCCCTAGATATGACTGTTGAAGGAACTTTAATTCTTGCAAATATTGTAAGTTCTTCTATCTTATCTGAATCACCACTAATATAATTTAGTCCAGATATTGCTAATCCTTTCCCGTCTTTTTCCTCGTTCCCATTGAAGAACAATGCGTTTTCATTTGAATCATAATAAATATCACTTGTTCCAACAATTTCTCCGTTATAGCCATTCCCGCTTAAATCATTCACTATTTTATTTGTACTCGAAGTAGGTTGTCCGTTATATGAGTTTGTATTAGTAATATCGTATTCGATTAATAAGTTATTGTTTAAACTAAAATCTTTGGTTAAAGCAGTTGAATTACCAGCGGCATCATAAATATTATTTTCAGCGATTGAAATTGTTAAAGTTTCAGTACCTGTTGCATATCCTGAAAGAGGTATTGATAAATCATATGTGTTTCCAGATTTTGAAATATTAGAAGGATTTGAACTAGTCAATACCGATCCTGATCCTCCTTGTTGAGATATTGAAAAATCTGAGACAGTTAATGAATTAACTCCAGATCCATTTAAGAAATCCGTAAATAGTTCCTCGCTAAAAGTTAAACTTATATTTAAATTATTTTGACTTATAGAAGAAGCTGATAGTTGATAAGGAGTATTATCAATACTTATTGTTAGACTTTCTGATCCTGCATACGGATTTCCAAGTAAATCTGTCCCTGATACAGTAGCTGTTATAGATGAAGTTGAAGATGTTGTACTCAAAATATATGTCCATATTTTATTATTACTACCTAGTGACATATCGAGATTCGAACCTATCCCTGTTATTGATATTGTTGGAGTTACACTCATAGCTTCAGAAAAAGTAGCTGTAATTGTTACACTAGTTGATGCAGATGCTATATTATCATTATCAGAACTTGAAAGACTTACAGTAGGACCAACATTATCAAATTGAAAAGTTGTTGAAGATGCTGTATTAGAATTACCAGCTAAATCATTGACTACTCCATCAGCTAGTGTAAAAGTGACTATACCGGAATAATTCCCATTTGAAGTCAAATAACCATCAAATATTTTACCGTTTGAAGAGTTGTTTTCTGTGAGTGTAAAGATCCCATTAGGTAGTATTGTTAAATCTGACACATTAAAACTATTTTCATCAATAATTTCATTAAACTCAACTATTATGGTATTTGTTTCGGTTGCACTTATTTGTCCTTGCCCAAGGCTGTTTGAAATTGTTGATGATATAATAAATGGCCTTTGGTTATCCAAAGTAAAATTTAAACTTGTTGTGCCTGAAACTGTATTCCCTGCTAAATCTGTCCCTAAAACAGAAACCGTGGGTGAGCTAGAAGTGGAGGAAACAGTCCAAGAATATTGCCAGTTTGATAATTCAGTTTGATAATTTGGTGATTTTATAACAAATCTTTCAGTACCTCCAAAAGAATATCCAGGAGTATACTCAGGAGATGTTTCAAAATACCACCAATAGTCTGAGGTTGATTGATCACCAATTTTTATCTCTGTTATTTGATAATTTACTCCATTGATCTCAAGATAATAATTTAATAAATCATCAGAAGAAGAACTAGAACCAAGTATTGTGTCCCAATCATTACTCCCAACCGCAATCATATTATACCCATAATCACTAATATTAAGAGATGCTTCTTTTCTAATTATACTATTTGTCGATACTAATGACATTGATGAATTTGAAACCTGTCCTGCAATACTTATTGTAGGAGAAATGGTCATAGGCTCACTAAATTGAGCCGTAATAGTTACGTTACTTGATTGTGCAACTGCAGTATAGCTAGAGGTGGAAGTGAGGCTTACAGTAGGCTTAATCTTATCAATAATTAACCTCTTGTGTTTTAAAACGGTAACATTTTCGACTCCGGCATTATATGGATTTCCTACAAGATCAAATCCTGTAATTGAAATTGATACTGTCCCTGCTGTAAGAGAGGTTGGTGGAGACCATCCATATTTCCATGTTGATTGACCGTTTGAGCTGTTTGTACTAATATATATCATAGAAACAACCTCACTATAATTTAAAGAAGAAATTCCATTAATATTCAATTTTGGACTTGGTGTCATTTCTTCTGAAAATATTGCGGTGAATGTTACAGTTTCAGAACTATTAATTATATAATCACTACTTGAAAAACTAAAACTATCAAGTAATGGATTAACATTATCTACACCTAATGTAATGCTCTCAGTTCCTGAGTAACTATTCCCTGCAAGATCTTGACCACTTACTTTTACATTTATTTTGTTTAACACAGAAGATGTAGTGTAACTATAATTCCAATTTGTGTTTGAATTATTGCCAGACACAGGACTCATATTGGAATTATTTACTAATGTTTTCCCTTTCAAAACAACTGGTGTTGTTCCACCACCACTAGAGGAACTGGGAGTATATTCTGGACTTGTTTCAAAATATACCCAACTCTGAGACTGACTATTCATTTCAGTTAACGTGTACGTGACACCTGTTGAAATAACCTCAAATGTATATCCTACTAAATTATTTGAGTTTCTTGTAAGGTTATCAAATCGACCATTTTGCACATTAAGACCTATTTGGTTACTTGAATAATCGCCTATATAAAAATCTAAAGCTTGGTCGACTTCATTAATAGATATTGTAGGAGAAAGTGCCATTGATTCAGAGAAATTTGCTGTAAATGTTACTACATCTGAATGGGCTAGAATATTATCAGAATCGCTTTCAGTCAAAGTAACCGTAGGTAAAATATTATCAATCGTAAAAGTGATGCTATCTGTCCCAGCATACGTATTACCTGATAAATCTGTTCCAGAAACGGTTGCAGTTGTTGACGTAACAGTTGTTGATACCGTCCAAGCGTAGGCCCAAACAGAAGCCGAATCGGTAGCAGTCATTTCCGTATTGGTGACAATTCCTGATAAACTGAGCGTAGGAGTCGCCGCCATACTCACTGAGAAAGTTGCGGTGATGGTTACTACGTCTGAATTGGAGACAATGTTGTCTGAGTCTGTATCGGTTAAAGTAACAGTAGGAGATATGGTATCTGTAGTTTTCCATTGATATGAACCATATAAAGTTCCATTGATTGAATTTCCACTAAAATCATTTACTGTAGATCCTAGACCTTCATTTATCTTAAAATAAAGTTTTAAGTTAGAATTTGTACTAAGAGTGGCGTTTTTATTTGTATTAATTTCACTTTGAGTTCTTTCTGAATCCCAAAAACGAACGTCACTGATTTCTCCTTCAAAAAAATCAGTCGGATTGTTACTTCCATTCCAAATACTTGCTCCAACTCCAACTGGATTATTCCAAGAAGTTAATCCATATCCTCCAGATGACCAAGATTGTGTTTTATCAATACTTCCATTTATGTAAATCCTCATCCTTCCATTTGATACAGAATTTGTAAATGCAATATGATACCATGTACCTGTTGAAATTGTTTGTGATGATACTATATCTGGCCAATTCCCATGATTATCCCGCCTAAATCTTCCCTCTAAATAAAGTGATCCATTTATATTTTTAACTGAAAGACTCCAATCATCTCTCTTTCTAAAAATATAATCTTTAGAACCAGACGCAGGGCCATTTTCAATTTTTATCCATGCTTCCAGAGTAAATTTGTCAGAATCAAATCTAAGATCTGTTGAAGTAGGTACTTCAATAAAAGAAGATGACCCGTCAAGATCAAGAGTTGTAGAGTATGTTGAACTTTGAGAATAAACAGTCGTAATGAATAATACAAACAAAAAAAAATTTACTGAAATGATTTTAGAAAATATTTTATACATTTTAGTAATTAATATTTATTATCATGTAAATTTAGTGAATTAAACACCATGTTTTTTAATAGTATTGATTTCTTATTTTAAATTAAGTAAAAAACATTAAAGCCTTAATATATTTATCCTTTTCCTTGATTCTTAGCCTACATACAAAATAGACCAAAACTACCTCTATTGAAATAATAGAATTTAAAAGAAAACATCTCATTACAGAAAATTTGAATCCAAGACTGCATAGGCTGACCCATCAACAATAAACAAGATACTTTCATTACCAGAATATAAATCACATAACAAATCTGTTCCAGAAACTTTTGCAGTTGTTGAAGTAACAGTTGTTTATACTGTCCAAGTGTAAGTCCAGATAATTACGGAGTAGGTAGTTGACATTTCTAAATTACTAAAAATTCCAATAAGGTTTCTTTTAGCAGAGCAATACATTTTTTAGGCTTTGGCGAAATTTCATCCTAGGGACGATTAGGTGTAATTGTTTTGAAACCAGTTAATGTTTACAATTATAGCAATTTTTTACAAGCCACTAATGTAACTGCCTAATGAATCTTTGAATTGAAATCCTTCTAAAGTTCTGTATTTGTTAAGCTTTTTAAAAGACTCTAATCCCCATAAAAGAAACTCCATCATAAAATATAAGTCTTTAGTGTCGCATTCGGGGTGATGTGTTTTAAGAATTGAGTTTATTCCAGCAATTTCGTTTAATGCTTCTTGATAGTCCCTCTCATTTAAGGCATCCTCTAAAAACAGTTGGTTGTCTTTAAAAAACCAACCTAAAAGTTCGTCATAAGGTCCTTCTTCATCTTGTTTTTGAAGCTTTTCTATTTTTGGAAAATAGTCAGGAAAAAGAGTTTTGATGGATTCAGAGATCAAGTGATATGAAATTTGTTCGGCTCCTTCTTGTTCCCCTTCATAAACCAATTCGATTTTTCCGTTTATAGAAGGAATAACACCAAGAAAATCAACCAAGCGAATGCTTGTTTGTTTGTCTCCACTAATCAAAAGTCTTCTTTCTGCAGTACTGATTAAATTTTCCATAGCAGTAATGCTCATACGAGCACTCACACCGCTTTTGTAATCTACATATTCACTTTTCCTAGCTTCAAATCCAATTTGTTCAATGATGTCACGTGCCAATTCTGGAATGTGGATAGTTTCTATTTGACTTGGACTTATTTTAACTTCTTGGGTCGTTATTTCCTTTGCAATATGCCTGTTATGAGGATAATGGGTTAAAATTTGAGATCCAATTCGATCTTTCAAGGGGGTCACAATACTTCCTCGGTTTGTGTAATCCTCAGGATTGGCCGTAAAAATTAGTTGTGGTGCAATGGGAAGACGTAATTTAAAACCACGTATTTGAATTTCTTTTTCTTGAAGTATAGAGAACAGAGCAACTTGAATTCTTGCTTGCAGATCAGGAAGTTCGTTGAGGACAAAAATACAACGGTGGGCCCTAGGAATCATTCCAAAATGGATCACTCGTTCATCTGCATAGGATAGTTTTAAATTGGAAGCCTTTATGGGATCAACATCTCCAATCAAGTCGGCAACAGTAACATCTGGAGTGGCTAATTTTTCAAAAAAACGATCATTTCTATGTAGCCAACTTACAGGTGTTTTATCCCCTAATTCTTCGATTTTTTGTTTTGCATCATTACTAATTGGTTGTAAGGGATCGTCATTGATTTCTGAGCCTTCAACCACAGGTACCCATTCGTCAAGCAACATTGTCATTTGACGTGCTAAACGTGTTTTTGCCTGTCCTCGTAATCCAAGAAGATTTATGTTGTGTCCAGAAAGGATGGCGCGTTCAACGTCAGGAATAACTGTATTTTCATATCCAATTAAGCCTTCGAATGTTGGAATTCCTTTCTTTAATTTTACACGAAGATTTTTTGCCATTTCTTCCTGAATGGTTTGAGGGGTGTAATCACTTTTTAATAAGTCTCCTAGTGTAGTATTTTCTTTTTTATTCATTATTGAGTATCAATTATTCTAAGCGTTTTTTTCTATTTTTTTCGTAGTCTTCAAAAATCATTTCACCCAATCCTTTTAACCCTGTAAAAAAAGCTTTTCCCTGATTTGCTGCTGTAAATTCTCTAACAAATTGTTTGAGGTAAGGATCTTGAGCGATCATAAATGTGGTGATGGGAATATGTAATTTTTTGGCTTGTTGTGCCATGTTGTAACATTTTTCTACAATGGTTTCGTCAAGACCTACACTGTTTTTATAATAGGAACCGTCCGGAAGTTTTAAGCAGCTGGGCTTTCCATCGGTTATCATGAAAATTTGTTTGTTAGTATTCTTTTTTCGTCTGAGCATGTCCATAGCTAGTTCAAGTCCAGCGACTGTATTCGTATGATAAGGACCTACCTCCAAGTAGGGAATATCTTTTACCGCGATGGGGCGTGCATCGTTTCCAAAAACTAAAATATCAAGGGTGTCTTTAGGGTAGCGGGTAGTGATTAGTTCGGCTAAAGCCATGGCAACCTTCTTTGCTGGAGTAATACGATCTTCGCCATAAAGTATCATACTATGACTTATGTCAATCATTAATACAGTGCTCATTTGGGTTTTGAAAAATGAATCTTCTACTACTAAATCGTCATTTTGAAGGGTAAAATCATTGCCCATTGCTCTAATCTGAGCATTTTTAATGCTTTCTGTAACTGCTATTTTTTCTAAACCATCTCCAAATTGATAGGCTTTAAACTCTCCCGTATTATCCTGCCCTAGTCCAGCTTTACTTGTCTTATGATTTCCAGAGCCTGTTTTTTTTAATTGTCCAAAAATTTGATTTAAGGCATGTTCTCTGAGTAATTTTTCGGTTTTTGCAGTTAATGCAAAACCGTCTCCTTTACCTCCATCCCCTTTTTTAGGCTCTATAAAAGATTTATTTTTGAGTTCTTCTATAAAATCATCAATGGTATAGTCTTCTGTTGTAAGATGATATTCTTTATCCAATTCACGCAGCCAGTCAATTGCTTCATCGAAATCTCCAGAAGTATGGGTAATTAATTCTTTAAAAATTTCAAACAGACGCTCAAAAGGAGTTTGCACCTTAGGATTATGTTTGGTAAAACGAATGCCGGAAGTGCGCTTTTCAAATTTCATAGTCTCCAAAATTAAGGAATATTTTAGGAGTAAGTAAAACGAAAATGCTTTATTGATTGATTGAATAAATGAAGATCATTATTTCAATTAATTTTTAAGTTTTTAATGTATTCCTCAATCAGGGATACACCTTCTTCATGAACAATTGACCTTCCTAATTCTGGCATTTGAATGGAAGGGTCTTTACTTTTCATTCGATAAAGTAAAATAGAATGTTCTGGATCTCCAGGGATAATATCATAGATCAAATCTCCTGATCCTTTACCTGCCGCAATAGGAGGCTTGTAAACACCTCGGTATCTAGAGTTGGTTTCGGAATAACTTAAATACAAGCCAGAATTTTTTGCGCTTCCTTTTGGACTATGGCAATAAGCACAATTGGCATCTAAATAAGCTTTTGCCCTTTCTTCAACAGTTCCAGTCAGTGGATTATTCCATACCGGAAGCTTTGACCAATTGCTTTTTTCAGGTAGGTTTTTAATTAGGTTAGCTTCATGAAAGAAAGCAAGTTGATTTTTGTTAGCAGATAATAAAGAATTTTTTCTGTTTAACTGAGACACAGTCAATCCAATCGGAGTAATTTCTGAACCTGAAATATGACAATTTTTACATTGATTCTGATTGGGAACACTGTAGTTTACTTTTTGAATTTCTTCATGACTATTCATCCATTCCACCTCTATGTCTGCTCCAATATAGTTTAGCGAAGCATCAGTTTGTTCTGTATTCCAAATATAATTTAAAGGTTTCCATCCCTCTTTTTCTTTGATTAATAAGCGAGTTTCAATTATTCTTTCCTCGTTTTTAGAAATGGGATAATAGAAGTTTTTAATTAAAATACTTCCTGTCTCAAATAGTAAAGTATTTTCTATTTGACTAAATTCCATTTGTGAATCTTTGGGTAAAAACACAAATCTTTTTTTGGAGGCATAGTCAGAGAATAAAGGGGTATTAACGTCATAAGAATAAACGTTAACATTTGGAATTAATTCAGCTATAGGGGATTTGAAGAATTCATATTCAGAAAGTTTCTTTTTTTCATTTGTCTTTTGCGAGAGAAGAGACTGACTCGGAACTACGCGTTTAGCAATGGGTACTTTTTCAACATTAGGAGTTTCAGAGCAACTTCCGAAAAAGAGCAAAATAAAATAAAAAGTAGATCTTATAAAGGCCATGAATCACAAAGCTACAAATTCATTTTACAATTGTATGGAGATTGATCATTGGAGAAATTTTTGAAATCGTTTGCAGCATCCATCATCACAAAATTGATGACTCCATTATTGTCAAGGCATATTTTGTGCATATTACTTTTACTGAAAACATTTTCTGGCAAAATCCCATCGTATACAATATCCGGTATGGTGACTTTATTTTTTAGAAACATTAAAACCCCATAATCATTTGAAAGCGTTGGAAAATTATATTTATTTTCAAAAGTATTTTCATGTATTGAAATATTTTGAGGGTAAGCATTATATTCCAGATCATGTAAATATTCAGAATCAACACTTCTTATTCCTCTACTTTCTGCTTCCTCCTCAAGGGTAGTGTTTTCTGGATCATCGTCTGCAGCAAATAGTTCATAGCTAACGACAGAAAGGTTTGCAGTTTTATGATTTCGTATGGTATTATTTGAAAAGTCAACATCTTTAGTGGCCATTATTACAACCCCTGTACCCTTGGGGACAGCACTTACAATAGACCCTTTCACACCGAAATTTGGAATATTATTGTTATGTACTAGATTGTCATAAGCTCGAATATTTTCTCCATAAACGGTGAGTTGAGGTAAATTAAAAATCAGTAAACCCGTTGTGTTTTCGTAGGCTTCGTTGCCATAAATCTCAACGTTGGAGCTGTTTTCACTTTCAATGCCCGCCACATTATAGTAGGCTTTATTGTTTCGAATAATCACATTTTTAGATTGTCCCACATAGATTCCTGCATCTGAGGCTCCAATGGCTTCACATTCTTCAATAAGCAAATTGGAACATAGCACTGGGTAGAGACCATAAGCTCCATTTTTTGTAGAAACAGTCCCAGTCCATGCGGAGCGAATTCGTCTCAGTACGACCGAATCGGAATCGCTTATTTTTAAGTTATCCCCTGTAGCATCTTCAATTGCTAAATCTTCGATAATTAGATTTTTACATTGCGTCACTTTAATACCTTCAGCTCCTTTTAATTGACCTTTGAAGGAAAGGATTGTTTTGTCCATTCCCATTCCTTTTATGGTGATGTTTTTTTTATCATCCAAACTCAAGGATTGAGAAAATAAAAAATGCCCTTCTGGAAGTTGAATTACACTGCTGTCTTTGGCTAGAATGAATGCTTCCAGAATTTCGGCTTCCATATTGATGTAATTACGTTTTGGAGTATATTCCGGCATGGGTTCCGGATAGAGCCACAAAAGAAAAATAAGTACTATAATACCACCAACTAAGTAGATGAATTTTTTCATGCCTTTTTGATTAAAAAACTCAAGGTAATTATTTTATTAAAATTCAGCGCCTTTAAAAACTCAGATAGTTGAATTTTTAAATAAGTAGGATGAAATTGAGGTGCTCCTTGTAAAAAAACAATAGCTAAACATCATTTACTGCGGTAAAATTTATATATTTGGCAAAATTATCGAACTAATAAAGTAAGAGGAGACTATAAGTCCCTTTTTTTTTTGGCATGAATTTTCGTTCAAAAGTTGAGTCATTATTGGAAGCTGCCCTAGAGGAAGACCAGTCGTTATTTCTTATAGATTTAAAAATAGGAAGTGACAATAGTATTCATATAACATTAGATGGTGATCAAGGTGTGACTCTAAAAGATTGTATGAATGTCAGCAGAGCAATTGAACATAATTTAGATCGTGAGGAATATGATTTTTCTCTAGAAGTTGCCTCTGCAGGAGTGGGAAGTCCACTTTTGAATAGTAGGCAATACATAAAAAATATTGGTCGGAAATTAAGGGTGGAGTCTATGGAAGTCAGTACCCTAGAAGGAACGTTAACCGCTGCAGATAATCAAGCATTTACTTTAGAGTGGAAGCAAAGAGAAGCAAAGCCAGTAGGTAAAGGAAAAGTAACAGTAACAAAACAAAAAACACTTTCGTATGATCAAATTAGTATTGCGAAAGTACTCGTCAAATAGAAAATAGTTGAATATGGAAAATTTAGCCTTAATTGATTCTTTTTCAGAATTTAAAGATGACAAATTAATTGACCGTGTAACCCTCATGGTGATTTTAGAAGATGTATTTAAAAATACATTAAAACGAAAATTTGGATCAGATGAAAATTTTGATATCATTATTAACCCAGACAAAGGAGATTTAGAGATTTGGAGAAACAGGGTTGTTGTTGAAGATGGTATGGTAGAAGATCCTAATCAAGAGATTGCTCTTAAAGAGGCACGTTTGATTGAGCCTGATTTTGAAGTAGGTGAGGATGTTTCCGAAGAAGTCAAATTGGTTGATTTGGGTAGAAGAACTATTCAATATCTAAGACAAAATCTCGTAGCTAAAATTTTCGAACACGATAGTACAACTATTTTTAAGCAATTTAAAGACCGAGAAGGGGAGCTGTATACAGCAGAAGTTCATCACATTAGAAGTAGAGAGATTATTCTACTTGATGATGATGGAAATGAAATTATTTTACCCAAAGACAGACAAATTCCAAGCGACTTTTTTAGAAAAGGAGATAACATAAGAGGAATTATTGAAACTGTCGAGTTAAGAGGAAATAAGCCAAGAATTATCCTTTCAAGGACATCACCGATTTTCTTAGAAAAATTATTTGAACAAGAAATTCCAGAGGTTTTTGACGGACTAATTACCATAAAGAAAGCAGTGAGAATTCCTGGCGAAAAAGCCAAAGTTGCCGTAGACTCTTATGACGATAGAATCGATCCCGTAGGAGCTTGTGTTGGAATGAAAGGTTCCCGAATTCATGGAATTGTTAGAGAACTTGGGAATGAAAACATTGATGTTATCAATTACACCAATAATTTACAATTGTTTATTGCACGTGCACTGAGTCCGGCAAAAGTAAATTCTTTAAAAATTAACGAAGAAACTAAAAGAGTTGAAGTTTTCTTAAACCCTGAAGAGGTATCCAAAGCAATTGGTAAAGGAGGGGCAAATATTCGATTGGCAGGTAAACTAACCGGCTATGAAATAGATGTCTTCAGAGAAGGAGTAGAGGAAGATATTGAATTGAAAGAATTCAGCGATGAGATAGAAGGATGGATCATTGAGGAGTTTAAAAAGGTAGGTTTAGATACCGCCAAAAGCATTTTGGAATTAGAAAAGGCAGATTTAATTAAGCGAACAGACCTTGAAGAAGAGACTGTTGATGATGTCCTTAAAATCCTTAAAGAAGAATTTGAAGAATAGACTGCAAAAATAATTGTTATTTTTGCAAATAGAAATTAATATATGGCTGACCAACCGAGTATTCGACTTAACAAAGTTTTAAGGGAATTAAATATTTCCTTAGATCGTGCTGTCGAATTTCTAGCTCAAAAAGGTATGGATGTTGAAGCACGTCCAACCACAAAAATCACCACAGAATTGTATGACACTCTTTTGGATGAATTCGTAACGGACAAATCTAAAAAAGATGCATCTCATGAGGTGAGTGAAGAAAAGCGTAAAGAGAAAGAAGACTTGCGTGTTATTCAAGAGAAAAAAGAACAAGACCGTTTAGAGCAAATCGCTAAAAGAGAAATCTTAAAGTCGAATCGTGTAGCTGTTGAAAAACCAAAAACACTTGGTAAGATTGATCTTGACTTGGTAAGTGGTAAGAAAAAAGATGTTAAAAAAGAAACACCAAAAGAGGCAGAACCCCCTGTTGTAGCTGAAGTTAAAACGGAAGCAATCGTAACAGAGGTGAAAGAGGATATCCCTCTGGAAACTACTACAGAGCAGGAGGATACTCCAGTAGTTGTTTCTCCTGCAGTGGTTGAAGTTCCGGAAAAAGTAGCGGCTCCAGAAGTTACTATTCCTCCAACTGTAGAAGGTGAGCCAGAAAATGAGACACTTAAGACACAGTACCAAAAATTGTCAGGCCCCAAGAAAACAGGTCAGACTATTAATTTGGACGAAGTAAATAAGAAAGAGAAAACGGTTGAGGATGCCCGTAAAAGAAAGCGAAAACGCATAAGTAAAGATGTAAAGCCATCTCCAAATCCAGGTGGTGGAAATAATGCCACAAATAGAAATAACGCCGGAAAGCGAAATAATAATAGAGGTCCAAGGCAAGAAGTTGTTAAAAAAGAAGAGCCTTCAGAGGAAGAAGTTCAAAAACAAATTAGAGAGACTCTTGAAAAACTTCAAGGCAAGTCTAATAAATCTAAAGGAGCCAAATACCGCCGAGATAAACGTGTACAACACCGTCAGAAGTCTGAAGAGGAAATGGCACAGATGGAGGCAGACAGTAAGCTGCTTAAAGTAACTGAGTTTATTACTGTTGGCGAAGTTGCAACGATGATGGACATTAGTTCTACTGAAATCATTTCAGCCTGTATGAGTCTTGGAATCATGGTAACCATGAACCAACGTTTAGATGCAGAAACTCTTAGTATTGTGGCGGATGAATTCGGCTATGATGTTTCTTTCGAGAAAGCAGATTTAGAGGATAATATTATTGATGAGGTTGATTCTGAAGAAGATCTAATGCCTCGTGCACCTATTGTTACCGTAATGGGACACGTAGATCATGGAAAAACATCCTTGCTTGATTATATTAGAGAAGAAAATGTAATTGCTGGAGAATCTGGTGGAATAACACAGCACATTGGTGCATATGGAGTAACATTAGAAAAGGGTCAGAAAATCACTTTTTTAGATACTCCTGGACACGAAGCCTTTACAGCCATGCGTGCTCGTGGGGCTCAAGTAACGGATATTGCAATTATTGTTGTAGCAGCTGATGATGATATTATGCCACAAACAAAAGAAGCTATTAGCCATGCACAAGCAGCAGGTGTTCCTATCATTTTTGCTATAAATAAGATAGACAAACCTGATGCTAATCCTGAAAAAATTAAAGAAGCCCTCGCGGGTATGAATTTGATGGTAGAAGAATGGGGAGGTAAAATTCAATCTCACGATGTTTCTGCACTCAAAGGAACGGGAGTCAATGAGCTTCTGGAAAAAGTATTGTTAGAAGCAGAGCTCCTCGAGTTAAAAGCAAATCCTTCAAGAAAGTCACGAGGAACAGTAGTTGAAGCGTTTTTAGATAAGGGGCGTGGATATGTTTCAACTGTATTAGTTCAAAATGGAACCCTTAAAATGGGAGACTACATGCTTGCTGGTAAACACAGCGGTAAGGTAAAAGCGATTGTTAACGAACGAGGTGTAAGCCTTACGGAAGCAACTCCTGCAACTCCAGTTTCTGTTTTAGGATTAGATGGAGCCCCACAAGCAGGGGATACCTTCATGATTTTAGAAGACGAAAAAGAAGCAAAACAAATCGCTGCAAAAAGAACTCAATTGATTCGTGAGCAAAGCGTTAGAACTCAGCGACATATTACACTTGATGAAATCGGTAGGAGGATTGCACTTGGTGATTTCAAAGAATTAAACATAATCCTAAAAGGAGACGTAGATGGATCTGTTGAAGCTTTGACCGATTCTTTGCAAAAACTTTCTACTAGCGAAATCGAAATAAATATTATCCATAAAGGAGTGGGAGCAATTACGGAATCCGATGTTCTTTTAGCTTCGGCCTCAGATGCCATCGTTATTGGGTTTAATGTTCGCCCAATGGGTAATGCAAGAACCATAGCCGATAAAGAAGAAATCGATATTCGGTCATACTCTATTATTTATGATGCGATCAATGATATTAAAGACGCAATGGAAGGAATGCTCTCTCCAGAAATGCGTGAAGAAATTACAGGTACTGCTCAAATACGTGAAACTTTCAAGATTTCTAAAATTGGAACCATTGCTGGCTGTATGGTTACTACTGGTAAAATTCTAAGGAATTCTGGAATTCGAATCATTAGAGAAGGAGTAGTTATTCATACAGGCTCGCTTATTTCATTGAAACGATTTAAGGATGATGCTAAAGAAGTTGCTAAAGGGTATGACTGTGGTCTTCAAATCAAAAATTACAACGACATCAAGATTGATGATGTGATTGAAGGATTCCAAGAAATAGCGGTTAAAAAGTCTCTCTAAGGCATTCTCTTTACTAAAAGAAAAGCGGCAGGAAAAGTTCGCTTAAGTGTGTCAAGGGTTTTTAAACCTTTAATTTTGTCTTTGAAACGCCCTGCATGTATTTTATAGTTAGGGGTTTCAAAACTTAATTCAGCCGATATATTTGGAAATTTTTCTTTTGAAATTTTTAGAATTTCATTCGCTTGATCTAAATTTCCATAATACAATTGTAGCGTATAATACTCTTTAGAATAGCGCTCCCGATCCAATTCAATTTTTTTGTTTAACAAGCTGTCTATTTTAGGATCTTGTTTAATGTTGATTTCTCCTTTTTGTGCATGAGATAAAAAACCAATCACAAGAAAAAACAATAAATAAAGGGATTTACAAGCTACTTTTTTCATAACACAAAAAAACAAAAAATTATTTTTAGAACACTATAATTTAACAAATCTAAATCCTTATTTAGAATAATTATAAATTATAAAAATCTTATTTTCTAAAGTATTAAAAAAGGACTCTATGACTTATTTTTGTCGTGGATTTTAGAAAAAAATTTTGGAGCACAATACAATTACTGCAATTAGGATTAGCATCAATAGATGTAATAAATCCTTCGTTTTCCCTTTATTGTTTTTATTAAGTCTTTTGACCTCTTTTAACACTGTTGCACAAGATGATGCAGCAATTCAAGCGGGAAAAAAACTATTTAATGCAAATTGTGCCGCCTGTCACAAAATCAATAAGCGTGCTGTAGGGCCTGCATTAAAAGGGGTTTCTGCAAAATACGATAAAGAGTGGTTGTACAGCTGGATTAAAAATAGTACTGCTATGGTTAAATCAGGTGATGCACAAGCTGTTGCTATTTATGAAGAATACAATGGTTCTGTGATGACCTCCTTCCCTCAGTTATCTACTACTGACATTGATAACATTATAGCGTACACGGATTACACCCCACCTGCGCCTGTTGCAGCAGCAGGAGCGTCTGCTCAACCTGTACAAGCTTCCTCTGGAATAAGCAACACCCTTATTCTAGCAGCTTTATCACTAGTTTTTTTAGTTCTTGTTGTGATGTTGTTTTTGGTTCAAAAAACCTTAATTCGTATTGCAGCTGCCAGTGGAGTTGACATAACGCCTCCAGCTAAACCTAAAAGAACACCTATCTGGTTAGCATTTGTTCAAAATCAATTTTTGGTTATGATTAGCGTTATTCTACTTCTTTTGAGTAGTGCTTATTTCGTATATGGATTTTTTATGCAAGTTGGAGTTGATCAAGGTTATATGCCTGTTCAACCGATTCATTACTCTCACAAGATCCATGCTGGAGCAAATCAAATAGAATGTAAGTATTGTCATTCCTCAGCGCGTGTTTCCAAACATTCGGGGATACCTTCTCTGAATGTATGTATGAACTGTCACAGGAACATCGCAGAATACAATGGTGAGGAAGATTTAGAAAATGGTTACACAAAAGACTTTTATACCAAAGAAATTAAAAAGTTATATGCCGCTGTAGGTTGGGATGAAACCAATCAAGCTTATACAGGAGAAACACAGCCAGTAAAATGGGTACGCATTCACAACTTACCCGATTTCGTTTATTTCAACCATGCGCAGCATGTAGAAGTTGGAGAAATTGCATGTCAAAAATGCCATGGACCTGTTGAGGAAATGGAGATTATGTACCAATATTCACCGTTGACTATGGGATGGTGTATTAATTGCCATAGAGAAACAAATGTGAAAGTTGAAAGCAATGAATATTATGCTAAAATTCATGAGTCTCTTTCGAAGAAATACGGAGTAGAAAAATTAACAGTTGCTCAGATGGGTGGCTTAGAATGTGGAAAATGTCACTATTAAAAGGTGATCAAGAAAGATTTATGGCATCAAATAAGACATACTGGAAAAACATTGATCAACTCGACCCTGAGAATGTAGCAGTTAAAAAGTTGGAACAAAATGAGTTTGTTTCTAAACTTCCAGAAGATTTTTTAAGCGATGAAAAAACGCTAGAAGAAAGTAGTACCTCACGACGTGATTTTTTGAAATATGTTGGGTTTAGTACAGCAGCTGCTACACTTGCAGCCTGTGAAGGACCTGTCATTAAGTCCGTTCCTTATGTTGTTCAGCCCGAACAGATAAGGCCAGGTATAGCAAATTATTATGCAACAACAATTGCAGACGGTTTTGACTTTGGAAGTATTTTAATTAAAACAAGAGAAGGAAGACCAATTAAAGTAGAGAGTAATTCAGAGGCTCCTACATTAGGTATCGCAAATGCACGTATTCATGCTTCTGTTTTATCACTTTATGACACGATGCGTCTTCAAGGACCTGAAGCAAATGGCGATGAAGTAAGTTGGGATAATTTCTACTTACAGACAGGCGCTATGTTGAAAGCGTTAGCAGCTACAAATAAAGAAGTTGTTTTAATAACTCCAACATTAGCAAGTCCAACTTCACACAAAATTATAGGTGATTTTGTTACTGCTTTTCCAAATGTAAAGCATGTAATATATGATGCTATCTCATCAGATGATGCGCTCAATGCTTATGAAAAACATTACGGAATTAGAGGTCTAGCGGACTATGATTTTTCTAAAGCTAAAACCTTGATTGCTATTGACGCAGATTTTCTGGGTGACTGGCAAGGAGGTGGCTATGCTAAAGGCTATGCTGCTTCAAAGGTTCCACATAAACATCATGGCAAAGCGGAAATGCTTTGGCATGCTCAGTTTGAATCAAACATGTCCTTATCAGGGGCAAATGCAGATCATCGAGTTCCTTGTTCACCAGGAGAGCAAAAAAATATTTTAGCCTATATATATGATAGTCTAATAGGTTCTTCGTCTAGTGGTACTTTATCCGCTACGTTGAAAGAAGCTGCAGATAAAGCTGTAAGTGAGCTTAAGGCTGCTGGTCCTGATGGAGTAATTATAACTGGAATTGAAGATGAAACGGCTCAGAGTATAGTTTTAGCGATCAATACACTGCTAAAAAGTAATGCTTTCCAGCCGGAAAGCCCTAAGCTAATTCGTCAAGGAAATACGGTTGCAGCTCATAAAGCTTTTGCTGATATTCAAAGTGGTGCAGTTAAAGGTTTAATTACCATTGGAGTGAATCCAATTTTTACGACAGCAAATGGTGAAGCTTTGGCAGAAGGAATAAAAAAATTAGAATTTTCTTTAGCTTTTGCTTCTAAAAAAGATGAAACTGCTGCCGCTTCTCAATTTGTTGCGGCGACTCCACATTACCTTGAGTCATGGGGAGATTATGAAATGAAAGCGGGACATTTTGCACTTGCACAACCCACCATTCGACCTTTATTTGACACACAACAATTTCAAGATGTCTTGTTGAAATTGTCGGGTCAGAACACAAAGTACTATGATGTAATCAAGGCGCACTGGAACGAATCAATTTTAGGTTCAAGTTCTTGGAGTAAAGCCTTACATGATGGTTACTTCTCTACTGACTCATCTATAGAAAATATTACAGCTGATTTTTCAGGATTGAATACAGCCTCTCTTCGTAGCGCAACCTCCCCAGAAATGAGTCTGGTTTTATATACCAAGACAGGTATGGGAGACGGGCAACAAGCAAATAATCCTTGGCTACAAGAATTTCCAGACCCTATCACACGCGTGAGTTGGGATAATTATTTAACCATTTCTATGGCTGATGCCAACAGATTAGGTTTAGTAAACACAAATACTGCTAATGGTGCATTGAACGGAAGTTATGCTAATGTTACTGTAGGTTCAAAAACGATTAAAGTTCCTGTTATTGTTCAGCCAGGTCAAGCAAAGGGAACCGTTGGCTTATCTTTTGGATATGGTGAACGTATGGGGCTAAAACCCGAAATGCAAACCGGAGTAAATGCCTTTGGATTATATGAAGGTTCTCAAAAAACTCAAGCAGTTCAAATTCAAGTTGCAAGTGGAGAACATGAGTTCGCATGTGTTCAGTTACACAATACCCTAATGGGACGTGGAGACATTGTAAAAGAAACTACTCTTGAGGTATTTAACACAAAAGACAAAAAGTATTGGAATGCAACCCCTCAGGTTTCAAAAAACCATATTGAATTTGATGTCACTTCACCTGAAGTTGATATGTGGCAAGAGTTTGATCGAAGTATTGGTCATCATTTCAACTTGTCAATTGATTTGAATTCATGTACGGGATGTGGCGCTTGTGTTGTTGCATGTCATGCTGAAAATAACGTTCCTGTTGTTGGAAAAGCGGAGGTACGTAAGTCACGCGATATGCACTGGTTGCGTATTGATCGGTACTATTCTTCTGCAACAAGTTTTGAAGGAGATAACCAAACGAAAGATGCAATTTCTGGAATTGGGGACTCTTTAAGTACTTTTGGTGAAATGGAGCAAGCCTCTGCAAATCCGCAGATTGCTTTCCAACCAGTTATGTGTCAGCATTGTAACCATGCCCCTTGTGAAACTGTTTGTCCTGTTGCGGCATCATCACATGGAAGACAAGGTCAAAATCATATGGCTTACAACCGATGTGTTGGAACCCGTTACTGTGCAAATAACTGTCCTTATAAAGTACGTCGTTTCAACTGGTTCTTGTACAATAAAAATGATGAGTTTGATTATCACATGAATAATGACTTAGGGCGAATGGTATTGAATCCTGATGTAGTAGTTCGTTCACGTGGAGTTATGGAAAAATGCTCTATGTGTATTCAAATGACACAAAAGACGATTCTTGACGCCAAACTAAAAGGAGAAGAAATTAAAGATGGTACATTCCAAACCGCTTGTTCGAATGCATGTACTACTGGTGCAATGGTTTTTGGTGATATCAATGATAAAGAAAGTAAAGTAGCAGCATTACACGAGGATGATCGCATGTATCATTTGTTAGAGAGCGTGGGTACAAAACCCAATGTAATGTATCATGTTAAAGTTAGAAATACCGACGAGGTATAATTAGTATAGAAAAATAGACCGTATGGCATCGCATTACGAAGCACCCATTAGAAAACCACTCGTCACGGGAGATAAGTCTTACCATGATGTAACTGTGGACGTAGCAGCTCCTGTTGAAGGAACAGCAAACAAGCAGTGGTGGATTGTTTTTGGAATTGCACTTACTGCTTTTCTTTGGGGAGTGGGTTGTATTATTTACACCATCTCAACTGGGATTGGAACTTGGGGATTGAACAAGACTGTAGGTTGGGCTTGGGATATTACCAACTTTGTATGGTGGGTAGGAATTGGACATGCAGGAACACTTATTTCTGCGGTTCTTCTTTTATTTAGACAAAAATGGCGTATGGCCATCAACCGTTCTGCGGAGGCAATGACTATCTTTTCTGTGATCCAAGCAGGACTGTTCCCAATTATTCACATGGGTAGACCCTGGTTGGCTTATTGGGTATTACCTATTCCAAATGGATTTGGATCTTTATGGGTAAACTTTAATTCACCTTTGTTGTGGGATGTTTTCGCAATATCAACTTATCTATCGGTTTCGTTAGTTTTTTGGTGGACTGGATTGTTACCTGATTTCGCTATGATCCGTGACCGTGCTGTAATGCCTTTTCAAAAGAAAATATATAGCTTATTAAGTTTTGGGTGGACAGGACGTGCGAAAGATTGGCAACGTTTTGAGGAAGTTTCTTTGGTGTTAGCCGGTTTGGCTACCCCTTTAGTACTATCCGTACATACCATTGTCTCTTTTGATTTCGCAACCTCAGTAATTCCAGGATGGCATACTACCATTTTCCCTCCTTACTTTGTAGCAGGGGCTATTTTCTCTGGATTTGCCATGGTAAATACGCTTTTGATTATCATGCGAAAAGTATCAAATTTAGAAAACTACATCACCGTTCAACATATTGAATTGATGAATATTGTAATCATGATTACAGGTTCTATTGTGGGTGTGGCTTATATAACCGAACTATTCATAGCCTGGTATTCTGGAGTAGAATACGAACAATATGCCTTTTTAAATAGAGCAACTGGTCCCTACTGGTGGGCCTACTGGTCGATGATGACTTGTAATGTATTTTCGCCACAGTTTATGTGGTTTAAAAAACTACGAACCAGTATTATGTTCTCTTTCATAATATCTATTGTTGTAAACATTGGAATGTGGTTTGAACGTTTTGTAATTATTGTAACATCACTTCACAGAGATTATCTTCCCTCATCATGGACTATGTTCTCGCCCACTTTTGTGGATATTGGAATATTCATCGGTACGATTGGATTTTTCTTCGTGTTATTTTTGTTATACGCAAGAACCTTCCCTGTAATTGCTCAGGCAGAGGTAAAAACAATATTGAAATCTTCTGGAGAGAAGTATAAAAAATTAAGAGACGGTAATCATGAGTAATAAAGTAGTCCACGCACTTTACGATGACGACGATGTGCTTTTAAGCGCCGTCAAAACCATTCGTTCAGAAAAACATCATATAGAAGAGGTATATACTCCTTTTCCTGTTCACGGTCTAGACAAGGCACTTGGTCTTGAGGATACCCGAATTGCTATTATGGCATTTATTTATGGGTGTATTGGCTTGTGTGTTGCTGTAGCTATGATGAATTTCATCATGATCGATGATTGGCCACAAAATATTGGAGGTAAGCCCAGTTTTTCTTATTTGGAAAACATGCCTGCTTTTGTTCCTATTATGTTTGAATTGACTGTGTTTTTTGCAGCTCATTTAATGGTGATTACTTTTTATATGAGAAGTAAATTATGGCCCTTCAAAAAGGCAGAAAACCCTAACCCGTTAACAACGGATGATAAATTTTTAGTAGAAATTGAACTTCATGACAATGAGAAAGCGCTTAAAGCCCTTTTGAAAAAGTCAGGTGCAATAGATGTATCAATTATAGAAAAGCCAGAATAGATGAATTATAAAGGCCTTATCGCGTTACTGATTCTTGTATTTGGAATCCAATCGTGTTCAGACAATTCACGTCCGAATTACCAATATTTTCCTAATATGTACGAGCCTATTGGTTATGAAACCTACGCAGATTCAGATGCATTTGCGAATGGTATTGAAGCACAGGTTCCTGTAGAGGGATCTATTGCAAGAGGTTGGGAACCTTATGATTACCCTGACACAAACGAAGGATATGAAGATGCAAAAGCAAATTTAAATTCTTCTATTGAAAATTCTGAAGCTCATAAAGCGAATGGGAAAGAGCTGTACGGTATTTATTGTGCGGTTTGTCACGGCAATAAAGGTGATGGACAAGGAATTCTGATGACTAGAGAAAAGTTTTTAGGAGTTCCTAGTTATGCAGACAGAGAAATTACCCCAGGTAGTATTTACCACGTATTGATGTATGGTAAAAATGCTATGGGATCACATGCGGGTCAAGTCAATGCAGAAGAGCGTTGGGAAATTGCTCAGCATGTAATGGAATTAAGAAGTAAGCTTGTTAAATAATATTAAGGAAATCGAATGATGTATACCTTTCCAAATAAACTTAGAAATTTAGCAATCGCTTTTATGGTGATTGGTTTCCTAGGTCTTGCATATGGTTTTATAACAGCTCCATCTACTATTGAAGAAGCAAAAGCTATGGTTGCTTCAAGTCATGGAGATGGGCATGGAGAATCACATGATGCTGCTCCAGCTGATAGTCATGGGGAGGAAACTTCGCATGCAATTTCAGAGAGCCACGAGACATCTTCAGAAGAGCATGGAACCACTTCACACGAAGAGGGTCACGACACAAGTCACGACGAGCATCTTTTTCATCAGCTGAGTAATAAACCATGGGCTGCGCTTTATGTAGCTGCTTTCTTCTTCTTTATGATTTCGCTAGGCGTGTTGGCTTTTTATGGAATTCAACGTGCGGCTCAAGCAGGTTGGTCGCCAGTACTTTATAGAGTTATGGAAGGGATCACAGGATATCTTCTTCCTGGAGGTATCATAGTAATTGTAATTTTAGCCTTGTCTGGAATGCACTTCAACCACTTGTTTATATGGATGGATCCAGAGATTGTTGCACACGATAAATTAATTGCTGGAAAAACAGGATTTTTAAACCTTCCTTTTTTCTTGTCTCGTGCTGTTTTCTTTTTAACAGGATGGTCTTTATATCGTTATTTTTCAAGAAAATTTTCATTGGCTCAAGATGAAGCAAATGACATATCAAATCATAAAAAGAATTTTAGAATTTCAGCTGCTTTTTTAGTTTTCTATATCGTAACTGAATCGATCATGTCCTGGGATTGGATTATGTCCATTGACCCTCATTGGTTTAGTACATTGTTTGGATGGTATGTATTTGCTAGCATGTTTGTGTCAGGGATTACAGCTATTGCCTTAGTTACCATTTATCTTAAATCAAAAGGATATTTAGAATTTGTAAATGATTCTCATATTCACGATTTAGGTAAGTTTATGTTTGGGATTAGTGTTTTTTGGACTTATTTATGGTTTTCACAATTCATGCTCATCTGGTATTCTAATATTCCTGAGGAAGTTACCTATTTCATGACACGTATTGAGGACTATAACCTACCTTTTTTCGGTATGGTGGTGATGAATTTCATTTTCCCACTTTTGATCTTAATGAATAGTGATTATAAACGAATCAATTATTTTATTGTAATGGCAGGAATTGTAATCATTTTGGGTCATTATATGGATGTGTTTAATATGATTATGCCTTCAGCTGTTGGTGATCAATGGTTTATTGGAGCCGCTGAAATAGGAGGGTTTTTATTCTTCCTTGGACTCTTCATATTTGTAGTATTTAAAGAATTAACAAAAGCACCATTGTTAGCTAAGGGTGATCCTTACATGGGTGAAAGTGAACGTTTTCATTATTAAAAAATTTAATCGAAAAGATAAATGAATGTTTTATTGATATTTTCTGTTCTTGTTTTAATCGCTATTGCGCTATGGCAAATCACAAAGATATTTGAGCTTTCTCAAGAAAAGAAAGTAAATACACAAGTGGCAAATGACAAGGATAACGACTTGAATGGAAAGCTGATGTTTGCTTTCTTAATCTTCATTTATGTTTTAACACTCTACTCATTTTGGGCGTATAGTGATGTTTTATTACCTGAAGCAGCCTCAGAACACGGAGGTGATTACGATCAATTAATGTGGATTTCTTTTGCACTTATCTTTTTTGTACAAACAATAACTCAGGCCTTACTGCATTATTTTTCTTATAAATACCGTGGTGAGAAAGGAAAGAAAGCATTATTCTACGCTGATAATGATAAACTAGAAATGATTTGGACCATCATTCCTGTGATTACTTTAGCAGGACTTATTTTGTATGGTCTTTATACCTGGACAGATATTATGACCGTTGAAGAAAACGACGAGGCACTAGTTGTTGAGTTGTATGCACAGCAATTTAATTGGAAAGCTCGTTATGCTGGTGAAGATGGTGTTTTAGGTGATGCTAATGTTCGTTTTTTACAAGATTTTGACGGAAAAAACCTGGTTGGTATTGATGCTACTGATCCAAATGGATTTGATGATGTAGTCGTTCAAGAATTGCATTTGCCAGTTGGTAGAGAAGTGATATTTAAAATGCGTTCTCAGGATGTTCTTCACTCTGCCTATATGCCTCACTTTAGGGCACAGATGAATTGTGTTCCGGGTATGATTACTGAATTTGCATTCACTCCCAAAACAACTACTGAAGAAATGCGTCAAAATCCAGATATGATTGCCAAGGTTAAGAAAATTAATAAGATTAGATCTCAGAAAAGTCAAGAATTGATCGCGAGTGGTGATTCTGCATTGGATCCTTATGAGTTTGATTACCTTTTACTTTGTAATAAAATATGTGGAGCATCACACTATAACATGCAGATGAAAATTATAGTAGAATCAGAAAAAGATTATGAAAAATGGATGACTGAGCAACAAACCTTTGCAGAAGTTATTCAATAGATTAAATTTAAAATTACAGATATGTCAACAGTAGCAGCGCAAGAACACGAAGAGGATCACGGGCATCATCATAAAGAAACCTTTGTAACAAAATATATTTTTAGCCAAGATCATAAAATGATCTCAAAGCAATATTTGATTACAGGTTTGTTCATGGGAATTATTGGAATTGCAATGTCCCTTTTATTCCGATTACAATTGGCTTGGCCTGAAAAACCTTTTGGTATTTTTGAAGTTCTTTTGGGTAAATGGGCTCCTGACGGGGTTATGGACCCTAATGTTTATTTGGCTTTGGTTACTATTCACGGTACTATCATGGTGTTCTTTGTTTTGACTGCTGGTCTGAGTGGTACTTTTAGTAACTTACTTATTCCATTACAAATTGGAGCACGAGATATGGCATCAGGGCTTTTAAATATGATCTCCTATTGGATGTTCTTTTTGTCTAGTGTGATTATGGTTATTTCTCTTTTTGTTGAGGCTGGACCTGCAGCTGCAGGATGGACCATTTATCCACCCCTTAGCGCCTTGCCTCAAGCCCAGCCTGGTTCGGGAACTGGTATGACGTTATGGCTTGTTTCTATGGCTATTTTTATTGCCTCTTCTTTATTGGGTTCATTGAATTATATTGTAACGGTAATCAATCTTAGAACGAAGGGAATGAGTATGACTCGTTTACCTCTAACCATTTGGGCATTTTTTGTAACAGCAATTATTGGTGTGGTTTCCTTCCCAGTTTTATTGTCTGCAGCTTTACTTTTGATTATGGACAGAAGTTTTGGTACTTCATTCTTCCTTTCAGATATATTTATACAAGGAGAGGTTTTGCATTATCAAGGGGGATCCCCAGTATTATATGAGCATTTATTTTGGTTCTTAGGGCACCCTGAGGTTTATATTGTATTGCTTCCAGCTTTAGGAATTACTTCTGAAATTATTGCGACAAATGCACGTAAACCTATTTTCGGATACCGAGCGATGGTTGCATCTATTTTGGCGATTGCATTTTTGTCTACCATCGTATGGGGACATCACATGTTTATTTCAGGAATGAATCCTTTCTTAGGTTCCGTATTTACCTTTACAACCTTACTGATTGCAATTCCTTCAGCAGTGAAAGCATTTAACTACATCACTACCTTGTGGAAAGGTAATCTACAATTGAATCCTGCGATGCTGTTTTCTATTGGTTTGGTTTCTACTTTCATTACAGGAGGTTTAACAGGAATTATCCTTGGGGATAGTACCCTGGACATTAATGTACATGATACTTATTTTGTTGTGGCACACTTCCACTTAGTGATGGGTATTTCTGCTTTATACGGTCTGTTTGCAGGAGTATATCACTGGTTCCCTAAAATGTACGGTCGGATGATGAATAAAAATTTAGGCTACTTCCATTTTTGGGTAACCGCTATTTGTGCTTACGGCGTATTTTTCCCAATGCACTTTATTGGAATGGCAGGACTTCCACGTAGATATTATACAAACACAGCGTTTCCCTATTTTGATGATTTAGCGGATATAAATGTATTGATTACAGTATTTGCTTTAGTGGCAGGAGCTGCCCAGTTAGTGTTTTTATACAACTTTATTCATAGCATGTTCTATGGTAAAGAAACAGAATTGAATCCATGGAAATCTAACACTTTAGAATGGACTGCTCCAGTTGAGCATATTCATGGAAACTGGCCTGGAGAAATTCCTCACGTTCACCGGTGGGCTTATGATTATTCAAAACCTGGTTTTGAGGAAGACTTCATTCCACAGCATATACCTCTAAAAGAAGGGGAACAGGAGTTACAGCATTAACAACCTTTGAAAAATTACAGAGCCTTATTCACTTCAGTTAATAAGGCTTTTTTTTTTGGATATTTTTTTTCACAAGCGACACCTGTTCAAGTAACACTCAATTTTTCCTAAGAATGAAGTATCTTTGAAATAATGAATGAAAATCTTGATCCCACTAACGAAAATTTCACTCCTGAAGAGCAAGACATTGACCGTGCTTTACGGCCATTAAGTTTTGTTGATTTTGCTGGGCAAGATGCAATTCTAGAAAACTTAAAAGTCTTTGTTCAAGCAGCAAAGCAAAGAGATGAGGCGCTAGATCACACCTTGTTTCATGGCCCTCCAGGACTAGGAAAAACCACCCTAGCTCATATATTAGCAAACGAATTACAAGTAGGTATAAAACTTACTTCTGGACCAGTTTTGGATAAGCCAGGAGATTTAGCTGGGTTGTTGACCAATCTTCAGCCTAGAGATATTTTATTTATTGATGAGATCCATCGTCTTAGTCCTATTGTAGAGGAATATTTGTACTCTGCTATGGAAGATTATAAAATTGATATTATGATCGAGTCAGGTCCCAATGCACGAACGGTTCAGATCAATTTAGAGCCTTTTACCTTGGTGGGAGCAACCACTCGTTCTGGTCTTTTGACAGCACCTATGCGTGCTCGTTTTGGGATTAGTAATCGTTTAGAATATTATTCTACAGAATTACTTTCCACCATTGTGGAACGAAGTTCAGAAATCCTTAATGTCCCGATAGCTCAAGAAGCAGCTATAGAAATTGCTGGAAGGAGTAGAGGCACCCCTAGAATTTCAAATGCACTCTTGCGACGTGTTCGAGATTTTGCACAGATTAAAGGAGACGGAACGATCGACATGAAGATTACCCAATATGCCTTAAAAGCATTGCAAGTGGATACTCATGGTTTGGATGAAATGGACAATAAAATTTTGACTACTCTAATAGATAAGTTTAAAGGGGGTCCCGTTGGAATTACAACCTTAGCGACTGCCGTTTCTGAAAATGGAGAGACCATTGAAGAAGTGTATGAACCCTTTTTAATCCAACAAGGTTTTATAGTTCGAACACCTCGGGGTCGCGAAGTAACGGAATTAGCCTACAAGCATTTGGGGAGAATCAAAGGAAACCAAGGCGGTTTGTTTTAATAGCTTCTCTACTAATGCTCAATCGAAAAGCGCACTATTCCGAAATTATAAAAAGTAAAGCTAAAGACTTAGGATTTCTATCTTGTGGAATTGCAAAAGCAGGTTTTTTAGAAAAAGAAGCACCTAAATTAGAGCAGTGGCTACAAGAAGGAAGGCATGGCAATATGGTTTATATGGAAAACCATTTTGATAAGCGCCTTGATCCAACGGTTCTGGTTCCTGGAGCAAAAAGCGTAGTGTCCTTATTGTTGAATTATTATAGTGATGAAAAACAAATCGATCCTAAGGCTCCTAAAATAGCTTCGTATGCTTATGGACAAGATTACCATAACGTAATTAAAGATAAATTGACTCAATTGATGATCTATTTAAAAGAAGAGATTGGAGAAGTGGATGGTCGCGTATTTGTGGATTCTGCCCCTGTAATGGACAAGGCTTGGGCAAGTCGTGCTGGTTTAGGATGGGTGGGTAAAAACACAAATTTAATTTCTAAACAAGTGGGTTCTTTTTTCTTTATTGCAGAACTTATTATTGATCTTGAGTTGGAATATGATCTTCCAGTAGCGGATCATTGTGGAAGTTGCACTGCCTGTATTGATGCCTGTCCTACCGAAGCTCTCACAGCTCCTTATCAGATCGATGGAAGTAAATGTATCTCATACGCCACTATTGAGCTAAAAGAAGCGATTCCTGAGACTTTCAAAGGTAAAATGGAAGGTTGGGCTTTTGGATGTGATATCTGTCAAACAGTGTGTCCTTGGAATCGATTTGCTACTCCACACCAAGAGATTGATTTTATCCCTAAAAAAGAGTTGTTGGAGTTGAGTTCCAGAGATTGGCGTGAATTGACGGAAGAGACTTTTAAAAGAGTATTTCAAAAAAGCGCAGTAAAGCGTGCAAAATTTGCAGGATTACAGCGTAATATTAAGTTTTTGTCCTCATAGAGGATTCTCTAAGGCAAATTTTTGTTGGTATTTTAATTGTTTTAAATTCTTTTTTTTCTTCCTTGTTTTCTTTTTGAGTTTTGATAAATAACTCGATCACTTTTTTACCCATTTTAACGCCATTTTGTTTCACACTGCTTAAAGAGGGTGAGGTGAGTGCTGAAACTTTCCAATTACTAAACCCAATAACGGCAATGTCTTCTGGAACTTTCAAGCCATTTTTTTTGAAATAATTCATGGCGCCAATAGCAGTTCTGTCTGTTATCGAAAATAGACCATCAACATCAGGAGTAATTTTTAAAAGTTTTTTTGCGTTTTCATATCCATTTTTAAAACTATCATCTTCACAAACAAGGCACCATTCTTTTTGAATAGGCAGGTTGTAGAGTTCTAAGGCTTTTTTATATCCAATAAAGCGGTCTATGGACATTTGAGGAATCAGATTTCCTCTAAAATGTGCAATGTTCTTACATCCTTCTTTAATCAGATGTTTAGTGGCTAGAAATGCTGCTTTTTGATCATCAATTATTACCCGAAACGAAGGAATAGATCTTACAATTCTATCAAAAGGAATCAGTAGATTTTTTTTTTGCTTTACTTTTCTAAAAATGTTGATTCTAAAATTTCTGTATTAAAAGTTGATGGAACTTTATTCTTTAAAAGTGTTTGTTCTTGTAAAAATGTATTAAAGATTTTTGCTCCCATTTTATTTCCATTTAACTGGATTAAATGTACTTCTGAATGTGTATTTTTCATAAAGTTAATTTCATCAAAGCATATGATTTTAACCTTATTAGTGATTCTTTTTTTGTTGTCTTCAATAAATCTTGAAACACCAGAGTAAATAAAGTTATTGGGGGTGAATAAACCATCAAACGTATTTTTTGAAACGAATAATTTTTCAATCAGTTTGTACGTTTCTTTATCATTTTTTTTCTCGGAGATAAGAATAAATTTATTGTCAAAGTTAATCTTGTAATGCTCTAATGCATTTCTATACCCGATAAATTGATCAATTGAGTTTTGAGAAATTAAACTATCTCTAAAAAACACAATTTTTCTACAACCACTTTTGATTAATCGCTCTGTTGCTCTAAAGCTCATCTGTCTGTCATCAAACACAATTTTATTACA